>DAOSDL010000023.1:0-76469 GCA_035362335.1 Bacteroidota bacterium
CTCCAAACCGGCGTAAGCGCTGGCGGACGGACTCAGTTCTGGGACTCGCCGTGGCGACCCTTCGACTCCGCGCCGGAATCACGCAGTACCATTTCGGATAATCGTGCTCGGCGCTGCGCTCAGGTCTGGGACTCGCCGTGGCGAGGTGACGATACCCGAAGGCGCTACTGAGGATTGCCAGTGCCCGCGCCGCGCCGCCGGGGCGGGTCGAAGCATCATGCGCAGAGAGCAACCCGCGACGTCGTTCTTCACGCTTAACGCTTAACGTTTCACGCTTAACACTTTACTCTCCTGTCACTCCCCCGTGTATTCCGTGTGGCAAATCCGTAAGTTACCGGACGATTCCCGTATTCCCACTCGATTGTCGGAGGATGGTTCATGCGAGCAATCTTGGTGCTGTTCATTTTTCTGTGTGGTATCGGCGTCAGCGCGCAGTCGGTGACGTTTGTGAAAAAGCCGCGTCCGGCGGGTCTGGAGGTGGCGCAGGTGGATTCGTTGCGCATGACGATGAACATCTCCGCGCAGGGTCAGGAGGAATTCGCGATGACGGTGGTGAACCGTGAATTGCGCCGCTTCACAATACACACGTTAACCGCCGACAACGCTTCACCACGCCGCTTCAGGGTGGAGATACAGGAGGCGGTGGAGTCGTCCACGGCTCCGGGTCAGGGACGTAAGGTTTCGCCCATCAACGGGCAGACTTACGTGGTGGAAATCACCGGAGACGCGGTGACTGCATTGCGCGCAAGCGGCGACTCGCTGACGCCGATCGAGCGAACGGCGCTGCTGCGTTTGATCAATGTGAAAAGCGATCACTCCATGCAGGACGTGTTGAATGGCCGCACGATGAGCGTGGGAGATTCGATTGTGCTGGACGGCGAGGCGCTGGCGGGCTTCGCTGGTTTGATGGGCAATTCCGATCTCACGGTTTCCGCAGCCACAGTCACCTTGCGTGACGTGACCAAGGTGGATGGCATGCGTTGCGCCGTGTTGCACATGCGCATACAACTCGGCGGCGCTCGTTCGCAGGTGGACATGGACATGATGCTTGAAGGCGACGCGGTGGTGACCGAGGATGGCATGTGGCCGCTGTCCTTCGTGTTCGGTGGCGATGTGGACGGCGTGACCACGCAAATGGGCATGGAACTGCTGATCGACGGCACAATTCAGGCCGCGCGTTCGGCACGCTATTCGAGACCGTGATGAATACCACCGCGCATCCCGCACGCTATTGGCACACGTTGTCTGACGGCCGTGTGCAATGCGATCTGTGTCCGAGAGAATGCCAGTTGTCCGACGGGCAACGAGGGCTTTGCTACGTGCGCATGCATCAGCGCGGCTCGCTCGTGCTGACCTGCCACGGCCACACCACCGGCTTGCATATTGATCCGATGGAAAAAAAGCCGCTGTATCATTTTTTCCCAGGCACGGACATTCTCTCGCTCGGCACCATCGGCTGCAACCTCACGTGCAGATTTTGCCAGAATTGGAATATCAGCCGTTCGCGCGATCCGCGGCACACCTGCGTCGAGGTTTCGCCCACGCATGTGGCGCTGGCTGCCCGCACGGCTGAATGCGACGCCGTGGCGCTGACGTACAACGAACCGGTGGTCTATCTGGAATACGCGCTGGATATCGCTCGCGCCTGTCACGAGCGCGGCATCCGCACCGTGGCGGTCACGGCAGGCTATATCGCCGCAGATGCGCGTGAAGAATTTTTCGCCCACATGGATGCGGCGAATGTGGATCTGAAGGCCTTTTCGCCGGAGTTCTACCGGCGCCTGTGTTCGGCCGACATCGCTGTGGTGAAAGACACCTTGCGGCACATCCGTCTGCACAGCGACACCTGGCTGGAGATCACCACACTGCTCATTCCCGGCGAGAACGACAGCGACGAGGAGATCACCGCGCTGGCGCGTTGGGTGCGCGACGAACTGGGTCCGGATGTGCCCTTGCATCTCAGTGCCTTCCATCCCGCCTGGCGCATGCTGGACCATCAGCGCACCTCGGTGCAGAGCTTGCGCAATGCCCGCGACCTCGCCATGCTGGAGGGACTGCGCTTTGTGTACATCGGCAACGTGCGCGACAAGGTGGGCACGTCCACACATTGCCCGCACTGCGGCACACTGTTGATAGCGCGTGACGGCTACCATATCGACCGTGTCGGCATGGATACCCATGGATGCTGCACGGAATGTGGCGCCGGCATGGCCGGACGCTTCGACAGCAATTCCGTGCGCAGGGAATGCGCCATCCCCGCGGAGGAGCGATGACGCTGCGCTCCATACCGCTGCACGTACGCATTCTGCTCGGCTTGATCCTCGGTGTGGGCTTCGGCCTGCTGTTCAATGTGGACGAGCACGCGCTGCGCCTTGGCACGATGCAAGGTGCGGAGCGTCGCGATGTCGATGTGCGCGAATGGGACTCGCTTTGGCTCGCTGCCGGCGATGAAGTGCTGGCCTTCGGCTCCGATCAGCAGCTCGAGATTCTGCACGCTTTCGCGCGCATGAGAAAAACGCATGCGACGGTGGAAGTACGCGGCGTGGTGGAAGGACGCGCGTTTTCCCACACCGCCGCGGAACTGCGAAAAGTGCCGACCATTGCCACCGCCATCAAGCCGATAGGCGATATTTTTATCCGATTGCTGATCATGATCGCCATACCGCTGGTGTTTGCTTCGCTGGTGGTGGGTGTGGCGAGTTTACAGGATGTGCGCCGCATGGCGCGCATCGGCGGCAAGACAATCACATTTTATCTGATCACCACGGCGCTTGCCATCACCATCGGCCTGGCTTTCGGCAATGTGCTGCAGCCGGGCCACCGCATGGACACGCAGGCGCGCGACCGGCTGATGGCGACATATCAGGAGGATGTGGCCGCCCGTATCGACGAGCAACTCGGTATCGACATGGTGGATTATCTGGTGAATCTTGTTCCGAAGAATCCCCTGCGCGCCATGGCCGATGCGGAAATGCTGCAGATCATCGTGTTCGCCGTGTTGTTCGGTGTTGCGCTGCTGTTCATTCAAAAGGATAAAGCCAAAGCGGTGACGCGCGTGCTGGACGGCGTGAGCGATGCGATGATTGCGCTGGTGGAAATGGTGATGTGGATAGCGCCTTTCGGTGTGTTCGCCTTGATTGCCGCCACCATCGCGGAATTCGGTTTCGGCATTGTGCAGACGCTGCTGTGGTACGTGCTGGCGGTACTCGGTGGCTTGACGGTACAGACTTTCGTGGTGTACCCGCTGCTGATCTCCGTGTTCGCGCGGCGCACGGGCGTGCGGCGCTTCCTCCGCGGCATACGTCCCGCACAGCTCGTGGCGTTCACCACCAGCAGTTCGGCGGCCACCTTGCCGGTGAACATGGAATGTTGCGAGGAAATGGGTGCGCCGAAATCCATCACGAGCTTCGTCCTGCCATTGGGCGCCACGGTAAACATGGACGGCACCGCGCTGTATCAGGGCGTGGCGGCGGTGTTCATCGCACAGGTGTACGGCATGGATCTCTCGCTATCGCAACAGCTCACCGTAGTGCTCACCGCCACCTTGGCCTCTATCGGCACCGCTCCCGTGCCCGGAGTGGGCATCGTGATGCTGATGATTGTGCTGCGCTCGGTGGGTGTGCCCGAGTCCGGTGTGGCGTTGATACTCGGTGTGGATCGACTGCTGGACATGTGCCGCACCATCACGAATATCACCAGCGATGCGACGGCAACCATGGTAATTTCCCAGGGAGAAGCGCAGAAGGCGTAGCAACCCCGTTCAGGCTCGTTGGATAAGCTGCGGGCGACCCTTCGACTCCGTAGCCAATTGCATGACGCTTCGACTCCGCGCCCGAGCGCAGTTAGTGCGGCTTGCAAAGAAATTCGCGCGGGCTCGTCGCTCAGCTCGAAGATCCGCCGTGGCGGAGCGGCGCGGGCATTGGCAATCCTTGATAGCGCCTTCGGGTATCGTCAGGCTGAGCGCAGCGCCGAGCACCTTTGTCCGAGATGGAACTGAGTGATTCCGGCGCGGAGTCGAAGCCGCAGTAGCCAGTTGCACGACGCTTCGACTCCGAGCCCGAACTAAAATCTTCTCTTACCGAACGTCCTTGCCGCGGGCTCGTCGCTCAGCGTGACGATAATGCTGAGTGCGTCGGATGACCCCTGTCATGCGCAGCGCAGCGCCGAGCACCTTTGTCCGAGATGGTACTGAGTGATTCCGGCGCGGAGTGGAACATTCGCCGGGGCGGATCGAAGCCTCCGTAGCCAGTTGCAGGAACACTGGACTGGGCTGCATGAAATCGCAGAACTGCTTACATTACTGTCTGCTGTCCCATGACACACGGATACCATGGATTTTCTGCTCAACGCTCTCTTGATTTTTTGCCTGCGCATTGGTGACGTCTCGATCGGCACCTTGCGCACCTTGTTCACCGTGCAGGGAAAGAAAAAACTCGCTCCCCTGCTCGGCTTGTTCGAATCGCTGATCTGGGTGATCGCCATTCGGCAGATTTTCTCGCAGCTCGACAATCCCTGGAATATTGCCGGCTACGCCACGGGCTTTGCCACCGGCACGCTCATCGGCATTTTGATCGAGGAAAAGCTGGCCATCGGCTTTCATCAGATTTACGTTATCTCGCGTCATCATGCCGATGAGATCGCCGACACCTTGCGCGCGAATCTTTTCGGCGTCACCCTCATCCCCGGCGAAGGAGGCAGTGGCGGCATGTCCATCATCACCTCCATGATTCGTCGCAGTCGCATGAAGGAATTCAAGGACATCGTCGACCGCATCGATCCCGGCGCATTTATTTCCATACAAAACGCCATGCTGTACCGCGGTTTCACGCACGGAGCGCGCAAGTAGAGCGCGCGCGTACAGCAATGCCGGCGCGTGGGCAACGCCGCTGTCACCGACAGGCGGGCGGCTTGTCGCCGTGTTCATTATTCCACATAAACCGTTAATTTGTGGGAATGGACAGCACTGACACACACAGCGCCGCGCGGAGCTGACGCAAACGATGCAGGGCAGGAAAGAAACGCTGATACTGCTGCTGATCGACGGGTTGATGGTCAACCTGGCGTGGACGTTGTACTATCATTTTCGCGTCACCTCGGCGCTGTTTTCCACCCCGATACAGCCGATGTTCTGGATTCCGATGGTAGCCATCGGACTGTTCTGGCTGTTCATGTTCACATTTTTCGGCTTGTACCGTCCCTGGTATGCCGAGTCGCGTTTCGACGAAATCGTCACCATCGCCAAGACGGTGACAGCGGGCTCGGTGCTGTTGTTTTTCCTGATTTTCGTGGACGACACGCGCAACAACGACCCCTCCACCTCGCGCCTTCTCATATTGGCCTACTGGGCGCTGATGCTGGGGAGCGTGAGTACGGGCCGTGTGCTGTACCGCAGTGTACTCAAGCGGCTGATCCTGGCCGGCGCCATTTCGCGCCGCACGCTTATCGTGGGTTCCTTCGAACAATCGCGCGATTTATACGATCAGGTGCTCGCGTATCCGTATCTCGGCTTCAAGGTGATAGGCTATGTGAGCACGGGCGAAGTGAAGCAACCCACGCGCGTGCCGCTGCTTGGAAACGCTAGCGAACTCGACCGGATTTTGCGCGAGCAGGATGTGCAGGAAGTGCTTGTGGCGCTGCCCTCGACGGAGCACGAGACCTTGCTGGATGTGATTGGACATTGCAGCAGCCATGATGTGAAAATCAAAATCCGTCCGGACATGTACGATATCATCTCGGGACAGGCGCGCACGAATCAGATTTACGGTGTGCCCTTGATCGAGATCACGCCGCAGCTCATGCAGCCCTGGGAGCGCATCGTCAAACGTCTGATGGACATCGGCGTGTCGCTGATGGTGCTGCTGCTCGGTGCGCCGCTGCTGCTGCTGATCGCGCTGATCATCAAAATCACCTCCAGGGGTCCGGTGTTTTATTCGCAGGAGCGCGTGGGTAAAAACGGCCGGGTGTTTCGCATACTGAAATTCCGCAGCATGTTTCAGGACGCGGAGAGCAAGAGCGGACCGATATGGGCCGACAAGGACGATCCGCGCGTCACGCCTGTGGGTCGCGTGCTCCGGCGCATGCATCTCGATGAATTGCCGCAGTTTCTGAACATTCTCGAGGGAAGCATGAGTCTGGTGGGACCGCGTCCCGAGCGGCCGTTTTTCGTCGAACAATTCATCAAGGAAATTCCGCTGTATCGTCGCCGGCTGAACGTGCGTCCGGGCCTTACAGGCTGGGCGCAGGTGAAGCACAAATACGATGCCTCCATGGAGGATGTGCGCAACAAGCTGCGCTTCGATCTTTTTTACATCGAGAACATGTCCATTCGCATGGATGTGAAAATCCTGATTCACACGTTTTTCCGCATGATCACGGCGAAAGGCCAGGCATGATTCTCCCCCGCGCATCGCGTCGGCTCCCGGGCCGCGTGTTCCTTTTTCTCTTGCTCAGCGTGGCCTTGCCCATGACCGCGCAGGGTCAGGCCGAACACGTGGAAATAGGACATCCTGTGTACGATTTTCTCAATCGTCTGCATGTCCGCCAGGTGGTCGAGGGTTTTTCGCGCACCGTGCTGCCGCTGGAGCGCAAGCAGGTGACGCAATACCTGCGTGACGCGGCTGCGCGCAGCGAGCTGCTGAGCGAGGGCGAACGCGCCGTGCTTGCGCGCTATACCGACGAATTCGTGGCCGAAGCCGATGGCACGCAGCGCGCGGTGGTGCTGCTGGGCGCGGGCTTTCCCGGGTCACTGGCTGAGGTGTTCGGGGAGGATGAAAAATTCCTGTATCGCTGGCAGTCGGCCGACCGCTCGAGCACGCTGTACCTGGATTTGCTGGCATCGCTGGAATACCGCACGCTGCTGGCGGAGCAGGGCAATGCCAATGTGACGTTGGGGCAAATCGGCGGACGCTTTCGCGGCACCCTGGGCGGCCTGGTGGGCTACACGCTCACGGCCACCAACGGCACGGCGATGGGAAATCGTTCGCTGGCGATGAATGATCCGCAGCTGCGGCGGAATTTCAACTATGCCGCGTTGGACAAGGAATTTTTCGATCTCACCGAGGCGGTGCTGTCCATCACCTGGGATTGGGGTTCGGCTTCGTTCGGCAAGGAGAAGCGGCTGTGGGGTACGGGACGCTCGCAGTGGCTGTTGCTGAGCGGCAACGCGCAGCCCTTCGACGCCTTGCGCATCGACGCGGCCTACGGCGATGTGCGCTTCAGCTTTCTGCACGGCAGCGTGCTTTCGGAAGTGGAAATGCTGGAAGGTGGCCGCCCGTACTACGATGCGAAATATGTGGCCATGCATCGCGTGGAGGCGGATGTGTTTGATGCGTTGCGCTTCGGCGTGTTCGAGAGCGTGGTATACAGCGGGCGCGAAGTGGATCTGGCGTATCTCAATCCGGTGAATTTTTACAAATCCGCCGAGCATGCGGGCGGCGACCGCGACAATCCGATGCTGGGTTTCGAGCTTTCCACGTTGGGCCTGCGCAATCTCGAATTGTACGGAAGCTGGTTGATCGACGACGTGGATTTCAGCCGGCTGGGCGATTCGTGGTGGGGCAACAAATTCATTTACCAGGCGGGTGCGATCAGCACCATCCTTCCGAACACGGACATCACCGCCGAATACACGCGCATCAATCCCTACGTGTACACGCATCGTCTTCGCGGCAATCAGTACACGCACAATGGCGAAGCACTGGGCGTGGAGCTTGCGCCGAACAGCGAGGAGTACATGCTGGATGTGACGCATTGGTGCGGCGCGCGGCTGCGCCTCGGGGCGCGCGCGCAGTACATTCGTCACGGCCGCAATGTGCGGGCGGCAGATGGCACGCTGCTGGTGAACAACGGCGCCGAGATTTACGAGTCGCGCGATTACGAGCGCGACAGCGAGATCGCGCTCTTCCTCGCGGGTCCGCGCGACGAGACTTTGCTGGCCACCATCTCGCTGCGCTACGAGCCGTGGCGGAATATGGCGCTGCACGCCCGCTATCGTTTCCGCACGCGGGAGTCCGAAATCGATGGCAAGCTGACGGATCATTTTCTTTCGGCAATGCTGGAGCTGGCGTTGTAGCAGGAAGGAATTCCTCACGCGAAGACGCGACGGACGCGAAGACATTCCTCACGCGAAGGCGCGAAGGTATGTGTTAGGCGGGGACGAGGTCAAGCGGGTCAATGGGGATCCTGCTCCGGGAAAGGTTCTTAACGCCCAGGTCTCGATCCAAGGAATTCCTCACGCGAAGGCGCGACGAACGCGAAGGTATATGTTAGGCGGGAAAGAGGTCGAGGCGGGTCAATGGGGATACTGCTCCGGGAAGGGTTTTTAACGCCCAGGTTTCGATCCGGAGTCCACTCTTTACTCTTTACTCTTCACGTATAACGCCTTACGTTTAACGATTAACGTTTCACGCTTCACGTCTCACGCACCACATCGATGCTCACGGTAAAGGTCGTCCGTTCCACTCTGCTTCCCGCGGTTTTGCTGCTCGCGCTGGTGACGATGTCGCAGGCGCAGGCGCCGCGCATCCGCGTGGAGATTGCGGGCACCGAGCGTATCGATGCGCGTGTGCTGGAGGAGGAGTTGCGTGCGGCGGGCCTGCTGCGGGCCGACAGCGCGGCTCTGGCGGCTTTGCCCGAGGCGATCATGCGCCATGCCGAGGCGCGGGCTCTGTATTTTTCGCGGGCCGAGGTGCGTGCGCGGTTCGAGGATGACAGCAGCAGCGCCCTGCTGCGCATCGAGGTGCACGAGGGTCCGGTGATAACGGTGGAAGCGCTGCGTTTCGAGGGCGCGCGAACATTGAGGGAAGCCGAGTTGCTGGAGGCCTGCGATACGCGTCCCGGCTCCGTGTTTTCCGAGCAGACACTCAACGCCGACATCGCGCGCCTGCTGGATTTGTACGAGCGGCAAGGATTTCCCTTTGCGCGCATACGCGTGGGAGAACTCGTGCCGAGGGAGGATTCGGCCGCGGTGTGGTTGACCGTGCCGCTGCTGATCGACGAGGGCATGGCCTTCACCGTTGAGGAGTTCGTGGTCGAAGGCAATGCCGTCACCGATCCCGATGTGATCATACGCGAAACCCGTCTCGCTCGCGGCGCCCGCTTCGACAGTGATGCCTTCGTCGACGTGCGTCGGCGGTTGGAGCGCACGCAGTTGTTCACCTCGGTGGCCGAGCCGCAGTTGTTTGTTCGCGATGGCAAAGGCGGCGTGTTGTTGCGCGTGGTCGAGGGCAACATGAATCTGTTCGACGGCGTGATCGGCTATCAACCTCCACGGGTGGAGGGCGAGCAGGGATATGTCACTGGTCTGGTCAATGTGAGTTTCCGCAACCTCTTCGGGAGCGGACGCCGCATGGATGCGCGATGGGAGCGCGCCACGAACAGCATTTCGGAACTGAGCATCCGCTACCTCGAGCCGTGGGTGTTCGGCGTACCATTCAACATCCAGGGCGGGTACCGACAGCGGCAGCAGGATTCGGCATTCGTGCGACGCGACGTCGATCTTTCGCTCGTCTATCTCGCCACCAGTGATCTTCGCGTGACGCTGAGGGGCACGCGCTCGGATCTCATCGTGTCGGAATTTTCCACGCTGCCATCCTTCACCAACAGCGTGAGCGTTACCGGCGGCGTGGACATCGGCATTGATACACGCGACGATGTGTACAATCCCCGCGCGGGTATCGAGCTGCGCAATTCTTACGATGGCGGCAGCAAGAGCTTCAGCGATGCCGCAGGAGGCGGGCAGCGTTCGGAGTATATTCAGCGCATCGAAGTGGACGCGGCGGCGTATCAGCTTCTTCTGCCACGTCTTGTGGCGGCGCTGGGTCTGCATGGCCGCGAGTTGCGCGGTGGCGCTCTGGATATCGGCGATCTCTACCGCCTGGGAGGGGCCACCACGCTGCGGGGATATCGCGAGGAACAATTTCTCGGCACACGCCTTGGCTGGGCCAACGCGGAATTACGCTATTCGCTCGGACGTCGCTCCTTCACCTTCCTGTTTTTCGACATTGGCCATATCGAGCAAAGCGGTGATGCCGCGCGCGGACGGGAAGAAATGCGACTCACACGGCGTGGTTACGGATTGGGCTTGCGTTTGGAAACCGGTCTTGGTATCATGAGCATCAGTTATGCATTGGGCGAAGGGGACGGTTTATCCGACGGGAAAATCCACTTCGGCCTCATCAACGAATTCTGACATCGACGCCATGAACACAGCATCACATCGGCAACCACTGCGCGATTTCATCGCATTGCTTCGACCGTTCAATGCCGCCATCGCCTTTCTGGGCATACTCGCCGCGGGCTTCATGGCCGCGGGCGCGATCCGCGTGGAGCTGCCGCTGCTGCTCGCGGCCTTTGCGGGGACCTTCATCGGCATGGCGGGCAACATACACAACGATGTGTGCGATATCGCCATCGATCGCATCAACAAGCCGCGGCGCGTGCTCGCTGCGGGGCGCATCGATGCGCGCAGCGCCACACTGCTCGCGGCCGTGTTCGCGGCTGTGGGTGCGATACTGTCGCTGTTCATTTCCCCCACCGCCACGACCATCGCCCTGGTGAGCATCGCGCTGCTGTACGTGTACAACATTGCGCTCAAGCACATCGCGCTTGCGGGCAATGTCGTGGTGGGCGCAGTGACCGGCGCGGCATTTCTGTATGGCGCCGAGGCCATGGGAAACATGGAGGCGGGCATCATGCCCGGTATGTTCGCCTTTCTGGTGAATGTCGGCCGCGAAATCATCAAGGATGTCGAGGACATAAAGGGCGACGCAGCCGCCGGAGCGCGGACGCTGCCCATTCTCCTTGGCGCCCGCAAGGCGACGGCCGTCGCGGCCGTGCTGCTCCTTACCGTGGCGTTAGTGTCCTTCCTGCCCGACATTCGCGAGCGCTACAACCAGCATTTCAGCGACCACATCATCTTCGTGCACCTTTTCATCGGCTATGCAATTTCCTCGGCAATCGGCATCGGGGCGAAAAGCAATCCGCGCAAGGCCGCCACCATACTGAAGTGGGCGATGCTGGCCGGCATCGTTGTACTCACTCTGGGCAGCATACCGTGAGCCGCGTGCTGCTGCATACGCATGGCGACATCGAGCGGGCGCTGTTCGACCGCGGCGTGCGTCTGCTCTGCGGCGTGGACGAGGCCGGACGCGGTCCGCTGGCCGGTCCGGTGGTGGCGGCGGCAGTGATACTCCCACGGCATTGCGCGTTGCCCGGCGTAGCGGACTCGAAAGTCCTGAGCGAGCGCGAGCGCGAAATCCGCGCCCGGGAGATTCGCAGCGCGGCAACGAGTTGGGCCGTGGCCCGCGTGGAGGCGGAGGACATCGATCGCATCAATATTTTGCAGGCCACCTTGCTGGCCATGCGCCGCGCAGTGGAGCAACTCTCGCCGCAACCCGAGCATGTGCTGATCGACGGCAATCGCGGTATGGAGATGGGTATTCCCTTCGACACTGTGGTGAAGGGCGACGCCCGCTGCTTCAGCATCGCGGCCGCATCCATACTCGCCAAGCAGGAGCGGGATGCCATCATGCGCGGTTTGCATGAACAATGGCCGGAGTACGGCTTCGCGGCGCACAAGGGCTATGGCACCGCGGCGCATGTGGAAGCCATTCGGCGGCATGGATATTGTCCGGCGCATCGCCGGAGTTTTACCGTGTCATCACTCACACAACAACAGGGAATGTTCGATGAACAATCAGGATTTGGCGAGGTACGGGGAAGACCTCGCGGCAGCGTATCTGGCTGAACGCGGCTACCGCATTCTCCTTCGCAATTTTCATTTCGGAAAAAGCGGCGAAATCGATATCATAGCGCAGGACGGCGACACCACCGTGTTTGTGGAGGTAAAGACCCGCCGGGGCGGCAACCCCGAAGAGGGTCTGTACGCCATTACGCCGACAAAGGCGCGACAGCTTCGCTCCATCGCGCGCGGGTACATGTTCACCAAGGGCCTGGACGCCCTGCCCTGTCGCTTCGATGTGGTCAGTATCGCCATTGAGCGGGACAAACCGCTGATTTTGCACATTCCCAACGCCTTAACCTTCATGTAACGACATGACAGAAACTCTCGCATCCTGGCATCCTTTTCTCGTGCATTTCGCCGTGGCCTTCAGCCTGGGCTCCGCCGCTTGCGACATTCTCGATTTTTTCCTTCATCGCCGACGCCTGGAAGAGACGGGCTTCGCGCTGATGATGGCCGCGCTACCTTTTCTCATACTCGCCGTGATCACGGGCAATCTCGCCGAGGGCTTGATGTACAGCGCCGCCACTGCCCTGCACATCGAGAATCACGTTGCCTACGCCAACATTGGCATGTGGGTGTTTTGCGGAGCCGCCATCTGGCGGCTTTTTCTCCATTTGAAAAAACTGTACGCGGGAAGAGTGAAAATCCTCTACGTGTTCGTGATCACCGCAGCCGCGGCGAGTCTTTACCTGGCGGCCATGCATGGTGGACGCATTCGACACGATGGCTTTCCACCGCGAGAATCCGGCCAGCAGCTTATGGCGCCATCCGCCGACAGCACGCGCCTCTGATTTTTCTTTCCCTTTTTGGTTGAAAGGACGCACATGAGCACTGCACGCATCGCCACTGTTTTTTTCTGGGTCCTGCTTCCGGTTTGTCTTCCCGCGCAGGGATGGGAGTGGCAAAATCCCCTGCCGCACGGCTTGCTCATCAACGCCATGGCTGCGCTCGACCACTCGCGCGCCTTCGCGGTATGCAACAACGGGGTGGTGCTCGGCACCTGGGACACCGGGCTCACCTGGTCGCCGCAGCGCCTGGGCAATACGGATTTGCAGGACATCGTGCGCATGGGCGACGGCAGTCTCGTCATTGTTTCGGGCGACGGGCATTTCTTCCGTTCCACCGACGACGGAGCAACGTGGCCAGTGGCGCAGCGTTTTCAGATTTCGCAATCCGTGTACACCTCCGATCTCGAGCGCGCGGATTCCAATACCGTGGTCTGCACACTGGGTGGCGCCATGGTGGCGATCAGCCGCGACTGCGGCCAGCAGTGGGAACGAGTGAGCGACGCGCAGCTCAACGGCGAATGGCCGCGCAGCATTTCGGCGCAATCGCCGCGGCTCTGGTGGCTGGTAACCTTGCGCAACACGTTCCGCAGCAACGATGCCGGCTTGAGTTGGGAAAGGACCACGGACAGCTTACCCCCGCGAGGATTGCAGCGCTTCACCTTTGTCGACAGTCTGCATGGGTACCAGCTTCGCGACGGGCAGTTGCTGCAGACAAGCAACGGTGGCGCCACGTGGAAGGAGATGGATATTTTCGGCTTCGGTGCGGTGAAATCCGTGGCTGTGGGTGCGGCGCTCGGCGATCACGTGTTCTGTCTGTCGAATGGTCGCTATGTGGTCAATGCCTCGCCGGATCTTGGACAAACCTGGAATATCAGCCTCACCGAATCCGCCTTTCAGGATGCGGAAGCGATGTGCATGCTCTTTTTCTCCGGCGAACGCGGGCTGGTTGCCGGCGTGGGCGGGCGCATACTACGCACGAGCAACGCCGGGCAGTCGTGGGACATTGTGCATGGACAGGGCTACATCGGCTCGATAGCACACGTGCATTTCGCCGACGCGCAGCGTGGCCTGGCGTTGACGTATTCGCCCACCGTGTTGCTCAGCAGCAACGGCGGCAAGCGTTGGGACGAATCCATTCCCATACCTGATCACACCTTGGGCGCTTTCGACGATGCGCCATCGGGGCGCGTGTTTTGCGTCGGGATATCTTCGAGCAATGCGTATTCGCTGTACAGCAGCAGCGATGTCGGCCGCAGCTGGGAAAAAATCGGCCCCTTGCCCTTCACCTACGGAGGGAGCGATCCTTCCGCGCAGAATCTCATCCCGCAGTCATTGGTGGCGTTATCCGATGACGAATTCTGGATTTCAGCCAGTTACGGCTACATGTTCCACAGCAGCAATCGCGGAACGACCTGGGATACGGTGCGCGTGACGGGGATACCGGGAGCGCAGGATTTCGCGGGCGAGGGTTTCGCGGCGTTTCCTTCCGGCTTGCTGTGCTATGCATTCTTCGGGCGGATAGCGGTTTCCACCGACAGGGGGATGAGCTGGGAAGCCCGAGGCCCCTCGCCTTCGTCCTCACTGTACAGCGCCACCTTTGTCAATGAGCGCGTATGGCATGTGATCAGCAACGGGCGCCTACAGCGCAGCGTGGATGCCGGGTTCACCTGGTCCACCATCAGCACGGAGGACGTGAACCTGTATCATTTTCTGGACGAGAACATCGGATTTTACTCCACGCTGACAAACGGAAGCGAAGGCAGTGTCAGCTGGCTGCACAGCAGCAGCGATGGCGGTCAAAGCTGGCAGCCATCCACGCTGAAGGGCCGCGCCGACTGGTACGGGTGGTTTTTCCTGGATCGCAATCGCGCCTGGGCCTACGGTCCCGGTGGGTTGATACAACACACGAGCAATGGCGGCGTGCTGTTCACCGATGGCCTTGCCCGCCCGAGCAGTGCCGGCTTGCTCGGCGAGCTGTATCCTCATCCCCTGCATGTCGGTGGCAGCGCCAACCTCCGTGTCGTGCTTTCCACCGGCGGTCTCATGCAGCTCACCCTGTATGATATCGGCGGACGCAATCTCGGCACAGTGATGACGGCACCGCTTCCCGCCGGAGAGCATGTTGTTCCGCTCGCGCTACCTGCCACGCTCACTCCGGGGAGCTACCTGCTGCGTCTCTCGGGCGAGGGCGTGTTTGCTGTGCGTCGATTCAGTGTGGTGGAATGAGCATCGTCGTGTAAGCCAATGAAGAATGAGAGTAAGGAAGAAATGAGGGTAAGGAGGGGCGCTTCGCGGGAACCCAGAGAACCCGGAGGGCTTCGCCACACCGAGGGCACAGAGGAGTCGCGGTTTTGCGTCCCTGCGCCTTTGCGTTGACTCGATTGCGGCGTGGCGCACGGATTGAGCGGTCAGCGACCTCAAACATTCCTCCGTGCTCTCGGCGCTCTCCGCGCCCTCTTCAAATGTATCCCGCACTCAGCCGGCCCCGAAAATCCCGCGCAGCGTGAGGTTCACGGCAGTATTTGCCACATAAAAAAACAGCGCGTCCCACCGTGAGATGGGACGCGCTGATCAATTACGGAGCGGGGAATCAGTTGATTTCCCAGGTCTGGCCCTCGCGCAGCAGGGAGTCGAGCGTCATGCTCTTGCCCTTGGCGCGCGCATCTTCGATGTGCTCGGTTAGTTCATGTTCGTACACCGAACGTTCGATGTCGAGCAGCACACCCATGGTTTGCGGGTAGCCCTCGAGATCGTTCATCTGAGCGAGAATGAAGGCGAGTTCCTTGGACTTCTCGTCGTGAACGAGCAAATCGTCCTTGCTGAATTTATCGAGCGACACGATCACGGGCTTGAAGCCGTCGAGGCGAATGCCTTTGTCGTCGTTCTTACCGAACACGAGGGGCTGGCCATGTTCGATGTAGACCGTGTTGTCGCTCTTCGTTTCCTTCTCGGTGTACAGATCGTAGGCGCCGTCGTTGAAGATCACGCAGTTCTGCATCACATCGATAAACGATGTGCCTTTGTGCTGATGCATGCGCAGCAGCATTTCGCGCAGATGCTTGGGATCGCGATCCATGGAGCGCGCCACGAAGGTACCCTCGGCGCCGAGCGCGAGCAGCGCCGGATTGAAGGGATGATCGATCACACCCTGCGGGCTGGACTTCGTCTTCTGTCCGTGTGTGGACGTGGGCGAATACTGTCCCTTGGTCAGGGCGTAGATGCGATTGTTGAACATCATGATGTTGATGTCGATGTTGCGGCGCAGCGCGTGGATGAAGTGATTACCGCCGATGGAGAGGCAATCGCCGTCGCCGGTGGACACCCACACCGAGAGTTTGGGATGCGCGGCCTTCAATCCCGATGCAATCGCAACGGCGCGGCCGTGAATGCCGTGCAGGCCGTAGGTTGCCATGTAGTAGGGGAAGCGGCTGGAGCAACCGATGCCCGCGACGATGGCGATGTCTTCCTTGGCCACGCCAATATCCGGCAGCGCGCGCTGCAACTGGGCGAGCACGGAGTAATCGCCGCAACCGGGACACCAGCGTACGTCCTGGTCGGAGACGAGATCACGGGAGGTGAAGGGCTGTATGGTCTTGTCCATTGTCAAATCTTCGCTACTCATTTCCTGCCTCGCTTTACATCGATGAGAGAATATCGTTGGCTTTCGCCTCGATCTCCGCGGGCGTGAAGGGCAAGCCCTGGACTTTCGGGTAGGAGATCACCTCGATCGGATAGTTCGCGCGAATCATGTAGGCGAGTTGACCGAGATTGTTCTCGGGAATCAGAATGCGCTTGTAGCGGCGCATCACCGCCTCGAGATTGCGCGGGAAGGGGTTGAGGTATTTCACCTGCGCATGGGCCACCGATTTACCCGCACCGATCAGTCGCTCCACAGCAGCACGGATGGGTCCGTAGGTACCGCCCCAGCCGAGCACCAGCAGATCCGCTTGCTCGGGACCGAACACTGTTTGCTCGGGCACATCCTTCGCGATATCGGCAACCTTTTTCGCGCGCATTTCCACCATGAACTGGTGATTGGCGGGGTCGTGGCTCACATTGCCGGTATTGTGCTGCTTCTCGAGTCCGCCGATACGATGCTCGAATCCGGGCATGCCCGGCACCGCCCAGGGGCGTGAATTGAATTCGTTGCGTGCGTACGGCTGGAAGTTTTCGGGATTCTGCGCGAAGGGAATGCTGATATCCGGCAACTCATCTTCGGTGGGCAGATGCCAGGGCTCGGAGCCATTGGCGATGTAGCCATCGGTGAGCAAAATCACTGGCGTCATGTATTTCAATGCGAGACGTGCGGCCTCGAAGACCATGGTGAAGCAATGCGCAGGCGAATTCGCCGCGATCACCGGCACCGGCGCTTCGCCGTTGCGTCCGAGGGCGGCCTGCCACAAATCCGATTGCTCCGGCTTGGTGGGCAAACCCGTGCTGGGTCCGCCACGTTGCACGTTCACAATCACCAGCGGCAACTCCACCATGAGCGCGAGACCGAGGGCTTCCTGCTTGAGAGCCATACCCGGGCCAGACGTGCTGGTGAAGGCCAGAGCGCCGCCGAAGCTCGCGCCCAGGGCTGTGCAAATACCAGCGATTTCATCTTCCGCCTGGAAGGTGCGGAAGTTGAAGCGGGCGAGATGCGACAGTTCGTGCAGGATTTCGCTGGCCGGCGTGATGGGATAACTGCCGAGGAAGCCGGGCAGCTTCGCCTTGATCGCCGCCGCCACCATGCCGAGCGCCGTGGCTTCGTTTCCGGTGATGTTGCGGTAGGTTCCGGCAGGCAGCTTGGCCGCATGCACGTTGAAACGCACATTGAAGATCTGCGTAATCTCGCCGAAATTATGCCCCGCCTGCAAGGCCTTCTCGTTGGCCTGCATGACTTTCTGATTCTTGCCGAATTTTTCCTTGATCCACGCCATGGTGGAATCGAGGGGACGGTTGTAAAACCAGTACAGCAAGCCGAGCGCGAAGAAGTTCTTTGAACGCGTCATTTCGCGCATGCTCAGGCCGAGTTCCTCCAGCGCCTTGACCGTGAGTGTGGTCATCGGCACAGGATAGACCTGATAGCCTTTGAGGGAGTCGTTCTCGAGCGGATTCTCGTCGTATTTCGCGAGCTTGAGATTCTTCGCATCGAAGGAATCCGTGTTCACGAAAATATTGCCGCCCTCTCGCACATGCTTCAGGTTGACCTTCAACGCGGCCGGATTCATGGCCACGAGCGTGTCGAACTTGTCGCCCGGTGTATGGATGGTGGTGCTGCCAAAATGGAGCTGAAAACCCGACACACCATACAGAGTGCCTGATGGAGCGCGGATTTCGGAGGGATAATCGGGAAAGGTACTGAGATCGTTGCCTACTTGCGCCGTGGTCGAAGTGAACTGACTTCCGGTGAGCTGCATGCCGTCTCCGGAATCGCCGGCGAAGCGAATGACGACATGTTCGACGTCGACGAATGTCACCGACTTCGTTTGTCGACCGTCCGCCGTTTCAACTGTGGTAGCCATAAGTGTGCCTTCAAGCCTGTCAAAGGACTGATGATTGGGAAATATAGAATGTCCCCACGAAGGGGACAAGGTCAATCGTTCAGTGGTACGGTTGCGATGGCCCGGCTCAGTTTTCCTGCCGGACCACCCAGACCTTGACTTTTGCGGAGACGTCGGTATGCAATTTCACATTCACCGTGAAAATACCGAGCACCTTGATGGGCTCATCGATTTCGATCTTGCGACGGTCGATGTTGAAGCCCTTTTCGGCGAGTTTCTCGGCGATCATTTCCTTGGTGACGGAACCGAACAATTTATCTTCCTCACCAACCTGCATGGGGATGGTGATGGCGTTCTCGTGCTTCTCGAGTTCGGCCGCGATCTCGGACGCTTCCTTGATCTGGCGGTTGAGTTTGACCTGAAGGCGCTTGCGCTCTTCCTCGAGCACGTGGGTATTGCCCTTGGTGGCAACGTAGGCGAAGCCGCGCGGAAGCAGGTAGTTGCGCGCGTACCCGTCCTTGACGGTGACGATATCGCCCATCTTCCCGAGGCTATCGATATTCTGACGAAGGATGACTTTCATTGTGTGCTCCGGACACTATGTTTCTGATCTACTCTTTTCTGAAATCCGTGTAGGTGGACGACTCGAAGGTGAACATCGTCTCGTCGCTGTGTTCGAACAGCTCGAACATCGGCTCCTCGTCGCATTCGGTGAACACGTCACCTTCCTCGTCGTTGAGCGCGTCGAAGCCGTTGCCGTTCGAACGGGCGGTTTTGTTGAGGAATTGTATACGTCGCGCTTTGACCTCGAGAATGCTGCGGTATCCGCCGTCATCGGTTTTCCAGTTTCTCGACTGCAGCTCGCCTTCGATGAGCACGGCACTTCCCTTGCGCAGGCGCTGGTGACAGCTCTCGGCGAGCTTGTTCCAGGCGACGATGCCGATGTAACACACATCTTCCTGCCAGGTGTTGGACCGATCCTTGTATCGTCGGTTCGATGCGATGGAGAAATTCACGACCGGGGTATTGTTCGAGGTCGTTCTGTACACTGGATCCTTTGTCAAATTGCCTACGATGAGTACGTAGTTCAATTCAGGCATTTTCAGGTCTGCCATCGAGCTTCCTCATCAGTTCATGAACAACACAATCTCCGTGCGGTTGCACGGAGCTGATCATGCTTCCGTCTTGGGTTCCGGTTTGACTTCCGGCTTGCTCTCGCCGCCTTCGGCACGCGCTGCGGCCTCGGCTTCCTTCTGCTGGAGGAGGAAATTGGCGCGATCGCGCTTGGCAGCCAATTCGCGCGGATCGAGGGAGATGGTGAGGTAGCGCATGATGTTCTCGTCAAGCGTCAAGTAGCGCTCGACCTTTTCGATGATGCGTCCTTCGGCATTGAATTCGAGGGAAACGTAGTACCCGTTGTGCTTCTTGGTGATCGGGTAGGTCAGGCGCCTGCGCCCGATATGTTCGGTGGCAACCATCTCACCGCCGTTCTTGACAATGGTGTCTTCCACCATCTTGACGGTGTGCTCGATCTGTGCATCGTCCAGGCCGGGATTGACGATGAACGTGCACTCGTAGAATCGCTTCATGTGAAACTGAGCCCTTTGGACTAGTGGAACAAAATGGCCCGGCGGCACGCCATGTGCCGCCGAACAGGGACTTTCATGGTATGGATTGCTCCACGCCTACTTCGCCATGTATGCGATAAGCGGGGCAATCACTAAAGATACGATGGACATGAGTTTTATCAAAATGTTCATGGCCGGGCCGGACGTGTCCTTGAACGGATCGCCCACGGTATCGCCTACGACGGTGGCTTTGTGCACATCGGAGTTTTTCCCTCCGAGATTGCCCATTTCCACATACTTTTTCGCATTATCCCATGCACCGCCCGCATTGGCCATGAAGAGGGCCATGACCACACCGGTCACCGTGGCTCCGGCCAGAAGTCCTCCCAGCGCCTCGGGTCCCAAGGTGAAGCCGACAAGCACCGGCACAATTACCGCGGTCAGACCCGGAAGGATCATCTCCTTGAGCGCGGCTTTGGTGGAAATATCCACGCAACGCGCCGCGTCGGGTTTGGCGGTGCCTTCCATGAGGCCGGGGATTTCACGGAATTGCCTGCGCACCTCCTCCACCATGCTGAACGCCGCCTTGCCCACCGATGTCATGGTCATGGCCGCAATGGCGAAGGGCAAAATGCCTCCGATAAGCAGGCCGATGGTGGTTGTGTGGTCGAGCAGATCGATGGTGAACGCCGTGTTGCCGCTGGCCTGAATGATGGTGCTTGTGTAGGCCGAGAACAGCGCCAGCGCCGTGAGCGCCGCCGAACCAATGGCAAAGCCCTTGCCAATGGCTGCGGTGGTGTTGCCCAGCGAATCCAGCGTGTCGGTGATCTTGCGCACGTCCTTGCCCAGCATGGCCATTTCCGAAATACCACCGGCGTTGTCCGCAATGGGACCGTATGCGTCCACCGACATGGTGATACCCACCGTGGCCAGCATACCCACCGCCGCGATGGCGATGCCGTACATGCCCGCCGTCTCGAAGGACACGAACATGGCGATCACGATCAGCAGCACGGCGCCGATAACGCTTTCCATGCCCACGGCAAGTCCGGTGATGATGTTGGTGGCAACGCCCGAGCGGCTGGCGTTGGCGATGCGCACCACGGGCTTGCCGCCCGTGTAATACTCGGTGACAAAGCCGATGAACAGGCCCGATATGGCGCCGGAAAGAATCGGCCAGAAATACACAACGGGAATGCCCATCATGCCGAGCGCGAAATACGAGCCGATAAGGAAGAGTACAATGGAAATGATGGTGGAGTAGCGCAAGGCCGCAGCGGGATTGGAGGCGGCGTAGAGCTTCAGCGAGCCGATGCCGATCAAGGAAGCCACCAGACCGATGAGCGCAAGGAACAGCGGCAGCGTCATGAACATGAGGCCCATGGCCGTGGACGCGGCAATCGCCACTGCGGCGATGATGGAACCGACATAGGATTCGAAAATATCCGCGCCCATGCCAGCCACATCACCCACGTTGTCGCCCACATTGTCGGCGATCACCGCCGGATTGCGAGGATCGTCCTCGGGAATGCCGGCTTCCACCTTACCCACGAGATCGGCGCCCACATCGGCCGCCTTGGTGTAAATGCCGCCGCCCACGCGCGCGAACAGCGCGATGGAACTGGCGCCCATGGCGAAGCCGCTGAGCACGCCCACATCACCGGGAGCGTGGAAAAGGATGTAGAGAATGCCGACGCCGAGCAATCCGAGACCGGCAACGGACAGACCCATGACGGAGCCGCCGAAAAAGGAGATCAGCAGTGCCTTGGCCTGGCCGTGGCTGCGCGCCGCCTCGGACGTGCGCACATTGGCCAGCGTGGCGGCCTGCATGCCCAGAAAGCCCGCGCTGACCGAGCACACGGCACCCACCACAAAAGATATCGCAGTGTTGAAATCGAGGAACACCGCGAGTAGTATGAATACGGCGACAACGAAAACTGCCAGCACGCGGTATTCGCTCTTGAGAAAGGCCATGGCGCCGACCTGGATCTGCGAGGCGATATCGCGCATGAGATCCGTGCCGTCGGGCTGCCGCTTGATGGCGAAAAAGATGATGAGGGCGAACACCAGACCGATCGCTCCAAAAATGGGAGGCCACAGACCCATTGAACCCAGCTCGCTCATAAGGTATCCTGCGTATTTGATGAAACAGTATTGTAACGATTCATTGCTCGGTCCCAGCCAATGTCCATGATGGCGAGAACGGCATCCGCCGCTCGCGTTGTCATGGAATCGACCAGGGATAGTTCTTCGTTCCTGAACGGACTCAATACATGATCAACAAGATCATCACCCTCCGCCGAAAAATCAACTCCGCAGCGCACGCGCGGCACGCGCGTGGTACCCGCGGCCTCGATCACCGAGGCGATGCCATTGTGCCCGCCCGCGCTTCCATGTGTGCGAAGGCGCAGCGTACCGAGGGGAAGGTGCACATCGTCGTACACAACAACCGTCGTGGCGGGTTTGATTCCATGGAGCTTCTCGAGGGTGAGAAACGCCTCGCCACTGCGATTCATGTAGGTGCGTGGTTTGCTCAGCAGGACGCGCCAGCCGTTGTAACGTGCCTCGGCGAAATGCTGGTCGGTAAGAATGGAAAACTCGCGAACGCGCAAGGCATTCGCGAGCTTGTCCAATACGATAAAGCCAATGTTGTGTCGCGTCAATGCGTAGCGGGGGCCGGGGTTGCCGAGACCCATGACGCAGAGCAACGGGGGGTCTTCCGCGATGTTCGCGGTCGTCTCCTCCACCAGCGCGGATCCGGACGGTTAGTCCTTCTCGTCCGCAGCCTTTCCGCGGGCAATGACCTCGGGCTCGCTCGGGCCTTCCTGCGCGTCGGCATCGGAGTCGCCACGCGTGTGGCTGATCACGATCACCGGCTGATCGGCGGGAGTGACGAGGGTAGCCTTGTTCAGCGGGAGGTCGCCAGCGGTGATGGTCTCGCCACCGCGCAGCTCGGTCACATCCACCACGATATGCTCAGGCAGATCGGCGGGCAAACACTCGATTTCGACTTTGTGCACCACGACCTGCATCAAACCACCATCGCGCACGCCCTGCGCAGTACCTTCGGCGATGACCGGCACTTCGAAGGTCATTTTCTCGCCCATGGCGAAACCGACGAGATCGATATGCATGATCTTGTCGGTGATGGGATCGAACTGCACTTCGCGCAGCACGCATTTTTCCTTGCTGCCGTCGCTGAGTTCGAGATTCACGATATTCGACTCGGCCGTGTACACGAGCGAGCGAAGATCGAGAGCGACCACCTCGATGGGGATGTTCTTCGCGTTACCGTAGTAAAACACGCCCGGAACACGTCCGGCGCGGCGCGCCTGATTCGAGGCAGAGCGGCCCCTGTAATCGCGAATCGTTGCTTTCAATGTGATTTCTGCCACGGGAAAACTCCTGAGTACCTGTATGGTTACATTAGTTTGTCTTTGTCAACGTCGAAGAGCGAACTGATCGATTGATGCAAATGCGTGCGTTTGATGGCTTCCGCGAATAGCGCGGACACGGTTTCGATTTCGATCAGCCCCGTGTCGGCCATTTCCTTGCGCAGCGGAATGGTGTCGGTCACGGAAATCTTGCTCACACCCGAGCCGGCGATGTTGGGCACGGCCTGGCCCGAAAACACGGGATGCGTGCATGCGCCGTACACATTCTCGGCTCCGGCCGCCTTGAGCGCCTTCACCGCGTTGGCGAAGGTCCCGCCGGTGTCGATCATGTCGTCCACCAGCAACACATTCCGCCCTTCCACCTGGCCGATGATGTTCATCACCTCGGCTTCGTTCTGCCGCGGGCGGCGCTTGTCCAGCACCACCAGATCGGCCTTCAGGCGCTTCGCAAAAGCCCGCGCCATTTTGATGCCACCCACATCGGGCGACACCACCGAAAGATTCGGGATGTCCATTTCCCGAAAATGCTTGAGCAGCACGGCCGATGAATAGAGGTGATCGAAGGGTATGTCGAAAAACCCCTGAATCTGCGGCGCGTGCAAATCCATGGAAATCACCCGGTCGGCGCCGGCACTCGTGATCACATTGGCCACCAGTTTCGCCGTGATGGCCACCCGTGGCTGATCCTTGCGGTCCTGCCGCGCATACCCGAAATACGGTATCACCGCAGTGACGCGCCGGGCCGACGCGCGCTTGGCCGCATCGATCATGATCAGCAGCTCGAGGAGATTCTCCGCCGGTGGATTGGTGCTCTGAATGATGAACACATCGCGACCGCGGATATTCTCGCGGTACTTCACCCAGATTTCACCGTCGCAGAAGGTCTTGATTTCACAAGCACCGACGGGCTCACCGAGATGAGCCGCTATTTTCTCCGCCAGTGCCGGGTTGGACCGGCCGCTAAACACCAACATGTGTGCGCCTCGTGTGGGACTCTCCGGGAAAAGCTTCGCTGGGGCGGCAGGGATCGAACCTGCGAATGTCGGCTCCAAAGGCCGATGCCTTACCACTTGGCTACGCCCCACCGCAGTACTGCAATTTCAGTTCAAATTGCAGTAGAAAGCAAATATAGGGAAAGAATCAACAATTGACAATGTTTTTTCCGCTGGTGCGCGGAGTCCGTCGATGGCCGCATTCCACCGGGCGATGCGCGGCTTTCGCCGGCAGTGCTTGCCCGCCGTCCGCAAGTTCCGCTGTGCCGCCGCTCCCTCCTTCCTTGTATGGCACCGGCGCTTCCACCACGAAATTATCAGGTGCCGAGCGCAAGCCGCTCCGCCAGCCGCCGGGGCAGGCCCTCGGCGAGAATTTTCCGCATCGCCGCTGCCACATCGTACTCAACGCGAAGATGCTCGAAGCTGCCGGCCACGGTGTCGAGCAGGCCGTAGCACGCGCGAGGATCCTCGTCGCGCGGCTGTCCCACGCTGCCCACATTGATCAGGAAACGATGCGTGGCATCGTACGCCACTCCATCGTGATCGAGCGCGAACACCGCTGGCACATGCGTGTGCCCGACGAAGCAGACGCGTTCGTAAAAATACTTGCCGTGACGCCGTGCCTCGAAGCCACCGAAAATGTACTCCCAGCCCTCCGGATTGCGGGGCGCCGAGTGTACGAACAGCAAGCCGTCGCGCGAGACGCGGTAGGGCAGCGAAGCCAGCCACGCGCGCGAGCCTTCGTCCAGCCGCTGCACCGTCCAGTGAATCGCCGTGCGTGCATGCGTGTTGAAAAATTCCCGCTCCGTGCGATCCACCACCGCCGCATCGTGATTGCCCAGTACGGCGAAGCTCACCCGCTCGCGCAGCAGGGCCACGCATTCGCGCGGCTCGGCACCGTAGCCCACGATGTCGCCCAGACACACGACCTCGTCCACACCGCGCGTGTCGATGTCTTCGAGCACGGCAGTGAGCGCGTCGAGATTGGAATGAATGTCGGAAAGTATCGCTAATCGCACCGCGGGGCTTCACGCTGTGGTACGGAGGTGGACGTTGCCCGCCTTTCCAACCGCGTCACCAGCCTTCGTCTGCCGGCAAGGGCCCGGCGACCTGATAAGCGCGGGAGTGGCAACGCAACGTCTACACAAATGAACGGAGGAAAAGTCTATGGTGCAACGCGGGCCGTATGTATTTTACCGACATGAACAAGACGCCGACCTTTTTCCTCATGCTGTTTCTCCTCGCCGGCCTCGCCGGCGCGCAAGACCGTTCGCTGCTGCGCGTGCTGCAGGCCGACAGGCTGGATGGCCGGCTGGTGGGCGATATCGAGTACCGTGAGCTTGTCGGCAATGTGCGCATGCAGCAGGACAACGTGCGCATTTCCTGCGACCGCGCCATGCAGAATCTCACCAACAACACCGTGCAGCTCTCCGGCAATGTGGTCATCCTGCAGGACACGCTGGAGTTGCGTACACCGCGCGGCGACTACGACGCCAATACGCGCGTGGCTTCCTCCACCTCGGGCGTGTGGCTGCACGACGGCCACGTCACCCTCAGTGCCGCTGTGGGACGCTATGAAACAGGAAGCCGCGTGGCGGACTTCGTTTCCGACGTGCTGATCGAAGACACCTCCGCCACCATTCGCGCGGGCATGATGCGCTATGTTCGCGACAGTTCGCTGATCGTGGCCTGGCGGCGCGTGCGCATTCGTTTCAAGGACGAGGAGGCCCTGATTCTCGCCGATTCGGTGCGCCATTATCCCGACGAAAAGCGCTCGCATTTTTATCACGATCCGGTGCTGTGGCAAATCGACACCGCCTATCAGCGGCGCGATGCCGACGGCGGCATCGATTCGCTGGACCTCGACACGCTGAATATCGCCGCGCGCTACATGGAGGCGCATCGCGATTCGAGCAATCGCTTCCTCTGCGAAGGCGAGGTGCGCATCGTGCGCAGCGACTTCACCGCGCGCTGCGGCATGGCGCATTTTCTGCGCTCCGACAGTCTCATCATCCTTCGCGAAGCGCCGATCTTGTGGTATGGGGACAATCAGCTCAGCGGCGACTCCATCACCGCGCGTTTGGAGAACGACGAACTCCGCGATCTCTTCGTGACCGGCGCTGCCTTCAGCGCTTCGCGCAGCAAGCCCTCGGAAGAGGACACGCTGTATCCTCCCGGACGCTACGACCAGACCCGCGGGCGCGACATGCATCTCCGCTTCCTCGACAGCAAAGCCGACTACATCCGCGTGGATGGCGCGGCCACCAGTCTGTACTACCTCTACGACGAGGGCGCGCTCAACGGTGTGCGTCTCGAAAGCGGTGATGTGATCATCGTTTCTTTCGCAGAAGGCGACGCGAAAACCATACGCACGCTCGGCGGCGTGGAGGGGACATTCTATCCGGAGAAATACGTCAACGGCAAGGAGAGCGGCTACAACCTCGAGGGCTTTCTCTGGCGCGACGACCGTCCCGCCTTGCTGCCATGGCCGGAAGCGGTCGCGCCCGACGCACCCGGGGATGCGCCGGCACCACCGGCACAGTGAAACATCACCTCGCCATCCGCGTAGGCCCTTTGCAGATTCTCCACATTCTCAAGGAGGCACGACATGGAGAGACGACTTTACCGAACACGCGACGGAAAAATGGTCGCCGGCGTCAGCACAGGTCTGGCGGAATACTTCAACCTGGATCCCGTACTCATCCGCCTGCTTTTCGTCATCTTCACTTTTTTCAACGGCGTCGGCATTCTCGCCTACGTCATCCTCTGGATCGTCGTGCCCTACCGTCCCATTATCCTTCCGGCCGCATCCACTGGCGAAACGACTGAAGCCGCAAGTATCGACCTTGCGCCCCCTCCCGTCAAGGTGGCGAATGGCAGGAGCAGCATGTTCACCGGCGTCCTGCTCATCGCGCTGGGTGTGCTGTTTTTGTTGAACAATTTCGTGCCGGGCTTCTCTTTCGGTGACTTCTGGCCGCTGTTGCTCATCGGCATTGGTGGCGCATTGCTGGCGAACGCCTGGCCTTCCACTCCGCGCGAGGAGGTGCAATCATGAAATCGGGACGCGTTTTCTGGGGCACGCTATTTGTCATCATCGGCGTGCTTGGACTGCTCAACAACTTTTTCTCCATCAACATCGCCTGGGGCACGCTGTGGAAGCTCTGGCCGCTGCTGTTGGTGTTCCTCGGCCTGAGCGTGTTTCTCAAGGACAGCAAGGTGAAATGGGTAGCTGTGGGCGCCATCGGCTTGCTCACCGGCCTCGTGCTTTTCTCCTCGGTACAGCACGGGTGTGACAGTGTGGACACGCTGGTGGAGCGCGGCTTCGACGGCGACGATTCCAGCGTCACCATCACGCAGACCTTGACCGAGAGTTACGACTCCGCTTCCGGCCGCGCCTACTTTTCGCTGGAAGGCGGCGCGGGCAATTACAGCATTGGCGACACCACTTCCGACTACGTGCGTGCGGACGTGCGGTCGAGCATCAGCGGTTACATGCTCACGCGCGAGACCTTCGACGGTATCGACCGCTTTCATGTGGAAATGACGGAGTCCTCGGTGCATTGGAAGGGCAAGGCGCGCAATCGCGTACGCGTGGCGCTGCATCCCGAACCGCTGTGGGACATCGATATCGACGCGGGCGCTGCGACATTGGATCTCGACCTGACACCGTATCGAGTGCGCGACCTTTCGCTTGAAGCCGGCGCGGCATCGATTGACGTGCGTCTCGGTGCGCGAAGCGACACCACGAACGTGACCATCGAAGCGGGCGCTTCGTCGGTGAAGCTGCATGTGCCCGAGGAAGTGGGCTGTGAAATCGTGACGGAATCCGCGCTCAGCTCCAAGGATTTCCCGGGCTTTGTCAAAATGCGCGGCGGCCAGTATCGCACGGGTAATTTCGACACGGCGAAACGCAAAATGTACATCAGCGTGGAAACGGGCCTTTCGAGCATCAGCGTCAGACGCTACGCGGCGGGCGACACCTGGTAAACACGGCTTCGGCCGATGGTATGGCAAAGGGCAACAGGGAGCGATCCCTGTTGCCCTTTGCCTTAGTGCTGCAAAAACTACTACTCGAGACTCAGGACGTACGCGGCGATATCGCGGAGTTCTTCGTCCGGCAAATAGTTGTAGCGCGGCATGAGCGCGCCAATGCCTTCCGCGCGTTCGCGCAGACGCGCATCGCGCTGCAACACCGCGTCTGGATTTTTCAGATACTCGACCATGCTGTCCACGTCGTAATGCTCGGCCAGACCCAACAGCGAAGGGCCCGTGGGACGACCCTCGCCGCCCGGTCCATGACAGGTGACGCAGTTCCGGCTGATGAACAGTTCGGCGCCGTGCTGTACTTGCCCGGACTGTGATTCGGACTTGCCTCCGCAGGCGGCCGCGACGAGCGCAAGCAGCAAGAAAAGTGAAAGCATCGCTCCACGGTTGTTCCCGAACGAAATTCTCCGCATGCCGACGACCTTACGGCTTGACAGCGATGCAGGAAATTTCCACGATGCCGTCCTTCGGCAGGCGTGCCACCTGAATCGCCGCGCGGCTGGGAGGATTTTCGCTGAAAAAGGTGGCGTAGACCTCGTTCATGGCGGCGAAGTCGTTCATGTCCTTGAGATACACCGTGCAGGCGGTGACGTCGGCCAGCGAAGCGCCGGCGGCTTCGAGAATGGCGCGCATATTGCGGAGCGCCTGCTCTGTTTGTTCGCGCACGCCGCCGTCCACGAAATTGCCTGTGGCCGGATCGAAGCCGAGTTGGCCGGAAACAAACACCAGGTTGCCCGCGATATTCGCCTGGCTGTAGGGACCGATGGCCTTGGGGGCCTGATCGGTATGAACGATTTCTCGATGATGACTCATGGAATGCACTCCGGATTCGTTGATAGTGTCCTATACGAATGTACAAAACCCGCGCGGAAGTCGTGCGCAGCCCACGGGTCGCGCATAGCCCCCGATCGCTGCTGGCATGGCAACGGGGTTCGGTGTGGCGGTGCCATCCCGCGGCGGAACTGCTCAAGCTCCGGGCGTTCGGGAGCACGGTTGCCGCACAGGGCATTTTCACAGTATCTTGGAACAGCCGAACCCCATGGAAGAGGACGCCGCGGCACACGGCTTTTTCCCAACCCCACGGTGACCCGCCGTGGCAAGCACAGGTATGCGATATGCGCGCCAATGGTTTGTCCTTTGATGTCGAAGACTGGTTTTGCGCCAACAATCTCGGCATACCCTACGAGCGATGGGACGAGAAGGAGTTGCGCGTCGAAGCCAACACGCTCCGCCTGCTCGACATTCTGGATGCGCATGCGGCAAAGGGCACGTTTTTCGTACTTGGGTGGATAGCAGAACGCGTTCCCGATCTCGTGCGGGAAATCGAGCGGCGAGGTCACGAGGTGGCGACGCATGGCTATGGTCACGTGTTGCTCACGCGCATGACGCCGGAGGATTTCGACCGCGATCTCCAGCACGCACTCGAAGTCACGCAGCCACTGCTTCGGCAGCCGATACTTGGATTCCGCGCGCCGAGCTTCACCGTCACGGGTGCGACGCTGTGGGCTTACGACATATTGCATCGCCACGGTTTGCGCTACGATTCCTCCGTGTTTCCCGTGGGTTTTCACCCCGACTACGGCATAGCCGACGCGCCGTTGGAGATTCACCGGCGCAATGAGATGATGGAAGTGCCGTTGAGTTGTGTGGAATTCGGCTCGAAACGCATTCCCAGCAGTGGAGGGGGCTATTTCCGCATCCTGCCGTATCGCGCCAGCCGCTGGCTGATGCGCGCCTGCAACGCACAGGGACGGCCGGTGATTTTTTATCTGCATCCCTGGGAACTCGATCCCGGGCAACCGCGCTCGCCGATGTCGGCCAGCAAGCGCTTGCGGCATTACATCAATCTCTCACGCACCGAGCAGCGGCTGCATCGCCTGCTGTCGGATTTTCCCTTCGTCCCCATCAAGGAGCTTCTCGATTCATGAGCAACGAACTCGAACGTCAGCGCCAGTACTGGAACAGTGAGACAGGCAATTTCGACGCCATTTACGAACGCAACAAAGGGCCGTTCGGCAACTGGCTGGACAACACGTTCCGCTGGGACATGTACGAGCGCTTCGATTACACCATGCGCAACTCCGAGCCCATTGCGGGGCGCAGTTTTCTCGACGTCGGTTGCGGCACGGGAAGGTACGCGATGGAGTTTCTGCGTCGCGGCGCCTCGCATGTCACGGGCATCGATGTGGCGGAGAATATGTTGGAAATCTGCCGGCAACGGGCGGCGGCCGAGGGCTTCGCCGAGAGCACGGACTTCGTGCGCGCCGATGTGATCGCGTTCGACGGACGGCGTGATTTCGACATCAGCATAGGCATCGGACTGTTCGACTACATCGGCGACGCGCTCCCCGTGTTCGCCCGTATGCGCGAATTGTCCACTGTGGCGGCCATCGCCAGTTTTCCGCGCAGCGGATCGTGGCGCGCCGTGCTGCGCAAGGCCCGACTGTCGGTAAAGAACTGCGACGTGTTTTTTTACAGCAAGGACGATGTGGCCCGCTTGGTGAAGGATGCCGGCTTCGCGCGCTTCGACATGGAGCTGCACGGCGAGCTGTACTGCGTCACCGCCTGGGTCTAACGTCCCGCTACGTTCATGTTCCGCGACTCCTCGTCGATTGCTTGACCCGCCGCGGGCACTCGCCATTGCGGAACATTCATCGGACATCCGCGAAGTAGATTCATCGGAGCAATGAAACGGAAGAGCGTTCCCACCGGGGCCGTGGAGTTCCACGCGCCCGTTTTGCGCCTTGACGAGGGCATCATCAACCATTGCCTGCCGCTTCCCGAGGAGGCCGTGGCCGTGTTCATCCCGGCTGGCATCCGGCGCGTGCTGGCCACGCTGAACGGCCGTCTGTACCGCAGAGGCATCATCACTCGCGCCGACGGCAATCACATGCTGTTACTGGGGCAGCCGTTGTTGCGCGAGATCGGCGCGCGCGAAGGCGACATGGTGCAAGTGCTGCTCGAAGCCGATCCCGAGCCCGACGCGGTGGATGTGCCGGAGGAATTCGAGACGGCGCTGGCCATGGATGATGCTGCGCGCCAACGCTTCGAGGCACTGACACCCGGCATGCAACGCTCGCTGGTGATGTACATCAGCACGGCCAGGCGCAGCGAGACACGCATCACGCGCTCGCTGGAAATGGCGCGCAAGCTGCGGGAGAACACGCTGCACGGGGACAAGAAGAACACGTAGCGGGATTCCGACCGACTGAGATCGTCGAGACAGCCCCGAGGTATTGGGCTACAGTGCGCGACAGCCCACGAAATTACCGCAGCCCACCAGTCCGCTTCAAGGCATCGAGAAATGTGGCTATCACCTCGTTGACCTCTTCGAGCGGGATTTTGAGTTTCGCACTGATCTCGCTGGCGTCGGGCTGTCGCCCCTCGTTGTACGCCTGCATGATTTCTTCGATCATGCGATTGAGGGTGCCCACTCCGCTGTCTCCTTCCGATACCGCCGAAGGCGACGGGAACATGTTCATCATCCACTCGCTGGGATCGGCGGAGGGAGCGAGCGTGCGCAGCACGGTCATAACGGACGCACATACCGTGTATTGCGGGGCCGCAGGCGTGATGCAATGCGCGAGAGCCAGGCGCCGCGAGAATTTTCGATACGCGTCCTCCGACATCGCCGTCACGTACAGCGTTTTCGTCGCTCCATTGAAATACGCATCGGGATGCGGCGGAGCACTCGTCGGATGAGCGAGTGCGATGTGGTACATCCCTTCCTTCTCCGCGACGCGGAATTCCTTCGGCAGCGTGCACGGATCGAAGTCGGGCAGTATTGGCGCCGACAGGCAAAAACGCATCGTTCCCACCGGAGATGTTACCGATGGTGCATTCGACGCCCGCATCAACACAAGCCAGGCCGCGAGGTTGGCTTGAACATCCTCATCGATGCTCTCCCGCGAGGCCAAGGGCAGGCCGCGCATCATCGCGTAGTAGCGTAGTTCCTCGAAGCCCAGATTCAGGTAGGGGATCAGCGGACCGTAGGTGGTCCAGCACTCACCGCAGGGGTGGATGAGCATGCCAACGCAGGCAACCGCCGGATAATCCCGCCTGGTCCGCGAAAGCCCGCCCGATTGCACGATGATGTCTTCGTCGCGCAGAATATCGTGCATGATGTGAAAATCCCGTTCCAGGGATTCCCTGTACTCGCAGAAGGTGTAGCGGTACGGATGTTCGAGGCAATGCTCAATGTAACCACGGCGCTTGGGACTCAGCGATGCTATGCGTGGCCCGCCGAGTTGCTCACGTGCCAGGCCACGCCTGCCCAAGGCGGCATGCATGGCGTATTGACCGAAGCATTGATGGAGCAAATCCAACCCGACTTCATCGTAGGCATGCAGGTAAGATTCGGATGCCTGGAAAAATTCCTCGGCCAATCCTTCCGCCTCGATGACCATGGGGACGAGCACTCCATCGAGTACCTGCTCCACCATGCTGTCATCGTCGCGCACGCACCGCATCGCGAGCAGCAAGTCTATTCCTTCGAGAGCCATTGGCGGAACCACTTTCTGTGATCAACAATGAAATTTCCGTGCAATAATACCGAGATTCTTCCATTCACATCACAGGGATAGTGAAAAGATGAATCACAAAAATGAATCACTGATGGCGCTCGCTTCAACGCGTCGGGTGGGTTCCGGCTTTCCTGGCGTCTGCCAGTCGCACAGCAACCCCCGCGCCGCTCCGCCGCCAGCGCCGTGACGATTCGCGCGATGCATTGTCTGACAGATGGTATTCCGATATATTTGTCACCTACACAATAATCGCGAGAAGCACCATGTCTTCGCCCGGCATCGCCCTGGAGCAGCTTCCGCGCACCCTCTTGCTTCCATTATGGGGTCGCGCGGAACTCACCCGCTCCGGCAACGGCATATTGCTCGATCCGCTCGCGGTGGAAATTCTCGACAGCATCGGCGAGGATTTCACCGCGTTGCGTTCCGTGCTCGACGTTTCAAAAAATTACTCATGGATAGCCCGCGCGCGTCAATTCGACGATCGCGTGCGACGCTTCGCACTCACGCATCCCGATTGCACCGTGGTGAATATCGGAGCGGGGCTCGACACCACCTTTGCCCGCGTGGACAACGGACGCATGCACTGGATCGATCTCGACCTCCCCGAAGTCATTGCGCTGCGCGAGCGCCTCATTCCCCGGCGCGAACGGGCGCGGTGCATCGCCGCATCCATGTTCACCACCGATTGGATGGATGAGGTGCATGCGGAAAGGCAGCCCATATTGCTGCTCGCAGGCGGTGTGCTGTTCTATTTCACCGGGTTCGAGGTCCGTGCATTGTTTCACACATTGGTCGAGCGCCTGCCAAGCGGCGAATTGCTGTTCGACGCCATGACACCCGCCGGCGTGACCAAGGCCAACGGCATGCTCAGGGATGTCGGCATGGAGACGGCGGTGATGCAATGGGGATTGAGCGACGCCAGCGAGATCGACGCGTGGCATACGGGCATGACCGTACTCGAGCAGTGCGAGTTTTTTCACGGACTGCCGCTCGACCGCGTACCCTATCGCACGCGCATCATGATTATGTTCAACCGCCTGCTCCGGGTCATGACCATCGTGCGCTGCGCCTGGGGACGCGAACTCAGGGAAGAGCATGGGGCGATGGCGGAGCACGGAGCAACGGAAATGGCTTGATACTCGCCTCTCGGCGGGATAAGTTACGTGCTTCGCTTCCGTCGACTCATTTCGCGGCCCATGCGTTTCATCGTCACTCTTCTGCTTTCGCTGCTCTCCCTGCAAAGTCTGGGACCGTACGCATTATTCCAGGTGCAGCAACAGCAACTGAAGCGGCAGATGAAGCGCGCGATCAAGGCCGGCGTTCCCGATGCGGAACTGCATCGCATCGCTTTCGCGGCGTCCCGGCATTTGCGCGACAGCGAACGCGTGCAGTGGATGCATGAACGGGAATTCCGTCTCGATGGCGAAATGTACGATATCGTCCGCAGCGAGCAGCGTGGCGACAGCATCATCCACCACTGCATCCGCGATGATGAGGAAACGGCGCTGTTCGCCCGTCTGGATGCGCTCGTGCGTGAGGAGAGCGGCAACAATCCCGCCGAGCGGGGGAAAAGCGCCTCGTTGCAACGGCTGGCATCCCTGCTGTACCTCCCCACCGAAGCCTGCGACACGCATACGCCCATGCAACTCAGCTGCGCGGCGACGCAGCCGGCACCTGCGCCGCTTCATGCCGACCTCCCCCCCTCCACTCCTCCCCCCCGATCAATCTCGTGACCACGGATACGCTCGCGCGCCTCATCACATCGCATGAGCGCGGTGCGAGAGCCGTGCCGAAACGAACGCCACTGCGGGACCTTCTCCGTGGTCGGCGCGTGATGGCGCGTGCGAAGCCGTTTCATTGAGAATACGGCCTCTCCCCATTCACGACATCGATCATCCAAAGAGGATATTGACAACAATGAAATATTTCGCTCTCATCGCCTTGCTGGCTGTATCCACAGTCATGCAGGCACAAACTCTGGTGGTGCGGGACGAGCGCTCGGGGCGCCCTCTCGACAACGTCGCCGTGTACTCGACGCGGCCGCCATTACTGCGCTATACCGACGTCATGGGACGCCTGGAGTTTTCCGCCTACGCCGAGGCCGATTCCGTACGCCTCGATCGCGCGGGCTACATTTCCAGCACGCGTGCCGTGGCGGAGCTTCGTGCGACGAATTTCGAAGTCACGATGGCGGAGCGTCCCTTCCGCATGGAGGAAGTCGTGATCGCGGCGGTGCGCTGGCGCCTGCCCGAAAGCGACATCCCCCATCGCATCGTGGGAATGTATCCCGTGGATGCGCAGTTACAGAATCCGCAAACCGTGGCCGACCTGCTCGGGAGCTCCGGCGAGGTGTACGTTCAGAAAAGTCAGCTCGGCGGCGGCAGCCCCATGATACGCGGGTTCGCAACGAATCGCGTGCTCATGGCAGTGGACGGTGTGCGCATGAACACCGCAATTTTCCGCAGTGGCAACGTGCAAAATGTCATCTCGCTCGATGCGTTCGCCTTGCAGGAGACTGAAGTTGTATTCGGGCCCGGCTCCGTTTCCTACGGCAGCGACGCCATCGGCGGCGTGATGAGTTTTTACACCATGACGCCGCGCTATTCCGGCAACGGCGGCGCCTTGCTGCATGGCAATGCGATACTGCGCGGCAGCAGCGCCAATGAGGAAAAAACAGGGCACGTGGACCTCAGTCTCGGACTTCAGCGCTGGGCATTTCTCAGCAGCGTGAGCTGGTCCGAGTTCGGCGATTTGCGCATGGGCAGCGACGGCCCGGACGACTATCTGCGCCCAAGCTACGCCATCCGCGTTAATGGCCGCGACAGCACGCTGCGCAACGACGATCCCGAGGTGCAGACACCCAGCGGCTACCGGCAGTGGAACTTCATGCAGAAAATCCGCTTCGCCCCCGGCGGCTCGTGGGATCTGCAATACGGCGGACACTACTCGCGCACCTCGGACTACGCGCGCTACGACCGTCTGCTACGTACGAAGGGCTCCAACCTGCGTTCGGCGGAATGGTACTACGGTCCGCAGATCTGGAGCATGCACACACTCTCTGCCGAGCACAGCAACGGCGGCGGGTTGTATGATAAAATGAAAGCGACAGCGGCCTGGCAGTATTTTGCCGAGAGCCGTCATGATCGCGATTTCGGCAAGAGCACGAAGTACCATCGCGACGAGGAGGTGAACGCCTTCTCCGTCAACGTGGATGCGGAACGCACGCTCTCGCCGGTGCATGAACTGTTCTACGGCATCGAATTCGTGCACAACACAGTGGGCTCCACCGGCGAGGACGAGAACATTCTCACCGGCGAACGCATACCCGGCCCCAGTCGCTATCCCGATGCGTCGACCTGGATGTCGACCGCGGCGTATGCGCATCATCGCTGGAAGGTGGCGGAAGCATTCACGCTGCAAAGCGGTGTGCGCGCGAATTACGTGACGCTCGACGCGGAATTTTCGCCGCAATTCTACTCCTTCCCCTTCGACGAGGTGCGTCTCCGTAATCTGGCGTTCAACGGCAGCATCGGCGGCGTGTACCGTCCAGGAGCGGATTGGCAAATCGATGCGAATCTCTCAACGGGATATCGCGCACCGAATATCGACGATATCGGCAAAGTCTTCGAATCCACACCGGGACTCGTGATCGTGCCGAATCCCGATCTCAAACCGGAGTTCGCCTGGAACGCGGAAGTCGGCTTGGGCAAAACTTTCGGCGACATTCTGCGCCTCGACGTGTCGGCATTTTACACCTTGCTCGACAATGCCATGGTGCGCCGTCCGTTCAGTTTCAACGGACAGGACAGCATCATGTACAATGGCGAGCGCAGTCCCGTCGAAGCCCTGCAAAACGCCGCCCAGGCCACGGTGCGCGGTATACAGGCCGGTGTGGATCTCAACCTCGGCAAAGGACTGCGTGCATGGACACGTCTCACCGTGCAAAAAGGCGAGGAAGAACTCGACGACGGCAGCACCGCTCCTCTGCGGCATTCGGGACCGTGGTTCGGTACGACGCATCTGCTCTGGTCGGCTGCGGGCGTTGAAATCGACTTCTACGCCGTGTACAATGGCGAAATCGCCTACAACGACCTCGCGCCCGAGGAGCAGTCGAAGTCCTACATGTACGCACTCGACGACAATGGCAATCCCTGGGTTCCATCCTGGCTCACCTGGAATGTCAAGGCACGCTACCGCGTCAGCGATCTGTTACAGCTCACGGTGGGAGTGGAAAATCTCACCGACGAGCGATACCGTCCATATTCCTCCGGAATTACCGCCGCGGGACGCAACCTCATCGGTGCCGTGCACATGCGTTTCTGATTCGCTTCCAGTCGACACGTTCCGCAGTCAACGGAGCGGCCCTGCGCCGCTCCGTCTTTTTTTTGCTCACGCGTAACACCGCGCGTATCGATGTGTTTTACCCAAGGCGGTGTTGCGCTTTCGGTCGACGCCCCTGCCGGGCACTTGCATTTTTCGACCAATACGGATATGTTGCTCGCATACCATTCGCACGGTACATTTTTCGGCATGTTCGCCATCGCTCACGCTCTCGTTACAGGCAATCCTATCGTCGCGGCAGGACGTCCGCCGCGCAGCGAATACTGATTTCCGCACGACAACCTTCGCTCCTGAGGGCGCGGGAGCATGCATCCGAGCTTCTTCAACACATCGATCGAGTGCATCATGTTTCGTTTCATGCTTGTGCTGCTGTTCGCGACCGCCGGCTTCGCACAGGCGCAAACCGTCGTTGTGCGGGAGGAACGCAGCGGTCGTCCACTGGACAATGTGAGCGTCATGTCCACCAACCCCCCGGCCCTGCAGCACACGAATGTGCATGGTCAGGTGGATATAGCGCGCTTCGGCTCCGCCGACACCCTGTATCTCTCCCGTCTCGGCTTCGAACCTGTGGCTGTGCCACGTGATTTGCTCGTCGCGCTGAAGGAGGACGTGCGCATGCGCGAGCGGCCCTTCCGTCTCGACGAAGTGGTGGTGGCTGCCACGCGTTGGCGCACCGCGCAATCGGACCTCCCGCAGCGTGTGAGCCGTATCGACGCGTTGGATGTGCAGGCGCGGCAGCCGCAAACCGTGGCGGATCTGTTGGGCAGCAGCGGTGAGGTGTTTGTGCAGAAAAGCCAGCTCGCCGGGGGCAGTCCGATGCTACGTGGCTTTGCCACCAATCGCGTACTTATCGCCGTCGATGGCATTCGCATGAACACGGCCATTTTCCGCAATGATAACGTGCAGAACATCATCGCTCTCGATGCGCTTGCACTGCAGGATGCCGAGGTGGTGTTCGGCCCCGGCTCGGTGAGTTACGGCAGCGACGCCATCGGTGGCGTGATGAGCTTTCAGACGCTCGATGCGCGCCTCTCGCACGACGAACGTCCCCTGCTGTACGGCAGTGCATTGCTTCGAGGAAGCAGCGCCGGCGAGGAAAAAACGGGGCATGTGGACATCGGCCTGGGCCTGAGAACGTGGGCCTTCGTCAGCAGTGTCACCTGGTCCGAGTTCGGCGACCTGCGCATGGGAAGCGACGGACCCGACGACTACCTGCGCCCCGACATCAGCGTGCGCGCGAACGGACGCGACAGCACGATTCGCAACACCGACCCCGAAGTGCAAACTCCCAGCGGATACAGGCAGTGGAACGTGATGCAAAAAATCCGTTTCGCGCCAACAGCACACTGGGATGTACAGTACGCCGGACATTACTCGCGCAGCTCCGACGCGCCGCGTTACGATCGCCTGCTGCGGCGTCGCGGCACCTTGCCGTATCATGCGGAATGGTATTACGGGCCGCAGATCTGGAGTTTGCACGCATTGACCTTGCGCCATCAATCGCCCACGGCCATCTGGGACAATGCGCAAGTCACCGCGGCCTGGCAATATTTCGAAGAGAGCCGTCACGACAGGGATTTCGGGAAAAGCGCGCGCTACCATCGCTCCGAAACCGTGCGCGCGTGGACGCTCAATGCGGGTGCCGAGCTTTCCGTGGCCCAACGGCACAGCATTTCCTACGGCCTGGAATTCGTCCACAATCTCGTCGGCTCCGTCGGCGAGCAGGAAGACGCCGTCAACGGCGTGTGGCGCCCCGCGTCCACGCGCTATCCGGATGGCGCGTCGTGGACGTCGTCGGCACTGTTCCTGCACCACCGCTGGACGCTCTCGGAGCGGCTTGTGCTGCAGAGTGGTCTGCGCGGCAACTACGTGACTCTCGATGCGGAGTTCAATTCCGCGTTCTATCCTTTCCCCTTCAAGGATGTGCGCTTGCGCAATGTGGCGGTCAACGGCAGTGCGGGAGCCCTGTACCGTCCGGGTGACGACTGGCAAGTGAATGTCATTCTGTCCACCGGCTATCGCGCTCCCAATGTGGACGACATGGGCAAGGTCTTCGACTCCACGCCCGGTGCGGTGGTGGTACCCAATCCCGATCTCGCGCCGGAATATGCCTGGAATATCGAGGCGGGCATAGGCAAGCGTTTTGGCAGCTGGCTGCGATTCGACGTCACGGCCTTTCACACCTGGCTCGACAATGCCATGGTGCTAAGGGATTTCCAGCTCAATGGTCAGGACACGGTGATGTACAGCGGTCAACCGAGCCGTGTCGAAGCACTGCAAAACGCTGCGGTGGCGTTTGTTCAGGGCGTGCAAGCCCGGGTGGAAACACATCTGGGCCATGGATTGCGCGCCTGGGCCGGCATGACCTGGCTCGATGGCGAGGGTGAAATGGACGACGGCAGTACCGCTCCCTTGCGACACGTGGGCCCGGCCTACGGCACGGCACATTTGCTCTGGTCTGGCGCCGGCATGGAGGTCGATGCCTATGTCATGCACAACGGCGGCATGGATTACGAGGATATGGCCACGGCGGAGCAAAGCAAGACCTATCTCTACGCGCTGGACGCATCGGGCAAACCGTATGTGCCCTCCTTTCTCACATGGAATCTCAAGGCGAGCTACCGTCTCAGTGATCTCGTGCAGCTCATGCTGGGTGTGGAAAATATCACCGACCTGCGCTACCGTCCCTATTCCTCCGGCATAACCGCAGCGGGTCGCAACCTGATTGGCAGCATCCGGCTGCGGTTTTGATGCATACGCAAGGTCACGCTGCTCCCGGGCTTCACTACATGCGGGCGGTCCACAAAGGCCGCCCGCCGTTATTACAGCATGAACTCGACAGCAATCGCGTGACTCATTTCCATTTGATCGAACAGCCCATCGAAGGTTTCACCTCGAAGGTGATGTCGCGCCCGGCCAGCACATCCTCGATCGCATGGCGCAAATCCTCGCGCGTCACCTTGCTTGCGTCCTGCCAGTTGTCGTCGATGCGTCCGTTGTAGCGCAGTGTGCGGGCAGCGTCGAAGACGAACACATCCGGTGTGCAGGCGGCGTCGAAGGCGCGGGCCACGTCCTGCGTTTCATCCTGGAGGTAGGGAAAGGGGAAATCGCGCTCGCGTGCGCGCCGCACCATGTTTTCGAAGGAGTCGTCGGGATAGCGCGTGGCATCGTTGGGGTTGATCAGCACGAAGCGCACACCGCGATCGGCGAAATCATGCTGCAAGCGCATCAACCGCTCTTCGCTGGCGATGGCGTAGGGGCAATGGTTGCAGGTGAACACCACCACCAGCACGGTCGCCTCGGCAAAATCCGCCGTCGACCAGCTACGGCCGTCCACACCGGGCAAAGAGAACGAGGGAAGCGCCGTGCCGACCGGCAGGCCGTTCGAGTAGGTCAATGCCATGAAACACCCAAATCGTGGAACATGAAGCAATGTACATCACGGCTTCGAGGCGTGGCAAGGCCCGCGAGGGGTTGGATCACGTGCACTTAATCGTTGAACCTTGTCCAACGCAAAGGCGCGGAGACGCCACGTCCGCATTTCGCTCCGAGTTCTCTGCGTTGGCGAAGCCCTCCGGGTACTCCGTGTGTAATTCGCATTGCGACGCACCTTGCTCGATTCCATCTCAATCGCCATCTTGCCTCCCTGTCCATCAGTGAAATACGCCCATGCGTCTGCCTCTCGCATCGTTGCTGTTTGCTCTCATGCTGTGCTCCGGCATTGTCCGGGCGCAGGAATTGCGCATTGAAGCGCCATCGCTGTTGTTGGATGGCGTGCCGTTCGAACTGCGCATCACCGCGGTCAATGCACACGGAGGCATCGACACCACCGTGACGGCGATGATCGCGCCGGACGGTTTCGCGCTTCCGGCGGAAACGCAATGGATGCGCAATGGCACATACGTCACCAAGGAAGCCGTGGTGCGCGGCGGAGGCGAGCATTTACTCCGCGTGCTGCTGATACCGGACGACAGTGCAGCGGCCACGGGCGCTGTGCCATTGGAGCAGAACGTCGGCAGCCGCGTTATTCCGGGCATACTCAGCATATTGCCGCCGCTGCTCGCCATTGTCTTGGCCTTGCTGCTGCGGCAGGTGGTGGTGTCGCTCGTGGCGGGTATCTGGCTCGGGGCCACGTTCGTGTTTGGCTACGATCCCTTCGCCGGTTTTCTCCACGTGCTCGACCATTACATCGTGGGCGCATTGGCCGACAAGCAGCACATGTCCATCATCGCCTTCAGCATGCTCTTCGGCGGCATGGTGGGCGTGATGTCGAAAAGCGGTGGCACCATGGGCATTGCGCACGCACTCACGCGCATGGCATCGTCGCCACGGCGCGGCATGTTCGCCACCTGGCTGCTCGGTGTGGTGATTTTCTTCGATGACTACGCCAATTCGCTCATCGTGGGCAACACCATGCGGCCCATCACCGACAGATTGCGGATATCGCGGGAAAAGCTGGCCTATCTCGTGGACTCCACCGCGGCACCCGTGTCCAGCTTGCTCTTCATCAGCACCTGGATCGGCTACGAGGTGGGCTTGATCGACGAGGGACTGAAACAGGCCGGCTGGGTGGGCATGAACGCCTATGCGGTGTTTATCGACATGCTGCCGTACAGCTTCTATCCTATTTTCACGCTGCTCTTCGCAGCCATGCTCATTCTGCTGCGCAGGGATTTCGGACCGATGTACCGCGCGGAAAAGCGCACGCGTACCGAAGGCAAGCTGTTTCGCGACGGCGCCCAACTCGCCACCGATCTCACCGAGTCGGCCAGCGTCATGCCCGCCGAGGGTGTGCAGCCCCGCTGGTGGAACGCCGCCCTGCCCATCCTCACCGTTGTGCTTGTGGCCCTGGCGGGATTGTATCTCACGGGCGTGGAGGCCTTGGAAGCGGCGGGGTCGAGCGAGCGCGGCATCGGCGCCATCATCGGGCAGGCGGATTCGTATCGGGCATTGCTCTGGGCCTCGCTGCTCGCCTGTGTGGTGGCGATAGTGCTGGCCACCGCACAGCGCACCATCACCATTCTCGAGGCCATGGACGCCTGGTTCAATGGGTTGAAATCCATGCTGCTCGCCATGCTGATACTGACCTTGGCGTGGAGCATCGGCAAGATCACCGCCGATTTACACACGGCGGATTATCTCGTGTTGCTGCTTCGCGGCACACTCGATCCGCAATGGCTGCCGCTGTTCACCTTTCTCGTGGCGGCGGTCATCAGCTTCGCCACAGGCACAAGCTGGGGCACCATGGGCATTATGATGCCGCTGGTGCTGCCTCTGGCCGTGGTGCTGGGTGGCGATGCGGGGTTGGATCAGGCGCATGCGTACAGTGTGGTGCTCGGCACCATCGCCTCGGTCCTCGCGGGCGCGGTGTTCGGCGACCACTGCTCTCCCATATCGGATACAACCATCCTGAGTTCCATGGCCTCGGCCTGCGACCATATCGATCATGTGCGCACGCAGCTCCCGTATGCGCTCGTTCCCGCGTTGCTCTCGATTGTGGTTGGACTGTTGCCTGCGGGCTACGACATTTCTCCCATGTTCACACTGCCGCTGGGCATACTCGCCATGCTGCTGACTGTGCGCTTCCTCGGCAAGCGCGTCGCCGATGCATGACTGTGTCTGCCGCGAAAATCCGTGATCCCGCAGGCACGCGTGCGCTGTCCTCGATTGGAATCGGCCTTACCTTGGCGCTGCCGGTTACCCGGCGTCGCTTGAGTCCCGCCGCAACACATAGAGCGGGATTTCGGCCGGACAGCCGATGCGGTAGGGAAACCAGTGCCCCGCGCCGGCGGACACGTACAGCTTGGCGTCGTCCTTCTCGTACACACCCCACATGTATTTCTCCGGATTGATGGCGTAGAGCAAACTCCGTCCATTAAAGCCGATTTGCCCGCCATGCGTATGACCGGCCAGGGTAAGCTGCACGCCATTGGGCGCCGCCACATCGAAGCCCATGGGCCTATGCGACAATGCTATGGTGAAGGCCTCGGAGGGCTGATCCTTCAACGCGCGCTCCAGCGTGCGATCGAAGAAATTCGGCGACATGCGGCTGATCATCTGCGGGTCGTCCAGGCCCGCGAGATACAGCGAGGCCTCGCCGATGCGGATTTCCGCACCCGTATCGCGTAGCAGCGGAATGGGGCCGCGCTCGTACGAGCGCACGATACTCTCGATGCCGCGAAAGTACTCGTGATTGCCGATGGACGCGTACGCACCGTAGCGCGACGGAATGGCCGCCGCGAGCCGCAGCGCATCGAGGTAATTCGCTGCGTCGTCCGAGAAGTCGCCCGTGATGAGCACGAGATCGGGACGCAGTGCCGCGGCGCGCTCGGCCATACGCTCGAGATCGTCGAGGCCGATGAAAAACCCGACATGCACGTCGGAGATATGCAGTATGCGTAACCCTTCCAGCGCGGGCGGCAGCGCGGGATACCGCAGAGGCACGACCGGGAAGCGCGGCTCGGCGTAGCCATTAGCCAGGCCCTTCGCGCCAGCCGCCACCGCAAGCACCGGAAACACCGCCGCCGATGTGGTGAGTACGCGGCGACGCATCGGATCCGGAGCGCTTTCCGCTTTGCGCCGCGTGCGCAGCCAGCGCAGCACACGATCCACCGTGTGCAGGATGGCGGAAAACGGCAGCGACAACATCAAGGCAACACCGGTGACGAACACCGCAGCCGACACGCTCGCGCCCACGGCCACCAGCCATTCCAGTCCGCCGAGTATGCCCAGCGTCCACAGGCTCAGAAACACGATGCCGGTGAGCGGCACACCCCAGGAAACGCGCCGCACCCACGCATGCTTCCACCAGTCCCGATGCAGTGCGCGCAGCAGCAGAATTTCCACAGCGCTGAGGATGAGGATGGTGATGGTGCTGAAAATCACCGGGAAAAATGGACGCATGGGAACCGCCTCTCCGCTCTATTCGTACATACTCGCTGTTTCTTGCCGTTGAAAATTGGCATTTCAGCAATATCGAGCATACAAGTTCTTGATTGGAACGTCTCTTATCACTACCATTGCAAGTGCCCAAGATCCGACCTTTGTCCACAGTCAAACGAGTGATACTATGAAACAATTCCTCTCCTTCTTCGCCGCGCTCGTCCTCACTGTTCTTATCCTCGCCCCCGGGGCGACCGCGCAGAAGACCTGGGTGTACGCCGCACTCACCGACGAAGGCAACGTCGCGATCATCGATCCCGCCACCAACAAACTGCAACAGCGCATTCAGGTTGGACGCGAGCCGGTGTCGGTGGCGTTCAACGCCGACAAAAGCCGCCTCTACATCAGCAACACCGGCGATATCACCGTGTCCATCATGGACGTGAAGGACGCGCGCGTGGCGCAGGTGCTGCGACTGCCGGTCAACCGCCGCGGCATTTACGCCGGCGTGATGATTCGCAACTGGGAAGGCACGCGCATGTACGTGGCCGAGCGCTCCGATACACCCGATCGCGACCTCCGCGTGTACGTGATCGACGCGCAGAAGGAACTCATCACCGCGCAATTCGACGCGGGGCAGAACATCACCGCGCTGTCCGTGTCCAACGACGGCACGAAAATTTTCGTGGCGAATGCCGGCAGCGGCATCTCGGTGTACGACACGCAGAATTTCCAGCGCCTCGGCACCATCGGCGCCATCAACGGCTTCGCCGGTACACTGTCGGGCGTGGCATGCAGCCCGACGGCCGATCTCGCCTACGCCAGTTACGGTCCCGCGAATAAAATTCAGGTCATCAACACCGCCACCATGCAGCAGAGCGGCGTGATCGATGTGCCGAAGTACCACACGGGCTCGCAGAAGGAAATCGTGTTCAGCCCCGATGGCCGCTACGCGTTCGCCGTGAATCACAAGAATGTGTTCAAGGAAGTCGATGGCGTGAACGTGATCGATGCCGCCAAGAACGAAATCATCAAGCTGTTCAACTCGGGTGTGGTGATGAAGGGCATTGCCGTGACCGAGGACAACAAGATGGTATACATCGCCGCCAACGATCTCAAGTGGTACAGTCTCGTCACGCTCGAGCATATCCGCTCCATCTCGCCGCGCACCACCATCGGTGGTATCGCGGTGGTGTATCGCTGACATCCTGCAAGGCAACCGTTCAGGGCGCGGATATCCCGCGCCCTTTTTTTTTGACAATACCGCAGCGTCACCGGAGAACCCGTGCATCGCGCGGAAGGATCGCTACGCAGCGGACGGAAAACTTTTTGGCCATCGCCGAGTGTTTCGCTTTCCGAGTGCATCTTTTCTATTTCGGATAGCTGTTGTATTTTTTTCCTTTCCCCGGCTACAGGTAGACACGTGAAGCATTACGTTTCCAACAAGAAAGAAACCCCGCGTATGTTCGAGAGCAACTTCATGGAGTTCTTCTCGCGCGTGCACTGGACGGTACCCCTCATCATTTTCCTTCCGGTGATCACGACCCTGGCGGGCATCGGGATGCTCAAGCATCACAACACCATCGGCGACACGGCCATGTACGCGGTGTTTGGCCTGGCCTTCTGGACGTTCACCGAATACTCGCTGCACCGCTTCGTGTTTCACTACCACCCGAAAAGCGCGTGGGGAGGAAAAATTCACTGGATGTTCCACGGCGTGCATCACGATTATCCGAGCGATCCGCTGCGCCTGGTGATGGTTCCTTCCGTGAGCCTCCCGCTGGCTTCGCTGTTTTTCCTGCTGTTCTGGTGGGCAATGGGTTTGGCGGCTGCGCTGCCTTTCACGGCGGGCTTTCTTGCCGGCTATCTGTTCTATGACATCACACATTACGCGGTGCATCATTTTCCGGTCAAGGGACGCGTGTTCGGCACGTTGCGCGAGTTGCACATGCGCCATCACTTTCAGGATCCCGAGCGGGGCTTCGGCGTGAGTTCGCCGTTGTGGGATCTGGTATTCGGCACAACCCTGCATCGCAGCGCGACCGATCGCGCGGAAACGGGCAAAGGGTGACCTTCAGACAATCTGTATCAACGAAAAAGGGCCGTCGATGGACGGCCCTTTTTCGTTGTGAACAATCCGAAACTACGGGTTCACATACACACCACTGCGATCCGCATCCGCCACCTGCATGCTGGTGAAACGTCCGCCCCAGCGGAAACGCTTCTGATAGTACCCGTCGGTGATGTGATTGAAGGTCACGCCGATGGATGTGGAAGAATGCGCGAACACGCCGTTGCCGAGATAGATGCCCACGTGGCCGATACGCTTCGACGAACGCCGGGTACCGGAGAAGAACATCAGATCGCCGAATTGCAGACTGTCGACAGAGTAAATCGGCGTAAACTCCTTGGACTGCGCGCTGGAGGAATTGCCGATGCTCTGCCCCAACGCCTGATCCACAACGGTGCGCACGAAGCCCGAGCAATCGAATCCCGCGGCCGAACGCCCGCCGTAACGATACGGCGTACCCAACCATCGATCGATGGTGCTGAGCAGTTGCAGGCGCATGGTGGGATTGGCGAAGGGAGAGCGTGTGTCGAAGGGGTAGGAGATGGGGACGATGGCACTGGCGTTGTAGAAGATTTCCTCGAATCGCATCGTCCTGGCTTCGAGAATATCTGCGTACTGGGGCAGGTACTCACGGAGCAGGGCCATGGCGGCGACTTTGCGAGCGAGTTTCTTCTGGGCGGCGCGCGTGCTGGGGGAGGTGAGGGAGGTGGTGTTGTTGACCGAGCCGAACAGTGTGGCCGGTGCAATACTGAAGCCGACTATCAGTGTCAGCAAGAGCAGAAGTTTGATTGTACTTCGCTTCATAGGACTCCGCTTTTACGGTACATCATTGAACAGTTTCTCCTCCCCGATCGGGTCGGGGGGATTTTTAAAGGTAAGGCATCAATCCATACGAGGCAACCCTTGCGCCGATTTCGTGCCAGCGCCGCACAGGCCCCCATACATTGCCCCGAAGCGCTCCCACCCTCACGACACCCGCTCCACAGGCCCTCGCGCGCATTGTCGGCATCGCGCCAGCCGGAAAAATCCCCTTCCGAACGCCCCTGCTCAGTTGCCGAATTCCCGACGCTTGTGCCATGATTGCCTCGAATGCGCGATATTATCTGCATTCGACGAAACCCTCCGTGCCCTCCGTGTTGGCGCGGCCCTCCGTGTTCTCTGTGCCGGCCAAGCCCCGTGTTTTGCCCCATGTTCGCGCCGCAGCTATGTTGCAGTATCACTTCGATGGATGCAATCATGACGAACAAGGAACAGAACGTTTCCACGGTGTTTCTCGGAATACTCACGCTGATCGCGCTGGGTACGGTGCTGGTACTCATGAAGTCGGTGCTGCTGCCGCTGGTGCTGGCGGTGTTCCTGTCCTACATCTTCAAACCCATCGTGCTGTATCTGCGAAGCAAGCGCGTGCCGAATGTGATCGCGCTGCTGGTGGTGTTTCTGTTCATTTCCGGCCTGTTCTTCGGACTGGGCAGCATCATCTACTCCAGCGTGGCCACTTTTGTCCGCGAAGTGCCCAAATATCAGGACCGCCTCGCCGTGCTCCTGACCAACAGCAGCGCCTGGTTGCAGCACACGGCCGGACAACTCGGCTTCGATGTCACCGGCATGTCTCCGGCGGATGTGATCGACGTAGGCTCGGTCGGGGCCTTTGTCACCAGCAGCGCGGGCTCCTTCCTGACGCTGCTGAGCGATTTTTTCGTTGTGATACTGCTGATGTTCTTTATTCTCGCGGGAAGCGGTACGCTGGCGGGCAAGGTGGAGCAGGCCTTGGCCGAGCGCCACTCTCAAGCCGTGGCCGCGATGATTCGCACCATTGATGTGAAAGTGCGCCAGTACCTGATCGCGAAAACGCTGATCAGTCTTGCCACAGGAGCGCTCACCACCGTGACCTTGCTCATCCTGGGTGTGGATTTCGCCTTGCTCTGGGGCTTCCTCACCTTCCTGCTCAATTTCATTCCGAATATCGGATCGATCGTGGCGGTGTTTTTTCCCCTGCTGTTTTCGCTGCTGCAATTCGACACGCTCGCCACTCCGCTGCTGGTGCTGGTGATCCTGGTGGTGATGCAGAATCTGATGGGCAATGTGATAGAACCGAAGCTCATGGCCTTCAGCCTCGATCTCAGTCCGCTGCTGGTGCTTATCGCCTTGCTGCTCTGGGGTTGGCTCTGGGGGATCTGGGGCATGATACTCTCCGTCCCCATCATGTCCACCATTAAAATCGTGTGCGAGAATATCGACGGGCTCAAACCCATCGCCGTGCTCATGAGCGGAGGCAAAACCCGCTGAGCACGAGCTGGCTCGAACGCGTTCGAGCCGCATAGACGCGGACGGCGGCGACAGCAACAAAAACGGGCGCCCGCTATGCCGGACGCCCGCGAGGGTAATGTGCGAAAGTGTTGCTTTACGAGATGGTGATCTGCTTCGGCTTCACTTCCTCGGCCTTGGGCACGGCAATGGTGAGTACACCATCCTTGTAATTGGCGCTGATCTTGTCCGCGTTGACCATGGTCGGGAAGTTGAAGGAGCGGTAGAATTTCCCGTACACACGCTCCACGCGGTGGCAGGTGGCTTCCTTGCTCTCCTCCACCGCCTTGCGCTCGCCGCTGATCTTCAGCGTGTTGTCGGCAAAGTTCATCTTGATGTCCTCCTTCTTCAGACCGGGGAGATCGAAGGTCAAGGTGTACACGTCGCTGTCTTCGACAATATCCACCGTCGGGCTCCACACCGCCGACTCGTAATCCTCGTCGCGCGTGGGCTTGGGGGTGAAACCGGAAAACACGCGGTTCATTTCGCGCTGCAAGTTCATCAGATCGTTTACCGGGTTCCAGCGGGTGATTGTCATGGCGTTTCCTCCTGTAATGGCGTTGGTTGAAATCGTTTGTTCAGTTGCCCAAGTAGAATCACAAGCCGTGCCAATGATATTTTTGCGCCGTTATGACATGTCGTCACGCCAATTTGTCATTTTTCAAAAATTCAACCTGCCCCACATGAAGTCGATGCGCCGTTCTGGCAGATGGATGCGACATTTCGTCATCCAATCCTGTGTTTTTCTATTCATGGTATGAAAATTGATTCCATCCACCTCATCCATCACAGGGCGACGGAAGCGCGTCGAAGGTGACGGAGGAAAGAAACATGCAGCAGAAGAACTACTATGACATACTCGGTGTGAGCGAAGGCGCCTCGCAGGAAGAAATCAAGCAGGCCTATCGCAAGCTCGCAAAGGAGTGGCATCCCGATCGTCGGCAGGGTGATGTCAGCGCCGAATCCCGCTTCAAGGATATCGGCGAGGCCTACGAGGTGCTGGGCGATGCGGAGAAGCGCAGACGCTACGACGAGCTGCGGCGTTACGGCACGGGACAGGCGCGCGAGTCGATGTCCTACGACGACTTTCTCCATCGCTTCGGGGGCTTTTCGTCGGAGAACAAGCGGGACTTCACCTGGGGCTTCGATACCGGCAGTCTCGAGGATATTTTCGCAAATCTGTTCCAGGGCCGCAGCAAGCGCAAAGCCCGGGGCGCACGGGCGCAGTCCTCCGCCGGCAACCGTCCCACGGCGGCTCGCGATGAGCAGGAGCACGCCACCGAGGATCCCTTTTTCAAGCGCAAGGGCAACGACGCGTATGTGGACATTCCCATCAACATTGCCCAGGCCGTGCTCGGATCCACCATACGCGTACGCACGCCCGAGGGCAAACGCGTGAACGTGCGCATTCCCGCCGGCACGCAAGCGGAGCAGGTTCTCCGCCTGCGCGGCCTGGGCTTCGATGGGGCGGGCGATTTGTACATTCGCACACATTTGCGTGTGCCGACCACGCTCACAGACGAACAACGACAGCTGATGGAGGATTTCGCCACCGCCTGCGGGATGAAGCACTGAGCCGCGTCGCATGCGAGGGTGAAGCAAAAAGGAGAAATGCATTCGCGGTGTATCGAGCGGCCGCAGGCATGGCGGCAGGGTGAAAAGGCGAAATGGTACAATGGATGCCGCCTGCTCTGAAAATAGTCTCGCTGCCAGCATCATGCGCTTCTGCGCGGTAATGAGTTGAGTGAAGTGTGAAGAGTAAAGAGTAAAGTTTGACAGGGGCGGGAGTCGTGTGGGTCGGCTGAAAACGTCTTCCGTGATTTTCGGACTCTTCACTCTTTACTCTTCACTCTTTACCCGGGTATCTCGTGGACTTCCACGATCCATCTGTGCTAATCTGTGTGAAATCTGTGCAATCTGTGGTTTTAAAACTCTGAAATGAAGTAAGGAATAGACGATATGCGATTGGATCAATTCACCGTCAAGGCACAAGAAGCCATCACCGCCGCGCAGGCACTGGCGCAGCGCTACGGACATCAGCAGCTCGAAGCCATGCACGTGCTCTCCGCGCTGATGGAAGACAGCGAGGGCATTCCCGTGGCCGTCCTGCGCAAAGTGGGCGGCAATGTGGACGCACTGCGCGCGCAGGTGGATCGCGAACTGCGCGGTAAACCCGTGGTGCAGGGTGGAGACGGCGTGTATATCGCCGCGGCGCTTGAACAGGTGTTGCGCAAAGCCGAAGAGGAAATGCGTGCGCTGCGCGATGAGTACATCAGTACCGAGCATGTACTGCTCGCCCTTCCCGCGGATCGCGATGCCGGGCGAATACTTGCGGAGCAGGGCGTGAAGCGCGACAGCATACTGCGGGCGCTCAAGGATGTGCGCGGCGCGCAGCGCGCCACCACGCCCAATGCCGAAGAAAGCTATCAGGCGCTGAAGCGCTTCGGACGCGATCTCACCGATTTCGCGCGACGCGGGAAACTCGATCCCGTTATCGGCCGCGACGAAGAAATTCGCCGCAGCATTCAGGTGCTGTCGCGCCGCACCAAGAACAACCCCGTGCTGGTTGGCGATCCCGGCGTGGGCAAAACCGCCCTCGTCGAAGGCATAGCCCAGCGCATCGCCTCGGGCGATGTGCCCGAGGGATTGAAAAATAAAACCGTGTTTCAGCTCGATATGGGCGCGCTCATCGCCGGGGCGAAGTTCCGCGGCGAATTCGAGGAACGCCTCAAGGCCGTGCTGCGCGAAGTGGCCGAGTCCGAGGGCGCCATCATCCTGTTCGTGGACGAACTACACACCATCGTCGGCGCGGGCGCGGCCGAAGGTGCTGTGGACGCGGGAAACATGCTCAAACCCTTGCTGGCGCGCGGAGAGTTGCGCATGATCGGCGCCACCACGCTTGACGAGTACCGCAAATACATCGAAAAGGACAAGGCACTGGAGCGCCGCTTCCAGCCCGTACTCGTGGACGAACCCTCGGTGGAGGACACCATTTCCATACTGCGTGGACTGAAGGAAAAGTACGAGCTGCACCACGGCGTGCGCATCGCCGACAGCGCCATCATCGCGGCGGCCACACTCTCGCAGCGCTACATCGCCGATCGCTTCCTCCCGGACAAGGCCATCGATCTCATCGACGAATCGGCGGCGCGGTTGCGCACGGTGATCGATTCCATGCCCGAGGATATGGACGAAATCGACCGACGCATCAAACAGCTCGAAATCGAGGCCGTGGCATTGGGCAAGGAAAGCGACGACCCCTCGCGCGAGCGCCTCGCCGCCATTGCCGCCGAGTTGTCCAATCTCAAGGAGGAATACGCCGCCCTCAGCGCCCGCTGGCAGCTCGAAAAGGATTTGATCCGCGAACTGCGCGGCAGCAAGGAAGCGGTGGAAGTGGCGCGCTTCGAAGCCGAGAAAGCCGAACGCGACGGCGACTACAACCGCGCGGCGGAACTCAAGTACGGCACATTGATCGAACTGGAACGCCAGCAAAAGGATCTCGAAGCGCGTCTCGAGGAATTCCAGGCCACGGGGTCCATGCTCAAGCAAGTCGTGACAGAGGAAGACATCGCCGATGTGGTGTCGCGCTGGACGGGCATTCCCGTCTCGCGCATGCTCGAAAGCGAACGCGAGAAAATCCTGCACATGCCCGAACGGCTGCGCCTGCGTGTGGTGGGACAGGACGAAGCCGTGGCCGCGGTATCGGACGCGGTGCTGCGCGCTCGTGCCGGCATGAGCGATGAACGGCGACCCATTGGCTCCTTCATTTTCCTCGGTCCCACAGGCGTGGGAAAAACCGAACTGGCGCGCGCGCTGGCCGAGTTCCTCTTCGACGACGAGCATGCGGTGCTGCGCATCGATATGAGCGAGTACATGGAGCAGTTCAATGTGAGCCGGCTGATCGGCGCACCGCCGGGATACGTTGGTTACGAGGAGGGCGGACAGCTTACTGAAGCCGTGCGTCGCCGTCCCTACAGCGTGGTCCTGCTCGACGAAATCGAGAAGGCGCATCCGGAGGTGTTCAACATCCTGTTGCAGGTGCTCGACGATGGCCGCCTTACCGACAGCAAAGGCCATGTGGTGAATTTCAAAAACACCATCATCATCATGACCTCCAATCTGGGCGCGGAAAACATCATGGAACGCTTCTCCGGCGCTACCGCGGGCAGCATGGACGACGTGTATGAAAGCACGCGCCGCGATGTGCTGCAGTTGCTGCGCCATCGCCTGCGCCCCGAATTCCTCAACCGCGTGGATGAAGTGCTCGTGTTCCGTCCGCTTTCACGCGGCGATTTGCATCGCATCGTGGAAGTGCAATTCGAGCGCATGATTCAGGACAATCTCCAGCGGCAGGGCCTGGATGGCGCGTTGACGGCCCGGGCGAAGGACTGGCTGGCCGAGCAGGGATACGATCCGGCCTTCGGGGCGCGTCCGCTCAAGCGCCTGATGCTCAAGGAGATAGTGAATGCGCTCAGTACGCGCATCCTGCGCGGCGAATTGCCACGCGGCGCATTTGTGCGCATCGATGCCGACGAACATGGTTTGACATTTTCCGTGGAACAGCGCGAACGCGCAACGGTGTGACGCCTCCTTGCCCGCTCCGCAATCCGGCGGGGCGGGCGTTGGGGCGCTGCCGAAGCTCAGGCGACTCCCGTCACCTTGAATCCCAAGGCGCGGAAATACGCGGCGGCCGTGCTGCGGTGATCGCCTTGCAGTTCAATAGTCTCGTCTTTCACCGTGCCGCCGCTGCCGCAGCGCGTTTTGAGTTCACGCGCGAAGCGCTGCAAATCCTCTTCCGTGTGAAAAAATCCGGCAATAACCGTCACGCCCTTGCCCTTTCTCCCCTTTTTCTCGAGCTGAATATGCAGCTTGCTCAACGCCAGCGCACGGTCGCGCGCGCCAGCCGCAGGCGTGCTTGGATTGGCGGACGCTGTGCTGTCGGTCGCTGCCTCGTCGGATGAGGAAGAGGGAAAGAGTTTGGCCAGATCGGCGAGATCCTTGACGCGCGTATTCATCGCATTCTCCGTGCGGCGTGGGACATGCTGCATGCTAATGTACGGCAATCCCGCTTTTTCACGCAGTGTTTCGCGGCAGGGCGCACAGTACGCCGCACATGCAAATCACACGCGACGGCAACGCGATGCTAACAGAGCGCCGCCATATTGAAGCACCCTTCCTTCAAGAGCGAAAAGGAGAGGGGCGGTGTTCAATCAGTGTGTCCTTCCCCCGCGGTTCCCACCTCCGCACATCGCCCCTCATTTTTACCCTGATCACATCCTGCCTGTGTCGACGCATTTCCGTAGATTCGCAGCATGAGACGAGGCGCAATATTTCTTCCCGCGCTGCTGTGCGTGCTCTATGTACACATCGTTCAGGCGCAGCATTATCCTTTCGTGCGTTACGGAGCGATGCAGGGGCTGCCCGACGAGCATGTCACCGCGATCACGCAGGACCATCGGGGATTTCTCTGGATAGGCACCGCGCGGCAGGGGGTGCTGCGTTTCGATGGCCAGCGCTTCGTCCCCCTTACCCTTGCGCTCGACGACACGGTGCATTCCATCGCCACCGACGGCAGAGGAGTACTGTACGTGGGCACGCGCGACGGCCTGCGCTGTGTGCGGTTGCGTGCGAATTGCAGCGACACGCGCGACACCATTCTTGAGCGGCGGCTTGCGGGCATCCGCGGGCCGGTGCGAGAAATGTACCTGCTCAACGCGCAGGAGTTGTACATCGCCACAGCGCGGCAAAGCTGGCTGTTGCGCCTGCGCGACAGCACGGCGCGGCGCATAGCCACACGCCCCGTCCGCCACGACCATTTGCGCGCCTTGTTCCCCGGCGAGCGCTTGCTGGCATCCGCACGCGATTGCCGGGGGAGGGACTGGCTCGTCACAGCCGAAGCCCTGCTGTGCCGCGCCGACGAGGGTACGCTGCGCTTCGACCGAGGGAACGGCCTGCGAGCCACCGCGCCACGCGCGGTATTCTGCGACGATGAGGGCAGCGTTTGGCTCGGAGCAAGCGACGGCCTGTGGCAATACGTACCGGACCGCTTTCACCACTATTTGCCCGGCGATGAACTGCCCGCCGCGCGAGCGACGGTGAGCTGTGTGCTGCACGACGATGATCGCGCCCTGTGGGTGGGTACGCTCGGAGCGGGGATACGCGTGTTGCACGGCGAGGGTCCTCGCGATATCACGCGGCGCAATGGCTTGCCCTCCGACACTGTGCGGGCGCTGCTCGCACTTCCTTCCGGCGATGTGCTGATCGGTACCGAGGGTGGGCTGTCGGTATGGTCGCGCGGGCGTGTACGCGACCTGCGCGAGGATTTTCCCCTTCCTGCGCCGCGCGTGCGTTGTTTGTATCGCAGCTCCGACGGGGCGTATTGGGTAGGCACCACCGAGGGATTGCTGCGCCGCGATGCCGATGGTGCCGTGCTGTACACCACCCGCGACGATCTGCCTTCCAACAGGATCACCGCTCTCGCCGAGGACGAGGCGGGTTTTCTCTGGGTGGGCACCGACCGGGGCGCGGCGCGCATCAGTCTCTCCACTGCATCGGTTTATCCACCCGCAGGGCTGCGAGGCAAGCACATTCTCTCGATATTCCGCGACAGCAAAGGCATGATGTGGTTTGGCACGGTGGGCTCGGGAGTTTTTCTGGGTTCAAGTGGCACTTCGAGCATTGGCACGGAAAAGGGCCTCGCCGGAAACACGGTAACGTGCATCACCGAGGACGACTATGGGTCGCTGTACTTCGGCAGTAACGCTGGCATTTCCGTGTTGCCGTATCGGGATGTGAATCTATTGGCAAATGGTGACGAGCCCGCGGTTTCGGGCATCGATCCCGCGGTGATCATGGAATTGCTGCAACGCCAGGCCATGTTCACACTGGACACACGCAATGGTTTGGGGGCAAATGAAGTTTCAACGGTGCACTGCGGACCCGGCGGTGAGTTGTATTTCGGTAGCGGCGGCATCGTGAATTGCTACCAACCCACTCCCCCACCCCGGCGTGGTCGTTGGATATCGGCGGGCTGCGCGGAAAAGGATGGAGCCGCACCGTCGCAGCGCATGTTCATCAGCAGTCTCCGCGTGGACGAGGAGGAACGTACGGAGCGCGGAGCGGTGCGGATGCGCGCGGGCGAGCGCATGTTGCGCGTGCAGTTGCTCGCACCCACGTTTCGCAATGCCGCTTCGCGGCGCTTTCTCTACCAACTCGAAGGGCATGAATACCGCTGGCACGAGTCGATGGATGGCTCGATCGAGTACGCCGGTCTGCCGCCCGGCGAATACACGCTCATGCTGCGTCTTCATCTGGGCGAAGGCCGTTGGACGCCACGGCATGCCATGCTGCGCGTGGTGGTGGATGCGCCCTTCGTGGAAACGCTCTGGTTTCAGGTCACGCTGCTGCTCGCCGCCGGACTCGCCGTCGTCGTGGTCGTGCTTCGCGCAAGGCGGCATGCGAGACGTACACAGGTGTCGCGGCTGCGCCTGGCGGAAACGCTGCTTTCCGAGCAACGCGTGAGCGGACAGGGCTCGTTGGCGAGCACTACCAGCGCGCCCGCCGAACCTGCCACGACATCAGCGGAGGCCGACGGGCAATTATCCTTATTGCGCGAGCGCCTCCTTCAGCACAGCGATGTGCTCTGGTTGCTCGACGCCACCAACGACACATTGACCGCTGTGTTGCATGCGCTGCGTGAGCATGCCGCCGCGTTGCCCTGTCCCGTGCGCATCGAACACCGCATCCCCGCCCGCGTGCTGCGCCGCGCCATCGCGCCCGCGCGCCGCATGGCATTGCTGCGGCTTCTGCTCGCGTTACTCGACGGACTCATCCGCAGCGAGCAGACCGACTGCGGCATTGATGTGACCTTTACACACAAGCGCCGACGGCTCGTGATACAGCTGCACCGGACATCCGCGCAGGCATGCGACGGTAGCGTAGCGGATTTCGCGCGAGCGCGCGAAATCGCCACCGCGCAGGACTGGGATCTGCACATCGGCGCAGACGAACGCGGCATGCATTGCACGCTGCACATTCTCGCAACAGCATTACAGGACGAAGCATGACCATCGACGAGATTCGCGCACAATTTTCCCATCTCGAAAGCGGACACATCTATCTGAATCATGCCGCCACATCCCCCTGGTCGCGCATGATGGAGGAGAGCGTGCGCGAGTTCATCGACGGACGCGCGCGTGGCGACATCGATACCTACGCCGCCACCATGCGCACCATCGGCGAAGCACGCGTCTGGGCGGCCGAGATGATCGGCTGCGACGCGAGGCGCATCGCCTTCGCCCAGAACACGTCCGAAGGCCTGAACATTCTCGCGGCCGGTTTTCCCTGGCGGCAGGGCGATCATGTGATTCTGGTGGACCAGGAGTTTCCCGCCAACATCTACCCCTTTCTCAACCTGCGCCGGCACGGCGTGGAGTTGAGTTTCGTGCCCCAGCGCGAGGGACAGGTGCTGATCGAGGACATCGAAGCCGCCATCACCCCGCGCACGCGGCTTGTGGCCATCAGTTGGGTGCAGTTTCTCTCCGGTTACACCGTTGATCTTGCCGCGCTCAAGACGCTGTGCGAGTCACATGGCGTGCTTTTGAGCGTGGATGCGATACAGGGCGTGGGAGGCATTCGCCTCAACCTCGCCGAGACGCCCGTGGATTTTCTCTCGGCCGGCGTGCAGAAATGGCAAATGGGTCCGCAGGGACTGGCCATCGTCTACGTGTCCGAACGCGTGCAGGACATGCTGCAACAGGCGGTGCTGGGTTGGATCAATGTGAAGGACGCGTGGAATTTCTTCGACTATCGCCTGGACCTGCTCGACGATGCGCGGCGTTACGAAAGCGGCACGTTCAATTCCATTGGCCTCCACGCCTATCACGGCGCGCTGCGCTTGTTCCGCGCCGTGGGACATGATGAGGTGGAGCGTCTGGTGCGGAACAATGCGACATACACCTACGGACGCGCCATCGAGCGTGGCCTTGCCGTGGTCACGCCCTCCGATCCGGCACGTCGTGCGGGCATCGTGACCTTCCGGCACGAACAGGCCGAGGCCTTGCAAGCGGGGCTGCAACAGCGGCGCATCACCGTTTCGGCGCGCGTGGGGCATGTGCGCATAGCGCCGCATTTCTACAATACGACAGAGGAAATCGATGCGCTGTTCGCGGCACTGGATGAGTTACGCCGGGAGCAGTGAGCCGATGGTCTCCAGCAGGTGATGCCGGTCGAAGGGTTTGGAAATGTAGGCGTCGGCGCCAGCGGCGAGGCTGTTGACGCGGTCGCGGGGAAAGGCGTGCGCCGTAAGCACGATAATGGGAATGGCCGCGAGCGATGCGGTTGCTTTGATGCGCTGCGTGAGTTCGAGGCCATTCTCCGTACCCGGCAGCGAAATGTCCATGAGAATGAGATCGATGGGTGTGCTTTGAAGGATGTCCCACGCCGCACTGGCCCATTGCGCGAGATGCACATCGTACTGTTTGCGGAGAAGGACCTGCACGTAGGTCATGCTTTGTTCGTCGTCTTCGACGAGGAGGATGGCTTTGCGTTGCGCTTCGTCTGACATAAATCGCGTGTTCCGCTCGTGGTTGCTGGTCGAGTGCGTTTCTGGGACGACTCGAAAGAGTATGTACAGTGACAATGGAATTCGTCGATGGGTTGCATCGAACGCGAACTCAACGAGAAATGGACCGAAATACGGTAATCTCTCCGACGGGCATAGAACGCAACCTACGGCTTTCCCCTCGCAAGGTCAAGGTCTTTCAGCGGCCGCAATAACGAGAAAAAACATGCGGGATTTTCTCCAACATCGCCGGGCACGGCAGCTGACCGCGCCGGACAGCGAATCCATATCACCTTCTCCCTTTTTACCCCGGTTTCCCCCGCGCCATTTCCACCCGCTTCCCTCACCTGTGCATGACGCGAGCATCTGGCAACACGGAAAAGGCGCATTTTATTTCCGACGTCGGCGTACTATGTTAATGGATGCGCGCGCCGCTTCCATGCTTCCCGGCGGACGCACCGTAACCTTCGTCATGATGCCGCGCGCGTATCCGCAGGGCGAGAAATGTACCACCAAGGAACTGTAGTGCCATGAAAAAAATCGTCGAATGCGTTCCCAACTTCTCCGAAGGCCGCGATCAGTCCGTGATCGACGCCATTGCCGCCGCCATCCGCGATACGTCCGGCTGCACCTTGCTGGATGTGGATCCGGGCAAGTCGACCAACCGAACCGTGTACACCTTTGTCGGATCACCCGAGGCGGTGGTGGAGGGCGCACTTGCGGCGGCGCGCGTCGCGAAGGAACGCATCGACATGACCAAGCACAGCGGCGAACATCCGCGCATGGGCGCTATGGACGTCTGTCCCTTCGTGCCGGTAGCGAACGTGACCATGGAGGAATGCGTGGCCTGCGCCAAGGAATTCGGCCGCCGCGCCTCCGAGGAACTCGGCATTCCCATCTATCTCTACGAGGAAGCTCAACCCATCGAATACAGGAAAAGCCTCAAGCACATCCGTGCTGGTGAATACGAAGCCATCCCGTCGCGCATCACGCTGCCCGAGTGGAAGCCCGATTTCGGTCCGGCGGAGTTCGTGCCCCGCTGGGGAGCCACCGCCACGGGAGCACGCTTCTTCCTCGTGGCCTTCAACGTCAATGTGCTGGGCACCAAGGAACAAGCCCATCGCATCGCACTGAACATCCGCGAGCAGGGTCGAGGCGAAGGCGAACCCGGCCGTCTGCAGGCCGTGAAAGCCATCGGCTGGTGGGTGGACGAATACAACATGGCGCAGGTGTCGATGAATCTCGACAATTTCCACATCACCGCTCCGCATGTCGCCTTCGAGGAAGTGGCCAAGGACGCGCGCGAACTCAATCTCGCCGTCGCCGGCTCGGAAATCGTGGGCCTGATACCACTGCAAGCCATGCTCATGGCGGCCGAATTTTACATGGAGAAGGAACATCTGTTCATCATCGACGAGGATCAGAAAATCCGTCTCGTCATCGAGCGCCTCGGCCTGAATTCCGTCTCGCGCTTCGATCCGCGCAAGCGCATCATCGAATACATGATCGAGGATGACAACGCCGAACCGCTGGCCAGCATGAGTGTGCGCGCCTTTGTGGAATTGACCGGCGCCCGCACGTCCGCACCTGGAGGCGGCTCCGCTTCCGCGCTCATCGCATCGCTCGGTGCGGGACTCGGCGCCATGGTGGGGTGGATGACTTATGGCAAACGCAAATTCGAGGACAAGGACGCTGTGATGCGGGAATTGATTCCGCCCCTGCATCATGCGATGAAGGACCTCCTTCCCATGATCGATGCGGACACCAACGCCTTCAATGATTACATGGAAGCGCTGGGCATGCCCAAGGACACCGACGAGCAAAAGGCCGCACGCACGGCGGCAATGCAGGCCGGCTTGCGCAAAGCCATCGAAATTCCGCTCGGCACCATGCGCATCGCCGATCGCTGCTGGCCCGCGATGCTGGAAATGGCCGCGCATGGCAACATGAGTTCACGCTCGGATCTCGAAGTCGGTGCCAAGGCACTTGAAACCGGCAGCTGGGGAGCGCATAAAAATGTGCTCATCAATCTCGGCGGCATCAAGGATGCGGACTTCACGCAGCGCATTCGTGGCGAGGCCGACGCCCTGCTCGCACGTGCGCAGGAACAATGCGCCGCGGTGCTCGCCGCGCTCGACGCACGCGGGGCGGCCTGAGGCAAAGAGCTACGAGCAACGCGTTGATATGATTGCGAAGAGGAGCGGCTGTCTGGCCGCTCCTCTTCGTTGTACAGTGCCTGGAATTGTGTTGCGGGTCGGGTTGCGTGACGTCGCTATCGATTCTGTTGTAGTGCGGCGACCCGGTGCTCGTACGGCGCCGGGACTCTCGGTTCAGGCCTTTGCCGGCGGCAGATCCCGCGCGCTGCCGGCATCGTCGAAGCCGCAGCTGCGATGCGTACCGTCGCAAAAGGGCTTGTTCGACGACTGTCCGCAGCGGCACAGCGAGATGCGCGTTCGTCCTCCAAGGCCGTAGCTGTTTCCCTGCGCATCGACGACGGTGAACTCGCCTTCGATGATGATGGGCCCGGCATTGGCAACGGTGATTGTTGTCGACATGATATCCTCGTTCGCTGGTGGTGAATGATCACGAATACCCGCAACATACGTAGCGTGGCGGGACGTTCCCGCAGCGAAGAGCGGACCCTGTCGAAAACGCGACGGGAGATTGAGCGCATGAATCTGCTCTGAAGAGAATCTCGCCGCCTGCGTCATGCTCATCAGCGCGGTAAGGCGTTGAGTAAAGAGTGAAGAGTAAAGAGTAACGCTTTGACGGTAGTCGTAGGAGCCAACTCGTACCCCCTCCGCCGCCGCAGGCAAGGGACACCGATTCGCATCACTACTGTCAGCGGACGTTGGATGGCTTCATCTGCGAAGATTCGCTCGGCACCTCGCCGACTTCCACGATCCATCTGTGCTAATCTGTGTGAAATCCGTGCAATCTGTGGTTTTGAAACTCTGCTGATCCACTCCGACAGTAATCAAGGCACCTGCACCATCCTCATTCCCCCGGGTGTGACGAAGGAACATGAACGACCGTGGGCACCATGCCGGGCGTAACAGGGCCCTCGCGCTACGCGAATTATTCCATTTCCTTGCGAACATCCCAGAGCGGAATGTAGCCGATGCCGGCAACGATGGCCTGTCCCTCGTCGCTCAGAACCCAGTCGATGAATGTCTTACCTGGGCCGGTCAGCGGGCCGGCCGCGAAGAGGTACAGATAACGTGAGATGGGGTACGAACCATCGCGTACCTTTTCCATCGTAGGTTCCACACCATCGATGGCGCAATGCACCAGATCCGCACCGTAGGCCAGTCCCCCGTAGCCGATGGCCCCGGGCGATGCAGCGACCGCACGGATCACCGCCTCGGTAGTGGGCAGGGTCATGGCGGCAGTGCTGTAGGCGTCGCCGCGCAGCACATGCTCTTCAAAAAAGAGATACGTACCCGAATTGGGCTGTCGACTCACCACCAGCACGGGGAGATTGGGCCCACCCACTTCGCTCCAGTTGCGTATGCTCCCGTTGAACAAACCGCGCAGTTGCTCCATGCTCAGCGAGCGCACCGTATTGCGTGGATGCAGGTACACGCTTAACGCGTCCTTAGCCGTCAACACGGTGATGCCGAGGTAGCCGCGCTTTTTCAAAAGGCGACGCACTTCATCGGGCAGTAGTGTGCGCGAGGCGGCGCAGAGTTGCACATCGCCGTCGATCAACGCCTCGATGCCACTCTCCGTGCCGCCGCCTTCGGCATACACGGCAATGTCGGCATGGTTACGCATGAACTCGCCCGCCCAGCGCGTGGTAAGCTGCAACATGGTGTCGGAACCCTTGATGCGAATCACAGCGGGGCCTTGCGCTTCACCGGGCTGCGAACCTCCGCACGAGAGCAGCAACAACGCGGAAGCCAGCAGGAGAATGCCGCGTGTCGATACCGAAGCCGTGCTCGTGCTCATGTTCCCTCCGCGATGGATTGCAGACGCGCGTTTATGTATTTCTCGCCCCGCAACCATTGCGGCGGCGACCAGGTGTTGGCGAGCATGGAAAGCGTGGCAAGCAGCAAGCGCAGGTGTTGCGTCATCGCGCCGGTGTGCAGCGGCTGCTCGAGATCGTCGAACGGCGTGTGATAGCGCTCGCGGCCCCAGTTCACGAAGGACTCAAATCCCGCAGCCCCGACATTGCGATACGACATGCCCTCCATCACAAGCATCGACGGGATGCCCGCCTGCGCGAAGGCGATGTGATCGGAACTCGCGAAGGGATCGTTGATCTCGAACACCGGCGGCACCTCGGCCAGCCGCAGCCCTATCTCTGAACCAAGCGCGGACATCATCTGCTCCAGCGTGGAATACTGCGCTCCGATGGCCAACATGTCATCGAACTCATCGATCATGGCCACACCATCGATGTTGAGATTGGCGATGCTTTTGTGCAATGGCACGAGAGGATTCGCGCAGTAATATTGCGAACCCAGCAGTCCTTTTTCCTCACCGGTGACAAAGAGAAACACAATGGATCGGCGGGGCCTGAATTCCTCGGTGGACAGCACGCGCGCCAACTCCAGCACCGCCGCCGTGCCCAGCGCATTGTCCACCAGGCCATTGTACACACTGTCGCCACGCACGGCCGGACCCACCCCCAGATGATCGTAATGCGCGGAGCAAATGACATAGGAATCGCGCAGCAGTGGATCACTGCCCGGCAACAGCGCCGCCACATTGTGATCCACGAAATCCCGCTCGCGAAATCGCCCGATGAACGTGAGCCGCGTTTTCAATGCAAAGCTGCGCACACTGCCGCGGGCATCCATTTCGAGCACATCCTTGAGCGAATACCGCGCCCCGGCGAACAGCATCGTCGCCGCCTCCAGGCGCATCAGCACGCTGAGATGCGAGGGCAGCATGATGGGCGGCATCACCTCCTCGAACGAGAACATGCGCACCCAGTCCGCCCAACCGTAACCCCGCGCGCTGCGGGGCACAGGCAGCACAATACTGCCACGCGCGCCACGCGACAAAGCAATGCGCTGCTTCATTTCCGGGATGGAATGCAGGGTGCTGCGGGGTCCATCAAAATAGCCGTCATCACCCGACGGCGGTTCGCCATCCAGACAGACTACGATGGCATCCGTCACATCGATGTTCTGATAGTCGTTGTAATCGAATTCCGGCGCCACGATGCCGTAACCCACGAACACGAGACGTTGCGGCCGCGGAATAAAGGTCTGTGCGCCGGTTTTATACAGCAGATAATCCTCGAACAGCGCGAGTTCTCGCACTCCATCCTCTCCGTGCAATTGCAGAGAACTGCTGGGCAAGGGGATGCTTCCGTGCAAGGGTACGGGTTGGAGAAACCCCGGCGCGCCGGGCAGTGGACGCAGTCCGTACTCCCCGAGCCGCGATGCGAGATACGCCGCTGCGCGCGCCGTACCGTCCGTGCCGGTGGCGCGTCCCTGCAGCGAATCATGCGCCAAAACGCTCGCGTGTACGAACAGCGTTGCCGCGTCCACGCGCGTCATGGCGTCGCGCATGCGCGCGTCCAGCAACGTCTGCTGGGCGTACAGCGGAACGGCGAGCAACAACAGAGCGGCGGCGAACGAACGCATGGAACACCTGCATGATTTGCTGGAATATACAACGCGCGAAGCGGATTCGCCGCCCCCTCGCCGATCCCGCGCGCTGCGAACACCCGCGCCAGCAGTCAAGGAATTGCGCGGCAATGCGCAGTTGACACGGACACGATTTTCCCGTATATTTCGAAACTGTCTCTGGACAGGTAGCTCAGTTGGTAGAGCAATGGACTGAAAATCCATGTGTCGGCGGTTCAATTCCGTCCCTGTCCACAGCAAAACCGCCTCTTCACGAGGCGGTTTTTCTTTGCGGGTGCCGCTGGCGGCGCATTGGCACGAACGGGGGACGCGGGTTTCCACGAAGGAACATTGACCTGCGATTACCGGTCGAACTGTGTATATTGTCGATTGGCACTCCGCAATCCCATCGTGCAGGACTCAACAAGGATCAGCATGAGAAGCACCATTGTTGCCGGAAACTGGAAAATGCATCTCGATGTCGCCGCCGCGCGCACACTGGCCGGCGCCGTCAGCGCGCATGTCCGTAGCGCGGCGCTGCCGCCGCAGGTCGGCGTCGTTCTGTGTCCGCCGGCACCCTTGCTCGCCGCGGTGATCGACGAAGTTCGCGACACAGCCATCGGTGTGGGCGCGCAGAACATGCACGCAGCCGACAGCGGTGCCTACACCGGCGAAAGCTCGGCCGGCATGTTGCTCTCGCTCGGCTGCACACATGTGATTCTGGGTCATTCGGAGCGCCGGCAGTACTTCCATGAAAGCGATCAGTTGGTGAACGGCAAACTGCTGCAGGCATTGCGGCAGGGTCTGCGACCCATTGTCTGCATCGGCGAGACGCTGGAGCAGCGCGAAACCGGTATTACGCAGCCCGTGCTGGAAATACAGTTGCGCGAATCCCTCGCCGGCATCTCCGCCGAGGAACTTCGCGGAGTGATTCTGGCCTACGAACCCGTGTGGGCCATTGGCACCGGACGCACCGCCACGCCGGAGCAGGCGCAGGAGGCGCATGCGTTCATCCGCTCCGTGCTCGCCGACATGAGCGACAGCGACACCGCTGCGCACATGGTGATTCAGTACGGAGGATCGGTGAAGGCGGACAATGCCGCCGAACTGTTTGCCCAGCCCGATGTGGATGGCGGACTGGTTGGAGGCGCCTCGCTGGACGCCGCCGCCTTCGCGGCCATCATCGACGCGGCACGCTAGGTCCGGTCGACGGCGTGGTTCGGGTAACTGACGAATTGGCAATGAGTTACGTCAAGCGGTCCACTGCGGATTACCTTGACATTCCGCATGGAAAGTTCTATGTTATTTGATCCTTCTTTTTGAAGTGAACAGGAGATTCTGACGTTGGCCAAGAATACGATGACGGACGAAGCGCGAAGGGAGCTTGACGGACTTGCTTCGACCGGGAACATTCCCCGCCATATCGCCATCATCATGGACGGCAATGGCCGCTGGGCCAAGCAGCGCGGGAAGTCGCGCGCCATGGGACATCGCGAAGGCGTGCGCTCGGTGCGCGAAATCGTCGAGGCCTGCGCGCGCATCAATGTATCGTATCTCACCCTGTACACCTTTTCCACGGAGAACTGGAAGCGTCCGCAGGACGAAGTGTCCATGCTCATGGGCCTCCTGGTCAGTTCGCTGCGGCAGGAGTTGGACAGTTTGCACGCCAACGGCGTGCGTTTGATGACCATGGGTGAAACCGGCAAACTTCCCGCCGAAGCGCAGCGCGAGCTGACAAGTGCCATGGAGAAAACGCGGGACAACACCGGTCTCACACTGAATCTCGCGCTGAGCTACAGCGGGCGCTGGGATCTCGTGCGCGCAATGAAGCGCATAGCCATGGACGTGCGCAGCGGACGCATTTCGCCCGAAGACATCGACGATGCGTTGATCTCCTCGCATCTCTCCACAGCCGCCCTCCCCGACCCCGATTTGCTGATTCGCACCAGCGGCGAATTGCGGCTGAGCAATTTCCTTCTCTGGGAACTCGCGTATACGGAATTATACATCAGCACGTGTTACTGGCCCGAATTTCGCTCCCTCGAACTGGTGGAGGCCGTACGGTCCTTCCAGCAGCGCGAGCGCCGTTTCGGCCTTGTCAGCGAACAGCTGCAGGGCAACGGCTCGCGGTGGAAAAAGGCCAAAGAAGAACTGATGAATGCAATCTCAAGCATCTAAGCTCGTACTCTCCACACTGCTCATCTGCGTCGCACTCGCCGTGCCGGCGCTGGCGCAGCAGGCCCCGCGCCAACAGGCGTACAAAATCCTCAGCGTCACGGTGGAAGGAGCGGTCACGGCCGATCCCAACACCATCGTGTACACCTCCGGCCTGCGCACGGGCGACGAAATCGTCGTTCCCGGCGACGCCACGCAAAAGGCCATCAGCCGCCTGTGGAATCTGCGCCTCTTCGAGGACGTGCAGATTGTCATCGACCGGCAGGTGTCCGACGGAGTGTATCTGAAAATCCGTGTCAAGGAATTGCCGCGGCTCGAGAACATCGTCATCAACGGCAACGATGAGTTCAGTACCTCGGATCTGGAAACGAAAATCGGCCTGGTGAAAGGCCAGATTCTCCGTCCCACCGACTTCAACCGCATCGAGCGCAAGCTGCGCAAAGCGTACGAAGACGAGGGCTACTTCCTCGCCAAGGTGACGATGACGCCGGAAATCACCAACCCCCGCGACAATCGCGCGAATCTCATCGTGGACATCGACGAAGGCCCGGAAGTGCAGGTCGAGCGCATCACCTTCTCCGGCAACGCCGCCTTCGAGGATTCGGATCTCCGCGGTGCCATGGACGAAACCAGCCAGGGTGCCTGGTGGAAATTCTGGGGCAGCTCGCATTTCAAACGCGACCTCTACGAGAAGGACAAGGAACTCATCGTGGCCAAATACCGCGAAGAGGGCTTTCTCGATGCACAGGTCGTGAGCGACAGCATCTGGTACAGCGACGACAAACGCGGCATGTTCATTCACATCACTGTGGACGAAGGCGCGCGCTCCTACATCCGCAACATCGTGTGGAAAGGCAACACGGTGTATCCGGATTCGGTGCTGAGCAGCCGCCTGGGCTTCGAGCGCGGCGATGTGTTCAATGAGACACGTTTCGAGGAAAATCTCAAAGGCAACAAGGATCAGACCGACGTGGCCTCGCTGTACCTCGACACCGGCTATTTGCGCTTTTTCGCGCAAGACGAGCGTCTGCGTGTGGCAGCCGACTCGGTGGACGTCGTCATCACCGTGATGGAGAACAACAAATCCCGCATTGGCCATGTGGTGATTCGCGGCAACACCAAGACGCAGGACAAGGTGATCCGACGCGGGCTGTACACCTGGCCCGGCGATTATTTCAGCCGTTCCGCCATCATTCGTTCGATTCGCGAATTGGCCACGCTCAACTATTTCAATCCGGAGACCATTCGTCCGGAACCGCAGATGGTCAACGACTCGCTGGTGGACATCATCTACAATGTGGAGGAGCGTTCCAGCGACACGTTCAACGCTTCGGTGGGTTACAGCGGGACCTTCGGCGCCACGGGCGCGTTCGGTTTGACGTTCAATAATTTCAACATCACCGAGCCCTTCCGCGGCGGCGCGGGACAGATTCTGAATTTCGAATGGCAGTTCGGCGAAGCATCGCGCTTCCGCATTTTCTCGCTGTCCTTCACCGAGCCGTGGTTCCTCGATTCACCCACGTCGATCGGCTTCTCGCTGTACGACGAGCGCCAGCAGTATGTGTTCGACATGCGCCGCACCGGTGCCTCGGTGAATCTGGGCCGCCGCTTCCGTTATCCGGATGATTTCTCGCGCGGCGACTGGTTCCTGCGTTTTCAGGAATTGGACGTGAAGGATGGCGGCAATTTCTACTCCACCGGCGAATACACGCAGGTCAGCTTGACGCAGGTGTTGTCGAGGAATTCGCTGGATTCCCCCATTTTCCCCAGTTCCGGTTCGCGCGTTGCCTTGACCACGGAATTGAGCGGTGGCTTCCTGCCGGGTTCGGTGGATTACCACAAGCATCGGCTGGAGTTGATGTGGTTCACACCGCTGCTGAGCATCGGCGATCAGAACCGACTGACCCTGTACACCGGCACGGAATTCGGTGTGGTGAAGGGCTTTGGAGAGGATTCGTACATTCCGCCGATAGAGTACTACTACATGGGTGGCAATGGCTTGCAGTATCAAACCGAGGCCTTGCGTGGCTACGAGGATCGCAGCATTGGTCCCCGTGTGAACGGACAGATCGCGGGCGGAACGATTTACTCGCATTACGTGGCCGAGCTGCGTTTCGCGCTGACGCTCAATCCGATGCCGCTGTACCTGCTGGCCTTTGCCGAAGCGGGCAATGTGTGGCTCAACGAGCGCTTCCTTGATCCTTTCGATCTCAAGCGCAGCGCGGGCTTCGGCGCGCGTCTGCTGATTCAGGGCGTGGGCCTGATCGGTTTCGATTACGGCTACGGCTTCGACGATGTGGAACCGCAGGATGGCGAGCCCGACGGCTGGCACTTCCATTTCCAATTCGGAAGAGGTTTTTGATATATTGCTGTTTCGAGGCATCGACAGCAAACACATTTTTCTCAACGAGGTACACGTGAACAGAATCCTCCCCTTCATGGCCGTGGCGCTGTTGGCGTTGGTCATGACCGCGCAGGCACAATCGCAGAATTTGAAAATCGGTTTTGTCGATTCACAGAAAATATTCGAAGGACTTCCCGAAGCACAGGAAGTGCAGCGCGATCTCGACGCACGCTTGCAGACCTGGCAAGACACGCTTGAAACACTGAGCCGCAATTTCCAATCCGAAGTCGAGGCTTATCAGGCACAGCAGGGCACCATGTCCGAAGCGGCCAAGGAACAGCGCCAGCAGGAATTGATGCGCTTGCAGCAGCAGGTGCAGGAATATCAGAAAGCGAAGTTCGGACAGGGCGGCGAGGCCGCGCGCTTGCGCCAGAGCGTGCTTTCTCCCTTGCAGAAAAAAGTGCTCGTCGCCATTGAAGAAGTAGCGAAGGAAGAGAAACTGAACTTCGTGTTCGACAAGGTCGAGGACGCCGCGTTGTTGCTGTACGCCGAAGCGAAATTCGATTACACGTTCAAGGTCCTGGATCGTCTGAAACGGGGCGCGAAGTAGCATTATTCCGAGAGGCCCATCATGCGTAGCATTTTCCTTTCCCTCTGCATTGTTCTCCTGTTGGCGGGCGGCGGCTTCAGCGCCTCGGCGCAGCAAAAAATCGCCTATGTCGACATCGCCACCATCATGAAGGAAATTCCCGAGGCGCAGGAAGCGCAGCGGCAGCTCGACGCCATGGTGGACCGCTGGCAGAAGGAGTTGCAGGAACTCGAGAGCGATTGGCAGGCCAAATTCAACGACTACGACAAGCGCAAACTGATTCTCACCGATCAGGGACGCGCAAACGCCGAGCGCGAGTTGCAGGAACTGGATTCGCGCATCATGCAATTCCGTGATCAGAAATTCGGCCAGAACGGCGAATTGTTCCGCGAAGAAGATCGCATCATGCGCCCCATTCAGGACCTCGTCTTCGATCAGGTCAAATCGCTGGCACTGGAACTCAACTTCGATTACGTGCTCGACAAAAGTGGCGGCGTGACCATCATCTACGCCAAGGAAGATCACGATTTGACCAAGAAGGCCATCGAGCGCATCAAGACCACGTTGCCGGCACGCGAAGTTCCCGGAGCGCAGCAGCCCGGCGGGCGCGGAACGCAGGAACAGCGTCCGCCCAACCGCACGCAGCAGCCCGGTGGCTTCACGCCCACCACGCCTCCCGATTCCGACACCAAGCGCTGAGCGGTGACTGTGTCCATGACCTTGCAACAACTCGCGGATCTGATCGGCGCCTCGCTCGAAGGAGACGGGGCGCTGACTGTATCCGGCATTGCTCCCATCGATCAGGCGTCACCTTCACAGGTGACGTTTCTTTCGAATAAAAAATACGAGCGCCATCTTGCCGATACGCGTGCCGCCGCGGTGATCGTGGCCGACACGTTCCGCATGTCGCGCGGCGATATCGCCACGCTGCGCATGAAGGACCCCTATCTCGGCTTCGTGCGCTCGCTGCATCTTTTCCATCCCGCCATCGCCTACGACAAGCCGGGCGTGCACCCCAGCGCGGTGCTGCACGAAACGGCTGTGCTCGGCAAGGATGTGACCATCGCGGCCAACGCCGTGCTGGGCGAGGGTGTGGTGGTGGGCGACCGCAGTGTTATTGCCGAAGGCGTGGTGCTGCGCAAGGACGTGCGCGTCGGCGAGGACTGCCTGCTGTACCCTAATGTCACCGTGCTCGACCGCTGTGCGATTGGCAATCGTGTGATCATCCACGCCGGCACAACCATCGGCAGCGATGGTTTCGGCTTTGCTCCCGAGGGCAAGGAGTACAGGAAAATCCCGCAAGTGGGCGCGGTGCGTATCGAGGATGATGTCGAAATCGGCGCGAATTGCGCCATCGACCGCGGTGCTCTGGGCGACACCATCATCCGTCGCGGCTGCAAACTCGACAACCTCATTCAAATTGCACACAATGTGGAATTGGGCGAGAACACCGTCATCGCCGCGCAGTCCGGCATTTCCGGCAGCACGCATTTGGGAACGCATGTGATCATTGCCGGACAGGTGGGCATCGTGGGGCATATCGACATCGGCGACGATGTAACGGTGAGTGCGCAGTCGGGCGTGTCACGCTCGCTGCACGGACCCGGCAAGGTGTTCCGCGGTTCGCCCGCACGGGAAATCCATGAAGAGCTTCGACAGGAGGCGGCACAGCGTCAACTGCCGGAATTGATTCAGACAGTGCGTGCGCTGGAGCAGCGCCTGCGCCAACTCGAACAACAACTGCACGACAACACCGCGGACGCCTGACCACCGCCCGATCGGGCAAGCGTACATGCCGCGGCACGGAGAGGAGAAGGACATGCAATCCTTGCGCGATTCCATTGTGTTCATCACGGGAGCCAGTTCCGGCATCGGACGGGCCTGCGCCGAGCATTTCGCCCGCGAGGGCGCCAGATTATTGCTCTGCGCCCGCAGAGCGGAGCTGCTCGCCACGCTCGCCGACGATCTGCGATCGCGATTCAACGTCGACGTGCTCACGCTCGCACTCGATGTGCGCGACCGCGCGGCCGTGCAGAGCGCCATCGGCGATTTGCCGGAGGAGTGGATGAATATCCGCATTCTGGTGAACAACGCCGGACTCGCCAGGGGTTTGTCCAAATTGCAGGACGGGGAGCTGGATGATTGGGACGAGATGATCGACACGAATGTGAAGGGCTTGCTCTACATCTCCCGCGCGGTGCTTCCTGGAATGCTGCAACGGAGCGCGGGTCACATCATCAACATTGGATCCATCGCCGGACTCGATCCCTATCCCGGTGGCGCGGTGTACAACGGATCGAAATTCGCCGTGGCGGGCATCACACGCGCATTGCGCATGGATGTGGTGGACACACCGCTGCGCGTCAGTGTCGTCGATCCCGGATTGGTGGACACGGAATTCAGTTTGGTGCGTTTTCGCGGCGATATCGAGCGCGCGCGCAAGGTGTACGAAGACATCGAGGTGTTGCAGGCCGACGACGTCGCCGATGCGGTGCTGTACATTGCCACGCGTCCCGCGCATGTCAGCATCAACCAGATCGTGATCATGCCCACGGCGCAGGCATCATCGATGGTCAAACATCTGGGCCCGCTGCGCTGAAACGCAGCCGTGGCCGCCCGAGAGCACGAAGGCATGACGGCGCATCGTCATGCCTTCGTTGTAAACAACCCGTTCACTTCCCTTTTTTCCGATCTGTCACAGGTGCCGCATGACCACGCGACTGCTTCTCACGCAACCACGTCTCATCGCCTTCGATAACAGAAGCAGTCGCGAGGAAATCCTTCGAGGCATCGATACGCTGCCCGATGCTCCGTGGAAGGAGGATATTCTCATCCTTCCCGAGCATGCCTTTTTCCATCATGAAGCCGAAGCATATCTCGACGAAATAACTTCACTGGCAGCGCATTGCGGATGCACGGTGGTGGGCGGTTCATTTCATGAATATGCTGGCGATGTGCGGCGTAATACCGGCGCGGTGGTTACCGCTTCGGGCGAAGTGTTGATGTGGTACGACAAGCTGCGTCCTTATGCCGAAGAGCGCAGCCGCGTGGACGCCGGCGTACGGCTCGGCGAGTGTTCGATCAACGGTGTGCGCGTGCTGGTGCTGATTTGCGCGGATTTCTGGTTCAGCGATCTCTTTCATCAGGCCCGGGCTCTGCCTGATGTTGTGCTGGTTCCTGCGCTGTCGGTAACGCGCAAAGCGACCCCGGACTACTCGCGCACGCTGTGGCGCCATCTCGCGGTGAGCCGCGCGTATGAATTCGGTGTGTACGTGGGCATCAGCGATTGGTCGGCCGATGCACAGCTCCCCGCCTTGCGGACCAGTGGTGTGGGCGGTTTCGCCGACCCGACGACTACGGACAGCGACGGCTTTTACTCCGCCACGGGGGATGCGCGCATGCAGGTGGTCACGCTGGATCTGGATGCGCTTGCCGCCTTCCGCGAAGATCGCCGTGCGCGGGGCTTTTATTGGGATCGGAGCTTACCGCAGGAGTAGTGAACGTGCGGTGCGTCCCAGCGTGGGATGCGTGGCGACCAGCAGGTACATCCCCGCTGCGATGCCATGGAGACGCAGAACCGTGGCGCTCTCGTGTTGCGCCATGCGCGACAAGGCACATTCGCGACCAAGAACATCGACGAGGTGGAAACGCACGCGTTCCACCTGCGCCGCTTCAAGATTCAGCATTGCGCGAAATACCCCGGACGCGGGCACGGGATGGGGCGCGATATCCTGAATCGCAAATGCCTGTTCGGGAGACGAAAGCGCAAGTCCCAATGGTGTGGCCGCCGCGTTGATTCGCAACACGTCGGGTGAAGAGGTGGCATCCGAGGTGATGATCAGATCGGCACGCTTGGGTCCGCCCCCGGTGGGAGCGAAACGCACAAGCACCGGAGCACTGGCTTCGCCGGCTATACGCAGGGGCAGCGTGGCCTGCACGGAGAATTCGCTCGAATCCGCACCGCTCACATGAAGGCCGGTCACCAGCAATTCCACACCCGAGGTATTCTTGATGCGCACTTCCTTTTCCTGAGTGCGCGTCGCCATGGTGGTATCGAAGTACAGCACGAGCGGAATGGTCAACAGCGTGGGTCTTCCACCGATACCGCTCAGGCGTACGTTGCGGGGTTGACTGTCGGCATTGTGATACAATCGCAGTTGGCCTTCGTAGGGGCCCACGACATCGGGCTCGAAGCGCAGGCGCAGCGGGGCAGCCGTTCCTTCGGCGATTTCCCAGGGCAAAGGCGGCATGGCGCCAAGGGCAAAGCGTGCGCTGTCTCGTCCGCCGAATTCCACACCGTGCACCAACAGTGGACCACTGCCAGTGTTGCGGATGAACCCCGCCAACTCGATCTCTGTGCCGCTGCCCTGTTTGGTGGTGGGAAACACGACAATGGATTCGGTTTGCAACACGGGATTGCTGCCGCGGCCGATAAGAGGAATGATGGCGGGATCCTCGGGTGCGTTACTGCTGATGCGAAGCTCCGAAATCCTCCGGCCCACGCCACCTGCCTTGAAAGACACATGCAGAGCCACAGTTGAATCCGGCTGCAGCGTCAGAGGCAGGGAGACGTTTTGCAAATAGGTGAAATCTCCCGGTTGCGTCGTCCCCGGATCACTGGCGCGGCGGATATTGCTGATAAGCAGCGGACGCGCTCCGTTGTTGGCGATGACGATGGTATCGGTCACCGTTGTCCCCACTTTGATCGCGGGGAAATTCAGCGAATCGGGTCGGAGCAGATTCGGCGCCCAGGCCACGCGTTGCGCGTAAATATCCGCTTGCCCGTCGAGTACGCGACCGTCGTACCAGGCCACAATTGCCGTGCCACGCGCAGATGCCACCACCTGCGGAGAGAGTTGATTGTTGTCGTGTTTGTGCAGCAGCACGCCGCTGTGGCGATTCCACTCCGCGTAATTGGTCACGCCCTGCGACGATACGCGGTTCATGTAAATGTCGTAGTCGAAGCCGTTGCGACGATCCTGCCACACAGCGAACCCGCCACCGAAGCCATCGTCGATGATTTGCGGTCGTTCCTGCGTGTCGGTGGCATCGGACAGTGCATTGCCGAAATCTCCGATCACCGTCCCATCGGCATTGATACGGCGCATGTAGATGTCACCGTTGGTCGCGCTTTTTCTGAAATCCGACCACACGGCAAGCGCGCCCTTGCGTCCATCGGGTGCGAGGAACATACCGCTCTGTGATTTATCGGACTCGGTAACCTGATAATCCTCCACGTACGTCCGCTCGCCATCGAGCGAGAATATCTGCAGGTACAGAGCCGAAGTGGAAGCGCCGAGGCGATAGTCCTGCCAGAACACCACCACGCGCTCATCGCCGAAGGGCAGGATTTTCGGAGCGACCTGGCGGTTCGCCTCCGCGCACACCACGCGATCCGCCGGCCACGCCAGCGTTCCGTCGGCACGCACACGCTGCATGTAAATGTCGTCCTCCACGCGCCTGTCCATCCACACGATGAACACTCCGCCCTGCCGATCCACCGCAAGTTGCGGGTAAGATTGGTCGCCCGGCGCCGTACTCACCGCCAGACCATCCGTACCCCATTGCGCCGCGCCCATCGCATCAAGGCGTTGCGCGTACACATCGTTGTCGGATCCACGACGATCATGCCAGGCGATGATAAAGCCACCAGTGCCGTCGGCTACGACTTCAGCCCATTGCTGATTGCCCGAGGCGCCGCACACACGCACGCCCGCGGCCGACCATAGCCGCGCGCCGTTTCCATCGATGCGCTGTGCGTAGACATCGCTGTGTCCAGCGGCATCATTCCACCACACGATAACGGCGCCTCCCGCTCCATCGGCAACAATGCTCGCGAGCTTCTGCGCGGGGGCGGCCGCGGCCACCTCCACGCCGTCCATCGCCCAGGGCAGCGTGGCATCGGGACGAATACGCGCTGCGTATATCGCCGCGTTCGAGCCACTGCGCAAATCCTCCCACACGATAATCGCACCGTCGCTTCCATCGCTCACCATGCGTACGGCGCGCTGCCAACCGGCGGCGGTACACACCGCCACGCCTGTGCTGTCCCACAGCCGTAGCTGCGCGTGGGCGGGAAGTGCCTGCAAGGCAAGAGCGAGGAAGATGGCGAACAGCATGCCGCGCGTGTTGACGCCGCGTGCTGTCCCTGTTGTCGATGCGGGACAATGCCCGAGACCGGCGGAAGCGAGCCGCTGATGAACAATCATGTGCTGAAACCTTGTCACTGCGTCGGGGAACCGCATTCACGTTGCACGCACGCGCGGTTCAGTCGGCGATGTGGAGATAATGGAGGAAAGTTAGCGTATTGAGCGGGGAGATTCAACTTCGGGCCGCGTCGGCGATTTCATCGCAGGCCCTGTCGCGCGCGTTCGAGAGCTTCGCGTTCGGCGGCATGCAGACGTTCGATAGCCGCGCGGTAGCGGCCGCTGTCACGAATCCTTTGCGCACGTTGCAACGAGGTGAGCGCCGCGCGGTAATCGCCCGCGTATTGTTGCAGCAGTGCGAGATCGAACCACAGCACATCCGCATTCTCGCTATTTCCCGCCTGTTCGGCGACAGGCGCGAGAACGGCGATGGCATCCTTCCACTTGCCCTCCATGGCCAGCGCTATACTGCGCTCGATTTCGGGCTGCGCATCGTCCGCAAGAAAGGTCACTACCTCTTGATCGCTGCGCGGCCGCAGATGCAGAAGCATATCCTGCGCAAAGGACTCGGCCATGCCATGCAGGAGCGAGACGGTGTCGATCGCTGCCGGAGGTCCATCGGTGGCGTGTGTTTCCGCCGAGTGCGTGAGTAGCAGCGTATCCACCGTGCGAAGGGAAGCATTGCGCAGGTCCAGCATGGCGAGCAGCAAGCGCAGTTCCACCTTGGCCATACGGACGTGGCGCACAGCTACCACGCCGGCATTGTCGCGCACGTCGGCGCTCAGCACCTGCTCGTCCCAGCGAGTATGCAGCACGCGCAGAGCCATGGCGCAGGACGCCTGCGCTTCGCGGCGCAGCAGCGCCAGGGCGCTTCCGGAAATCGCACCATCGTCGGCGAACAATGTGCTGCCGTTTTCGGAAACAAGCACCGGAGGCAATGACGCGCCATCGCTGGCGAAGGTTGCGGCCAGCGTGTTCTGGAAAAGCGAAGCAAGATCGTGCGAGGGAAAGATCGCGGCGTGGCGGGCGGGAACGTCGATAGGTGGCAGCAACAATGCATCGCAGTCGTGTACGTCGACGAGCGCCGGACGTGTCACGGGCAGGACGATGGTGTGCGTGGCGCAGGACTGCAGCAGCAGCGCAAGAAGCGGAAGCAGCAGAGACAGCCGCGGTCGCATGAGCGCAGCTAACGATCGGTGGCGAGAAAGGCGGCGTAGAGAATGATGGCCGCGAGACCGATGACGAGAATCACCCCGAGAATGGTAAGCAGGAATTGCTTCATCGTGGTGGTTCGTCCCGTTCCGCTCGCGGCGTCGGCGTCGAAGTACGAAAGCGTGGTATCGGCATAGAACGCGGCGCCATCCGTGGTGGTGATCCAGGCGCGGCCCGAGATGCCGGTCGTGGTGAGTTTCCACTCTTCGTCTCGGAAAAACATGCGCGCATCATCGCGCGTGCGCAGCAGCAAGCCATCAGTTGCCGGAGGACGCTCGCCTTCGCGCAGCAGCGAGAAATCCGAGGCGCAGCCCGTCATGACGAGCAGAAGCAGGGCAAACAATACAGTGCCTCGTAGGCGGGAAGGAATTCTGGGCATGATGTTCATTCCGTGTCACACATTCAAGCTTGTAAGATAGGTCGACGCAGATAAAAAGTGGAGGCAAAACGCGTGGACCGCAGGAAAAGCGTCACATAGCTCCACGGCAGGGTTGGGTCACATCTTCGAGCAACACAGAGGTCGCGAAGGACTCGGAGGTCGCGGAGGATGGTTTCTCGCGCATTCCAAGAGCATGTCGAGCCATGTAACGCTGGGACGCAAGCGTACAGAAGACATAATATATCCGGGATTCATCTGTGAGAATCTGTGTGAAATCTGTGCAATCTACTCTGAAAATTGTCTCGCTGCCTGCATCATGCTCATCTGCGCGGTGATGTGTAAA
>DAOSDL010000024.1:0-70227 GCA_035362335.1 Bacteroidota bacterium
AATCTGCGAAATCCGTGGTTTTAAAACCGTGTCGAATCCGAATAATCCAATCACCACACCATTTTCATTCTCCCGGGTGCGACACCCAGCCTGGCGTGACACCCTGCCAGTGCCGCCGCTTGATTCTGGCCCGGATGATTCGTAGGTTCACCTCTGAATTGGAAATTTCGACGACCACCCAGCGCTCTGTTTGCAGTTTCGTCCGGTGCATTGACTTCGACACACCTGTATCGAAACGGCAACGCCCGCCGCCGCTCCGATTCGACATCGAAACCCTCATTGTCACTACACGTCAGGAGCAGTCATGAACCAACGGTGCATGTTTTCCATTGTGCCTATTCTCTTCGTCTTTTCCTGCATGACAACACACGCGCAGTGGAGTTCCGACCCCGCGACGAACACGCCGATCTGCCGAGCGGGCAACTTCCAGCGGGCGATACAGATGATCTCCGACGACAAGGGTGGCGCCTTCATCTGCTGGACCGACGAGCGGACGGCGTCGAATTTCTATGCCGTCCACGCGCAGCGCATCGATAAGAATGGCATCGTGCGGTGGACACAGAACGGTATCGCCGTCAGCTCCGTCATGGAATCGCAGGTCAAACCGGAAATGATCTCCGACGGAACGGGCGGCGTCATCATCGTCTGGGCGGACACGAAGAATGGGACCTCCGACATCTACGCGCAGCGCATCGATTCGCTCGGAAACGCCCGTTGGGCAGCGGAGGGAGTCCCGGTGGCTTCCGACCCCAGCGAACAGATCGATCCGAAAATTGCCAGTGACGGTCAGCACGGAGCCATCGTGGTCTGGAGCGCGCATTCGGGCACAGGCCAGGACGGTCACATTCACGCCCAGAGAATCGACGGCAACGGCAACGTGCTCTGGAGCCCGGAGCTGGTCCTGAGCTTCTCGGATCAGTACGAGATGGCACCCTGCATCACCAGCGACGGTAACGGCGGGGCCTATGTCGCCTGGGCATTCTACAATAACCAGGACTACGATGTCTATGCACAGCGGCTAAGCGCGAACGGCGGGCAGATGTGGCAGAATGGCGGCATTCCCCTTACCACACCTCTCGGCGCGCAGGATACGCCATCGCTGCTCGCCGACGGCACCGGCAAGGCCTTTCTCTGTTACACCAGCTGGGCTTCCGGCTCGATACCCCGGCAGCAGGTCGTCGTTCTGAATCCCGACGGCACCACTGCGGCGTCGCTCGGCCTGGCATCGGCCTCGGGCGCGCAACGCAATCCCGAGATGGCGCTGGTCGCCACCGGAGTGCTCGGCATCGCCTGGGAGGATGAACGTGCCGGAGGGGGTAAGACACGCTCGTACGCGCAACTCATCAACAACACTGGCGCGAAATCATGGGCGGCGGACGGTGTGCTGGTCTCGAACCGCGCCGGTAATCAGATGACTCCCCATGTCATTCCCGATGGGAATGGTGGTATGATCGTCAGCTGGGAAGACATGACGGCCGGCATCACCAAGAGCGATGTGTATGCCCAGAAGTTCGCTGCAAATGGCTCCCCTCTTTGGACTGCGGCAGGCGTACCAATTGCCACGGCGGATAAGATGCAGCAACTCCCCAGCATGACAGGCGACGGCGCTGGCGGCGCCATTGTCGCATGGGAGGATTACCGCGCGTCGTTCACGAATTCGGATATCTACGCCTCGCATGTTCTCGCCGACGGGACACTGCCGCCAGAGCCGGCGATACTGACGTTGTCCTCCAGATCACTGGCCTTCGGCTCCGTGAGCGTCGGCTTTTCTTCGACGAAATCCATCACGCTGTCCAACACCGGCGACCAGGCACTCACGATTTCGGCTGTGAGGCCAGTGCTTCCGCAATTCAGTCTGACGCCGGAGAGCAGCACCATTGGCCCGAACGGCAGCATCACCGCTGAGGTGCGTTTCCAGCCGACGTCGAAGGACGCGCTGAATTCCTTCATTGTCATCGAGAGCAATTCCGTTTTCTCTCCCGACACGATTGTGGTCACCGGAACGGGCTCGGCTTCTCCGGAGATCGCTGTCGACAGGCGTTCGCTGAATTTCGGCACCGTGGTGACGGGAACAAGCAAGCCCTTCGTCCTCACCATCTCGAATCCGGGAAACGACACGCTGCGCATCTCGAGCATTGTAAGCAGCAACCCCGTGTTCACCGTCGCTGCGAATGCACGTGACATTCTTCCCGGCGAAAATTTCGGAGATACCGTGTGGTTCACTCCCACCGTGTTAGGACCCGTTTCCGGCGAACTTACCCTGACCAGCAATGCTCCGACTTCGCCGACGATTGTGTCCCTGTCGGGTGTGGGAAATGTGATCGAAGTGACGCTCAGCATTGACAGGACCTTTATCTACTTCGGCGATGTCCCCCTCGGCGAGCACAGGGACACGACGCTGACCGTCACCAATACGGGGAACGACACGCTGCGCATGAACTCCTTCAGCTCCGGTGATCCCCATTTCACCATCGAGACAGCGATAGGCAACATCGCTCCAGCCGCAGCAAAAACCTTCAGCATCCGCTTCACGCCGACCGCCGAGGGTTCGCTCAACACCTTCCTCATACTGAACAGCAACGCCAAGACTTCGCCCGACACACTTGTGCTTCAGGGCGCGGGCATCAAGGTGGTTTCGACGCGGCCATTGCAGGCCGTTCCCGGCGTGATCACGTTGCACGAAAATTTCCCGAATCCCTTCCGCTCCTCCACCTCGATCCGTTACGATGTGGAGAGTTCCGCTGCCGTGCGTCTCGCCGTGTATGATGCTCTCGGACGTCTCGTGACGACCTTGGTGGATGAGGCGCAGCGCCCGGGCAGTTATCAGGTGCCATGGTCGCCCGTGCAAGCCGTGCCAGGGGTGTATTATCTCGTGCTGCGCGCCGGTGCGGTGGTGGTGTTTGGCCGAATGGTGATAATGGAGTAACACGTATCCGACGGCGGCAATGATACGTACGGGAGCATTCCACAGTGCATGCTCCCGTACGTATATTCGAGGGGCAGCGATATCGGGACGCGTCGCGCCTGGAGATGTATGACAGCGACACTGAGGAGGAAGACATGACAGCGTGGATGGCCTACAATGAACTCGCTTGGACAGAGGAATTGCTCGCGGATCCCGAGGATTACGCGGAGGATGCCGAGCGCGTGCTGAGAACGCTGCGCGCGCATGCCGAGGCGCCGCCGCGGAACCTGCTGCATCTTGGTTGCGGCGCGGGCGGCCACGACACGTATTTCAAGCGTGTGTGCGCGGTGACAGGCGTGGACCTCAGTCCGGGCATGCTGGATATTGCGCGGCGACGGCACCCCGACATCGACTACATCGAAGGCGACATGCGAACGCTGCGGCTTGGACGCCATTTCGATGCGGTGGTCATTCCGGACAGCATCGACTACATGGCCACGCGCGACGAGTTGCGTCAGGCCGTGAACAGTGCGGCCGCGCATCTGCGGCCGGGCGGCGTGCTGTATGTGGCGGGCAAATTGCGCGAGGATTTCCGCGAGAACAATTTCGCCTATACCGGAGCGCGGGATGATATCCATCTCACGCTGTTGGAGAACAATCACATCGATCCCCGCCGACCCGAGAACTACGAAGCCACGCTGGTGTACCTGCTGCGCGCGTCGGGCGAGTTGCGCATACGCACGGAAAACCATCTGCTCGGCCTCTTCGCGCGTGACGTGTGGGAACGCGCCTTCGCCGATGCCGGCCTGTCTTTGCACATCTCGGACGCGCATGACGATTATCAACGCTACATCCTCGGCGAGGGCGCGTATCCGGTGCACGCCTTCGTGGGGAAACGCTGACGACAGCGATTTTTCGCCGCGATAATAACACTGGCAATTCGAGGAGATCAGATTCGTCGTACGAAGCGTGGGCTTGGTATGTGAGTCCCATCGCTCGGCATGCATCATGGATTGGGCTCCACGACTCATCCGACATCGACAGTAATTGGCAACAAGTCCTCGCGACCTGCGAGGTCACTCGACCCGCACCGATGGGTCCTCTACACCGTATCGAAAATAATTATTGCGAGATCGGACATACGTGCTCGGCGCCGCTCCGCCACGGCGGATCTTCGAGCTGCGCGAGGCATGGATCACGACCTACACGCTCGACGCCAACACCTCGAGTCCTCGCAGGGCAATGCTCCTCACAGGCGCCTTCCTGCAGAGGCGCTGCTTAACAGACTCAACGCGTGATGATGAGAGGAGCGCTGCGGCGAGCAGACTCGCCCTGTAGCAGAAGCACATAGCGTCCGGTCGGCAGCGAGGCGACATCGAGCTGCAGCAGTTGCGCTCCTGTCACTGTCGCGCTCAGTGGTATATGCCGTATCCGCCTCCCTGTCGCATCGAAAACGTCAACACTGACGATGCGTGCTTGCTCGCCGGTGCACTCGATCATGATCCGCGTGTCGTTCTTGCCTGCCGGCTGAGGGTACACGCTCACGATTCGAAACTCACCCGGCGTGGCTATGGGATCCACGACAACTGGCACATCAAGCACGAAAGACCATGTCGGCGACCAATAGCCGGGAACCGCACCGCGGATCGCCCGCAATTTCCAATAATAGCGACCGTTCAACCAGCGATCTCCATACATGGACAAGGTGGTATCCGGGCCGTTTCGAAGCACATGCGCCACGGTATCGGTTGTGAAATCGGCGGAACGTGACACCAGAACCTCGTATCTGTCGACACAGCTGTGTCGCATCCAGCCGATGGTGGTCCGCGTCTGGAACACGCTCCCGTCGGGAGGATACATCTGCGCTGGAGCCACAAGGATGTTGTCGATGGTATGAAAAGGAACGATGGTGGACCATGGCCCGCTTCCAGCAGGCGATGTGGAACGAATCCGCGTATAGTAATCGGTACCGTGATTCAGGATGATGGATGCGCTTCCGGCCGCCCCATCGATGCGACGCGATACCTCGATACTCGTAAAGCTCGGATCGCGGGATACCTCGATTTCGGAATACAGCACACATTCGCCTTCATTCCAGACGAACGTGTCAACGGAGTCGACACACCTATCGCTAGCCGTTGGTGCTGCGATATCCACGGAAGGGACGACCGCTGTTCGGAATCGCCAGGCTGGGGATCGCAGCAACGCTGCGGAACCCGTCTCCACTGCCACATCCCAATAGTGCATCGTCCCTTCCGCCAAGCCATCGATGCGGATCGAATCCTCGACAATCAAGGTATCGACGAGTATGGTACCAACGTCGAAGGTCGGCGTCGTGGAACAGCGCACACGGAAGGGAGAATTCCTGGACGAGGCTGTCCAAGTCAGCACGGTCTCCAACGGCTGGCAAGCGATATCATTCAGGGGTTGTAGCAACGTGACCGGCGATAGCATGCTCGATAGCGCAATGCGGAGTATACCTCTTCGCTGTGTACCCACGTACACCGATCCATTCCGTAGCGTCATCGAGCGGGGTTGAACCGAGGATAGATCATACCATGTCCAGGTATCTCCCCGGTCGGCACTGATGGCCAGACCCCGCGAAGTATCGAGTACGATCAGCGTGTCACGTACACAAGCGCGCACATCGTTCGCTATCCCGAACTCGTTCGGCAGAAGTTGCCAGCTTTCACCACCATTCGATGAACGCGCGATTCCACCGCCGCCCATTCTTACGAGGAACAGTGTTTGTTCCATTCCGGTCACAAGCGCTTCGGCAAACCAAGGAATTGTGTACGCTTTCCATTTCTGTGTATCGCGATCCTTACGGTAGAGCCGAGTCTCGAAACCAGTCAGATAAAAACTTGTTCCATCGTTTTCCGTGGCCATGCCATTCGGCGCCATCATCCCCAAGGTCTCGGCTGTCCAGTTTTTTCCATCATCGCTGGAGATGTGTATTGAATCAGTGTCGACGGCGAACCAACGGCCGTTTGCTTGGCTGGTGTTGCCATAGTGAACATTGCTCGTTGGCAGCACAGCTTCCCAGTTTCTCCCGAAATCAGTTGTACGAGAGAATCCGTTGTGCCCCGCGTACAGCGTGTCTCCTCCTGCGGGAAAGAACAACGCGGAAGGCCTGAGGACGCCACCTGAAGGATTGAGGATGCCATGCATGTTCATCCATGATTGCGAGGAAGGCGACCAATAGAACATCTGCGAGAAGGAACGCACTTCCGAGAGCGCATACACCGAACCGTCATCTGTTACCGCAGGCGGCCAATTCAGGGCGACAGGTTCGAATCCAATGCGGTCCGGCTCACCTTGTAAACTGTCATAGCGCAAGAAACCGAAATCACCCCCATACACAAGAAGTTGTCCGCCGGCACCGAATGTGAGGCCGCTATAGTATGTAAATGCGTCATTCGACATGCTCCGCCACGTTGCGCCATCGTCGCTCGATACGAGTATGTGCAGCCCACCCGCGAGGTCGTGGTACGTATGCGCGAGGTAGCCCTGTTGCGAACGAGCAAAAAATACCCGGTCCACAGCCCATTCCACGAATCCCGCTATCGACTCTGCCGTGTACAGCGTGTCCCAGGTTCCCCCGTCATCCGCGGTGGAGAGGATGCGAAACGGTACCGTGCCGCTTTCCATCATCAGCTGACTGACGAGAAGGCGGCCATTCCCTCCATCGATCACCGAATACGCGTTGCGACCGATCAGAAACGCCTCCCAAGTCGCACCGTAGTCCTGGCTACGGAACAGCGTGTCGGACGAACCCTGGCGTTTCCACCAGAAATACAGCTTGTCTCCCACGCAGGTGAATTGCGTGTAAGCGGCTTCGGGTTTCCCGCGGGGTGGCATGGTGCAGGAATTCCATTGCTCCCCATGATCTGTGGATGTGAGCAGGCCGAGTTTCAGAGAGAGCAGATACACTCTCCCGTATGCGTCGGTTTCCAGGTCCAGGAAGCTTCCCGACGCGTCCAGCGCGAGAGACACGTCGCTCCACTGAGCACCGCCATCGGTGCTTTTATACACCCCTATTCCGTCGAGATAATACAGATTGTTGTCATTGTCGCTACGTATGCGTGACATGTACGAGACGCGAGACACTGGCAGCTCCAGCTTTGTCCAACTCCCACCGTCGTCGATCGACCGAAACAGTGTAGGCCGGTATGTGGAGCTGAGGGGATATTCCTCCTCTCCGAGCACTGTATAGTGTGTATTCCCCGCGCGGGTTGTCGAGAGAACGAAGCCTCCCTGAATCGGTGGAGGAATGCTATCGATTATCTGCGCGCGCAGCGTTGATTGGTGCGGGATCACAAGCAATGCGATGAGAAACATCAGCCGGCCGCAACATCTCATATCCTTCCTCCATGAAGCAAATGACATCTTCTGATAGGCGAGGCCATGGTTAAAGACACATGGAACTCCCGATTGTTCCTCCACAATAGGATCGGTGGAAAAAATTGCGAAACACGAGGACGGGACGACTGGTCGGTGCGCAGTGGCTCCATCATTTCCCGAATTCGCCATTGCAGCACCCAAATCACAAGCGGAATCCGCGTAAGTCATAAAAAATGACTCAATTTGAAGCATGACGAAGTCGGGAATATCGGCTCGGGATACTCGCTTCCTGTTCCGGATTTGGGCTTTGCTATTCACTGAATATCACGCCCTGAGCGGAAGGCGGAACGGGCGGCGGGGATTTGGCTATTCAGTGAATATGCCAGCTGATGCCGCTGGCGAGGGCCGAGGTCCCGGGCTTGGCTATTCAGTGAACAACCCACGCCCTGAGCGGAAGGCGGAGCGGGCGGCGGGGATTTGGCTATTCAGTGAATATGTCGGATGGGGATACTCGCGCATGATCCTGGATTCGGACTTGGCTATTCAGTGAATATGCCAGCTGATGCCGTTGGCGAGGGTCGAGGTACCGGGCTTGGCTATTCACTGAATATCACGCCCTGAGCGGAAGGCGGAGCGGGCGGCGGGGATTTGGCTATTCAGTGAATATGTCGGATGGGGATACTCGCGCCTGATCCTGGATTCGGACTTGGCTATTCAGTGAATATGCCAGCTGATGCCGCTGGCGAGGGTCGAGGTACCGGGCTTGGCTATTCAGTGAATATGCCTGGCCGGACCTGATTTCGCCATCGCGGCACCCAAATCACAAACGGAACCCCCGTAAGTCATTGAAACCAATAACTCACATTGGCAATCCCGGAAGCGTGGCGAAGTCGGGAGTTCGCCGGATGGCGGACTCATCTTGCGGAGCGGATCCTGCTTCGAGGGACAGACATTCCCACCGATAACGAAAAAGCCCGCCAAATGGCGGGCTTTTCTTGCGGAGCGGACGAGACTCGAACTCGCGACCTCCTGCGTGACAGGCAGGCATTCTAACCGACTGAACTACCGCTCCGTATGTTTCCTGAGAATAAATCCTCAAGAGTTATGAAATATAGGGGAAAAAATCTCACAGTGCAAGCTCTCGCGAAAAAAAAACGCACAAAAAATCCGCAAGCGTGTGCGATGAAGAGTGATCTCTGGTGAGTGCTGACCCAATTGTAGCAATCGTATCCCATCTTACCAAACTATTCGCGCCCTGTCGCCCTACTCGCGGGTTCGGAATTGAAAACTCCCTCGCTTCCGCCCGACTTCGCCACGCCTTAGGCATTGCATATGTAAGTCAATGATTTCAATGACTTACGGAAATTTCGCTTGTGATTTAGGTGCTGCGATGGCGATATCAGGGCGGAGGTGTTTACTTCATGAATCAACAGGGCTCGTGAGAATAGTCGTTCTTGCGTCTTTACACCTTGGCGTCTTTACACCTTGGCGTCTTTGCGTTGAATTCTCTTCCGACTTCAGAAGAAAGGAACGCAATGTCGCAAAGGAGCAAAGACGCAACCTGACGATTCCGCGCATCTCGTCCATCCTTCCGGCTTTCCGTTCACCTTACCGGTCCCGACCCGGAAGTGGGCGAAAGCAATCGGAATGCTGGACGAAATCAATCGGAATCAGAGGACGGATTATCCCGGAATACACAGTTCGGATAAATCCGTCCGTCCTTCCAGACCGAGGGTGATTTTATGACGAGTCGGAGACACTCACGTTGACGCTGGAGCCGGAAATTCAACAGGCACAACCGGTTTCAGGAGTTCGAGGAGTTACAATCATCGAATCGCGCTCCTTGTGAGGTCAGACTGTGTTGCTTGCATTTACGTACGATATAACGTACGTTGCAGAAGAAAGGAGCTTCTCATGCCCATACACACCGTATCCGACGCGCGCGCGAACCTGTATCGCCTGATCGACGAGGCGGCCGAGTCACACGAGCCAATCGTCATCACCGGGAAACGGTCCTCGGCCGTATTGATCGCCGAGGAGGACTGGCGCTCCATTCAGGAAACGCTCTACCTGCTCTCCATCCCCGGCATGCGCGAATCGATCATCGCCGCACGGAAGGAACCGCTTTCGAGGAGCGCGCGGGAACTCGACTGGTGAAATGGACCGTCGTTTTTTCGAGGCAGGCCCGCAAGGACGCGAAGAAACTCGCAATGGCGGGGCTGAAGCCCAACGCCGAGGTGCTGCTGGACATTCTCTCGCACAATCCCTTCCAGAATCCTCCCCCATTCGAGAAACTCGTCGGTGATCTCTCCGGCACGTATTCGCGCCGCGTCAATATCCACAACCGCCTGGTGTACGAAGTCTTTGCGAAGGAACGCACTGTCCGCGTCCTGCGCATGTGGACGCGCTACGAATAGTCCCTCCCTCAATAGCACAGGTGGCAATAGTGGGACCCTCGAATTTTCCGATCCGGCTCTTCTGCCGCAGCGATCAAAAGCTTCAGCCGATCCAGGTATTCAACGATCCGCCGCATCTCCACCGGCGGATCGAGACACACGCTGCGGAATGAGGCGATGAAGTCCCGCAAGTCAAGTGGGGCTGTCTACTTCACGAAACGCCAGGGCTCGTGCGAATAACCATTTCTTGCGTCCTTGCACCTTGGCGTCTTTGCGTTGAATTCCCTTCCGACTTCAGAAGAATGGAACGCAACGTCGCAAAGGAGCAAAGACGCAGCGTGACGATTCCGCGCATTTCGTCCATCCCTCCGGCGTTCCGTTCACCTTTCCGGTCCCGACCCGGAAGTGGGCGAAAGCAATCGGAATGCTGGATGAATTGGATCGGAACAGGTGGACGGGATCAATCGGAATCACTGGACGGATCATCACGGAATACACATCCGGTTGCTCTCGGCAGCCGGCCTGGGATCATTGATCACATACGCGACATCGAAGCTCGCCCGGTCCGCAGGAGGTGTCCGCCACGTGGCGGGTTCTTCGTTGCTGCTTAGATCGCCTGTCCGCTGCGAAAATGACTTTCGCACATCGGGGACTATTCACTTCGCGACGATTGGTGATTTATTCGCAGAGGATCGTGCAGGGATGCGTATTGCTGGCCATCCCGAGTTGAACGGCATTGGGTATCCGTGGGGCGGCTTCCCGCCGTGAATGCAGCGTTGATCTCTGTTTGAGTGATCAGCCTGCCATGCGTGCATTTTCAGGTTCCACGAGAACATTTGCCTTTTCAATACACCATTGTTATCTTGCAATTACTAATTGCAAGATAACAATGGTGTACAAGGATGCATGACTCCAGGAACATTCCGCCACTGATCGGTAAGCGTGTTACCATGCTACGGGAGGAGTTGGGCTTGACGCAGGAGCAGCTCGCCGCCAGGCTGGGAATCGCCAGCAGGCAGTCTGTACAGGCGATGGAGAGCGGCAAGCGGAAGATACAAGTCGAGGAACTTCTCGCATTGATGGACTTGAGCGGTCGGCCGCTCTCCTATTTCACCGATCCCTTCACTTGGGAGGGCGAAGGTAATTTTTCCTTCCGCCTGGAGCCCGAAGGAAGGGCCCGTCTCGGAGAATACGAAAAAGTGGCAGGTGATTGCGCGATGTTGTGGCAATACCTGATGGAATTCGCCGGGATACGCGTCACTTCCAAACCGGGCATAGGGATTTCGGTGGAGAGTTCGTACGAGGATGTCGCAAACATCGCCAACACGCTCGTCAGCTGGCTTGGCCTTGGCGCGGTACCGTCTCTCACGCTTGCGGATATCATCGAAGAGGAATTCCTCATCCCTGTTCTCCATGTCGACGCTCCGAAGGGGATTTCGGGAGCCACGTTTCACAATGCCGGAGTGAACATCATTTTCATCAATCGTAACGAGGTAGCTGGTCGACGGAATTTCAATGTGGCACATGAGTTCTTCCATGCCCTGACCTGGGCGGTCGCGGCTCCACCGCGCGAGGATACCGAGGGCGCAAGGAGCCGGACTGCGGCACGGTGGGAGCAATTGGCGAATGTCTTTGCCAGCAACATTCTCATGCCGGACAAGGCGGTCCGCTCTTTGTGGGCAGATATTGAATCCCGCTATCCGACTACAGAAAAAAATGACATACCGGAAATGGTGCGTGAAGCGGCTGGGCATTTCCAGGTCACACGCCCCGCGATGTATTGGCGACTGGTGGATATGCGGCTGGTGGATCCAGATGCAAAGCATGAAATCCTGTCCGGACTCGGTGCGAATCCCCAGACGGACGGAGCACTCTCCCCGCATTGCACGCCATTATCAAAATTGTTACTGCGTCATCTTGCCGATACAATCGGGAGAGGGGGAATTTCCGTGAGAAAGGCATGTTCCATTCTCCGATACGAAATTGACTCCTTGGCCGATGCGTATCGGAACCATGGGCTTGCGATACCCTTCGAACTCTGAACCTGATGGAACGCGAAGGGTTGAAGGTGGTTTTCGTTGATACGAATGTGATCATCGAGGCCCATCGCACCGGCTGTTGGGAGGCGCTGGTCGGCTCCTACGATGTGCACACCGTCGAGACGGTGGCGGAGGAGGCATTCCGCGGACCCGTGGACCGTCCAGGATACATCTCCATCGATGCGGAAGCCTTCGATGCCAAGGTGACGACGCACGTGGTATCGGAAGCAATGCGTGCGAAGGCATTGATCGATTTTCCTCAGCTTGCGACAATCGACGATGGAGAGCGGGATCTCCTCGCGTTTTTATTTTGCTACGGACGTCCTGTTGTACTGCTCAGTACAGGCGACTCCGCCGCGATACGCTGCGCTTGTCAGCTCGGATTCAAGGATCAGTTGTATGCGCTCGAAAAGCTGGCACGGAAAGGTTCGGTACAACGCCCGTTTAAATCCTGGTACACCAACAAACATCTGGATAGCATCAAAACGCAGTGGACCTTTGATACGCTGACCTGAGTTCACGCTCCAGGTGGAGCTTGATCACGCGTACCGGCCCACATCCGACGCGATACAGGACTCGGCTGAAGTTGGGCAGAGTTTTGCGAGCCGCGGCGGCGGATCGTCCGCTGCGCACCAGCCCCCAACGTCTGAGGTTGTTTCGATTCTTTGCCAGTCTACAGGAAGGATGTGAATAAATGCGGGATCTATCGGTATCTCCTTACGACCCGGAATCCCTGTATCCGGGCTGCCCACCGCTGGTCGGAGTATGGCCCTATCCTGTATGACGAACGACATTCGATGGCCGGACAGGCAAAACATCCACCGCGGCTTACACGGCCGTCGCTTGGCCAAGGCCCGCGAGGATCAATCGCTGGGATCGTGTCATATGGCGTCCAACTCCACCAGTCCCAACACCATTCCCACACATTTCCGTGCATGTCGTAGAGTCCAAAATCGTTGGGCTTCTTCCCCGCGACACGGTGTGTCGACCTCCCTGCGTTGCCGCTGTACCAGCCGGCAGCGTCCAGGGCGGGGTCAAGCGGCACACTGTTCATGACGGTCTCGTCTCCTATATAATAGTTTGTTGTGGTGCCCGCCCGACAGGCGTACTCCCATTCCGCTTCCGTCGGAAGTCTGTAACCATCGGCGGTCCAGTCGCAGACCGTAAATATCCCTGTGTCACTATAGCATGGTGTCAATCCCTCCCTTTCCGATAGAGCGTTGCAATATGCCACCGCCTCATTCCAGCTGACCCGTTCCACCGGGAGGTTCTCCCCTTCGAAGTAGCTGGGATTGTATCCCATCACAGCGGTGAACTGCGACTGCGTCACTTCCGTACGACCCATCAGGAAGGACTGAGTGATCGTCACGTTGTGGACAGGTTTTTCAAATTCGCGAGCCCACTTGGATGAATCCCCCATCATAAACGATCCCGCCGGGATCAGCACATACCGGGTGCTATCAAACGCATGGCTGTCCGGCGGTACAGGATCACCGCCCCCATCTCCACACCCGAAACAGGTGCCGCACACAGCAATGATGACAACAAATCCGAGTGTCCAAAACCAGGAGCTATCTACGTTTTTCATTACAGAACACCCCTGATGTACGGTAGCAGAGACTGCATGTTTTCGACACCAATGGTACTATACTGTCCGGAAGATTGCAATACAATTTCAGATCGCCACGCAGAACAATGGCGTACTCTATTCCCTTCTGCTCCGTATTAGCAGATGGAAGCCCGGGAGTTTCTCCCCGAGATACTCGAGGGATGAGCGACCTTTTCATTGAATCAAAACATCACCTTGTCCGCATCCTCATGTTCCCACTTTCGCATGGGTGGCAGTGAGACCCCGATCGTACAGCGATACAGGTTGGCGCGAATTCTTGACCAGCGCGAGGAACATTGACGCCAGTGCCGTGTCTACGTTGTGCGCCCCGGGCTTCCTCATCATGCTCGTCGGTCGGTTTCCTTGCCGAGACAGGAACAGTTCGAGCAGGAACCGCATCTCGAGCACCGCGCAAGGCTGTTGCACGGATCGGCCGTTACATTGTGTAAATGCATGCACGGGAGGCAAATTTCCCATACGGCGACGACCGGTGTAATTTGCTTTCGAGGCGAATGGTGGAAGGAATCGTTCAATCAATTCGGAGGTGGAGATGAAGGCATTGCGTCCGATTCTGGCTGGTACCATTCTGCTGCTCCTCGCAACGGCACTTCAAGCACAGCTCAGCACGCGAACCAGCGCCTACGGGACGAAACCGGGGTACATCGACGATGCGACACTCATTGTCGAACCGCATGGTGCCTACGTTGCGCAAACACTCATCTTGACCTACGGCGACCATGGACAATTCGGCAATTCCCCCGAGGTGGAAATCGATCACCGATTCCGTCTGCCCGCCAACGCCGTCGTGAACGATCTCTGGTTATGGATCAGCAACATTTGCGTGCGTGGCAGGATCATGAGCACATGGTCCGCACGCGCCGTTTACGACAGCATTGTCTCGAGCCATCGCGATCCGGCATTTCTCGCAAAAGATGGCAGCACCTTCGAACTGCATATCTATCCGCTCGCCTCTGGCTCCACGCGGAAGATCAAGCTCATGTTCATCACGCCGACGATTTGGCTGGGCAGCACGGCGGCGGCGGAACTGCCACTGAAAATGCTGATGGATAACAACGCCGATCGGAAACCCCTGCACGTGGTGTTCAAGGCGGCAGAGAAGGTGTGGGGCGAACCGACCATTGAGGAACTCCCCGCAGACAGGTTCGGGGACTGGAAGGATTCCGCAGGCGCTTCCTACAAATCCATGCACCTTGTGGATGTATCGGAACTGACCGGGCTCACTCTCAAATTCAACATGCAATTCCCGGACGGTTCCTACTTCGCCGCGTCAGAGCAATCCAACGACGGGACATATTTCCAATTCGGATTCGATTCAGGAGCGCTCTTTCAGCTACGTATCGATTCCACCGCGAAGCGCCTTCTGCTTGGCCTCGATCTGAGCGGCAGCCATTGCAAAAAGTACTCGACCCTTCTTCAGCCGCTGATACAGCTCTTGAGTTCCGCAGCCAAACCGCAGGACAGCATCAAGTTGTTGGTCGCCGGCGCCAACAAGGTTCGTCACGTGCTACCGGGCTGGATGCCGGGGCAGGCAGACAGCATCGATGCCTGGATACGATCACTTGCGAACAGCGCATGGGGGCAGGAGATTGAGAAGGAGGTCTTTCCACATGTCCTATTCTGCGACGATCTCGCCGTCACATGCTGGGAGTTCCCCAGTTTGGACGACTATGCAACGCACAGCGAGTACTCTGACCTTTTCTCCGCACTACAGCACTTCCACACCGCGGATGTCATCGCCTCGTATAAACAGGGCTATGAGGCATACGAGAGCACGGCCTCTCATTTCGACGAGATCATCGCGCGACTGGACAGTTTCTTCGTACGAGGTGGGAGATTTCTTACCTACTTCGACCACAACCGAGTCCGTGGCGACCAGATTTGCCGACAGTACATCCCGGGGTTGTCAGTGAAGATGATTCCAGAAGCGAATCAAACCTTGCACAGCAACAGGCAGGGCAGCATCGGGAGATTTTTCCCCGAAAGCTTCATGCACGTCAATTTCAATCATCTCACCTATACACCGGATACCTCTGTCATTGTCGAGGTCGCGGACGACCTGGGACGGCCGTACGTCATCTCCAAAAAAATCGCCAACGGCCTGCTGGTGATAAGCGCCCTCTGGGAGTTCCGAGACGATGCCGCTCAAAAAACCGACATCAACGTCGCGCTGCTCGGGCTGAACGCATTCACACCCGCACAGCTTCTCACCGCCCTGCTCGACAGCGTCCGGGCGACCTTCGACCATGATGGTTTCGATGAAGCGATGGTACTGAGCAATTCGGACTCCCTGTTCGAGACTTCGGACGCGCGGGCCTGGACTGCGAACTATGCTGCCCGCTATGCGGGTGCTGCACCGCGGATCCATACGATCAACCTGCTCGACGGCTCGGTGTACAGACCCGCTTCCATCACCGAAGACCGGGTCCAATACCTCGGCTCCGGTTACCTGCTGAAAACGGTGGCAGACACATTTCACGGATCTCATTACAAGCTCGACACCGATCCTTGGATCTCCGTTATAACGTCGAGGAACCGCTATGCCTTTCCTTCCATGGACTCGTTGTCGGTTGTCGTAGCGGTTGACGCGGGGGCGGGGGAGCTACGGCAGGTCATGGAAGTACATCCCGTGCCGAGCGACGGGAATAAGCCGCGCTTCTTTATCGGTGCCGCAAGCACCTCGCACACACTGACGTTCGACGTGCACGCGCGATTTGCGGGTAGCGCCGCTGTGCAGACCGTCCGGGTATCTCTGGATGTGCCCTCCGACACGACAATGATGGATCGGATCGTCCCCATCATGTTGGCCAACGAGAATCTCAACACGCTGTTCCTCACGGCGCCCGAGGATACCGCCGCCATCGTCAACCTCGCGATGAAGCACCGCCTGCTTTGCGATTACACGGCTTTCCTTGTGCTCGACGCCGATACGATCATATACAAGGACGATCCCGACACACAGGATGCCTCTCCCGTACCTGTTTCGGCGACGCTGGATTCTCTCACGATGTCTGTCTACCCGAATCCCTTCTCCGGCAGTGCCACCATTTCGATCAGCGCGCCCAAGCCCTGTGTCGTGCGCGTCGCGGTGTTCGACATGCAGGGCCGCAAGGTCCGCACCATCAGTTGGGACGAACAGGTGTCCGGAGCGAAATCCTATATCTGGGACGGCACGGACGATGAGGGCAACCGTCTCATGACCGGACTGTATTTCATCACTCTCACGGCGCGTGAGGCGGCGGGGACGGGCACGCGGATGATTGTACGCATGGTGGCGCTGCGGGACTGACCGCGACTCCGTATCCTGCGCTCTTGCGGTCAGGCGGGTCACAACATGATCGCGAGCTTCTTTCATGCGGCGGGTCGCGATGGCCCGCCCGCGGTGAAGCGATGGAGGCCCGGTTCGCACATCGCGGAAATATCTCATTCCAACGTTGAGGGCTACGGCACAATGTCATGCGCGGCAATCCGCTGAGGCAGAACGCCTTCCGTGCCGGGAACCGCGACATTGCAAACTTTTCGATAGAAATCGGGTCAACCTACCGCCGAGTCGAGAGCGTTGTCCGCCGATTAACGCAATCTTCAGGAGGTTTTCATTCCGCATTTCCCGGCACCCGGCCGATTGTCGGCTGCGCTGCCGAACGATTGCCACTTCGTCACTGTCCCAGTATCCTTCCCTCTTGAAAGCACGAAAATTATCGTCGCCCCGCGACGGTGTCTGCGCTGGCGCGAGGGGGGTGTGTCGCTTTCGCGGTAGCGTCATATTGCGCATGAGCGGAATAATGGATACTTTGCACCGGATATCCTCATTACCCTTTGTCGCCAGCGCGCGGTATGCGCGGTTGACTCCCGAAGAGGCCCGAACGCTGCTTCGCGATACAACCCTCGTTGCCCAGATGAACACCATTCATAGGAGAGATGTATGAGTGCCTTCCACCGCATTCCCGTGATTGTGACCCTCTTCCTTCTGGCTGCCACACTCGGCGCGCAGACGCGTACCATCACCTTCTCCGGCAAGGAGGACGGCGGCACGCGCACCGTTGTCCCCGACAGCATCCGCATACGCAACGTGACCAAGGGCGTGGACACGCTGCTGGTCGCTCGCACGGTGTTCGACATCGATTGGCTCACTGGTGTCGATGCGCAGGGACGCGCGCTCGACGGCTTCACCCTGGACGTGGGGCCGGATCGTGCGGGTGGCGGTGGCAGTGTCGTCGTGTCGCTTCCCCTGTCCGGCACGCTGCGCCTCAGCGCGTTTTCCATTCTCGGTGCCGAGGTGGCAAGCACCACGGTCACACTCGGTCCCGGTCGCTACAGTTTCCGCTTCGACGCGACGGGTATCGCCAGCGGCACGTATTTCATCAGTGCCGCGATCGGACGGGAGACGCGGACGACGAAGTTGCAGGTATTCCGCGCATCCTCCGCGGGTACTCCCCGATTGCAGTTCGAAGGCACCGCTCCGGCGCCCATGGGCAAGGCGGTGGCGGATCGCTACACCTTCATCGGTTACGCCAGGGGGTTTCATCCGGATACATTGGCGAATATCGAGCCCGTAGCCGGACGTGATTATCCTTTTTCTTTCACCCCCCTGCCCTCCAACGAACTCGTGATCGGTGCACCGCGCGAAGTGGCCTCGGGTACAGTCACATCCCAGGGTGGGACGATAAAAGTTGTCGGCGCAGGTACACCGCTCACCGGCCTGGAGATCGTAGTGCCGAAGCAGGCATTCACCGATGCGCGAAGTTTCACTGTGTCATATTCCCCCATACTCAACCACGGTTTCGACGACAAGGTGAAGGTGCTCTCCCCGCTGATCACCATCTCGAATGGTGGCGGCTATGCGGATTCGGTCATGCTTGTGAAAATCCCCATTCAGTTGCCGCCGGGGTATTTCGCGATGGCTTTTTTCATCGATCGGGACACGCGCACGCTGGAAGGCATTCCCATCATGGCTTTGAACGATGACGCGGTGTACATCGCATCCAAACATTTTTCCATCGATCATCTCGGCATGGCCAAGTCCTCGCTGCGGAAAGTGGCGCGGAACTGGGCGGACGTGCTGGTGCTCGGGGTTCGTACGGGAGATCTGGCTGGAACCATCACGTCCACCTTCACGCCCGGTGTGGATGATTGGGAGTTCATCAACTTCGGCTCGTACCTCGCGCCCGGCGGACATTGCACGGGACAAAGTCTCACCGCGATATGGTACTTCCTCAATAAAAAGCAGCGCTTCAATGCTCCACCGCTGTTCAATCAGATGGACGAAGTGCATGTGGATTCCATGTGGATGGACAATGTTCGCGGATACCGCTTCGCATCGGTGGTGTGGAAAGGGCTGGCATGGAATAGCCGCAGCAACTGGCGGAGAAACCACTTCCAACCCGTCGGCACATCGAAAATCAGTATGGACAGTCTGCATTACCTCGCCTTCGCATTTTCGATACAGAATACCGGACTTCCGCAGCTGACAGAAATCTGGAGACAGGCTGGAAGGGAGTGGTTTGGTCACGCGATGATTGTTTATGGAGTGGATTCCGGAAAGGTTCTCATTGCCGACCCGAATTTTCCCGGAAAAGTCCGAGGCACGCAACTGGAACTTGGCCGCTTCAAACCTTACTCCTCCGCCGAGAAAGCCGGCGAACCTGGCGAGCAATACCCGGAGATTCATTATATCGCGAACTCTGCCATCGTCCCGGTGGGTCTGATTGAAGACAGGTGGCGCGAAACCTTTGCCGGCAGCATCGGTACCGTTCCGCCGAACACCTTTCCCGAGACCGAACTCTTCCTGAAAAGCGGTGAAAGCTCGACCGCCCTTCCCGACATCGTCGAGACAACAACGAACGATGTGCTCGTGTACGCCACCTGCGGCAGTTGCGCCGCAACCTACGACGGAGAGCGCACGCCGATACGGTTGACCGACGAGAACGGGAATTTCATTGCCTGGACGGATGGAACGGGCATGCTACGTATTCCCGCCAAGGCCGGTAGTACGCGGTACGGGTTGACGATATACGGATTCACCAAATCCGATTTCACGGAGAGCGGCTACATCACATTCCGCTGGTTGACGGTGAAGCGCAAAACCTTCGTGGCCGCTTCGGTGAACAGTGGCCCGCTGCAAGGACATTATCGCAACGAGGACAGAACATCGGGGCAGCTCGTGGTGACGTACAGTGATGAACCGGTGGTCATCACCTACCTCGACACCGGTTACGAGATCGGAGTGTACGGTACGTACAGCGGCAATGTGTACCGCTTCGACACCACCTATATCAAAGGTGGCAACACCTTTACCGACCGTATCACCATCGAGCTGGACTCATCCATGGGCATGGTGAAGAACTACACCATACAGCGCATCTACATTCAGCCCGGGAGTTGGACCGACGATATCACCATCAAGGGACAGAACATCCCATTGGAGGCGAACGGCAACACCGAGGAGTATCAGCGCTATCTCTTCACTGGCGAGGAGGTGTGCAAGCATATCACTTCGGTGGTGTACACGTTCCGTCGCCTCGATCGGGATTACACGCAAACGCTGGAGAGTTTCACCTGCCGACCAAATACAAAAATCCAGATCGTGCTCACGAAGCGCTAGTGATCCGCCACAGCACTTCTCTTCGGAGTCGCAATCACAGACACACCCTCCGCGCGGAGGGTGTGTCTGTATTGGATAACTGATACGAGAACGAATTCGGGACTTCGAAGCTGGTGGTACCACCAGCCCCCCATCAGCGATACCTGGAAGCGGAGAAAGCAACGCGCATCACTGCGTCGCGCATTGTTGATGGAAGCGATGCGACTGGCGAGTGTCAACCAAACACTTGTCTGTCCGGGCTGCTGGCACCGTTGGCTAAACAGCCGCCGCGCGACCACTCGACGCGGCGCGCGTTGAACGAGGATCCTACCTCACCCCATACCCCGGAATATCGCGCATGGCTTCGGTGACGGTTTCGCTGCCGCGCGTGTCGAGCTGGTAGCTACTGTCGTCGTTGCGGCGGTACAGCAGGAAGGAGGTGTCGCCGTTCGCGTCGCGCAAGGTGAAGCCCACGAGACGAGGCGCGGCTGTGCGGGGATGCTCCGCGAAGTGCGCATCGAAGCTCGCGAGATCGATGTCGACGACTTCGCCCGACGGAAGCGCGACATCATCGAGGCCGGTCGTTGCGCGCTGATCAGCTTGTTCATGGAACACGAAGAGCTGATCGGTGCTGTAGTCCGTGGTCGTGGCGTTTTCGATGTGCAGGCCGCTGGCATCCACCGTGACATGCAGGAGCGGCGGCGTCTCCTGCGCGCTGGCCATGTGCGCGAGCAGCAGCGTGGCGAGAACAACGGTGCGGATGATCATGCTTCCTCCTCCGGAATGAGTGCGGACATGTTGAGGATATCTATCGCCGATATCCAGCAAAGTAGCACCCTCACTCGTGCCAAGCAAGGCGAGGTTTTGTATGTGCAGGCACGATGCATGTGCGGGCGCGGGGCGTGATGCGCGCACCGCATGCACGCGCACGCCTCCGTGCTTCCCAGACGTGGCACGACAGGCATGGTCACGGTAACGCGTGTCACGGTAACGTGTCAACCGCTCTTTTTTACGGGAATATTTTTCCCTACCTTTCCACGCAACGATTCTTGAAGAGCACCATTTCCCTTCGGCACGTTCGTACTGAATGTGCTCCACCTCGATGATGTGAAGTGTTGATTATAGACGATGAGCACGGGCAACCGGGTTGCATCATATTTACGTATCGGCATCGAGGAGGGCACATGTTTCTCGTTTCGGAATCCCACGACACCAGGTCCGATCTCATTTCGCACAGGCCTTCAAGACACATCCTCCGCCTGACCATCGTCGTCACAGCCCTCTTCCAGTGCATGTTCTTTACAACAAGTTCTGCCCAGAATCCCGGCTGGGACTTTCTCGGCATCCCTCCAAATGCGGGCGCTATCCATCGGCTTATTCAGACTCCCGATCCCTGGAGCGTCATCGCCGGTGCGGATTCGGGAGTATACCGCTTCGAGAATTCCAGCAGAACCTGGAAGCGACTTCTCACCACAACGCACCCCGTGTGGAGTCTGTTGTTGCTTCCGCCCGACACGATATTCGCCGGCACACTTGGAGGAGGCCTCTACCGCTCTGTTGATGGTGGCATCGCTTGGAATTCGGTGAGTGCGTTCCCCCATCAGGATTGCGGCGCGCTGGCGTTGGACGATTCGGGCAATATTGTTGCCGGCTCGAATGATGTGTATGTCAGCCGGGATTTCGGCGACACATGGGAAGCGCTGAACACTTGCCCGAATCAGGGCTGTCGTGTACATGGGTTGAATTTCAGTCCCTATCTGCTCGGAGCAGATCCAGAACGTGGCGATGTGGTTTCACAAGAAGCCGTGCACCGCTTACTTGCGAGGATTCAACCATACACCTCATGGGTACGGACGTTTGGCTGTACCAACGGACTCGAGCATGTGGGACGTATCGCTCATGGCATGGGGATGCACGCTGCGATCGGAGCATGGCTGGACACCGACAGCGTGGCGAACAACACACAGATCGACTCGCTGGTGGCGATAGCCGCGCGCGGTGAGGCGGATATTGCGATTGTCGGGAATGAGTTCCTTCACCTTGATCCTCTGAAAGAAGCGAAGCTGATTGAATGGATCGATACAACGCGAGCGCGCCTGCGGCGCGCCCATGCACCGGATATCCCCGTGACAACGGCGGATACTTACGACAAGCTCCTCAATGCCGCCAGCCTTCTCGATACGGTGGATGTGATCATGGCGAATTGCTATCCCTACTGGGAAGGACGTCACATCGACGAAGCGATTGTCACACTCCATAACGCATCCGCAGCATTGCGCAATCGCAGCAATGGAAAAACCATCATCATCTCGGAAACCGGCTGGCCCACCTGCGGAGAGACGAAAGGAGCTGCTGTTCCAAGTCTCGAAAATGCGATTCGGTATCACCGCGAGGTGGTCACCTGGTCACGCGTTAACTCGGTCCCGGTATTCCACTTCGAGGCATTCGATGAGCGATGGAAAGTCGCCAAGGAAGGCCAGCGTGGTGCTTGTTGGGGCTTGTTCGACGAGCATGAGCAACTTAAACCGGGCATGGACACCCTCTTCGCCTGTTCGGAGACCAACAACACCTGGTCACCAGACACGATTCCCTGCGGAGCACCCGGTATTCCGATGGTACATCTGACGTTCATCCCACCGTGGAAAGCTAACCCCGCCGAACTCATTGGACGCGTGTGGCATGTGAATCCTCAGGACTACCGAATCGTGGTGTACCTCTATGCGTGGCACAGTCAGTGGTGGAGTAAACCATGGGCTGACAGTTTGATCCTGGAGATCGATCCGGCGGACTGTTCGTTCCGTTGCCCGATCACGACGGGTGGCGTCGATCATTTTGCTACGAGATTCGCCGTGTTCCTGATTCACAAGAGTTTTACTCCGGATACCTGTCTCCCATGCGTGGATTCCATTCCCCGAAGGATGTACGATAGTTCAGCGGCCTATGTCGAGTATGACCGGGATCCCTGTGGATATTTTCGCTCGCTGCTCGTCCGCTCCGATCTCATACTCGCCGGTTCGGAAGCGGCAGGCATTTTTCGAACGACCGACCGCGGACAGCATTGGTCCCGACAGGATGACCCGAAAACCGAACCCAGTGCGGTACTGGATATCATAGATCGGGATGACATGGGGACATTTAAAACCGCGCAGTGGGAAGGCATAATTCGGGGTGATTGGGATGGCGCGGTGTGGCATGGCGCACTGCCGAGTCAATTCAAGACGGGTTGGATGGATAGCGATGTAACACCCGACGGATGGTCCATGCAACTTGCCGCAGCCACGAATCATGGTGTGCGTATCGCGACAGATCAAAACAATATTGAGTTCAATGAAGCCGGACTGCAGGTCACTCAGACGACCGCAGTGGCATTCTCCCCGCTTGTGACGGATAGCACCATACTGCTCTACGTGGGAACCGCCGATACAGGTGTGTATCGCACAATGAGAATGATCAACGATGCGGAGAGCCCCGTCGCATTTCCAACATCCATGGAAATCGGAAGGCCGTATCCCATGCCAGTCAAATCCGTGGTGACAATCCCGGTACGAATAGTCCGACCAGGTACCGTCCGCATCGAGATCGCTGACGCGCTCGGCAGGACGGTTGGCACGGTGTTCGATGGCTACATGTCGTCATCATCCTCGACGTTGCAATGGGATGCGAGAGGACGAAGCCCGGGGCTGTACTTCCTACGCATGATCTCGCGCAACAACACTGCAGTGGCACGGATATTGGTTGTGCCGTGGTAGGGTCCGCGTGTGCTGCGACATCCATCGAACAAACAGCGGGGCTCCATGGCCCCGCCTTCCTATTATGCAGCGGGCAAGGTAGCTGCCATTCCCATGCATTCCGATCCATACATACTCGATACCGACACTTTTCGAGATGGACATTCACGCAGACCGAGCAGTCACGATGGCGAAGCAACTATCTCGGGGACTCGAACAGGACACTGATGCTCCGCCTCTCGTGAATGCGGCGAATCGCCTCTCCGAGCAATGGCGCGATGGATACAATTTCCAGTTTACTCGAGCGAAAGGCACGCACCGACTCAACGCTATCAGTGCAATACAGGCGCTCGATCGGACTCGCTTCGAGTTTCGCGATGCCCTCCTCGTTGAAGAGGCAGTGTGTGATCGCCGCGACGATTCTCCGCGCTCCAAGGTCTCGCAAGCGTTTCGCCGCCTCGATGAGTGTTCCACCTGTGGTGGAAAAATCGTCAACGATCAGCGCGGTTTTATCCTTCACATCGCCAATGATTTCGTACACCTCCGCACGCTCGTCGTGTCCCTTTCGACTCTTGTTGGCAATGGCGAGTGGTAGACCCAACGTTTCGGCATAGGATCGCGCGGTTTTGACAAAACCGACATCTGGCGAAACGACGACGGAATCTTGATCCAGTTCCTTCGCAAGTGCTTTGCACAATGTGGGGTACGCACGCAGATCGTCCACCGGAATGGTAAAAAATCCTTGAATCTGCGGAGCGTGAAGATCGAGAAAAACGATGCGGTTCGCCCCCGCTGCCTGCAGCGCATCGGCACACACCCGGGCACGAATCGAGACGCGAGGCTCATCCTTCTTGTCACCCTTCGCATAAGCGAAATATGGGACGAGAATGGTGACCGACGCTGCACTGGCGCGCCTGAACGCATCGACCCAGAAAAGGAGTTCCATGAAATTGTCGTTCACTGGATAGGCAGTAGACTGCACAAGAAAAATGTCCTTCCCACGAACATTCTCACGTATCCGAACGAAGATGGTCCCTTCGGAGAAGTGTATGACATCCTTCTCACCTTGTCGCACTCCGAGGTGCTCACTAATCGCGGTTGTCAGGTATGGACTTCCAGTACCACCAAAAATAGAGATCGAGTCATCGGGATGCATCAAGTATTCCTCCTTCTCGTTCTGGAATGTGCTCCATCATACAAGCACGCCATGGACTCCACTCCCAATTTAAAGCTCGGCGAGTGGAGATGACTGCTCTCCGCGCTGCTCACATGAATCTTCAAAAACAATGTTTGTCTGGCATAATCCAGCCGTTCATTTCTCAGTAGTTAATCAATCGCTGTAAAAATGGTGGCAGGTCCTCAAAGCGACGCACAATGCGCCTGACCCACCGTTCACACTGTTCCCATGGATCGGATAGATCGAGATAATCCTGGCTCTCGGAGACGACGACTGAGGTCCAGGATGCACTCGCCGTCGTTCCTGCCGCGTGCATGTCGAGGATGGCTTTACCTCGTATATCACTCCGCGTTCCGGTCTCGGGAGGATGACGCAAGGCGGCGTTGATTTCTTCATCGCTTATGAGGCGGTGCCGTAGCAGTCCCGCATTGTCAAGACGACGGAAGAGTCCGTCATCACCCAGTGTATGGTAACCAATATCCAAGCGGATCAGATCAATAATGTTGTTGATGATTCCGTGTAAATCCGGTGACTCGTTGAACGTGGCCTGATGGATGGCGAATGTGTCAGGATAAAGATGCCGGAGAAAACCTTCACTCATGTTTCGCAGGATAAACACCGGAATTCTGCTCGCATGGATAGCGGACCACCAGAGATTGATCTCGCCCCAACGTCGGCCGTGATTCGAAAGATAGTCGCTGAACAACCTTCTTTTGATGAAGAAGTCCAGCATCAGCGAAAGGCGGTCGTGTGGATCACCCGATTCGATGAGAGACAGAACGTGATCGAGGCGCTCCAGCGCTTCGTTTGCGTAGGAGGGAAGCGCGTGTTGATACTTCTCGAGAACGGCAAAATAGCGGCGCTGAACCTCACACGGCGTGAGCCGATGATACCGGTCAATCTGCACGTGTGATGATGGGTGATCAGAAATCGAGCGAAACAGCTGTGTACTGTTAGTGATACAGATATCATCGACGAAAGAAACGCCGAGATCAATCAAGTGCATTACCATGACTGTGATTGCGGAAAGATACATGCCAAGCTCGGACATCAGACTATCGTCCATCTCGAGATGTTGTCTACGATAAAACGGATACGCCTGACCACAAAGACTCTCATCGCGTTGAGACACAAGCGAGAGTTCGTAAGGAGCGCCACACTCCTTTCGTATATGCGCTGAGCGCTGAAACACTGCGATCGAGGAACAGGTGGGATCGTGTGAGAGCGTTCCAGCCCCAGAGTACACTCGGGTGATCAAGAATGGAACGAGTTGCTGTCGCAAGAAGCCCAGAGATATCCTTCGATGCATCAACACCGACCGATGCATCCCTTGCGTGGTTTCGCCACGTGTATACCCGTAATCCCTGTTGTTCTTGATCAATGCGCAGCGTTCGTACGGCCTCTCGTCAGTGACGCTTTTGACAACGCGCTCGAGCATTCGCTCGATAGTTCTCTCGTAAATGACCGCTGAACGGAGATCCTGCACTTCCGGTGTGGCAACTTCGATTCGATGTCCTCGCTCACGACAAAGCTGGCCACCCCAGGAGAAGAACCTCCCATGCGGCAGATCGGCACTCGGAAGATGCGGGTAGTCTCCGAGCTTGCCGTACAGATGCTTGATGAAACGCTCACGCGTTTCATCAAGCGAATCCATGGAACACGTTGGTTCCACCGACTGGCACTGTATCGCGAATTCGATTTCCGAACCGAACAGAGGCATGGCGCAATCGTGCTCCCTGCCTTCTATTCGGCCGAGATGCGCTGACGCAGGCCTCGGTACATCACCGTGGAATCAGCCTCCCCCAGGTAATTCGATATCATATCCTTTTCAAGAGCGCGCTGGGCTTGAAGATCCGGCACCGGCGGCTGCGTTCTGGAAGGTGGGCGCTCCAGAGCAACCGTAAGTGGTTCACGCATCTTCATCCCGTGCTTCGTTGCCTCCGGAATGACAGCTGTTTCATCGAAGAATTCGGTCATGATCGAGGCTCCTGTGTATGTGTATTGCTGTGGGTATCATGGATCGTGAGTTCATGGGATCGCAGCGTGGCACAATGGGTGAACATACGTTCGCAGTTCTCCCACAAGCGGTCCGCCGCGTACATGCATTCTGTGCGATGCAGAGTTGCGATGGGATAGCGTACCTGAATCCCAAGCCGACCACGCTGCAACGCAAGTCGGACTCCGCCACTTGACGACGCATTGTACTGGAGTATGAAGAAAGCGAGCCTCGATCGCGCGCGCGGGTTGAAGTGGGCGATGTGGATCCCGCTTGGGATTGAGAACGTAATGCTGCTCCCTTGGAAATGCGCAAGAATCGAGTACTTCTGTTGATCCACAGCTATACAAGGCTGAATGGTGTACTCAACGTCGTCGAGAGCGTTTTCCCCTGGCTCCGGGGTGATGCGCCATGCCCTTTCCGCTGCGGCCATGTGCAATGCATGAAGCGCTTCGATGTTTTGATCGCTGTCATCGTACCTTTCGATCAGGGACAAGCGCTTTCCAGCCATTACGCCAAGGGAGTCTTCTATACAGGATTGCACAGCCTGTTCCAGATCCCGAGCGCGTCGCTGGTCATAGCGGGGAATTTCGCCTCGCACTACAATTCGTAAGTCAGCATCCAATCCAACCCGGACCAAGGGGTAACGTTGACTGAGCAGAACCAGCGCCCAGAGAATGTCCTTTCGAGGAAACGATTCCCTCTGGAAGCACGCGGTAATTCCGACTTCCACATCCCCAAAAGCGACCGTGGTCGATTCGAGCATACTCGTTCCGATGGTATGCTGGGAATGTGAGCAATTCTCATGTCAAACTCAAATCCATCTCTTGCATCGCACCTTGATAGCTGCCCTTCCCACGGGAAAACTGGTCACAGGATCCGTCTTCAATCAAGCCGTACTGTGTGAGTAATCATATCACAAAAGTTTGCAGGGCTGACCGGGCAACTGTAAACCATCTCAGTTTTCGTCAGAGATGGCGTCTTCCTGATCTTGATAGGATTGCATTACGAGAGCATTTCGCTTTCAGCGGAAGGAGATTTCGAGGCGGCAGACAAAAAAAAGCTCCCCTCGGCGTGCCCAGGCCAAGGGGAGCTAGAATGAGGTGAGCAGTTCTAGAAATCAAACAAATCGCTGAAGAAGTCCTTCTTCTTGCGCTTGCGCTCGTGGTAGTGGTAGTCGTCGTCGCGGTGCGTGGAACGCGGGGCTTCGACGGGTCGGGGATCGGCGCGACGCGGGTCCGGCTGCGATGGCGGCTCGGGCTGAATGTCGTCGAGCGAGCGTTCGATGATTTTATCCAACTCTCCCCTGTCAAGCCAGATACCGCGGCAGGACGGGCAATAATCGATCTCGATTCCCTTGCGCTCGGCGATCTGCAAGGCGGTGTCGGCACATACGGGACATTTCATACTTCCTCCGGATTTCCATTGATGGCGTTGGTCACTTCAGCGCAACATCGGAAACGGGGAGGCGGGTTCCTTTTGCCCGAAGCGCGGGCGGGTTCCGCATCCACAACGACGCGCCGGCATGTCGTTCTGTAATCGATTTGTAATGTCCTGCACTTGTGTGGTGACGCTCACGGCAGTAGTTTTCCCGAAACATGCGCGCATCGCGTCGATTCGCAGGAAATCCGTTTTTTCCGGAGCTTCCCTTTGTTCAAGTCAACACCCGGTCATCGCGTTCTCTTTCGTCTGATGCTCATGGCATTGCTGTGCGCCATGCTTCCAACTTCATCCGCCCTGACGCAGGTGCTGACCGTGGGTTCTGCACTGCAACGGGATGATATTCCGGGAACGCTGCTGCGACCCGAGGCGAAACTGGCCTGGCCGCTCGCCGATCATCTCGTGTCGCGCACAGCGTTGCGGTCAGTGCTGGGAGAACAGTCCGATTTTCAGGGACTGCCGCGCATCGTCACCTCGCTACACACGCTGGATCAGGAGGTGGAATTCCGCTCTCCAGCTGACGCCATTGCGATCATGCTGGGCGGGAGTCTTTCGGCGACGAGGCGCGTGCTCGTGGGAGATGCGCGCTTCGCGCTGCGGTATCATGGACAATGGCTGTCGGATTTCACCGGTAGCGGCATCGACACACGCATCGAGGCGGAAGCGGGCCGCGCGCGCGATGTGAGCGTGGTCACCGCCGTGGACCGCAATGTGAGCAGCGACTACGTCCGCATGGAAATGGGGATGTCCTACGCCGCACGGCTGCACGCGGTGCTGCATGCCACGCGCCACTGGATGAACGACGGTAACCGCAAGGACGCCGCCTACGCCTATGTGTTGCTCGATGTGCTGCGGGAACCGCTGCTCTCGCTGGGCTACGCCTGGTCGTGGGCCGACAGCGAGTGGTCCACCTGGCGGGCCACCGGCACACGCTACGATCCGCGCAGGCGCCTGTACTCCTGGGATTTCAGCTACCATCCCTACTTCACTCCGCTGAAGGAGCGCGGCCACACCGCCCTGCTACTGCTGCAATGGCCGCTGGCGGAAGCGGTAACGCTGCGTGGCAAGGCCTCGATTCCGTTGTGGTCGGCGGGACGCCTGAAGTGGCTGCCCGCGAGCGGCGCCCTGCCGTGGCCGTATGATTTCGATGCGACCTACGAGATCCGGGATATACTCGCCACGCAGTACGAGGCGGGTGTGTTCGTGCAACTCGATGAACGCTTCGCGCTCGACCTCGGCGCGGAGTATTTTCGCAAACCCTACTATCGCTATGGCGCGGGACACTTGACCGTGCTGGTCAATCTCGCTCCGGCCGAATAGCTCGGGCGCGACACATAGAGCCATGAAGTTTATGAAAAAAGCTACACGCATCGCTTTTCCATCATCCATACCATCGCCGGCACGGCGGGAGGAGGCAGCATGATCGTGGTCATTCTGTGCGGCGGACGCGGCACACGCATTCGGAATGTGTCGGAGAGTATTCCCAAGCCCATGTTGCCAATCGGTCCGCAGCCCATTCTCTGGCATATCATGAAGCTCTACGCGCATCACGGCGTGAAGGATTTCATCCTCTGCCTGGGGTACAAGGGCTGGAAGATCAAGGAGTATTTTCTCAACTATTACGCGATGACGACAGACTTCACGCTCGATTTGCGCAATGGCGCCTCGGTGGAGTTCCACGGCCAGCGCGACACGGATTGGCGCGTCACCTTGGCCGAGACCGGCCTGGACAGCATGACCGGGGCGCGGCTGTGGAACGTGCGCAAGTATCTCGAAGGCGAAGAGCATTTCTGCCTCACCTACGGCGACGGCGTGGCCGACATCGACATTGGCGCGAGCATTGCCTTTCACAAAGCGCATGGCAAGGTTGCCACCATCGCTGGTGTGCACCCGGCGGGGCGCTTTGGCGAGATGCATTTCGAAGGCGATCAGGTGTCGCATTTCCACGAAAAGCCGAACATCACCGAAGGCCGCATTAACGGTGGCTTTATGGTGTTCGACGCCAAGCGCGTATGGGATTATCTCTGGCCCGAGGAGCAGTTGAGTCTAGAGGCCGAGTCGCTTCCCGCCATGGCGAAAGCGGGCGAGATGATGGGCTTCCGCCACGACGGCTTCTGGCAGTGCATGGACACCGCGCGCGAATACGAAATGCTTAACGCGATCTGGCGCGGAGGCAAGGCGCCGTGGAAGGTGTGGGACTGAGCGATGGAACACGCGTTCAAGCAGTACTACGAAGGCAAGCGCGTGCTGGTCACGGGCGACACGGGCTTCAAAGGATCGTGGCTGAGCATTTGGCTCAGGGAGCTCGGCGCCGACGTCACGGGCTACGCTCTCGAACCTCCGTCCGAGCCCAACAATTTTTCCATCTGCGGCCTGGCCGGGAAAATCCGTCACGTGCACGGCGACGTCCGCGACCTGCCCGCGCTGATGGCGGTGTTCGAAGAAACGCAGCCGGATGTCGTGTTTCATCTCGCCGCGCAAGCGCTGGTGCGCTATTCGTACGAGGTTCCGCGCGAGACATTCGAAACCAATGTGCTTGGTACCATCAACGTACTCGAAGCCGTGCGCAACACGCCGTCGGTGCGCACGCTGGTGGTGGTGACCAGTGACAAATGCTATGAGAATCGCGAACAGGTGTGGGGCTACAAGGAAAACGACCCGATGGGCGGCGACGATCCGTACAGTGCCTCGAAGGGTGCGGTGGAAGTACTGTTCCGCTCCTATCTGAAATCCTTCTTTCTGCATCGCGAGGGTTTCGGCGGCGTGAGCGTGCGAGCCGGCAATGTGATCGGCGGAGGCGACTGGGGCCGCGATCGTATTGTGCCCGACTGCATACGCGCGCTGCGCGAGGGACGTGCCATCGATGTGCGGAATCCGCTGGCCATTCGTCCCTGGCAGCATGTGCTCGAACCACTGAGCGGCTATCTCTGGCTTGGCACACGCGTGCATGAGGATGTGGAGCGGTTTTCCGGCGGTTGGAATTTCGGTCCGGCGGACAGTTCCGCCAAATGCGTGCGCGACCTCGTGGCGGCCATGATACGCGAATGGGGCGACGGGGCCTGGCGCGATTTGTCGGAACACAACGACCATCGACTGCATGAAGCGGGATGGCTGCGCCTGAGTTGCGACAAGGCCCATTTCATGCTGCCGTGGTCGGCGGTGCTGTCCTTCGAGGAGACCATGGCGTTGACCGTGAAATGGTATCGCTACTTCCACGAGTATCGCGACACCAACATGTATCAGTACTGTGTGCATCAAATTCGCGAATACACAAAACTCGCTCGGGACAAGGAGCAGCTGTGGGCCATTTGACGCATGAGTACGGACAGGGCATGACGCGGGAGGATCTTCCGGCGCTCGATGACCGTCGCGTACTTCTCACCGGCGCCACGGGCTTTCTGGGCCGGCACGTGCTTCGGGCACTGCGCTTGGCTGGCGCGGCGGTGTGTGCGACGCATCTGCCTTCGGAGCATCCCCAGTTCGAGAGCGGTGTATCCGGTATTTCTCTCGACATCACCGACCACGACGCCCTGCGCACCTTGCTTGCGGAATTGCAGCCCGACACCATTGTACACTGCGCGGCACACATGGGCAGCGAGCGCAGCTACGCTTTCGCCGAAACAGCAATGCGCGTGAACTTCCTGGCCACGCACAGCATGCTGCTGGCGGCGGGCGATGGCATCGCCGGATTGCGGCGCATTGTGCTGATCGGTTCGGCCGAGGAGTACGGCGATGCGACCGAATTCCCTCTGCACGAGGACATGCCCGCGCGCCCGGTGTCGCCCTACTCGGCGTCGAAAGCGGCCGTCACGCAAAGCGCCATGCTGTACCACACACTGTTCGGTCTGCCCGTCACCGTGCTGCGCCCGTTCATCATCTACGGCCCGGAGCAAGCACCGTGGATGATGCTGCCGCAACTGATCCGCCATGCGCACGACGGACGGGATTTTCCCATGACGCCCGGCGAGCAGACGCGGGATTTCGTCTACGTGGAGGATGTTGCGCGCGCCATACTTCTCGCCATCGCGGTGGAGGAAGCAAGCGGACAGATTTTCAACATCTGCTCGGGAGAAGAGCGCAGCATACGCTCGGTCGCGGAAGAGACCGTGCGCCTTATGGGCAATCCCGTGCGCCTCGACATCGGCGCCCTCCCCTACCGCAGCAACGAGGCGATGCGACTGGTGGGCAGCAACGACAAGGCGCGGCGCATCCTCGGGTGGACGTCGCGCATCCCATTCGACGAGGGCCTGGTCCGCACCATCGATTGGTACCGCCGGAACGGTTTCGGCGAGTGAAGGTGAACTGTTGTTCTTTTTTCCAGAAAGCACGCTCCGCATGAACGCATCGATATTCGCCCTGTTCTTCCTTTTTCTGCTTTCGAGCGCGTCACAAGCGCAAAGCGCGTTTCGCAATGCCACGGCGGATTTCGACAAGGGAGATAAACTGTACTCCGAGGAGCGCTACAAGGAAGCGCTGCGCGAATACCAGCGCCTGCCCGTTTCGGTCGAAGCACACAAGCGCATCGGCGCGGCACAGATCAAGTTGTGGGACATGAACGCCGCCATCGCATCGCTGCGCAAGGCGGTGGCCCTGGCCGAACGTGACAGCGAAGCGCTGGCGTTGCTCGCGGAAGCACTGAGCTGGAAGGGCGACTTCGATGAAGCGTCGGCGCTGTACCGGCGCTCACTCGCCGACAAGACCGCGCCGGTGTCGGTGCGTCTCGGCTATGCACGCACGCTCTCCTGGTCGAAGGACATTGACGGCGCGCTGGAGCAGTACCGCATCGCGACGCGGGAATTCCCCCGCAACCTCGATGCGCACATGGGCCTGGCCGAGATGTTGAGTTGGAAAAAACAATTCGATGCATCCATCGAAAGTTACCGCCGCGTGGCGGAACTCACGGATATTTCCGCATACAAGAGCGTGGCGTTGTCCCGCGTGGGGAAAGTGCAGACCTGGAAAGGCGACATGAAGGCCGCAAAGGAGACGTACCAACGCGCACTGAGATTGAATGCGAAAAACCCCGACGCGATGTTCGGTCTCGGCGAATTGCATGAGTGGGAGGGAAATTACCCGGAAGCGAAAGCCCTTTACCAGCGCATACTGCAAGCGCAGCCAGAGCACAAGGCGGCGAAGGCGAAGCTGATGCAGTTACTGTGGGTGAAGTGAGCATGGCGCTATCCGCTCGCGTGCCGGATGACCACGCCATGCCCGTACCGGGCCGAGCGGCGAAGTTGTTGCTGCACGTGCTGGTGTTCGCCGCGTTTCAGAGCATGCTGTTCTTCGCGCTGTGGTGGTTCGATCCAGGGCACACCAAGCACCTCGTTCTCTTCGTGCCACTCACCATCGCCACATTCTGGCTGTTTCACGAATCCTTCATCTACTGGTTTTATTTGCTCGGCATGCGCGCACCGCGGCATCGCACCGCCGCCGAGGGCCTGCGTGTGGATGTGTTTACCACCGCCGCGCCGGGCGAACCATTGGACATGTTCGCCCGCTCACTTCCCGCGCTCGTGGCCATGCGCTATCCGCATCGCAGCTACCTGCTCGATGGCAGCGGCAGTGCGGAATTGCGCGCGCTGGCGGAATCGCTGGGGATGGAGCGCATCGACTGCACGGATGTGGGAGGTGCCAAGGCCGGCAAGGTGAATCATGCGCTGGCGCGGACCTCGGGTGATATCGTGCTGGTGATCGATCCGGATCACGTGGCGCGGGAGGATTTTCTCGATCGCGTACTCGGGCATTTCGACGACGAGCGTGTGGGTTTTGTGCAGGTCGTGCAAGGCTATCACAATCAGGGCGCGTCGTTTGTGGCGCGCGCGGCGGCGGAGCAGACCTACGGATTCTACGGTCCGATTCTCATGGGCATGCATGGCTACGGCTCGCCGATTGTGATCGGCGCGAACTGCACATTCCGCCGCGCGGCACTGGATTCGATAGGCGGACATGCGGTGCATCTCGTCGAGGACTTCGTAACCTCGCTGCGCCTGCACGCGCGGGGTTGGCGATCGGTGTATGTTCCGGACATCCTGTGCCGGGGATTGGTGCCGGAGGATCTCGGCGCGTATTTCTCGCAGCAGTTGAAATGGGCGACGGGCATGTTTCGCGCCTTGTTCACGCAGCTGCCGAAGCATGTGGGACAACTGCGCGGGTGGCGCGCGCTGAGCTACGTACTCAGCGCGACGTATTATTTCAACGGCGTGCCGATGTTGATCAATCTGCTTCTGCCCATCATCTTTCTGTTCTCAGGATGGTGGGCGGTGGAAATGCCGATCAAGGGATACTTCGCCCATCTGCTTCCCTTTGTCGCGAATTTCCTGTTGCTACATCTCGTCGCGCAGCGCTGGATGCGCCACCCATCCGAACGCGGACTGCAATGGCGCGGCGCCCTGCTCAAGCTGGGGAGCTGGCCGGTGTACGTGCTGGCTTTGCTGTATGCCATTGCGGGTGTGAATGTCCCCTATCTCCCGACGCCGAAAACCCGCGGTGTGCGCGGGAGCGCCTGGCTGGTGCTGCCGCATGTGGCGGTCATGCTTCTTTCGCTCGCGGCCTTGCTGTACGCATGGCAATCACCCCTACGTGATTTCGATGGCACGCGCTTGATGATGTTCTTCGCCGTGTTGAACATGCTGTTGCTCGCGCCGTTCCCGCTGATCGCGGTACTGGAGCGCCTCCGCGCGAGGGAGCGTGCCGCATGAATAAGCGACGCATCCCCGTATTGCTTGTGCTGCCCGCGTATCTCGCGGCCTTGTGGCTCGCCTTTCCCCACTTCGATACGCTGTACACCGATGGAGTCAGTACGGCACGTGTTATGATCGGACGACTCGCGATGAGCGCGGGAGTGCTCCCCGAACACGACGGTCTGCTGCTTGGCGTGTATCGTCCGGAGTTGCCCTATGCAATGAGCACACTGCGCGGCATGGAGGGACGCATTGGCAAGCGCTTCGACATCATCTCTTTCTACACCACCTGGGGCGACCGCGAGGAGGATCAGTTTCCTTCCGCGCTGCTGCGCGCGGTGGATGAGCACGGAGCGGTGGCGATGATCACCTGGGAGCCATGGACAACGGAGTTCGCCATCAATGCCGGACGCGACGGCGATGCGCTGCGCACCGATCTCGCGGAGATCAGCTCGGGGCGCTACGATGCGTATATCCGCGCCTGGGCACGGGAAGCAGTGGTGTACGGCAAGCCGTTTTTCCTGCGCTTCGCGCATGAGATGAACAATCCGCAGTATCCCTGGTCCACGGCGGCGGGCAACGCCGCGGAGGAATTCATCCGCGCGTGGCGGCATGTGTGGAGCATATTCAACGACGTTGGCGCGCGCAATGCGATCTGGGTGTGGTCGCCCAAACGGGAGGCCCCGCGCGAACTGTATCCCGGCGGCGCGTATGTGGATTGGGTCGGCACGGGCGTGTTCAACTACGGCACACGCGGCGAGGCCTGGTACGATTTCGAGTACCTTTTTGAAAATGTGTACCGCGCTGCCATTGCTTACGACAAACCGGTGATGCTCGCCGAGCTCGCCAGCGTGAACAGCGGCGGCAGCAGGCCGAATTGGTTCAACGATGTCTGGCGAAAGCTTCCCTCGCAGTATCCCGCGGTGCGCGCGGTGGTGTTGTACGACAATCCCGTGGATCGCACCCTGCCGGGACAGGAAATCGACTGGTCCATTCTCGAAGACGACGCAACAATGCAGACTATTTCATCCGCTATCACACAGCAGGTATTCCGCAAATGACCACACGTATGCACATACTCCACCTCACCATTGCGGGCGCCATCGCCCTGTTTTCCGGTACCAGCGTCTTCGCTCAATGGCAGGCGAACGGCGTGGCCGCCTGCGCCGCACAGGGCGAGCAATTGCACGCGGTGTGCGGTGGCGAGGGCCAGGGCACAGTGACGAGCTGGGATGATTACCGCAACGGTACCGGAGATATTCTCGCGCAGAAGCTGGACGCGCTGGGCAATGCGCTGTGGCAGGCCAACGGCGTGCTCGTATGCGGCGCCTCCAATCATCAACTCGCGCCAGTGCTGTGCGGCGATGGAGCCGGAGGAGCGATTATCGTGTGGGAGGATTATCGCGCGGGCCTGTCGGCGGGAGACATTTACGCGCAGCGTGTATCGTCGAGCGGTCAGACGCTGTGGAGCGCGAATGGTGTGGCGGTGTGCACGGCATCGGGTGTGCAAATGCGTCCGGTGATCGCCAGCGATGGTCAGGGTGGCGCATTCATCGCCTGGGAGGATTATCGTGGCAGCAGTGCCAATGTGTACGTGCAGCGCATCGACGCATCGGGTGCGGCGACATGGAGCGCCAATGGCATTCCGGTGGCCACGGTGCAAGGTGCGCGCTACGTGCCCGCGATCGCCGCGACGAATGGTGACGTGGTCATCGCCTGGGAGGAAAACCGCAGCGGCAGCGAATTCGATCTCTACGCGCAGCGGCTGAACGCCGGCGGTACCGCGCTCTGGGGCGGCGACGCACTGGCCATTTGCACCGTCACCGGTGTGCAGGCGCAAATCGCCGCGGTGGCTGACGCCTCGGGCGCGGTGTATCTGGCCTGGCAGGACTATCGCTCCGGCAATCCCGACATGTACGGTCAGAAATTGGGAAACGGCGCCGTGCTGTGGTCGGCCAACGGTGTCTCCGTCTGCAGCGCATCCGGTACGCAGGAGGAGCCCGCTATCGTGGGCGATGGCGCGGGGGGAGCGATTGTGGCCTGGGCGGATTATCGAAGCAATCAGGGAAATATCCACGCGCAGCGCATCGGCGCGCAAGGCGCGGCACTGTGGATGAACGACGGCATCGCCGTCTGTGCCGCACAGGGTACGCAGCACGCCCCCGGCATATCTACCGATGGCGCGGGTGGCGCCGTGATCGCCTGGGCGGATTACCGTGTCGCGGCGGGTGATGTGTATGCGCAGCGTGTGGATGCGAATGGCACCGCCATCTGGACAGCGAATGGCGTCGGCGTGTGCACCGCCAGCGGAACACAGATGGATCCCGTGCTCGCTGCCGACGGCGGCGGTGGAGCGGTGGTGCTGTGGACGGATTACCGCGGCGGTGCCGGCGATATTTTTGCTCAGCGCATCAACCAACACGGAACACCGCTTCCTGTGACTCTGGAGCTGTTCAGCGCCGAGCGCATCGATGGCGATGTGCTGTTGCGCTGGCGCAGCGGTGCGGAGTGGAATGTGCTGGGCTACGAAGTGCATTCATCGAACGGCGATGGAACATGGCGCCTCGAAGGCTTCGTTGCCGCGCTGGCGCATAACGGCGCATCGTACGAATTCCGCGTGCTTGCGCCCACGGCCGATCGTTTCCGCTTGCGCATCATCGACACCGACGGCAGTGAGGATTTCGGTCCGGAATTGCGGGTGAACTCGATGCCGATTTCGATACTGTCGGAGTTGACCACGCATCCCACACCCGCGCACGATCATGTGAATCTGAGTTTCGAAGCTCCCCCGGGTCTCCCCTTGCACATCAGCATTGCGGATATCGCCGGACGGAATTACGTTTCAGACACGCACCTGTTCAGTAGCGGCGGTCGGCAATGGTGGCGTGTTTCGCTCGCGGGATTGCCGCCCGGGACGTATCTGCTGCGGGTGGCCTCGCCTTCCGCGCAGCGGCAGCGATTGATCGTCGTCGCGCGTTGACACCCCGGCAGCCTTCCGGGATTTATCTGTGCTAATCTGCGTGTAATCTGCTCTGAAAATAGTGTCGCTGCCTGCATCATGCGCTTCTGCGCGGTAATGAGTTGAGTAAAGAGTGAAGAGTAAAGAGGAAAGTTTGACGGAAGTCGCCCGAAGCCAAACCGTACTTCCGCTGCCCTCGCAGTCAATCGACGTGTGTTTCTCGTCACTTTCGACAGCGGTCGTTGGATTTCTACTGCGGCGTCAAATTGCTCGGATCCTTGCAGACTTCCACGAATAATCTGTGATAATCCGTGTGAAATCTGTGAAATCCGTGGTTTTAAAACCGTGTCGAATCCGAATAATCCAATCACCGCACCATTTTCATTCTCCCGGGTGTGACGAAGGAACATGAATGACTGTGGTTTTAAACCCGTGTTTCGATCTTCCTCGACGAAGCAGCTATCCAGCTATTTCTTCTCGCTTTCCTCCACGAGCGCATCGAGCGTGCGCTTGAGTTTATCGATCTCTTCGCCATAGCGCGCCCACTCGCCGCGCTTCTGCGCCTCGATTGCGCGATTGTATTGTTCGACAGCGGACTTGGCGAGGTCGCGCGCGCCACGCGGCGCAGCGCTGCCGACGTTCGTCGGTGATGTAGCGCCGGAGCCCTCCGTCGGCGTTGCCGGACTGCGGCGTTGGAACACCGCGAGCAACGCCGCCTCGAGCGTGGGTTCCATGGCGAGGCGATTGTGATAGGCCACGATGATGCGCTTGAGTTCGGGAATCTTGCCCGACGTGGCTTGCAGATACACCGGTTGCACGTATATCATCTCGTTTCTGATCGGAATCACGAGAAGATTGCCGCGATACACGCGTGAACCTTGCTGATTCCACAACGTGAGCTGCTGCGAAATCACCGGATCCTGATTCATGCGGCCGATGATTTGCATGGGCCCGAAAATTTGCTCCTGTTTGGGAAAATTGTACACGAGCATTTTTCCGTAATTGTCACCATCGCTGCGGGCGCAGAGCCAGGCAATCATATTGTCGCGCTTGTTCGGCGTGTAGGGAATCATCTGGATGAACTCCTCCGATTTCTCGCCGGGCAGGCGCATGATGGCGTAGTAGCTCTCCATCGGCACCACGTCCTCTTCGAGTTTTTCCGTGGCGATGTTCCACAAATCCTCTTTGTTGTAGAACACCTGCGGGTCCTCCATGTGATAGGTGGAGTACACCTGCGCCTGCAAGTCGAAGAGGTCTTGCGGATAGCGTACATGCGCCCGGAGCTTCTCCGGCATCTTGTCGGCCGGGAGGAAAAGATCGGGGAAAATTTTCGCGTACGTGCGTACGAGTGGATCGCGCTCGGGGTGATAGGCGTAGAAACGCGTCTCGCCGTTGTAGGCGTCGATCACGATTTTCACCGAATTGCGCATGTAGTTGTACCCTTCCATCGGCTTGGAATACGGGAAGGCGTTGCTGTAGGTGTACGCGTCCTGCATCCAGTACAGACGTCCGCCGGCCACCACCAGGTAGGGATCCTCGTCGTAGGCGAGGAAGGGCGCTATGCTGCGCACGCGTTCGGCGATGTGCCGCTTGTAGAGGATGCGGCTTTCGCTGCCGATGTACCCCGAAATCAGGATGTTCATGTCGCCGAAATGCATGGCGAAAATCAGTCGACGGAACAGCGAGCCGATGGATACGCCCGCGTTCTCACGGTAGCGCGTCATCTGGTTCTGGTCGCCCAACGGGTAGTCGAATTCCTCGATATTCCCCTTCACAATCACCGGCGTATTGGTGGCTTCACCGAAGTAGATCTCCGGACGTTGCACATCGAGTCCGTGCTCGGATACCGGCGGGATGTCGCGGATGAACAGTTCCGGCAAACCCTCCTCGGTCACCACATTCACTGGACTCATGCCGAGTCCGTACCCGTGCGTATACACGAGATTCAGGTTCACCCAGGTCTGCGCATTGGCGGGCAGTTTGCTTTGGTCCAACTCGCGCGCGCTGAGCATCACCTGGCGGTAGCTGCCATCCGGCAGCCGATAGCGATCCACATCCACATCGGGGAAGGTGTAGTACAGGCGGATCACCTGCAGCTGGTCCAGCGTGCTGGCCAGGGGACGATAATCCCAGAGCATGATGTTGCGAATGGTCGCGCTGTCGGCCACGATGTCGTCGTACATCATCGTGTAGCGCGGATTCATGGCCTTCTCCTCAACGCGATTGAGATCGAAGGCGAAGCGCGTGAATTCGATGTTGTTCCGAATGTATGGCAGTTCCTTGCTCTGCTCGTTCGGATCCACGATGAACTGCTGCACCAGCGCCGGTAGCAGCGCACCCGCCACGATGGCGAGCACGAAATATGCACCGAGCCAGCGTAGCAGCAATTTGAAATTCCGCGCGAACAGCGTGTACACCAGCACGCCCGCAGTGGCGAGCGACATCAGCGCCATCACCCAGGCGGCGGGGAGTTGCGCATACACGTCGGTGAAACCCGCACCGTAAAAACTCGATGAGCGGTCGGAGGTAAGGATGTCGTAGCGTCCGAGCCAGTACACGACGCCCACCAGCACGAAGAGCTGTGCCAGCACCACCGCCAGATGCTTGCGCGCCGCAGCGGAAATGGCGATGCGTCCGAAGGCGAAGGACACACCCTGCCGTACGATGTACACGAGCACCACGCCGATGAGCGTGAGTACCGTGGCGCCGATGAGCCAGCTTACAATCGAACCGATGAAGGGAAGTTGCTGCACGTAGAAGGAGACGTCGTTCCCGAATATCGGATCGCTTATGCCGAATCCCTCGGCGTTGAGAAACACCAGCGCGTCCATCCACGTCCCGCTCAGCATGTTCGCCATGATGAACGAAAGGAACACTGCCGCGCCGTACACCAGCCAGCGAATCACTTTCGCGAAGCCGTCGATCACCGCCTGCAAGCGTGGATCCACGGTGAGATTGCTCTCGGATTTCAAACTCACGCGCAGGTGCAGTACGAATTGCAGGAAAAAGACCACAAATCCCACAACCCACATCGTGATCTGCGTGCCGTAATTCGTCCAGAACACTGCGCCGTAGTCCACATCATCGAACCACCACATGTCGGTGAGGAAGGATGAAAGCATACCGAGCAGTATCAGCAACGCTATCAGTGCACCGATGGTGATGGCGAGTACGCGTTTGGGCTTCATATCATTGACCATGGCTGGGGTACATGATTTCAATCTACGCTTTCACCCGGCAAGTCCCAACACGGCGCAGCATGGGGGCTCAGACCAGGTCCGCGAAGGAGCCGTCGACGAGCAGCAGCAGCTCATGAGGATCGAGCAACATCTGCGTTCCGCGCACGCCTGCACTCACGTAAATGCGCTCGTGCAAGATGGCGGTTTCATCGATCCATGTGGGGAAGGGCTTTTTCATGCCCACGGGCGAACATCCTCCGCGAATGTAGCCGGTGAGCGGCAGCAGCTCCTTTGCCTTCACCATCTCGATGCTTTTGTTGCCGCTCACGGTGGCGGCCTTTTTCAGATGCAATTCGAAATTTCCCGGTATGCAGAACACCAGCACGCCCGTCTTGTCACCACGGGCCACGAGCGTTTTGAACACTTGCTCCTCCGGTGCGCCGATGCTTTGCGCCACCGACACGGCATCGATGTGCTCGTCGTCGCAGGCGTAGGTGACGATTTCGTGCGAGATGTACCGGGCTTCGAGTATGCGTATGGCGTTGGTTTTCATAGGAAAAAAATACGCTTTCGTGCTTCGACTTCCATTTGCTCCACGGGGGCCCCTGCCCGCCGCACAACGAGCACATGGTGTGGTAAGAGAAAAAGCGGACAGGGCTGTGGCGCAACCCTGTCCGCTCGTTTTTACCAGTTCGCGCCGTGTATCGGCTCAGCGCCAGCGCCACACGCCCGGCTTGCGCGGACGCGACACAGGCTCGTCGTGCCTGACCACCACGCGCGGCTCGGGAGCCGAAGGCGAATGCATCGACACCATGCTTCCACCGGTCTTGCGCACCGTGGTATCGCCCATGGCGCGGAAGGAACGCTCGGCGGCGGCCACGATTTCGGGACGCAACCCTTCCTTCGCGATTTCCTCGAGAAAGGCGCGGCGACCCTGGATGATGTCTTTGATGAGCGCGTCGATTTGCTCGTTGGTGTACAGCTTGTGCACGTCCCATTCGTCCATGCGCCGACCGTCGGCTTCCACGATGGACATGGTACCGAGCACACCTTTTTCGTATTTGTTCGTGCCGCGCAAATCACCGCGCTGCACGGCCGCCATGAGTTCGAGAGGCACGCGCTCGGCCTTGCGCACGAGGCGCTTTTTCATCACACCGCGCTCCTCGTACTCTTCGATCACTTCGCCCATGCCGCCGGTGTTGTACAGACGGAAATGCACCTGGCCGGGGAAACGGTTGACCAGCTTCATGATGATGTCGTAGAAGCGATTCACCTTGCGGCCGCGGCTGCCGATGATGAAGTCGTCGGTGCCCACGATGCGCACGGAGTCGCCGGCCTTCTCGGGATTGGCGGCGAAGCTCAACGTGGATTCGCCGAAGAGATAGGCCAGCACGCCTTGCTCGGGCGTGAGCATTTGCGAGAACGGCATGATGGTGTTGCGCCGCGTGATGAACGCGAACCACAGCGCGTCGTTTTTCTCCAGACTCGGCAGGTTGATGGATTCCGCCGCGATGGAAATCATACGACCGTCGCGCTCGATGGCCAGCTTGTCCATGCGCACCACGGCGCGGCCGTTGCCGCAGAGACTCTCATCGAGGAAGTCGATGTTGCCCTGCGCGTCCACCATCACGTTTTCGAGCAATGCAGACTTGTGCGTGAGCGCGTGGAACATCGCCTCCTGATCGGATTTGCGCACGTCGGTTTTCACATAGAAGTTGTGCTCCGAACCGTAGGCGCTGCCGTCGTCTTTGAGGAAGCAGATATCGTCCTGCGAAGCATAGGTCATTTCGCCACGCTTCGGATCCATCTCGAGCTGATGGCAACTCCACGTGGATTTGCCCGTGGCCGTCATGCCGAAGAGAATCACGCCGTGGCGTTTCAATTCGTTGCTTTGCGCATCGCGCGCCACAACCACCTTGCTGCCGGCGTGCAGACCCAGCATGCCGCGCTCGTCGGCTGCCCACATGGCCTGGCGGAGGAAACCCTTTTTCTCCTCACCCAGATAATCACTGCCGAGGCAGATGTTCAGATTGAACTCGGGCATGGTGAGGATTTGCTGGCGGCTGGCATGCTCCTCGGGAATGTGAATCATGGTGATTTCCGGACCCGGCCTGCCACCCGGATCGTCGAGCAGATTGCCCCACATGTACGCTAGTCGCGAATTGCGCCAATCGCCCACGCTGAGATACAATGTGCAGATCGGATTGAAGTCCGGATTGTTGCCCATCTGTCGCGTGAGTTTGATGAAGGGCAGGGTCTTCATCCATTTCAGCACTTTCTCGAGTTCGTCGGGCGCGCCCTTCACCACTTTTTCCTGATAGGGCAGCAGATAGGGCAGGCGGACGCGTTCGGTACCGAGATACACGGTCTTGCCTGCGAGGCGCGAGCTTTGCACCGAGCGCCACACATGCGAACCGTAATTGGTCTTCTGCGCGTATTCCTTCACGCGTGGCTCGAGCCACTTCAGATCCACTTCCTTGATGTTCGGTCCTTTGAGCAACGGTACGAGTTGCTCGTAGAACTTTTTATAGTACGCATCGTCATAGATGTCTTTTGCCATAACTCACCTTCCCGTTACGCCGACAGAGTGGAGCACGTGCTGCGCCATTTCAGTCACCGTGGCCGTGCCCGCATTGAGCTGGTACACGGCGGCGGAGCGGAGCAGCTTGCCGAAGAAACGCTTTTGCAAATCGAAGCGCTCGCTGCTCTTCAGCAGCAAATGCCCGTTGTACCACGGCTCCTGCTTGCCGCCCGCGGTGCCGGCAGGGTAGCCGGCTTCGAGCATGTGCAGGGCATCCTCGGGTTGCAATTTCTGCATTGCCGTGGTGACAGGATCGTTGCGCAAAATGAACACATGCCGTATGTCGATGCGCTTGACGTGGCGCGCCATGCCGCCCAGCCAGTACGGATCGAGCATCGCGTGGCTCTTGCGGGCGCAACTGTAGCTGTACGGCGCGCCGCTGTTGAGCGGGCAGCTGTCCGTCGTGCGATGCTTCTCGTTGCGGCAATCCTCCACACGCGTGGTCACGTTCTCGCATTTGCACTTGTCGAAGAGCTTCGCCAGATCGTCCCACGCCTCCACCGTGTTGGTGGGCATGTACATTTTGCGCTCGGGATTGTCGGCCGCGGCCAGGCCGCCGCCGTAACGCACGAACAACGTATCGTAGCTGTGCAATGCAACTTCGGGACGCTCGGAGAAGAGGCGCCAGAACAGCTCGGTTTTTTTCGTACCCGAGGGTCCAATAAACAGCACTCCTTCGCCGTTGATGTCGAGCGACATGCCGCGGATGGCATGCACATCGAAGTTGCGCTCGGCCACGTCGGTCACCAGGCCCAGGGCCAGCGAACGCAGGGTGCCGTAATGGTCGCTGTTGAACAGCACGCCCGTTTTGGTGTCGGTGTTGTAGAACGCGTGCGATTCGCGTCCGCTCACACCATCCACCGCGTAGATCACGCCATGCGGTTCGATATCGGCCTCGAGCTGCGCGGGATACCAGTTCTCCACCCAGAAATCGTGGAGATGGCCCACATTCGTACGCAATTGCACGATCATGCCGTTGATGTTCGCGTTCCACTCGAAGTAATTGCGATACGACAGTTCGGCCTCGGCTTCGGCCACCAGCGCGTCGCGACGTTCCACCCGCACATCGCCTTCCACTTCCAGCGCGTGCTTGACCACGGTTTCGGTGTTGGCGAGCTTGATGAGCTTGCGCTTGGGAGCGGGCTTGAGCTTCGCCAACGCGTCGGCGATGCGCGCCATGCCGTCCTGCAAATTACTCATGGACGTGGCATAGCTGATGCGGATGAAGTCGTCGGTGCCAAAGGCATCGCCCGGCACGATAGCCACATGCGCATGCTTGAGCAGATAGTAGGCCATGCCGTAGCTGTTGCGAATGGGGACGCCTTCGTATTCCTTGTCGTAGAAGGACTTCACATTCGGGAAGGCGTAAAAGGCGCCGCGCGGCATGGGGCAGGACACCCCGGGGATGGATTGCAGTTTATAGACCACGAAATTGCGCCGCTTCTCGAACTCGGCGGCCATTTTCGAAATCTCGTATTGCGGGCCCTTGTACGCCTCCAGCGCAGCCATCTGCGATACCGATGCGGGATTGGATGTGGCGTGGCTCTGCACCTTGGCCATGGCCGAGATGATGTCCTTCGGTCCGGCCGCCCAGCCGATGCGCCAGCCGGTCATGCTGTAGGCCTTGGACACGCCGTCGATGGTGATGGTGCGTTTCCACACTTCGGGACCGAGCGAGGCGAAGCGGGTGAACTTGAGGCCATCGTACATGAGCTTGCCGTAGATCTCATCGGCAATCACGTAAATGTCCTCTTCCACGATCACTTCGGCCAGGGCTTCGAGTTCCTCGCGCGAATAGCCGCTGCCCGTGGGATTGGAGGGATTGTTGATGAACACCGCTTTGGTGCTGGCGTTGATGGTTTCGCGCAACTGCTCGGGTGTGAGGCGGAAGCCATCCTCTTCGCGCGTCTGCACGATCACGGGCGAGCCGTTGGCCAGTTTCACCATTTCGGGATAGGACACCCAGTACGGTGCGGGGATGATCACTTCGTCGCCTTCATTCACAATGGCCATCATGGCATTGTAAATGGAGTGCTTCGCGCCGTTGCTGACGATGATTTGGGAGGCGGGGTCGTAGTCTACGCCGTGCTCTTCCTTCACCTGCTTCGCTATGGCCTTGCGCAAGGGCAGGATGCCCTCGTTGGCCGTGTACTTGGTGAAGTTGTCGTCGATGGCGCGTTTGGCGGCGTCCTTGATATGCGCGGGGGTGCCGAAGTCCGGCTCGCCCACGCTGAAGTCTATGACATCGACCCCCTGCTCTTTCAGGGCTTTCGCCTTGGCGGCGACCTTGAGCGTGGGCGAGGAGCCGATCAGATGAATTCTGTCTGCGGTCACGGTGCTACCTCATGCTGTCGGTGACTGATGTGCCCTCGCGTTGTGCCGGGCGTTTCGTGTCGACACGGGACGAACGGTACGCATCATGCATTACCGCCGAGTTTTTCCCGGAGGTACTGCGCGAGGTCGACGCCGGTGAGCGTCTTGACCACCTCGGGCACATTCGCGAGCACTTCGGCGATCTGGCCGGTGATCTGCGAGGTGCCGAGCTTGCCGTCGGTGCCACCGATGAGGGTAATTTTGTCGATACGCGACAGCGGTTCGGCGACATTCTTGGTGAGTTCGGGCAGAATGTCGAGAATCATCTGATACATCGCGGTCTGGTTGTATTCGCCGTAGGCCTTGGCTTTTTCCATCATGGCATCGGCTTCGGAGCGACCGAGCATTTTGATGCGCTCGGCTTCGAGTTCATTTTCCTTCGCGCGCACTTGCGCCTTTGCCTCGGCCTCGCGCAGCATGCGATAGCTTTCGGCTTCGGCCTCGGTCTGAATCTGCGCCTTGCGGGCCTCGGCCGGCTTGATCACGTTGGCCTCGAGTTCCTTTTCCTTGCGCTTGATTTCCTCGACCTGCACCTTGGCCTGTTCCTCGGTTTCGATGAACTTGACCTTGTACTCTTCGCGCTTCACTTCCTGCGCCAGTTTGTAGCGCTCGAGTTCATACGAAGTGTCGGCCACGGCGCGGACCTTGTTGACCTCGATTTGCGACTTGGCTTTCAATTCTTCGTTGCGCCAGTTGCGTCCGGCCACTTCGGCGGCGGCGGTCAGCTTGGCGATATCGGCTTCCTTCTTGGCCTGCGCCGCGTAGATTTCGGCGTCGCGGTCGTACTCGGCCTGCTTGACGATGGCGTCGCGCTTGGCGGCGGCGATGCGCGGCTTGCTCAACGCTTCGAGATAGCCCTGCGTATCGGTGATGTCCTTCAGCGCGAAGGAGATCATGACGAGGCCCATGCTGCCCAGGTCGCGCACCACGGCATTGTAGACGCGATTGGCGAATTCCTGACGGTTTTGATACAGTTCTTCGATGGTCATGCTGCCGATGGATTCGCGCACCTTGCCTTCGAGCACGGTTTGCGCCACTTCGCGCACGGCATCGGTGCCGCCGCCCATGAAGTTCTGCGTGGCGAGGAAAATGGAATACTCGTTGGAATCGATCTTGACCTGCGCCGACGATTCCGAGAGTATGGGGATGCCGTCCTTCGACAGCACTTCCGGCGTGCGGATATTGACGCTGACCACTTCGATGGGCAGCGTGTCGGCCTGCTCCTTGAAGGGATTGACGAAGGAGCCGCCGCCGATGCGGAATTTATACCCGATTTCCTGCTTGGTGCCATCGGGGGTCGTGATCACGCTGCGCCGACCGGAGATCACCAGCACTTCGTTGGGTCCGGCCTTCCTGTACTGCCGGGTCATCCAAAAGATGAGGCCGGCCGCGAGTGCGAGAACGACGATGACGATGAGCCAGGTAACCATGAAAGCCTCCAGAGAAACGTGGTTGTTGCGAATCGCTTGTATTCGAATGCAGTGGAATAGCCGAGGTTGGGGGATTATCCTTCCAAACGCGATGGGAGAGATTCAGGCGAACAACTCGCCTTAAATACAAACGTACCTATCCTTTTTCACAGGCGCAAATTTTTGGGGGAAGAGGGTAGTGATGGGTGGAGGGTAATGAGGACAATTTGCCCGGTGCTTGTCGATCGGCTCAGTCCGTCGCGTTCAGCATTATCGTGAAGAGTAAAGGGTAAAGAGTAAAGCGGGGGTGGCAGCCGTGAGCACTGGTTCGATTCAACTTCCGGGAATCGTTCTTTTCTCTTTACTCTTTACTCAACGCTTGGCGACTGGCACAGTCTGTCGCATTCTGCGTTACCGTGAAGAGTAAAGGGTAAAGCGGGGACGCTGCCCGCGCGCATCGAAAGCAATCGACGTCCGCGTTTTCGGACTCTTTTCTCTTTACTCTTCACTCGACGCCAGTCGACCGGCACAGTCTGTCGCATTCTGCGTTACCGTGAAGAGTAAAGGGTAAAGTGTAAAGCGGGGACGCTGCCCGCGCGCATCGAAAAGAATCGACGTCCACGTTTTCGGACTCTTTACTCTTTACTCTTCACCCGACGCCAGTCGACCGGCACAGCCCATCGTGATCAGCCGTATCGTGCGGGAAGCGCTCAACAATTCCTCTGCGCTCTCCGCGCTCTCTCGCGCTCTCTTCAAATGTATTCCGCAACCTATGTCGAGCGACGCGAAAGCGCCTTTCCCCGCGTGCAATTTCTGCCTATTCTTTATGATGAACGAATTCACCCTTTCCCTGCTCGCTGCGGCGGTGCTGCCCACCATGCTGCTGCACCTGGCGGATGCACTGAATCTGCGCAGACTGTCCGCTCCCCCGCCGGGCGAGGTGGCCACGGCGTACGATGCCGGCGATCTCGAACGCGCGCGCAGCTACACGCACGATCGCACGCGTTTGCGCATGCTGCGCCGCACGGTGGATCTCGCGCTGCTGCTTGGCTTCTGGGGCTTGGGGGGCTTCGCCTGGTTGGACACTGTGGTCGCCGCCTCGGAATTGCCCGCGGTACCGCAAGGCCTGCTCTACTTCGGCGCGCTGCTCTCGGGAATGGCCCTGCTGGATGTACCCTTCTCCCTCTACTCCACGTTTGTCATCGAGCAGCAGTATGGTTTCAATCGGCGTACGCCGCGGCTGTGGCTGATGGACGCGATCAAGGGAGTCGCGCTCGCCGTGCTTTTGGGCACGCCTCTGCTGGTGGCCACGCTTTGGCTGTTCGATGCCGCCGGCGGGACGGCATGGCTGTACGCCTGGGTGGTGATGGTGGGTGTGCAGCTTTTGCTGCGGCACGTGGCACCGCGATGGATTCTGCCGCTGTTCAATCGCTACGCTCCCCTGGGCGAGGGACCTCTGCGCGAAGCGGTGCTGCGCTATATCGAGCGCGTGCGATTCCCACTGCGCGATGTGTATGTGATGGATGGATCGCGGCGTTCCACTCGGGCGAACGCCTTTTTTACCGGCATGGGTAAGCAGCGCCGCGTGGTGCTGTTCGATACCCTGCTGGACAAGCTGACGGTGGACGAGGTGGTGGCCGTACTCGCGCATGAGATCGGACATTTCCGACGCAAGCATCTGCATATTGGCGCGATAGTGGCGGCGCTGCGCGCCGGGGCTGTGTTGTGGCTGCTATCGCTGCTGTTGCACGAACATGCATGGAGTGCGGCGCTGCATTTCGAAACTCACAGCCTGCATGCCGCCATGCTGGCCTTCGGCATGCTGTATGCTCCGCTCGCCATGTTGCTCGATATACCGCTGCATGCGCTATCGCGCAGGCATGAATACGAAGCCGACCATTACGCGGTGAGCACACATGGTCAACCCGAAGCACTGATCACGGCGCTCATTGCCCTGACGCGCAACAATCTCGGCAATCTCGCGCCGCACCCGCTGTTCGTACTGCTGCACGGCACGCATCCGCCACTGCCCGAGCGCATCGCGGCAATCCGCGCCGCCCGACGACCTCCGCATCGGAGCAAGCTGAAATTCCGACTACGCGATCTTGTATAATATCCCGCGAAGTTCGCGTGCCGCTTATCGCAGCAACACGAGACGCGCAGTGTGACGCCCATCTCCGCGCATGAACAGCATATACGCGCCCGGCGGCATGCCGTCCAGCGCAAGGCGGAGATTGTGCGCGCCCGCGCCGGGTCGGCCGGCTTCCACACTGCGTACACAGCGACCGAGCACATCGTACAGCTCGAAGCGAATATGATCGCTGCCGTCCACCGAATAGCGCAACATGAGTTGTTCGCGTGCCGGTTGCGGCCACAGCCCGTCGAGGGAGAAAGCGGCGCGTGCCGGCAGCGGCTCGGCATCGAGATACACACCGGCATTGAACAGCTCCACGAACGCATCACTTTGCTCGCGCAATGCCGTCACGCTCCCGAGATTGTCTTCTCCAAGCGCCACCGTCAAGCCGATGATGATTTGCTGCATGGCTCCGGCAGCGAGCGGAAATGGTCCGGATGAAATGAGGAAGCGCCTGTCGCCCGGCCGTATGGTCACGCCGTCGAACCATCCCGTGCGCGTCACCGGATCGCCGGAGTAGGGAAAAGCGGTGGGCGTCTGCGAAGCGGAGTCGATCCAGGCATCGCCCTTGCGGCCCAGCCCGCGGAAATTGTACATCACCATTCCCGCACCCTTGATGTCGCCGAGATCGGGATCGCCATACTTCGCCGAACTTTTGATATATGGTGAGAACGCGCTCCACGGCAGGTTGCGATGATCCGCCAGCGTTCCGCCATCGAAACGCGCAGTCTCTCCCGGCGCGGGATACACCGGCCCCTGCAACAGACGCCAGCCCATGGCCGGCGGGATGCCATACTGATCGTCCTGGCTGCGTCCATTGTACACATAGGCCATATTCCTCGCCGCGTCGTAGCCGATGCAATCGTCGAGTCCGTCGCCAAGATCGGGATCGGCAAACCAGGCCAGATACATACTGTCCTTGACCTGCGTGCCGGTATTCACGACGCGGATGTCGAACACCAGGCTGCGCTCCATAGCCGGAGAGCGCGAACCCCACACCAGCGTGCGCGTTTCCACTCCCGCGGGTGCGGTGCCGTAAAGGGCGCGCATGCGCGTCTCGTCCAGATCGTTGTTCACAAACCACACCATGCCGTCGCCGTGCATGCGCGGATGATCCACGGTGCGGTCTCCCGCTATCCACGCGTCGAAGTCCGGCTCGTACACGGCATCGCCGTCCACATCCACCCACGGCGCGCCGAGAGCGACGGGCCAGTCGGCGAAATCCTGGCGCAGCCGCTGCTGCACATCCAGCGGCAGGGTCAGCAGGTCATGCAGGTCCAGTTTCAACACCGTGTAAGGGCGATGCATGGGCAAAGCGGGATCGGCGGCGACGCCCGGACCCAGCACATTGCCGCCCTGCATGCCCGAGCGGTAGGTGGCGCCGCCCACGCACAGCTCTGGCAAGGCGTGGCCGTAAAGCAAGCCCTGCACGAAGCACAAGCCCTTGCCCGAGCCCAAGGGAAATTCCAGACCACGGTTGCGCAGTTCGCTGTCCCATGACAGCATGCCGTTGTTGCCGATCCAGATACCCAGTTGATTCACGGCGAGATACACGGAGCGATCATACTCCGCCGCGGACGTCGCCGGACCTTGCGCGGAGGTGGAAATACAGAGAGACAACAGCAACAACACGGTAGCAATAGCACGACTCATCACACCCTCCTGTATCGAATGAACTACGACAGCGTGGCCTTTGGCACTACAACCCGAGCAGATACCATGAGACGGGCATGGATGGCTTAAAAACGCATCGCATTGTCCGTTATGTAACCGAGCAAAGGATAGTACGACATGCGGCAACAATTCGCAAGCCCATTCGGATCCCCATGCCCAAAGCGGGATGGATTACCGGGAACAGCGAAACCACGAAAACCATCGCTCCTCCCGTCATGAATCCCCGTCAAACATGGAGCGTAGCCCCGTTCGCTGGCAATTCACGGCATCAGACCGACATCGCATCCAGGTCGTCGTCGGGCACGGGAACGAATTCCTCCAGTACCGGATAGTCGTGAAGATCCTTGGCAATGGCGGCGTGCAGGAAAGACTCGACCCAGTGGAAAATGTCGCTCCGTCGAATCGATGCGCGCAGTCGTCGCATACGCCGCTGTCGCTCCTCCGCCGGCATGCTGAAGGCCTCGTACAATGCTGCCGCCACACCGGCGACGTCGTAGGGATTGACCACAAGCGCGTGCCGATGCAGTTGCTGCACCGCTCCGGCAAATTCACTCAGAATGAGCACGCTGTTTCCTTCGATACTGCATGCGCAGTATTCCTTCGCGACGAGATTCATGCCGTCACGCACCGGAGTGATAAGTGCGATTTCGGCTGTGCGATAGTAGCCCAGCAATTCGTTTCGCGTGAGGTGCCGGTAAATGTAATGCACCGGCACCCAGCCGCTGCGTGTGAATTCCCCGTTGATTTCGCCGACGAGGCGTTCGATTTCCATTTTCAACGTGTGATATCCCTGAATATCGGTGCGGCTGGGCACAACCACCTGCACGAAGGTGATGCGCTCGTGCACGTCGGGATAATCCCGCAACAATTGTCGGAAGGCCTCGAGCCGGTCGGGAATGCCCTTGGTGTAATCCAGGCGGTCGATACCGAGCACGATTTGCCTGTCGCGCAAATCCTCGTGCAGATACCATGCGGATTCTGCCACCTCGCGGCTGCGCGCCCTGCGCTCGAAATCGGCGTAGTCGATGGAAATGGGAAACACGCCGAGGCGCACCTCTCCCCGCTCCGTCGTGAACACATGCATGCCGTCCTCCTGCCGCACGGTCACATCCTTGAGTAGTCGACGGATGCACTGCACGAGATTGCGATGATCCCGCACGGTTTGCACGCCGATAAGATCGTATTGCAACAGCGCCTTGAGAATCTGAAAGCGCCAGGGCAGTTTCATGAAAATGTCGGGCGATGGAAAGGGAATATGCAGGAAGAATCCCAGCGGTGTTGTCACGTTCTGCGCTCGCAACGCATCGCCCACGCCCATCAGATGATAGTCGTGTACCCACACGTAATCTCCGTCCCGGTACTCCGATACGATGGCCTGGGCGAAGCGCGCGTTCACCCTGCGATACGCCTCCCAGTATGCCGGACGAAAGCGACACTCCGAGAGCAGATCGTGAAACAACGGCCACAACACTTCATTGGAAAAACCGTGATAGTACGATTCAACATCGTCCGCCGAAAGAGGCACCGAGCGCAAGCTGTAGCCGGTTGTCGCCGGGGCTTCGTGGAGTAGACGGTGCAAATCCGGATGCGCGTCGTCCGCCACACCCGACCAGCCGATCCACACCCCTCCTCGATTCCGCAGCACCGGCGCCAGTGCCGTGACCAGCCCGCCCGACCCCGAGCGCAGGCGTAATCCGTCCTCCCGCTCCTCGAAGAGCACAGGCAAACGATTGGAGACAATCAACAGCCGATTATGAACATTCATGCGACCTTACTCCTTCCGCCCTTCCGTCACCAGATGCACGGTCCGCGTCGGGAAGGCAAAGGCGATGCCGCGCTGCTCGAAGGCCTGGTACACCGCCAGATTGATGCGTTGCTGCACGTCCATGTAATCCTTGTATTCGGCCGACAGCACGTAGTACACAAATTCGAACAGCAGCGACGAAGCGGCGAAGGAAAGGAAATGCCCACGATCAAAACGCGTCATCTCCTCGCGTTCGATGATCTCTCGCACCATGTCGGGAATGGCGACGACGTCGTCGTAGGGCGTGCCGTATTCCACATCGAGCGTGAACACGATGCGGCGTTCGCTCATGCGCTTGAAATTTCGCACGCGGCTGCGCAGCAGATCGGTATTGGAAAACACGATCAGCTCGCCGCTCAGCGAACGAATGTGCGTGGTGCGCATACCGATTTTCTCTATCGTCCCCCGGAAATCGTCGATGATGATAAAATCACCGATGATGAAGGGCTTGTCGATGGCGATGGATAACGAGGCGAACAGATCGCCGAGAATGTTCTGCGCCGCCAACGCCACGGCGATTCCTCCAATACCCACACTCGCGATAAGCGCGGTGATGTCTACACCGAGATTGTCCAGGATCAGCAAAAGCAACACCGACCAAAGCAGCAGCCTGCTCAGAAAGCGCAATACCGACAGCGTGGTTTGTGTGGAGGCGTCGTTGTATTCCTCCAGCTTCGTGGTTTTCCTTATGGCATACAGGATGATGGCATTGCCCCACATGCCGACCTGAATCAGCACCACTGCGAACATGAGGTGATCCAGGCTTCGCTGCATCGCCGCTGACATGGCGAGCCAATGACTCGCAACATACAGTCCGATCCCGATCATAAAGAGCAGGCGGACGCGTTCGAGCAAGCCGACAAGCATGTCGTCGAGATCGGTGCTGGTGCGCGCGACGAGCCGTTTGAGTCGAAACAGGAAAAAGCGCTTGGCCAGGAACAGCAGCGCGACCACGGCGATGGCAATGCCGATGGTGATCAGCCACTGCACGATACTGTTGCCAAGGACGCTTGTGTTAAAGACATCCATGGTCAATTCTCCAGCCATTGATCGAGGAAGCGCAACAGTTCCGCTGGTGGATTGAGTCGCAGCTGCGCGAGCGTGGGCTTTGGCTCGCTGCGCACCTGCACGCATAAACCGCTACCGCGAAGTACGCGGAATGCATCCTCGTCCGTCCGATCATCACCGAGATACGCAGCGGCGCAGGGCGCGATTTCGTGCAGCAATGTAGCCACGGCGTGCCCTTTGTCGCGGCCGGGCACGCGGAGTTCCACGCCACCATCGAATTGATGGAGCAGCAATCCATCGTCCACGCTTTCTCGATGCGCGACGATGAGCGCGCGAAGCTGCGCAAGTGCGTCCCGCTTCATGCCGCGCCAATGCACCGCCAGCGAAGCGGGCTTGAACTCGAGCTGTTCGGCATGCACATGCTGCAACAGCCATTCGCGTTCGCGTTGCAAGGCGAGGTGTTGCCGGGGCCGAAACGTTGGCGGCTGATAGTTGCCATTCGGCAAGCGCCGCTCCCAGCCGTGCGAGCCCCAAATCTCGGGCGTTTCGGGAAGATCGAGCAAGCGCAGCGCATCCTCCACGGCACGCCCGGTGACGATGACAACGCGCGTTCGCTGATCCTGAAGCAATGCGACGAGACGCTCGCGCACGCCCGGCCAAGGCGCGGCATTGTCACGACGAAGCACGAACGGGGCCAGCGTCCCGTCGTAATCGAGCATGAGCAGGCGGGAGGGGCATTGTGGCAGATTTTCGAAAAACGCATGAACCGAGTTGTCGTTGACCAATACTTCCATGGCGGAACCTCACCGCAACAGGACGCGATTGTCCTGTCCATTTTTCAACAACAGCATCAAGGTCAAATACTCGCCAACGTGACGCGTCAGCAGGAAATTGTCGCGCACGAATTCGCGTGCCAACGCACCCATGTGTTCGCGGCGCTCCCGATTGTGCAGCAGGTAGCGGATACGCAGCGCGGCACCTTCCGGCGTCGACACGAGGAAACCGGTGTGATGGTTCATCACCTGCAGCCGTATGCCGCCGGTATTTCCTCCGATCACCGGTTTGCCTTTCCACATCGCCTCCGTGACGGTAAGACCGAAACCCTCGCGCGTGGATTTTTGCAGGACGATATCGGCGGCCCTCTGCAAAGCGTTGATCACGCGATGCGCGTCGGAGGGCAGTAAAAGCACATGCACATCGTCGTCGCCATCGGCGGCCGCGTGCACTTCGCGCAACACGGCTTCGCCCTCGGGATCATCGTCGGCGCCGCCTCCGGCGAGCACCAGTTGCAAGCCCGGAACGAAGCGCTTCGCGATGCGATAGGCCTGGATCACACCGACGGGATCCTTGAAGCGGTCATAGCGCGATACTTGCAGGATCATGGGACGCGCGCGGTCGATACCGAAGCGTCCATATACCGCATCGATTTCCCCGGCCTCGAGATCGATGTTCTTCTCACTCAGCGGATCGATACTGGGCGGGATGAGGTACTGGGGATGCGGCAAGGGCTGCGCGAAATCCGACAGCGAGAAAATACTGGCGTCGTAATCGGCGACCCATTGCCGCAGGTAGTTCCACACGGGTCGATACGGACGACGCACGTCGATATGGCAGCGCCACACCCAAGTGCCCCGGCGACGGGGGAGCATGCGCAGCAAGGGGGCCGGTTGCGGATCGTGAATGAACACCACATCGGCATCTCGCAGCGTATCGCTCAGGCGCTCGGCGTTCCGGCGATTCGTTTCTTCAAAATGCCGGAGCAACGCATCCGGTATGGTGACGGTCTCGCCCTGCAAACCATTGTGGAAGGACTTCGTGCATTGATAGTACTCGGCGTCGCCTTCGATGATTTCCCAATCCGTGGGAATATCCAGCTCGTTGAGCAGGGGCAGGAGTTTATGGAGAATTTCCGCCACGCCTCCGCCGGCGCGCGTGGAATTGACATGCACCACACGCATGCCACGCAGAGGTCGGGCCAGTCGTCGGAGCTTGTCGACAACATCGCCGCCGGTGATTGCCGCATAGCGCTCGAGTAACGCGGTCATGACGTCACCTCCACCCCGGTCCACCGGGTTGCCACCTCGGTGATTCTGTCCCGCAACGAGGAAAGCGTCACGAAGTAATGGTCCACTTCGGCAAGTCCATCCACCAGTGCGGCGAAATCGCCCTGCTGCGCTTCCAACCAGACCGTGAAATCGTCCCGCCCGTCGGAGGTGCGACGACGCGCATCGATGAAGTGATAGAAAACGCTGCTGGTACTGAGCCCCGGAATGGCGGCGATGAGTTCCCGCGGTGTTCGCACACTCACGCCGGTATCGAAGACGACGATCTGTGATCGTATGAACGAGAACTGCTCATCGGTTTTCGACCATGGCACCATTTCCTGTTCGTCCAAGCGAAAATCGACAATGTCAAGCAGCTCCTGCCGCAATCCTTCAAGCGTGCGATGGTCACGCGGATCGACAACGCTGAGTCGTTCCGCCACGATTTCATCGCGCAGCGCATGATGCGCCCATGAAGCGAAATCGTTGTTGTACACCGGCTCGTCGAATTTCGGACGAAGCCGCGAACCCCAGAAATGGTAATACAAGCTGTCGGCGTTCACATCGCGTATGTGATCGCGCAGCTCGCGCAGGTTTTGCGCTCTCCTGCCCGTGGCAATGGCCGCGAGCGAACAATCGTGAATACGGAACGGCTGAATCGTTGGTCCATTGTTCATGGCATCGACTCGAATTGTGAAACAAGCGAAGGTCCCTATCTTTTACCAACAGCACCCTTCGCTTCATCGTTCCCCCCCACCACGAGAAAGCGTCCGCTTACAAGAGATAGAAGCGTCCGCGATTCTCCAACCGGCTTCGGATCTTCCCCTCCGCGAGCAGCACGTCGAGATATTTTCCCACATCGAGTGCATGCAGTTGCAAACCCTCGGCGAGATCGTCGATGGTGCAGGGGCGCACGCGCAGCACATTCAGGATGCGCTGCTCCACATCTTCGCTGTAGGCCACGCAGCGATGGCGCAGCACGGCCTTGCCTATCACTTCCACCGCGGGCCCCAGGCGATGTGCGATGGCCTCCAGATTCTCCCGTGGCATGGCCTGTATCCACTCCACCGCGCCGGGACGATCCAGCGAATTGAGTTGCACGCGCGTGCAGCGCAGGCGCGCGATGGTGTCGCGGAACAGCGCCACTTCCTCGTCTCCGTCGTTGATGCCGGGGATGATGAACACTTCCAGCCAGAGTTCACCGCAGTACTCATGCGAAAAGCGATGCAGGCCTTCAATCAACTCCGCACTGCTGATGCCGCGCCGTGGCCGGTTGATCTTGCGGAACACTTCCTCCGACACCGCGTCCAGCGACGGCACCACCAGATCGGCGCGCAGCAACGCCGCCCGCACATCCGCATCTCCCAGCAACGTACTGTTGGTGAGCACGGTCACCCGATACCGGGGAAATTCCTCCTTGAGCATGGCGATCACATCACCGATGCCGCTGTGCAGCGTGGGCTCGCCCGAGCCGGAGAAGGTGATGGAATCCAGTTCCGGACCCTCGCGCAGCACCGCGCGCAATTCCTCGAGCACCTCGCGCGTGGGCACATACTCGCGGCGCTCGAGCGTGAGATCGTCCGTGCTCCCGCATTCGCAGTACAGGCAGTTGAGCGTGCATTGCTTGCCCGGCGTGAGATCGATGCCCAGCGACACCCCCAGACGCCGTGAAGGAATGGGTCCGAATACATAGCGCAGTTTCATGCTTCCGCCTCCTGCGATAAACCTAGGACGCTGCTGGATGTTCTCCAAATGATCGTAACGTTGTTTGTATCGCTGATCGTGTCGCTGTCGGTGAATTCATTGAAGAGGAGAGTAATGAGTGTAAGGTGAGTAAGGAGGGATTGGTGTCGGCGCTTTGCGAGCACGGTGCTTCGCTGGCACGGAGGACTCGGAGCGCTTCGCGAACACGGTGCTTCGCCCGCACGGAGCACTCGGAGCGCTTCGCGAGCACGGCGCTTCGCCTGCACGGAGCACTCGGAGCGCTTCGCGAACACTGAGCACTCGGAGGGTATCGAAGCTTTTCGTCGTTGCACGATCGCATGGCTGGAGCGCGGTCGCCGTGCCAGCCAGCTCGGATCCTCGCGGACTTCCACGATTAATCTGTGCTAATCTGCGTATAATCTGTGCAATCTGTGGTTTTCCCACTCAGTCGACTCCACCACAGAAATCATGGCACCCGCGCGGCTTCGGCGCTCATCGGTCGCGTTTGTCTTTGAAGTTCTTGAGCAGTCGCCCGAACACACGCTCCCGCCGTCGTCGCTCGGCCACGCTCACATCCAATCGTTCGGCGTCGCGGCGAATGCGGAGAAAGTTCTCGTAGCGGGCGGCATCGATGTCGCCGCGCTCCACCGCGGCGCGCACGGCGCAGCCGGGCTCGGCTTCATGGCGGCAATCATCGTAGCGGCAGTCCGCCGCCAATGCGCTGATATCATCGAATACCGCATCGAGTCCATCCTGCGCGCCGATATGGCCCAATTCGCGCATGCCCGGCGTATCGATCAGCACGCCGCCCCCGGGGAGCAGGTGCATCGCGCGGGTGGTGGTGGTGTGCCGCCCCTTGTGATCCTGCGTACGTACTTCGGCGGTGCGCTCGCGCTGCTCGCCGAGCAGCACGTTGATCAGCGTGCTCTTGCCCACACCTGAGGAGCCGAGCAGGCACACGGTACGTCCGGCTTCGATCAATGTGCTCAGCTCGTCCATACCCTCGCCACTCATGCTGGAGAAGTAGACGATACGCATCGCGCCCAAGCGTTGCAGTTGTTCGCGCTGCTCCGCTCGTCGCGCCTCGTCGGCAACGTCCGCCTTGCTGATGAGCACCACGGGCTCGATGCCACCGTCGCACACCATCACAAGGTAGCGCTCGATGCGATTCACGCTGAAGTCCTCGTCCGCCGCGGTGAGAATAAAGGCGCGGTCCACATGCGCCGCCAGCAATTGATACCGCGTCGCGCGTCCCGGATCCTTGCGCCGCAACACCCCGCGCCGCGGCAGCACGTGCTCGACGATGCCGAGGCCGCTGTCGATGAACAGCCGCGCGAGCACCCAATCGCCGGTCACGGGAGTTGCATGGTCATCATCGGTGGAGAAGAGCAGCGCCCCGCTGCATTCACCCCGCAGTTCGCCGGCCGCGCTGCGCAAGTCCATCGCATCGCGATGCACCGCCGTCACGCGCGCAAGTTCCAGACCACGCGACCGCGCCTCTTCGGCGGAAGCCAGCAAGCGTTCATTCACCCCGAAGTCGAGCAGCGAATGCGATCCTGATTCAGTATTACCATTGTTCATGATACAAAAATACGAATACCACGCGCATTTTCACCAATACCCGGCACGTTTCCGCAATCTCGCTCGTCACCGAGCCGGTGGGATGCGATCAGTGAGCTTCCATGGGCGGTTATGCGAAATCCTGCGCGTTTCTTTTCCACAACATTCATCACTGCGCGCCGAGCAACACCGACCGCATTTCCACACGCCTCCCGTCCTGTACGAGCACGCGATAGACACCGTGTGGAAGCGCCGCCACAGGCAGCGTCACTGTCGCCGGCAGACCCGTGCCGTCGATGTCGCGTTCGAGCACCGTGCGTCCCAGCATGTCGACCAGGCGCAGCGTCGCAGTCCCCCCCGCTGCCGCATCGACGAGCACATGCATTTCTTCGTGCGCGGGTTGCGGATACAGCGCACGAATCACGCCGTTGCCTGCGGGCATGGGATGCTCGCCACCGGTGGGCGTGGTGATGGCCCGCCACCACAGACCATCTTCGCGCGCAGCGAGCAACCGTCCCGCATGAGCGTGCAGGTCGTAGAGCAACGCGAATTCATGATCGGTCACCATCCAATGTTCTCCGGCGTCGCCGCTGGATGCGATGAAATAATCACCGCGGGTGATCCCCGCGTACAGCACACCGCTCGCCTCGGTAATCGCCGCGGCATCGAGCGTGGGCAACGCGCGAATGCCGACATACTCCCAACGCGAGGCATCCAGGGGCGCGCGATACACGCCATTGTTGGTGGCGGCGAACACATGGGCGTCGGTCACGTGAAAATCGTAGGCCGTAAGCGTGGGATGCCCCGCTTCCAATTCGATACGCTCCCACTCGCTCGTACCGAAGGCGCGGCGATACACGCCACCGTTCTGTCCGGCGCCGGCCAGCAGATGCGTGGGCGTGGAAGCAATGGCGTGTATCCCGCGTGAGACGCCGAAGTACAGACCATCGTTCAGCGCGCGCCAGGGACCGGGATGGCCGAGCGCTATGGCGTAGACGCCCTCGCCATCGGTGCCGGCGTACAGCGTGTCGTCGACCACCACCATATCCGTCACAGTGAAGGGCAAGGCGGGATTGCCCACGCGCAGCCAGGTCGCGCCTTTGTCGCGTGAATGCAACACTCCGCGGAGATACGGTGCGATGAACACGTCGTCGTTCCATGCGAGCACGGAAAGCACAGGCACGGCCTCGTCTGGCAGCGGTGCGCAGGGCGACCAGGAGACGCCTCCATCGTCGCTGCGATGCACGGCGGTTTCTGTGCCCACGTACACACTGCCGCCGGAGGACGACAGTGCATAGCTGTACTCTCCGATGGAGGATATGCGTTGCCACTGCGCGTGCGCCGGCGCGAGCGAGACGATCATCATGAAAGCGGACAGAGCGGAGATGGTACGGAGCAGCATCGGAACGGATCTTTCGGTGATTGCGACATGTCATATCGGATACGGCATGTCCGTTGGATTGTTGCGGGCTGTACTATCATACCGCCATACGAATGCCCCGTTACTTCACCAGGTTCGCCTTGTGAACGTAACGGGGCAGAGCGCATGAGGCGCGCGTATTCCGGATACGATTGTAGAGGAGTACTACGGCGCCACGAGAACTTTCGCCACACGGAGGTCGCCGCCCGTGCGCAGTCGCGCGAAATACATGCCGGATGGAAGGGCGAGTGTGCCCAACCGCACATCATGTGTTCCCGCATCCAACACCCCATCGTAGAGAATGCGGATCGCGCGACCGTCGAGCGCGAGAAGATCGACAGTCACACGTTCGTGCGCGGGCAGTTCCACGCGCAGCGTCGCGGCCGTGTGTGCCGGGAGCGGCGTGGGATACAGACGTACGTCCAGATCAAGCGGAAGCATACCGGCAACGCCTGTGGGCGTGGGACCGTCCACACGTTCGAGTATCTCGCCCTGCTCCGTCACTGCCCAAACCTTCCCGTTCGGAGCCACGGTCACCGCACGGATGGTGCGGTATTCGAGCGGTCGCACGGTATCCGGCAGCCAGGTCACGCCTGCGTCCGTGCTCCGATACACGCTTGTGCCGCGAGCCGAGGCGCCAAGCCACAGTGTTCCGTCGTGCCCCATGGTCAGGTCGTACAACAGCATGAGATTGCGAAGCTTTTCCCTCTCGATCCAGGTGACACCCGCATCGGTGCTCTCCGCCAGGTAGCTCTCCTCTCCACTGATGAAGACATGATCGCGCGACAGCGCGTACACGGCGAACATCTCCTTCCCCTTCGCCGCTTCGTAGCTGCTCCAGGTGTGGCCACCATCCGTCGTACTTGCCAGCCCGCCTTGCGAGCCCACCATCCAACCGTGCAGCGAATCGGTGAAATGCACATCCATCCAATACACACACGGCCCATCCTCGTACAGCGGGGGAAATGTTGCGAGCACGTTCCAGGTCTCACCACCGTCCGTAGTGCCATGCACCATGCTTTTACAACTAAAGCAGCTAACAATGGAATCCCCGACAAGCCACGCTCTCTTTTCGTCGAGAAAGTACAGGGCACCGAAGTAGAACGAGCTGTCCAGGCTTCTGTCCTCAAACGTCGCCCCCCCGTCGGTGCTGCGAAAGAGCAAACCGGCGTCGCCGCACACCCAGGCGGTGCGCTCGTCGACAACGGCGATGGAGGGAAATTGCTTGACAAAGCCGGTGTCCGGGACGAGGCGCAGCGGCGACCAGGTATTCCCACCATCGGAGGTACGCAGCACCCCCCACTTCACCGTGACGATGGCGTGGTTGTCGTCGAGAAACGCGATATCCAGTGGATGATGCCGGCTGCTTGCCGTTTCATAGCGGAGGGCCCAATGATGCCCGTTTTGCGCCCGGCAATACTCGCCCAGACCAAGAGCGAGCAGCACAAGGACGCAGGAAAGAACGCGCATGGATCTTTTCATGTCATTCTCCTGTCTTAAACCGTTTCATTTCCGTACCATCACCCGCACGGTGCGGCTTTCGGCTCCGGCGAGTACGCGATAGTAATACACGCCGGAGGGCAGCGCGGCGGTGGGCGCGCGCAACACGCTGCCGGCTGTGTACACGCCGTCGTACACCCTGGCGATGTGCTTTCCGTGAATGGAGTACATATCCACTATCGAATGCCTGCCCTCGGCGCCGCGCAGGGTCAGCGTTTGCGATTGACCCGGGGCGACGGGATTGGGATAGGCCCGCAACTCCAGCGCCCCGGACGCCGGCAGCGGCTCGGGTGTCGTGACGTACTCCGGCAGCAACATTTCGTACACTCCCGCCATGCTGGCAGCCAGCAGACGCCGGGGATTCTCATGATAGTGCAATGCGCGCACCGAGACATTGTGCATGCCGTCCAGAGGCAGGGCCTCCCAACTTGCGCCATAGTCGTACGACACATACACACCACCGCTGCGCTTGCCGGTACGCAGGGACGCTATGTGCCCAGGCACACTAAGCGCCCCTGCGTAATACACATGCGGATAGCGCGGATCGATGAGTACGGACTCCATAAACGGCGACTGTATGGGTGGATCGTAATTCTGTGTCCAGGTCTTTCCCGCATCGGTGGAACGCAGTATCCCATCCCAACTAGCTATGATGATGACATCTGGATCGACCGGATTAACACAGACATCCCTGTACAGATAGCTTAATTGATCAAGCAGTGGCGACCAAGTCTTACCATAGTCCTGCGAAACGCTCAACGTACTTTTGCGATTATTCGGTTGCTGCTCCCAGCTACAGAGATAATACACCCCGTCATGCCATGGATGGAATGCCATGGCGGAGTACATGTATTTCTGCTCGTCGTAGAGAGGTGTGATAACACTGCTCGTCGTGGTACCAATTTCCACTTGATGTACAACGACGCTGTCCGTCACGCGCCACAACCCGGAGAGAGTTCCTCCGAAAATCTCCCTCGGGTTATGCGGGTTGAAATGTATCTCCCCCTTTGGCAAGGCGAAAAACATCGCATTCGACAACGCCCAAGGCCCTTCATAACCGCGTGTTGTATAGGTCAGCATCTGTACACCGCGCACCATGAACAGCGAATCCACCGGACTGACGGCACCGTACATGTCGGCTCCACGTTCATACGCGCCGATGTTGGAATTCAGATAGGACCAAGTTTTTCCATTGTCCATGGTCGAAAGCGAGCTTCCCAGTATGATGCCACCACGCATATCATGTGTCGAGAAAAAGCTTGTTGTTGCCATATATGGCCCGCTATTGATCAACGCGAGCTGCGTCCCATCGGGCGCGAGTCTCCACACCTGATTGTCATACTGACACCAGAGGGAGCGATCGAACGGATCGCGCATGATACAGGCAAAGCCATATATCTTGCCATCCGATGTATCCGCAATATTCGTTTTTATCCACTGCTGCGTTTCTCTGGATCTGGTCCACACCCCTGACGTGTGAGTCAGGATATAGCGGTCATTCGCCTCGTCGTACAAGGAAAAATCGGACGAGTGTGGCTCCACCCACGGTCTGACTAGCACCATACCCTTGAAGTCGTTGTAGTGTATCCAACTCTTGCCATAATCACGGCTGAGCCAGGGACCCGCCAGTAATTCGCCAAGCTGCGTGTGAACAAAGGCGCGGTTGTAATTTATCCTCGACGAGTCGGGTCTCCAGGTCAGTCCGGCGTCGCCCGAGACCCAGCGTGTAGGTCCTCCAATCCCGAAGATGTAAACGGAATCGGCATAATTTCTATTGATCACGAGGAAGCTGGCTTCGCTTTCCCCCACTCGACTTGTATAGGCATCCAACATCACGCGCCAGCTCTCTCCGCGGTCGGTGGAGCGGTACACTGCTCCGGTGCTGAGGAGATACATGATCTCCGGCCGCGTGCTATCCTGCACGATTTGTTTGTATTCGATCCACTCCGCAAGCAACAGGTTGTCGTTTCGATATTCCCAATTCAAACCTCCGTCGGTGGAACGCATATAACCCACCTTCCCCATCGCCATATACCAGCGCGTGCTGTCACGAGAGTCGATCAGGAGGTCCTTTGGCACATAATCGGCGTAATGGCTGTAGGATTTGTAGGACCACTGTTGCCCGCCATCGGAGGTCGCAGCTATCACTCCTCTATATGCTATATACACCATACCAGGTCGATGTGGGTCGCTGCGTATCACCGTGGTCAATCCCAAGGGAGCCGGTATGGTTCTCCAGGTCTGCGCCGAGCACACCCCCACCGCGAGGAGAGCGCACGCAAGCGCATAGGCCAGCATGTTGCCATAGTTCCGTATCATGGTAGATCCTCTTATAGTGCTTTCGTTTATTCTTGAACTTCCTTTCAATCTTCATAATACAGCTCCGTGCGGGCGCGTTCGCGCCCGCACGGATTACACGACGATGCTGCTACTTGACCAGCGCCATGCGCCGCGAGATCGACCCGCCCGCAGTCTCAAGTGTGTAGAAGTACACACCGCTGCGTAATGCGCTCGCATCGAAAGACGCTGTGCTGATACCCGCCGGCACTTCACCGTCGATCAAGGTGGCGAGCAGGACGCCTGTCACGTCGCGTACATACAGACGCACATGCATCGGCACGGGTACGGAGAAGCTGATAGCCGTATTGGGATTGAACGGATTAGGGTAGTTCTGATACAGCACGATATCGGAATTCGGCAATACGGCGGCACTTTTCGGCGCGCTGCCGGGATAGCTGGAGTGTGTGCGAGCAAGCGACAAGCGTGTATGCAGGCAACGTGTTCCTTCGCGAATGCTCCCGCACTGCTGCCTTTCACCACACGATCGTCCGTACTTTCTCATGCCACTATCAGAATGACGGTATTACGTTGTTGTAGCGAGAATGTACAGGCGCGGAAAGCGGATTGCAAATTTTTGAGACACTTTTCTTTTTGTACAATTGCCGTACAACAGGCTCCACGGCGCGTGTCGGGCCTCGACCACAGGCATTCTCGGTGACAGCGCCTTTTTCCAACGTCGAAGCGGTGAAAGGGAAACCGCCTCCGAGGTTTCGCTTTCGCTCGATTTTGCCTACCTTTCGGTTGCACTATCCATAGATGCCCATGCCCGAATCGAGAAACACCTCCGGCTTCTTTGCTTTCACCGTCATGTTCCTTCTCTTCCTTGCCGCGTCGCTGTCGTTGCAGCGCACGGTGGTGGAGGGCTCCATCGACGTGGTCTTTCCCAATTACGAATTCCTCACCGGTGTGCTGCCAGGCGAGTGGATCATCATGAGCCGCGATCTGGGCACCGACGACGGCCTGGCGCAACGCAAGGAGGCGTTGCGCGATATCACCGGCGCCATACGCTCGGGTGAATACGGCCGGGGAGACGCCACGCTGAACACGCTGCGCGGCAAGAAGAAACTCAAGGAATTCGGCGAGCACAACAGCCGCACGGTGTATTTCGTCAATCCCTACATCGCGTTCATGCCGCTGCATCTGTTCATCGCCGGCATACTCGCCTTTCTCGTCTCCATGTTCCTTCCCGTGCAGGGCAGTATCGCCTGGACGCGGCGCAAGCTGCATCGCGAGTACGAGCGCGTGGGTTCGCTGCTGCGCAAACAGTTCGAGGCGCATGGCGTGGATTTCGAAGAGATGTTCCGCCTCTCCTCCACCAAACGCGAGGAATTGCTGCGCTTCACCACGCTGCCGCAGGTGATCGTCACCGAGATCGAGGACTACGCCTCCATCGACCGCTGGATACGCAACGAGAGCGCCAATCCGCTCGTCCCGCTCAAATTCTACTTCCGCTACCGCATCTCCGCGGCCTATGGCAACATCATTCAGGGACTCGTGTCGGGTGGCGCCGCCATCCTGATCTTTGTTATCGGACTTCGTGGACTGAAACTCATTCCCGCGGAGGAACCCTCGCTCATCCTCATGGCGTTGTCGGTGGAGTTCATTCTCCTCATCGTGCTCATGGTCACCTTCGCGGGATCGGCGCAGGAGGAGCGGCTCGACCGTGTGGTGAAGGAACTCGAAGCCGAGCAGCGCGACGCCATCAAGCAACAGACCGACACCCTGCACGAAGTGATGGAAAGCACACGCGGCGGCGGTACCGGAGGCGGTGGCAGCGTGGACAGCATCGCCGATTACGAGGAGCGCCGCCTGCTCGATGAGGTGTTGAGCATGATGCTGCGCGAAGCCGAACGCAAGCGGGGGACGCAGCATGGACGCTGACGGCATCTCCATTCCACGCCCCGACCTGAGTACGGCCATGGACGCCGTGCTCGCCGAGAGCGCCGAGCAGGGGTTGCGACTGGTATGGCTGTTCGGTGAAACCGGACAGGGAAAGACGCATTTTCTCACCCATTACATCGAGGCCGTGCGCGCACGCGCACTGGTATCGTATGCGCAATGCAGCTCTCCGCTGGGCAATCAAAGCACCACGGTGCTCAAGCCGCATCAGCCGCTCAAGGATTTGTTCGAAGACATGCTGGCGAATCAGGCCAGCACGCGCAGGCGTTTGAATCTCATTAAAAACGTGTCGCTCACCGTGCTCGCCATGATTCCCGTGGTGGGCGAATTCGCCTACGGTGTCAAGGAAATCCGTCGCGATTTGCACGAATTCAAAACCGGCACGCGCGAAGTGGATTTTTCCAATTTCGTCAAGGAATACTTCACCGATCTCAACGCCATCGCGACGGAAACACCTGTGCTCGCGGTGATAGACGATGTGCAATGGGCCGACGTGCCCACCATCGAGGCGTTGCATCGCTTCGTGCTGGAGGAGGAGTACAGGAATACGCGCGTCACGCTGGTACTCAGCGCGCGCCGCGACGAAGTGGAAAACGTGCCGGAGTTGCTCAGTCTGTATTCGCACACGGGCCAGCAGCGCTTCTGCTCCGAACTCACCGTGCCGCCGTTTTCGGCGCTGCAAATCCGCGATTATCTGCGCAGCCGTTTCCCCCATGTGGCGCCGCAAAGCGAACTGCTGCAGTGGTTGGAGCAAAAAACCGGCGGCAATCCGTTTTTCCTCACGTCCTACATCCAGCATTTGCTTGTGGAAGGCGTGCTGGGAAAGCAGGGCGAGATACACGGCGACCTCGATACGTACCGCGGTCTCCCGGCCGAAATTCGCCTGGTGAATTCCTGGTTGATGAAATCCCTCAGCGACGGCGACCTGCACCTGTTGCTCACCGCTTCGGTGCTGGGCTACGAATTCTCGCTGCATGAACTCTCGCATCTCGCGCAACGCCAGGCCCTGGACATCATCCGCGCGCTGCGTCGCGTCAAAACGCTGTATGGCATAGTGGAACCCAGCGGCTACAAGTTGATCAACGGCAAGGAATCCACCGTGTACCGCTTCACGCAGCACGCGATACACACCGCCTTGTACAACGAATTGACCGCCGAGGAACGCGAAGTACTGCACCGCATGACGGCGCATTATCTCAACGATTTGCGTCTCACACGCGGCACCGATCCCGATGTGCAGAATTCCGTGGCCTCGGCGCTGCTTTTGCACTCTCGCCTGGGCCGCGATCCCGAATTGGAATATCAGAGCATTTTGCTCAAGGCGCAGCACACGCCCGACGTGCTCAACGAGCAGGAAATTCAGCAGCGCCTCGCATCGCTGGCGCCATCGATAGGAATCCCCGCCGAGCAATTATTGGAAAGCTTCCGACAGGCCCTGCAACTCGCGCCGCTCAGCACGCGGCATGCGAATCGCGAGCAGATGGTGCTCGGCCTGCCGCAGGAGGAGCGCGAGATGGATTCGCTCTCGGCCCTGCTTGCCCGCATACTCGGCATGCTGCGTCGCGGCAGCACGGCCGAGGCCAATGTGGTGTTGGAGTTGCACGTCAACAAGGCCGAGCGCCGCGGTCAGCGCTTGCATCCCATCGTCCATGTGCTTTACGCCATGAGTTGCGAAATGCTTGGACGCGACCGCGAACTGGCGCTGCGCTCACTGCGCGTGGCCACCGCCGACACACTCGCGCCCGCCTACGCCACCTTCGCCCGACTTGGTCTCGCGCTGTTCGAGGAAGCGGACGACACGGAAACCCTGCGTCGTCTCAAGGAAGCGGCCGCGTACAGCGGCCGCCACGAAGGTATTCTGCATGCCGTCGCCGCGTGGATCGTCTCCACGCGCTTCGGCTCGAGAGAGGAGTTTCACGCCATCCTCGCGCACAGACATTTCGATGTCAGCGTTTCCGAGCAGCTTCAGTCGCTGTACCCGAACACCGCATCGCTGTTGCGCGGCAAGGAATAGCGTTACATCAATTCCGTACCGGTAAAGAAGTAATGCACTTCGAACGAGGCCGTATCGGGCGCGTCCGAACCATGCACCACATTGCGCTCGATACTGGTGGCCATGTCGCGGCGAATCGTGCCGGGATCGGCGTTCTCGGGATTCGTCGCGCCCATCAGCGTGCGCCAGCGCTTGATCGCGTTCTCACCTTCGAGCGCCATCAACAGCACGGGGCCCGAGGTCATGAATTCCATCAGCGAGTTGAAAAAGGGGCGTTCGCGATGCACGTAGTAGAAGCCCTCGGCCTTGCTCCGCGTGAGATGCTCCATGCGCATACCCACCACGCGCAGACCTTCCTGCTCGATACGCTTGACCACTTCGCCGATCACTCCAGCCGCGACACCATCGGGTTTGACAATTGCCAGTGTGCGTTCCATGTCCATCCTGAATGTGTGAAAAAAGATAACATGTAGTATACAATGCGGCAGCGGCTCACGCAAGCGGCAGCGAATCGCACTCCTTCCCTTTCATCCTCACACCCACTGCCACTCCGACAGCAACAGCACTGCTTTGCGCGCCCTACCTCCCCTCCACCACCAGGGCCGAGCGGGCAACGATGCGGCCTTGCGCGTCGACGGCGCTGAGTTGATAATGGCCGGCGGCGAGGCCGTCGAGGGGCACGGACACACTGCCGCCACCGACCTCGCAGTACACGCGCTGGCTGCGCAGCTCCCGCCCGTCGCTGCCGTGTATGCGCAGCGTGTACGCGCCAGGCGCGGCGGTGAGCAGGGCCGTGGCCGCCGCCCGCGCCGGATTGGGAAAGGGACTCAAGCTCAGCAACGACGCCACCGGCGGCCGCAGCGCCTCCTGGGCATTGATGTTCAAATGCAGCTTGCCGATAAATGCTTCGGTGCCGCCAAGGAAGGTTGTGCGGTAGCCGCCGGGATTGACGGTTACGGGAGCCTCTACATAGCCGGAGTGATAGATTCCGCCGGCAGTGGACCAGAGTTTCCACGTAACGACCTTGCCCAATGGTTGCGTGGGCGATAGCATTTGTGCCCCTCGCAGCCGATAATCCTCCGCCGACACCGCGACGAGCATTCCTACCCATTGAGAGAGACCATGTTCGGAGAGTTTAACACCCAGCAAAGAATCCGCAGCCGTGTACATGAGTAAAACATACGTCCGTTCATCCGGCATCGCAATATCATACACGGTTATATCATCTCGTGCCGGCACCTCGATTGATCGGATGACGGAATGTGTCGCAGCATCGTAAATCACGTGGAAGCCAGCCAACCCACCCCATACTGGGGTCCCAAGGGGTGGATGCGTCGTTGGAAATTCCCCAACATTTCCACCTGTTCGACCCACCAGATGGATCTTGCTGCCCCATTGCTGCACGGCATCCAGAAAGTCCGTATGCTTCGCGCCAAGGTAGCTGCTGTAATGCAGTGTCGTGAAGTCCTTGTCCGTTTCCATGAGAAATATGTCCCCCGCCCCGGAATATAACGGTTGCAGGCAGCCCGGTGTGACGGGGAAATCCCATCCATAGGTGAAACCCGCAAACACATAGGAGTTCTCCGTCTCTACGATATAATCGATACCCTCATAGAGAACATTCGGTGTGGCGCTTCCAAACACCGCCACATACTGCAAACTGTCGCCGGAAAGCACAAAAATGGCGGCATTCCCGTCACTGTCTGTGCGCGGTTTCGTAATAGAGGTACGCAGAA
>DAOSDL010000025.1:0-68615 GCA_035362335.1 Bacteroidota bacterium
CGGACTACCAGGAGTATTGAGGCTCTTTTCGCCTTTGTACGTCTGGACCTGCTGAATGCGGGATACATTTGATGAGATGAAAGAGAGCGAAGAGAGCGGAGAGGAAGGGTTGAGGGTGCTTCCCACTCGATCGGCGCGCCCCGCCCCAATCGAGTTAACGCAAGGGCCCAGAGACGCAAAGCCGCGATTCCTCTGAGCCCTCGGTGTGGCGAAGCCCTCGGTGTTCTCTGTGCCAGCGAAGCCCCCCTCCTTACCCTCCTTTCCTCCTTACCCTCATTCTTCACCGGGTTCGCGAAGTGCTCCGTGTTGGCAAAGATAGCGGGATGCGCGCGTTACTCGATGCCCTGCGCGGCGAGCCAGCGCTCGGCGTCGATGGCGGCCATGCAGCCGCTGCCGGCGGCCGACACCGCCTGTCGGTACACGTGATCCTGCACGTCGCCGCAGGCAAACACGCCGTCGACATTCGTGTACGTGCTCTTGCCCTGCGTCACGAGATAGCCGTTCTCGTCCATGTCGAGAATGCCCTGGAAAAGATCGGTGTTGGGACGGTGTCCGATGCCGATGAACAATCCATCCACGCGGAAATCCTCCACGGTATTGTCCACGATGTTCCGCAACACGAGATGCGTGAGCTTTTTCGCCCCGAATTGCTCCTCGCCCTTCACTTCCTCAACCACACAGTTCCACTTGAATTCGATCTTCGGATTGCGCAAGGCGCGCTCGCGCATGATTTTCGACGCACGCAATTCATCGCGCCGGTGAATGATGGTCACCTTCGTGGCGAATTTGGTGAGGAACAATGCCTCTTCCACGGCGGTGTCGCCGCCACCTACCACGGCAACCTCGAGATCCTTGAAGAAAAATCCGTCGCAGGTTGCGCAGGCGGACACGCCATACCCCATGTACTCTTTTTCACTCTCGAGTCCGAGCAACCGCGCGCTCGCTCCCGTGGACACGATCAGCGCGTCGGCGGTGTACGCCGTCTCACCCACCATGACCTTGTACGGCCGTGCCGATACGTCCACAGAGGTGACGTGTTCGTACTTGCTCTCGGCACCGAAGCGATGGGCCTGCTTGCGCATTTCGTCCATGAGCTTGGGCCCGGTGATGCCCTCGGGAAAGCCCGGGAAATTCTCCACCTCGGTGGTGATGGTGAGCTGCCCGCCCGGCTGCACGCCCTCGAACACGAGGGGCGCGAGATTCGCGCGCGCGGAGTACAGTGCTGCCGTCAGACCGGCGGGTCCGGATCCGATGATAATGACCTTGCGGTGTTCCATTGTCCTTCCAATAAAATGAACGGTATGTCAATCGTACTCAACTCTCGTTGGATTCGCGAGCGGCCAGAAGGGTTCGCGCATTGCGGCGGAATCCCTCGGGCTTGCAGCGTTTGACCGCGCTGCCCGCGAAACGCGCGCGGAACTCCTCGTCGCCGATGCGCGCGGCTTCATCCAGGCGCGGCGCAATATTCTCCGGACGTGGAGCAAAGCCCGCTTCGGGACTGGGCTGCGCGAAGGAATTCCATGGACACACATCCTGGCAGGTGTCGCAACCGTACAGCCAAGCCTGAAAATCAAGGGAGCGCTGCTCCTCGGTGAACTCCCCGCGATGCTCGATGGTGATGTAGGAAAGGCAACGATTCGCATCCACCACTCCGGGCCGCACGATGGCCTCCGTGGGACAGGCCTCGATGCACGCAGTGCAACTGCCACAATAATCGGCAATGGGGGTGTCAATCTCAAGTTCGAGGTCGGTGATGATCACGGCGAGAAACACCCACGAACCGTAGTCGCGTGTAAGTACGTTGCCGTTTTTCCCCAACCAGCCAATACCCGCGCGCACGGCCCAGGCCTTTTCGAGCACGGGACCGGTGTCCACATAGCGCCTCGTGCGCGCGTCCGGGGCCAGTCGCACGATCTGTTCTTCCAACAGCCGCAGCCGCTCGTCGATCAGGCGATGGTAGTCGTCGCCCCAGGCGTAGCGCGAAATACGCCCGACGTGTTCGTCCGTACCATGTTGCTGCGGATGGTGGTAGTTCATGGCGAGTGCGACTACCGAGCGGGCTCCGGGCAACACCTCGCGCACGTCGCAGCGTCGAACGGTATCACGCTGCATCCAGGCCATGCCTGCGTGATAGCCGCGAGCAAGCCACTGTTCGAGCAGATCGCGCTCCGCTTCCAGCGCGTCAGCGGCCGCGAAGCCGCAATGGGTGAAGCCCAGTTCGCCTGCACGGCGGCGGATATCCTCGCTCAACGTGGCCATGCCGTCACCACCACGAGGGCGTGTCGCGCGCCTCGTCCATCACCACATACACGTCGCCGGCCTCGATGACTACAGGGTAGGTGGCGACGCGACCGGAAGCGTGCACGCAGCGTCCATCGGTCACGTCGTAGCGCCATCCATGCATGGGGCAGGTCAGCACGGTGCCGTCCAGCGAGCCCTCCGCCAGCACGGGAATGTGTTGATGCGGACAGAGATTCTCCAGCACGTACACCTGTTCGCCGATTCTGAACAGAGCGAGTTCCACATCGTCCACGCGCATCGCCGTGCCCCTGCCCTCGGGCAATGCGCTCATGGCGCACAGACGCACTTTGCGCACCGCGCCTTCCTCAGTCATTGGAAAGCACCTCGTCCAATGTGCCACGTCGCTGCGGGACGAATCCCCGCTCGCCGTGCTCGATGGTGGCCGCTTCGACGAAGGGATCATGCTCGAAGATCAGCACTTCCCCAGTTCGCGCCGCTTCGGCCAGGAGTTGTTGTTTCTCCCGAAGGGTGACCAGCGGCTGCAGATCGTAGCCCATGATCCAGGGAGCGGGCACATGCGCGCTCATCGGCACCAGATCCGCCGCGAACAGCAGCGGGCGCTCTCCGCCGACAACGCGCACAAGCTGCTGCGCAAAGGTGTGGCCGTGAACAGGAAGCAGGTGAATATCCGGAAACAGTTCCACCGCGCCGTCGACGGTGTCGATCAGTCCCGCTTCGCTCAAGGGCTGGAAATTCTCAGGAAGAAAACTGGCGCGGTCGCGATCCGACGGCTTCAGTGCCCAGGCGAGATGCTCGCGCTGCACATAGTGCCTGGCGCGGGGAAACAGCGGCCGGTATCCGTCTCCATCGCGCGTCACCGCGCCCCCCGCGTGATCGAAATGCAAATGGGTGAAAATGACATCGGTCACATCCTCCGGCGCAATGCCATGCGAAGCGAGCGACGACAGCAGACGACCGTGCGGCGGATCGAAGGCGTAAATCGAGACCATCTTGTCCGACACCTTGTCTCCCGCGCCGGTGTCGACGAGTATGGTCCTGCCATCGCCACGCAACAGCAGCACGCGCATGCACATGGCGATGCGGTTGGCCTCGTCGGCGGGAGTGGATTTTTCCCACAGCGGTTTCGGAACGACACCGAACATCGCTCCGCCGTCGAGGCGAAGGGCGCCGGCATCGATGGCGTGAAGCTCATAGCGGCCGAGTCGCGGCACAATCACTCCTTCGTTGTTGCGTCAATGATCATCCGTTGGGGGCAAGCAAGCGTTGCGCGGAACAACACCGGCGACGATCCCGCCCCGCGGCGGGGAACATCGTCGCCGGTACAGATGCGCGGTAACGTGCAGCGAGCGATCAGCGTCCGAGTCCGTCGAGATAGGCGACCTTTTGCTGCAATTCCTCCTTGCTCTCCACATGCTGCGGATCGGGAAGGCAGCAGTCCACCGGGCACACGGCGGCGCATTGCGGCTCGTCGTGGAAGCCGACGCATTCGGTGCATTTGTCCGGCACGATGTAGAAGTAATCCGCGGACCAGAACCCGCTGGCGCCGGTCGGGGCGGCGTCGCCTTCGCCGTAGGTCTTGCCGCCCAATTCCCATTGCGCGCCGCCTTCGTAAATGGCGGTGTTCGGGCATTCGGGCTCGCAGGCGCCGCAGTTGATGCATTCGTCGGTGATATAAATGGCCATGATGTCCTCCTTACCGGTCAGCTATTCGTAAAACAGGATACTCGTGTACTGTGGGCTCACCCACGCCTTCCGCCGCATCCGTAAAGATGCGCAGATGCAGGTTCAGCAGCGGAAGGACTTCGTCGAGATTCAGCGTTGCGGTCTGTGTATCGGCACGTGAAAATTTATCCAGGGCGCGTGTCAACTGATGCGTGGCACCGGAGGCGTTGCCGTTGCCGGCGTGATAGTAGGCCACGGCAAGCTGAATCAGACCTTGGTACAACAAGCGCCGCGCGCCATGGGTTTCCGTCCACAGCGCTTCCCACACGTCGTGCGCCTCGAAGAAGCGCTGCGCATTGAACAGTTCCATTCCGCGCTGTACTTCCACCGCTTCGTCCATGGGAGCAAACTACTCAATACCGCCGCAACAGTCAAAAAAAAGACAGCACGCGCGAAATACATGCAACGTTCCGGCAAGCGCGACGATGGCGCATCATCGAATGGGTGACGGCTCTATCGCGGCGACTGCTCGGCGGTTTCGGCGGATCTTGCATTTTTCCCTCGCGCATACTATGTTAGTGAACTCCGCCATCCTAGCTCAGTTGGTAGAGCAGCTCACTCGTAATGAGCAGGTCGTCGGTTCGAGTCCGATGGATGGCTCCCCTCCAGCACCGCCCCTCAAAGGCGGTGCTGCGCGTTTTGCGCCTTCTCGATTTCCCGCATCAAGCATCACCGCCTCCCTCACCTCCATCGCGGCGGATGCGGCGCACGCGCGGCGTTGTCTCGCCCGCGACGGTGGCGTATCTTGCCGTATGCGCGTGTTGCTCATCGACAATTTCGACTCGTTCTCGCACAATCTCGCCCAGCTTCTCGGCATGTTGGGCGCCGAGGTTCTTGTGCGTCGCAATGATCGTCCGCTCGAGGAATTGCTCGCGACAGCGCCCGACGCGCTGTGTATTTCGCCCGGCCCGGGATCCCCGCGCGATGCCGGTGTGAGCATGGCGGCCATACGCGCGCTGTGGGAGCGCCTCCCCGTGCTCGGTGTGTGCCTCGGCATGCAGTGCATCAATGAAGTGTTCGGCGGAACGACGGTGCACGCGCCGAGACCGGTGCATGGCAGGGCCGACGCTGTCACGCACAATGGCGGAGGATTGCTCGGCGATGTGCCCTCGCCTTTCATCGCCGCGCGCTATCATTCGCTGGTCATTGCGCCGGCGGCGGATTCGCCGCTGCACGTCGACGGCTGGACGGAGGATGGAAGCATCATGGCCGTGCATCACGGCAGCGCGCCGGTGTACGGGGTGCAATTCCACCCTGAGTCCTTTCTCACGCCGCTCGGACCCGCCCTGTGTCGGCGCTTCCTGGACCAGGTGCAACGGGGGTCGGCATGACACGCCGCAAGGTCCCATGCACCTCGATCAGGCAGGGCCATGATGCGCCGGGACGTATGCGCAGTGCGTGGCTTGCCAACGCTCCGTCGCCTTCGTTGAATACGGCACGGTTCTGTACAGGCGAGTGCGGGACATGAGCGCCTTTCCTCATATCAACTGCATCATCACCGCGCGCGCATCGTTTTCGTGCGCTGTGGCGGATTTTCCCGAACTCGCGCAACGCGAATCCCTCGGTGGCGCTTGCGTCGTGCTCACCGGCAGCGGATCGCATGAACTCAACCGGCGGTCGTTCGCCTTTCTCCAGCCGGCGGCCATTCTCACCACGCGAGGACATGACTGCGCGGTGGACATTGAGCGCGACATCCTGCGTTTCGACGCGGATCCCTTCGAGCTACTCGGCGCGCTCGCCCGCGCTGCGGATGCGCAGGAGCCGTTGCCACTTCTGGCGGGCTATGTGGCCTACGAAGCCGGGAGATTAATAGAAAGGCTACCGATGCGGACGCGCGACGACCTCGGTTTGCCCGACCTGTTCTTCCTGCTCCCCACACGTGTTCTCCGCCTGGAGCACACCAGCGGTATCTGTGAGGCGTTTCATCTTGAATGGCAGCTGAATGATCGCGCGCTGCCCCGGCTCATACGGCAGCCGCTCGCAGCGTTGCCACGCAAGGACGCCCCGCGCGCACTTGTCACGCGCGCGGCATACGAGGATGCGGTGCGGCGCGTGCGCGATGCCATTCGCGATGGCGAGGTGTATCAGGTCAATCTGTCGCAACGCTTCATCTTCGGTGTGGCCGACGCGCACGCGCTGTGGCGCGGCCTGCTCACAGCGCTGCCCGCACCGTTTCACGCGTGGATACGCGCCATGGATCACGATGTGTTCAGCACATCCATGGAGCGCTTCGTGTGCGTGAACGGACGCGACATCGAGACGCGGCCCATCAAGGGAACGCGTCCGCGCGCCGCCGATGCAGCCGAGGACGCGGCGCTGACCGCCGAGTTGTTGTCTTCGCCCAAGGACGATGCGGAGTTGTCGATGATCGTGGATCTCGAGCGCAACGATCTCGGGCGCATATGCACGCTTGGCAGCGTGACGGTGAGCGAGCACAAGCGTCTCGAGCGCTATGCGCATGTGCAGCATCTGGTTTCGGTGGTGCGAGGCAGCTTGCGTGAAGGCGTTGGCATCGCCGAGGTGTTTCGCGCGCTGTTTCCCGGAGGTTCCATCACGGGCTGCCCGAAAATTCGCGCAATGGAAATCATCGACGCGCTGGAGCCCGTCACGCGGCATGTGTACACCGGCGCCATCGGGTACATCGCGGCAAACGGCGATTGCGATTTCAACATCGCGATTCGCAGCGGCGTGGTGAGAGACGGCCAGTGCCACTACTCCGTGGGCGGCGGCATCGTCTACGACTCGGATCCCGCGGCGGAGTATGAGGAAACGCTGCACAAAGGCGCCGGAGTGCTTCGTGTGGCAACGACAGACGGCGCCGAACAAGAAATGCAACAGCCATGACATTTTTCGTGAAGGAAAGCACAGCATGCACGGCATAGTCTATCTGAATGGCGCATTGGTACACTCCCACGACGCGCAGCTCTCGCCGTTCGACGCGGCCGTGCAATACGGCGCCGCACTGTTCGAAACGCTGCTCGCCGTCGACGGCCGTCTGCATGCCTGGGAACGCCATATCGCCCGTCTCCACGGCTCCATGGAGGCGGTGGGAATAGAAATTCCCGAGAGCGATGCCGAATTGCACAAGCAGGCGGTGTACGTCCTCAGGAAAAACGGCATGATGCGCGGCGAGGCACGGGTGAAAATCCTGGTGTCGCCGGGCGATGTCACCACCTACGCACCGGTGCGGCGGGCCACCGTGCTCATCACCGCCGAGCCGTATCAGCGGCCCGATCCGCGTTTTCCCTGGCGGCTCGTCATGGACGGCCGTGTACAGGCGGGCCGGCACCTCCAGCACAAGAGCACGAGCTATCTGGGCATGCGCATGGCATTGCACGACGCGCGACGCATGGGATTCGACGATCTGATTCTGCTGGATCGCGATGGCAACATCGCCGAAAGCAGTCTCGCCTCCGTCGTGTTGCGCAAGGGCGGCTGGTGGCTGTTCCCCGATAGCGACGACGCCCTGCCCGGCATCACCTCCGGCTTGCTGCGCGATCTGCTCCTGCGTCGTGGCGAACGGGTCAAGACACGGGCTATCGCCGCCGAGGAGGCCTTTGGCTCCACATTGCTGCTGTGTAATTCGCTGCTGGGGCCGTTTCCGGTGGCCTCGATCAATGGTCGCGCTTTGCATCTATTGCCAGAGGCACGTATTTCGCTGCTGCGTTCCTGGTGGTTCGATGCGGGCCTTCCGGCGGAGTAGCCGGCGGCACCTTGGCGCGGTTTGTTTCGCAGGAGAGGGGCGGCTATATTGTTGAAATCAGTACTGCAAGTCATTTCTACGCGGAGAAAGCGTGTCTTCCGAAATGGTGTTTTTCCTCATCCTGGCCTTCATAGCGGTATCCTCGGGGATACTGATGATCACCCGGGTGAATCCGGTCAACAGCGCACTGTTCCTGATTCTCAACTTTCTCGCCCTCGCGGGCATGTATCTGACGCTGCACGCGCAATTCGTGGCGGTGATACAGATACTCGTGTACGCCGGCGCGATCATGGTGCTTGTGCTTTTCGTCATCATGCTGCTCAATCTCCAGGACAACGCCCCGTTGCGCGAGCATATACGGGCGCCGCAGTTGCTGTCCATTGGCGCGGCGGCCGTGGTGCTGGCCATACTGCTGCAAGTGTTGTTGTGGAATAGCGGAAGCACGCTCGATGCGCTGCGCGCGCAATCGCCGCAGGCCGCGAATCTCGGCACGGTGGAGTCCATCGGCATGGTGTTGTTCACCGAATACGCGCTTCCGGTGGAATTGACCGCGATGCTGCTGCTCGTGGCCATGATCGGCGCGGTGGTACTGGCGAAGAAGCGTTTCCCCTGATTCAATCCGGCAACGAGAGAACGACCATGGTTCCCATACACTACTACCTCATTGTCAGCGCGATCATGTTCATCACCGGCGTGGTCGGTGTGCTCACCCGCCGGAACGCGATCATCATTTTCATGTGCATCGAGCTGATGCTCAATTCGGTGAATCTCACCTTCGTGGCGTTTTCCTCCTATCTCGGGAATGCCACGGGCCAGGTGTTCGTGTTTTTCGTCATGGCGGTTGCCGCCGCCGAAGCCGCTGTGGGACTCGCCATCGTCATTGCGCTGTTCCGCAACAAGCAAACCGTGCAGATCACCGAAGTGAATTTGCTGAAATGGTAACAGGCGGGCATCGCATCAACAGTTGATATTGTCAAACCTCCATCATACTCCATGTACCAATTCGTCGGACTCATTGTCCTTTTCCCCCTGATCGGCCTGCTGATCAACGGCTTGTTCGGCAGGAAGATCAAGAGCGAAGCGCTGGTGGGCGGTATCGGAAGCGCGGCCGTGGGGCTGTCTTTCGTGGTAGCCGTCATGATCTTCGTGGAAATGTTGGGTTCCGCTCCCGGGCAGCGCGCGCATGTGGTGACGCTGTTCACCTGGATGGCGGCGGGCAGCTTCAAGGTCGCCGCCGCGTATCAGGTGGATCAGTTGTCGATACTCATGACGCTGGTGGTCACCGGTGTGGGCTTCCTGATTCACGTGTACTCGATCGGCTACATGCACGGCGACCGCGGGTTCTGGCGCTTTTTCACGTATCTGAACCTGTTCATTTTCGCCATGCTCAATCTGGTGCTGGCGGACAACTACCTGCTGATGTTCCTCGGTTGGGAGGGTGTGGGTCTGTGCTCGTATTTGCTCATCGGGTTCTGGTACGACAGGAAGTTTCCGGGCACGGGCATCACCTGGACAGGTGACGCCGCGAACAAAGCCTTCTGGGTGAATCGCATCGGCGATTTCGCCTTCATGTTGGGTATGTTCCTGATTTTCCGCGAATTCGGTTCGCTCACATTCCGCGAAGTGATGGAGGGCGCCGAGAGCTTGCAGGTCGGCGACAGCACCATGTTCTGGGCCACGTTGCTGCTATTTATCGGCGCGACTGGCAAGAGCGCGCAGATTCCACTGTTCGTATGGCTCCCCGACGCCATGGCTGGCCCCACGCCAGTGTCGGCCCTCATCCATGCGGCGACCATGGTCACCGCGGGTGTGTACATGGTTGCGCGCAATTCCGCACTGTACGCCCTGGCGCCCGACACGTTGATGATCGTGGCCATTGTCGGCGCGGCCACAGCCATACTCGCCGCATCGATAGGCATAGCGCAGAACGATATCAAGAAAGTGCTGGCCTACTCCACCGTAAGTCAGCTCGGCTACATGTTCCTCGCACTGGGTGTGGGCGCATTCACCGCGGGCATTTTCCATGTGATGACGCATGCCTTTTTCAAGGCCTGTCTCTTCCTCGGTTCGGGATCGGTGATTCATGCGATGCATGAGGAGCAGGACATACGCAACATGGGCGGCCTCAAGCGCATCATGCCACGCACGTATTGGACCTTTCTGATTTCCAGCTTTGCCATCGCGGGCTTCCCTCCCCTGTCGGGCTTTTTCTCGAAGGACGAAATTTTGTGGAAGGCCTTCGCCGATGGTTCGGTAGTGCTCTGGGCAATCGGTGCGGGCGCGGCCTTGATGACGGCATTCTACATGTTCCGCATGGTCACATTGACGTTCGAAGGCGAAGCGCGCTGGGGACACGGCAAGCATCCGCATGAATCCCCCGCCACCATGACCATTCCGCTGATCGTGCTGGCCGCGCTCGCCGTGCTGGGTGGCTTTGTGGGTATTCCCGCGGCGCTCGGTGGTGGCAACGCCATTCATCAGTGGTTGCATCCCATTTTCGCCCAGGCCGAACACACCATGCGCCTGCCCGAGCATCACAATCACACGATGGAATACCTGCTCATGGCCATCAGTGTGGGCATCGCGGTGACCGGTTTCTGGTTTGGCCGGAAGATGTATCTCGCCGGACCCGACGCGGACCGGAAGTTGATGAAGATGGGCGGCCTCTACAAGCTGCTCGCCAACAAGTACTACATCGACGAAGCGTACGACGCGACCGTGGTGCGGCCCGTGGTGAAGGGTTCCGACGCGCTGCTGTTCAAAGTGTTCGACGTCCGCGTGATCGATGGAATCGTCAACGGGCTGGGACGCGCCACCGCGTGGATCAGCGGCGTGTTGCGCCATGTGCAGACGGGCGTTGTGCAGCATTACGCGGCGGTGATTGTCTTCGGCATCGTTCTCGTGCTCGGTTTGATTATCTGGGGGTGACGGAAACGCGATGATACCACACATTCTCACATATCTGCTGTTTCTGCCGCTCATCGGCGCCATTCTTGTGCTTCTTGCGCGGCGCAGCGCGGATGCCGCCCGTTGGACGGGTCTGGCTGTGTCGTTGGTCACCTTCGTGCTGTCGCTTCCGTTGTTTTTCAGCTACGATCCGAACAATCCCGCGATGCAATTCGTGGAGAAAGTGCCCTGGATTCCCGCGCTGAACGTGCAGTATTTCATCGGTATCGACGGCATCTCGCTGTTGCTCGTGCTGCTCACCACCTTCCTGACCCCCATCGTGCTCGTGTCGTCCTGGCGCTCGATCACAAAGAATGTGGCATTGTACGTGGCCTTGATGCTGCTGCTCGAAACAGCGATGATCGGCGTGTTCGTCTCTCTCGACACCTTCCTGTTCTATGTGTTCTGGGAGATGATACTCGTGCCGATGTACTTCATCATCGGCATATGGGGCGGCAAGGACCGCATTTACGCCACGGTGAAGTTTTTCATTTACACCATGGTGGGCTCGCTGCTCATGCTCATCGCCATCATCTGGCTGGGCTATTACGCGTCCACTTTGCCGGGCGGACAGTTCACAACGGACATCGTGCGTCTGTTCGACATCGCGCCCACGATACCGATGAGCATACAGGCCTGGATGTTCGCCGCCTTCGCATTGAGCTTCCTGATCAAGGTGCCGGCGTTTCCGCTGCACACCTGGTTGCCGGACGCGCACGTACAGGCGCCCACGGGTGGTTCGGTGATACTTGCCGGCGTGTTGCTCAAAATGGGTACGTATGGACTGATTCGATTCAACCTTCAGCTTTTCCCGCAGTCTTCGATAGAGTACGCATCTCTCCTCTCCGTTCTCGGTGTTGTCGGCATCATCTATGGCGCCCTGGTGTCGATGGTGCAGCGCGATGTGAAAAAGCTGGTGGCCTACAGTTCCGTGAGCCACATGGGGTTCATTCTACTCGGTTTGTTCGGCATGACCATACAGGGCATGCAGGGCGGACTGATACAGATGATCAACCACGGACTCTCGACCGGAGCGCTCTTCCTTATCGTTGGAATGATTTACGATCGCCGTCACACGCGGATGATCGAGGATTTCGGCGGTTTGGCGCGGCAGGTTCCGGTGTTTTCGACCTTTTTTCTGATCGTCACGCTCTCCTCCATCGGCCTGCCCGGTTTGAACGGGTTCGTCGGTGAGTTTCTGGTGCTGCTGGGTTCGTTCAACTCGGCGGTGCTGGGATCGATCTGGTACGTCGTGTTCGCGGCGACCGGTGTGGTATTTGCGGCGGTGTACATGCTGTGGATGTTCCAGCGCGTGGTGTTCGGCGAGTCGAGACACGCCGACAACGCGAAGCTGGTGGATCTGAACTGGCGGGAGATCGGCCTGTTGTTGCCGATTCTTCTGTTCATTTTCTGGATCGGCGTGTATCCGTCGACGTTCCTGAGCCGCACCGAAGCGTCCATGCAGCGTGTTGTCGACAAACTGGAACAGGTACGGAGCGGTGCGACGCCATCGTCGGCCGCATCAACACAACCGTGATGTTCAACAGGAGCACTCGCTTGAAACCCCTCGTCCGCATTGTCACAGTGTGCCTCGGCGCACTCGCGGCTCTCATGCTCACGACTCTTCCGGCCCTGGCGTCGGAAGGGGGCGCGTCGCATGTCATCGAGCCCAATCCACTGATGATCATTCCCTTCGTGGTGTTGCTGCTCGCCATCGCCTTGATGCCGTTCATCAGCAAGCACTGGTGGGAGCATTACTACCCGCATGTGGCGGTCGCTCTCGGGCTGATCACCATCGTGTACTACGTGTTTTTCCTGCACAATCCGGTGCGCATGCTGCACTCGGGCATCGAGTTCTTCAGTTTCATCTGTCTCGTGGGTTCACTCTTCGTGGTGGCCGGCGGCATGCACATCAATCTGAAGGGCTACGCCTCGCCGGTAAAAAACACGATCATCCTGCTCTTCGGCGCTGTGCTGTCGAATCTCGTAGGCACCACGGGCGCATCGATGATTCTGATCCGGCCGTTCATGCGCAACAACAAGACGCGTCTGCACGCCTATCACATCGTGTTCTTCATTTTCATCGTCAGCAACATCGGCGGCGCCCTCACTCCGATCGGTGATCCTCCCCTTTTCCTCGGCTATTTGAAGGGCATTCCCTTCTTCTGGGTGATGGAAAATGTGTGGGTGATCTGGGCCCTGACCGTGGCTGTGGTGCTCGCGGTGTTTATCGCCATCGACTGGTATTACTACAACAAGATGCCAGCCGATGTGCGCGCGAAGCAGAATGAGGCGGGTGATGAGACCAAGCTTCAAGGCATGCACAACATCGGCTTCCTGCTGGTGATTCTTGTGGCGGTGTTCATTCAGGATCCGCCGTACGTGCGCGAGGTGATCATGATTCTCGCCGCGGCGGGATCGTACTTCACCACGAAGAAGCATGTGCACGAGGCGAACGACTTCAACTTCCTGCCGATCAAGGAAGTGGGCTTCCTCTTCCTCGGTCTCTTCGCCACCATGGTGCCAGCGCTGGATTGGCTTGAGCTGAACGCCGCCTCGCTGGGCATCACCGCGCCTGGACAGTTCTACTGGGGCACGGGCGCGCTGTCGTCCTTCCTGGACAACGCACCGACCTATCTGAATTTCCTCAGCGCCGAGATCGGTCTGCTGGTACGGCCGGAATTGATCACGCAGGTGCAGGAGGTGATCGCCAACGGCGCGCTGCAGGCGCCGAATTTCGCCCAGTACTCGCAGGAAGTGCGCACGACGGTTGAAACCCTCGTCCATTACCACGGACAGATGGTGGCTTCGGGCAATGTGCCGCTCAGCGATATTCAGGTGTCGTATCTCATCAGTATGCACGACGTGTACGTGATGGCGATCAGTATCGCGGCGGTGTTTTTCGGAGCGATGACGTACATCGGCAACGCGCCGAATTTCATGGTCAAATCAATCGCGGAGCAGGCGGGCGCCAAAATGCCGAGCTTTTTCGGCTATATGATACGCTTCTCGCTTCCCGTGTTGCTGCCCATCTTCATTCTGGTGTGGCTGCTGTTTTTCAATTGAGCAACTGATTTCGACGTTTCGGACTGCCGATAATGGAACAACTCCTTACCGATACCTTGCGTACCGCGCCGATCACCGGGACGATCGCCCTTTCGCTGATCGTCATCATGGTCAACGCGCTCAAGAAGAATCCGCTCGCCACCGAATACTGGGTGTCGCTTGTGGGCATCGCCGCCAACATCGTGTTCGCCGCCATGCTGTATCCCGACAGGGGCACGGCATTCAATGGCATGGTGCTCACGGGTGGCTACGCCAGTGTGACATCCATCATGTTTTTGGTTGCGGCCGGACTGACCATTCTCTTCTCGCGGGCATACATGGAGAAGATCGGGATGGCGTTCGGCGAATTCTTCCACCTGATCATTCTGGCCGTGGTGGGCATGATGACGCTCGCGGCCGCGACGGATCTCGTGGTCACCTTTATCGGTCTGGAGCTGATGTCCGTGTCGCTGTACGCGCTTGCGGGAATGACGCGCAAGCAGCAGCGTTCGAATGAAGCCGCGCTGAAGTATTTCCTCCTCGGGGCCTTCGCCACGGGATTTTTCCTCTATGGCATCGCTCTGTTGTACGGCAGCACCGGCACGACAAACATTCTCGAAATCGCTCAGAATCTCACGACGCTGAAGTCCGAGCCCCTGTTCCTCACGGGGGCCGGACTCCTGCTCGTCGGCTTCGCCTTCAAGGTCGGCGCCGTGCCCTTCCACATGTGGGTCCCCGACGTGTACGAAGGTTCGCCCACCATGGTCACGGCCTTCATGAGCACGGGAGCAAAAGCGGCGGCCTTCTCCGCGCTGATGCTGGTGTTCACCTCCACCTTCGATTTCACCGCCTCGGGTATCAACACTGTCGCGGCGGCTCTCGCTGTGGCCTCGATGGTGGTGGGCAATGTGGTGGCAATCAGCCAATCCAACATCAAGCGCATGCTTGCCTACTCGAGCATCGCACACGCGGGCTACATGCTGATCGGCGTCGCCGCGGGGACGGATTTCAGTGTGGCCGGTGTGCTGTTCTACCTGATGTCGTATATCGTCACCAATATCGGCGCCTTCGGCATCATCGCGCTCATTGAGCGTGCCGATCAAAGCGGCACAGAGATTCAGGACTTTCATGGACTTTACCGCCGCCACCCCCTGCTCGCCGCGCTGATGGCCCTGTTCATGTTTTCGCTCATTGGCCTTCCGCCGCTCGCGGGATTTTTCGGAAAATATTATATCTTCGTCTCCGCGGTCGAAAACGGTTACACCTGGCTCACCATCGTCGGTGTGCTGGCAAGCATGGTCTCGGTGTATTACTATCTCCGCGTCATTGTGGTGATGTTCTTTCAGGAGCGCGGCGACGAAGCCCCGGTATCCATTGGCGCAAGCGGCATTGCCGCGGTGTTGCTTTCGGCCGCGGGCGTGCTGGCCATCGGTGTGTTCCCCATGCTCGTACTCCAGTGGATGGGCGGCCTGTTCTAAACCGTGACATCGTGCAGGCGAAGCCGCGCGAACACAGTGCAACAACAATGACAGTTCCATGGACACGCATGTCCGACATCTGTTCCGCAAGCGTCGTAGCAACAACGCTGCGCCGCATCGTATTCTCCCGCCACTCCTGACCTCTCGCCGTCCTTCTCCCGATTTCATCACATTTTACAGCACACCATCATGTTACCAGTTCTGACCTCGGACGAAATGCGTTCGTGTGACACCGCCGCTGTCGAGCACTACGGCATACCATCCATCGTGCTCATGGAGAATGCCGCACGGGGTGCCGTGGATGTGTTGGAGCGCGCGTTCGGTCCCGCCGCCGACGCATGGATTGTGATACTCTGTGGTAAAGGAAACAACGGCGGCGATGGCTACGCCATGGCACGGCATCTTATCAATCGCGGTGCCCGCGTGGACGTACTGACGCTCGCGCCCGACACGGCGATAGGCGGCGACGCGCGCGTGAATCTCGACATGCTTCATGCCATCGAGAAAGAGCAGCCCCGACTTCACGTGCGGCTCGCGGGAGGCAGTGCGCATCTCGAGGATCTGTTGCTGCGCCGCCCGACCTGCGTGGTCGACGCGATGCTCGGTACGGGATTGACCACTCCGATAAAAGGCGACATCGCGGAAATCATCGAAGTACTCAATTCCTCCGACATCCCGGTGTTCGCCGTGGACATGCCCACGGGAATTGATGCGGAAACCGGCGAACTGCTGGGCTCGGCCGTGCGTGCACGCTGCACCGCCACCATGGGCGCACTGAAGCGCGGCTTGCTGCTGCGCAAAGGCCGCGAGCACGCGGGAAACGTGCATGTGGTGGATATCGGCATGCCCACCGAGGGCTTCATGCGGGATGCGACCACGACTTTCCTGCTCGATTATGCCGATGTGCGGAATTGGCTGCCCCGGCGCGCCTTCGACGTGCACAAATACCAACTGGGCAATGTGTTTGTGCTCGCCGGTTCCATCGGTCTTACCGGCGCAGCGGCCATGGCCTCCGAAGCGGCGTTGCGCAGCGGCGCGGGCATCGTGCACCTCGGTATTCCGCAGGGACTCAACAGCATTCTCGAAACCAAGCTCACCGAGGTGATGACCGTGCCCTTCAAGGAGACCAGCGAAGGCACGCTCAGTCTCAACGACTTCGACAGCATTCTCGAGCACATCAACGACTCGAGCATCGCCGTCATCGGCCCCGGAATTTCGCGGCATTATGAAACGCAAAATCTTGTACGCAAAGTCATCGAACGCGCCAAAGCTCCCCTGCTCATCGACGCCGACGCGCTGTTCGCACTGGCCGGGCATCTCGACTTGCTGCAGCACTCGGATGTTGACATCATTCTCACGCCGCACGTCGGCGAGTTCTCCCGACTCGTTGTGCAATCCAAGGAAGAAATCGAGACCAAGCGCATCAGCATAGCGCAGACCTTTGCCATTGAATTCGGCGTCACGCTCGTGCTCAAAGGGGCGCCCACGGTGATCGCCACGAAGGACGGCACGGTGTACATCAATCCTACCGGCAATCCCGGCATGGCCACCGCAGGCGCGGGTGATGTGCTCAGCGGTATTATTGCGGGTCTGGCAGCACAGGGTAGTACTCCCGAACGCGCGGCCGCAATGGGCGTTTACCTGCATGGCATGGCGGGCGACCACGCAAAGGAGCGCGTGGGCGAATACGGACTGATTGCCGGCGACCTCATTCGTTCGTTCGCGGAAATTCTCAAGGACGTGACGCCGCGTGACAGTTTCTGATCCACGTGCCACTCCCATAACGCGCTGGTCGGCATCACTCCCGGCGTTAGTGTGGGCTCTGCTGATTCTCGTACTGTTGTCTCTGCCCGGATCATCGTTCCCGAGCGTGCGCATCTGGCAACCCGACAAAATCGCGCATGTGCTGCTCTTCGGTATGCAGACGCTCTTGCTGTGGTATGCGCTGGTTCTGCCATCGGAGCAAAACATCTGGAAATGGAAGGCGGCCTTGACCGCCTGGGCGGTCACGAGTGCATTCGGTGCATTGAGTGAAGTGTACCAGGATCTCGCCACATCGCGGATGATGGATCCCTGGGACATGCTGGCAAATGTGGCCGGTGCCACTATCGCATTGCTGGTCATGCGCGGCATCGGGGCTGCACGCTTGCTCTATCCGGCGCAGCTCCTGCTCGGACGCAACGCGCGCCGAATCCGTTGAAGTCCGGTGGAGGCGCCCCGCCTCACGTTCCACTCGCTGTTACTGCCAGACGCAGCGTTGCTACCGGCCCAGGCCTCCCACGGATTCCAACTGTATCGCGCCTGCGCCCAAGGCCCCGCCCCGGTGCAAGCGCAGCTTATTTAGAATTGGTCTTGATTCGTATCGAGCGAAGTGATATATTGTTTCATACCTTTCTGTGCACAACAACACCGCCGTTCCGAACTGGAACGGCGGTGTTGCTTTGAACAATGGAATCCGCGATCAGCCGTGGCGCACGGTCATCATATCGCCGTCGCGCACCACATACTCCTTGCCTTCGAGGCGCCACAAACCGGCGTCCTTGCAGGCCTGGATGGAACCGAGGCGCACAAAATCATCGAAGTGCACAATCTCCGCACGGATGAAGCGGTTCATCAAATCGGTATGAATCGCTCCGGCCGCTTCGTGGGCCGGTGTGTTGCGGCGAATGGTCCATGCGCGGCATTCATCCTCGCCAAAAGTGAGAAAGGCGATCAGTCCGAGCATGTCGTAGGCAGAGCGGATGATGCGTGTGAGCGCCGATTCCTCAAGCCCGTAATCCTTCATGAATTCGCTGGCCTCCTCGTCGCTGAGTTGCGCAAGCTCCATCTCGATCTTTCCCGCGAAGGCATCGACGGACATTCCCATCGAGCGCACCTGTGCCTGCATGTCCGCCACGAGCGTTTGCATGCTCCCGACCTGCGCCTCCTCGAGGTTCAGGACAACGAGCACCGGTTTCAAACTCAGGAACTGATATCCTTTGATCTGCGCGCGATCATTGGCATCGAGATCGAGAGTACGCAGCGGTTTACCATCTTCCAATGTCTGCTGAAAGCGCTCGAGAATGCGCAATTCATGCTTGGACTTGTCGTCGGGCGCCTTGAGGACCTGTTTGCGCAATTTTTCCAGACGTGTCTCGATCATCGCGAGATCGGAGAGCACGAATTCGGCCTCAAGAATGTTGATGTCGCGCATCGCGTCGATGGAACCCTCGGGATGCGGGTAGAGCGGATCGTCGAAGAGGCGCACCACGTGAATCAGTGCGTCGTTGGTTTTCACGCCACCGAGAAAGGCCCCGGTGAATTGCGTCGAACTGTGGTCGCCTTTTTTCAGACCCACCACATCCACAAATTCCACCGAGGTGTACACGAGCTTTTTCGGGTTGAACATATCACCCAGCTTGTCCACACGCGCATCGGGCACTTTCACCACGGCGAGATTGGTCTGTTGCCGCGCGAGCGCCGCGTCATCAAGATGCGTACGCGTCATGGTTTGAAAGAGCGTTGATTTGCCGCAGTATGGAAGTCCGACGATACCGATTTGCATGATGTGATCCTGAATAAGAACAGACAATCTTCAAGATACGGCCTGCGGTCCCGGAATGAAAGAGCTATGCTCCGGTCGTCGCAGCACGGTTCATCCATTTTCTCGGAGAGGAGCATGGAATCGCAGCGCTGTCAGCGCAGTTGGAACATCTCGATGTCACCGGCCCAGCCCTTCACGCGCACCGCGCCCAGCGATCGCACCATGTTCCACGATTCGTCCCCGGCAAGGCCTGCGCGATGCCAGGTTTCGGCCGAGGCCAGCACGCTCGAAGAGTACTCCTTGTTCAATTGCTCGATGCGCGAGGCAATGATCACAGCCGCGCCGGTGATGGAGTACAGCCGCCGGGAAGCCGCGCCGATATTGCCTGTCACCGCCTCACCGCTGTGAATGCCGATGCCGATGCGCGTGGGGGGGATCGCTCCGTCCAGCGACATGCGGGCGACAATGTCATTGAGCTCCACCGCGGCCAGTATTGCCCGACGAGCATGATCTTCCATCGGCAGGGGTGCGCCGAAGGTGGTCATGAATCCATCGCCGAGGAATTGGTTGATGATGCCCCCATGCTTGTCTATCACCGCGATCATGCGGTCGAAGAGTCGATTGAGATACTCCACCACTTCCTCCGCACTGTGCCGCTCGGCAAAAGGAGTGAAATCGCGGATATCCACAAACATCACCGTCAGCTGCCGCGTCACACCCCGGGCGTGATCGGGATGCGTGAGGAGTTCATTCGCCACCGGTTCCGACACCTGCTGTCCGAACAACTGAATCAACGCGGTTCGCTCGTCCATGCTCCGCAGCATGCGTCCGATGCGTCGTTTGATTTGCCGTGCTATCACCGCCGCCGCCACACCGCCGCCGAGCAACAGCATGGAGCGCGCAAACAACAGCCCCGGGGCGTTGAGCAGGGCGACCGCCTCGTTCGTCTCGCTGCTGGCGGTGAGATACAGGCCGAGCACGAGATACTCGGCCGCGGCCAGCGCTCCGCTCAGCAAGGACAGGGCGACACTGAGCCGCAACGTGGAAACGATGATGAACAGGAAATACATCGCATAGAACGGCGAAACCAACGCCAGCGAACTGTGCACCGCATCGCTGAAGAGGTAAATGCCCACACTCGGGACGGTGATCTCGACCACGGTGTTCAGGTAGCGCGCCGGCTCGGGCAGCCGGCGACCCAGACGGGAAAGGAAACGGAAACCGAAACTGATGGCGAACTCGTACGCGGCCACCGCCAGGAACAACACGACAATGGATTGACGCAGTTCATTGCTTTGCAAAATCCGCAGATACGCTTCCGGCAGTACCGAGGATACAAGCAGGAAGAGCACCGCGGCAACGGAGAACAACACCGCGAGAATCAGCGCGCGCAATCGCTCGCTGCGCGCAGTTTCCAGCGACAGCGCGTCGGCGCGTTTCCAGATGCGGTCAGCGAGATCCATGACCGCGTGCGCCCGTTGTCTTGCCGGGAGATGTTCCCAGTACGCTTTCCTTCTGCGCGCGCTTGCCTTTCAAGCCGCGCTCCACGAACAGTGTTTCGCCGGTGAAAGGATTGCGTCCGGTGTGGTACATCACCGATGCCCAGGTCGAGGGTGTGGGAGTGAACACCTGCACGTGCTCGGCATCGATGCGCGCCTCCTCGGCGATACGTTTCCGCAGGTGTCGCATTTCCTCCTCGCCACAGCCCGGATAGGCGGCGATGAAATAATAGGACAACTGTTGCTTTTTCCCCGCTGCACGTGTCAGTGTGAAGAAGCGCTTGCGAAAATCGAGCACGTCGTCGAACGAGCCCTTCCCCATCAGCGCGAGAATGCCGTCGTCCGCATGCTCGGGCGCGAGGCGCAGTTGACCAGATACGTGATGTTCCACAAGCGCGCGTAAAAATTCCTCACCGCAGTGCGTGTCGCTCATGACGAGATCGTGCCGTATGCCGCTTGCCACAAACACATGCCGCACCTCGGGCAAAGCGCGAATACGGCCGAGCAGACGCGTGTAGCGCGAGTGATCAACCGGCATGCTCACGCACAACGTGGGAAACATGCAGCGCTGGTCGCGGCAGGCGCCGGAACGCAGCTTCTTCGCGCATTCATAGCCGTACATGTTCGCCGTGGGTCCTCCCACATCGGGAATCACACCGCGGAACGCCGGATGTGCGGCGAAACGCCCGGCCTCGCGCAGCACCGATTCCTCGCTGCGCCAGCGCACCGTCCGACCTTCATGCACCGCGATGGCGCAAAAGTTGCACTCGCCATAGCAGCCGCGATGCGTTTGCAGCGAAAAGCGTATCGTATCGAGCGCGCGCAACGCTCCTTCGCGCCGGTACCGCGGATGCGCGTCGCGTTCGAAAGGCAACGCGTACACACGGTCCAACTCATCCTGGGATTCGTACGCGGCGGGCGGGTGATGCCGCAGCCAGCGATCGCCATGCCGCTGTTGCAGACCTTTGGCGCTGCGGGGATCGAGGTTGTCGTAAAACAGGCGAAACATTTCCGTGAACGCCGTGGCATCGTGACGCACGTCCTCGTAGGCGGGCAGGGTGATGTACTCCGCATGTGCTTCCCGCGCGATCACGCATGTACCGGCGAGATCGTCAACGGGAGCCCCCTCGCGCAAGCGGCGCGCAAGGCCCAGCACCGTTCCCTCGCCCATGCCATACACCAGGATGTCGGCCTTCGCATCGAAGAGCAGTGAACGACGGACTGCATCGTCCCAGTAATCGTAATGGGCGATGCGGCGCAAGCTCGCCTCGATGCCGCCGAGGACAATGGGGCGTTTATCCACGCCGAAGCGCCGGATGAGATTCGCATACACAATGCATGCTCGATCGGGACGACGTGTGTTCTCGCCTCCCGGCGTATAGTCGTCGCTCCGTCGCTTCTTCATCAGTGCGGTGTAATTCGCCACCATCGAATCGACGCTGCCCGCGCTCACTCCCCAGAACAGGCGCGGCTCGCCCAGTCTGAGAATGTCCTCGGCCGTGTCGCTTCGCGGCTGCGCCACGATACCCACCGTGAATCCCGCCGCCTGCAGCACACGTCCCACCACGGCCACTCCGATATGCGGAGCGTCGATGTACGCATCGCCGCTCACGAGAATGACGTCGCAGCGATCGATGCCCTGCACACGCATTTCTTCGGGAGTCATGGGGAGAAACATGTTTACTCCCCGCTCGCGCTCTGTCGACCGTAGTCGCGGAATTTCACCAGCACGCGCTCCATTTCCTCCGCGTCCAGCAGCACCGGTGTGCCGATGCATCGGGCCTGATAGTACACGCGCGCCACCAATTCGATTTCCTCCGCCACGGCGAAGGCCCGCGCGAGCGTATCGCCCACGGCCAGCACTCCGTGATTGGCAAGCAGCACCGCTCCCCCATCACCCAGAGTGTCCACCGCGGCGGCGGCGAGTTCCTCCGTGCCATACGTGGCGTAGGGCGCGACTGGCACGCAGTGTCCCGCGAAACCCACCAGATAGTGCACGGCCGGAATGGCCTCGCGCAGACAGGCGAAGGTTGTGGCATAGGGCGAATGCGTATGGACAATGGCGCGCACATCTTCGCGACGACGATACACCGCGGCATGCATCGCGGCTTCACTGGATGCACGACGCGTTCCCTCCAGCACTGATCCTTCAATCCCCAGCAGTACCACATCCTCAGACGTCACGTGGTCGTAGGTCATGCCACTCGGACTGATCAGCATCCCTTCTCCGACCCGCACACTGATATTGCCGCCCGATCCGGTGGTCAGTCCCGCCGCGAGCATTGCCCGCAACATCCCCACGATCTCCTTCCGCATTTCCTCATGGCGCATCGCGCAGTCCGCTTCATGCAATGAAACATGATCAAAGATAGTCAATTCTCGACGCAGGAGAGGAGCGGTGACCGGCATCTCCGCGGAATCCACAATCGAGGAGTGTAAGGAGGTGGTGAGAGTAAGGAGGGGTTTCGCTGGCACGGAGTACCCGGAGCGCTTCGCGGGAACACAGAGTACCCGGAGCGCTTCGCGAACACGGAGGGCACGGGGGGATCTCGGCTTTGCGTCTCTGTGTCCTCGCGTTGACTCGAATATCGCGGAGCGCAGGATTTGAGCGGGAAGCGCCCTCAACCCTTCCTCTCCGCTCTCTTCGCTCTCTTTCATCTCTTCAAATGTATCCCGAACTCAGCTGGCGGCAGGATTCGAGATGGAAGCACCCAGGTGAAGCACTCACTTTTCATCGACAAAAAGCGTATCCCTCAGCCACTCCATCGCCGCGGGTACATCGAAGTAGCGCCGGCCATAGGCGCGGAGGCGCAGGGCATCGGGCAGCAAGGCGTCATGCTTCTCCACGATCGTGTTCGCGACATCGGCGGCGAGTTCCTCCTCGTCGGGAGGCGCACTGTCGAGGAGTGCCGCCACCGCCGCGTGCAGTTGCTCGATGCTACACCTGCGGATGTCGATCACGCCTCCGAAGTGATTCGCCGCAAGGCCCGCGCGACACAGCAGGCGGGTGATCGTTCCCGTCACCGCATCGCCCCGCCAGGGCAGCAAATGCACCGTGTTTCCGATGGAGAGTTGCGAGACCCGCCCCAGATTCAGCGCGTGAAAGCACTCCATCCCTTCCTGAAGCAAGCTCCTCGCGCTGCCATCCAGATATGCCGGGACGTTGCGGCGCAGGTACACCTCGCGCATGGCTCGGCGAACCATGTCGTGAACCATCGGACCTTGTCCGCCGAATGCCGGAGGCACGCCTGTGAGCGAACGACGCAAATACACGACTCGTTTATCCTGATCGATATTCAGCACCTCCCAGCGCATGCCACCAAAAACGATTTGCTGTCCCTCCACCAACGGCCTGTCGACGGGAATACGCCCAATAACACGCGAGTCGCATTCGAGGCGGTAGTCGTCCGGCGTATTGAACGCCGCATAGAAATGCGCACGCCAGATAAGACGCTCGCCTTCACAACCCAATACCAGCGCGCCATCCCGCGTCTGGATGATCAAGTCACGCTCGCCCAGGCCGCGCAGAATCGAGGCATACATTTCCCGCGTCACCAACGAAAATGGTCCGCTGCCACACAGTAGCGACCAGAGCTGCGTCGCACGCACCGCGCCGTATTGGGCGATCAGCGACATCGTCTGCTGCACGAGTGTGGAAAGATGGAATTGTCGTGGAGGCGGGGGTTCGCTGCGTCCCTGCAGCAACAGTTCGAGCAATGCGATGCTCTGCACCGTCTCCATACGGAGGCGGTCCGAGATATGACTCTCCTCCTTCAGCGTGTACTCGCTGATGAACAGGCGCAGTATCGATGCCTCGCCCCGCCGTCCCGAGCGACCGAGGCGCTGTCGCAGACTAGCCACGGAATGCGGCGTGCCGATCTGCGCGATGGAATGCACGCAGCCGATATCGATGCCCAGTTCGAGTGTCATGGTACAAACCGCCGACGTGGGAAGGACTTCCTCCTGCAAGCGTGCCTCCAGGCGCTCGCGCAAATCGCGTGACAGACTTCCGTGATGAGGAAAGAATTCATTCGGCACGGCGTTGCGCTCGCAGCGATCCGTCAGCGCGGCGGCGAGCGATTCCGCGCATCCCCTGCTGTTCGCGAAAATAAGATGCGAGGTTCCGCGCAAGATGCGGTACAGATCGTCCGCCATGCGCTGGTCTACTCCCGTTCTGCTCCGCAACACCTCGGGAGGAATGCGATACCCGCGCAACTGCACTTTCACATCACTGTGCGAACAGTCCGATACGATGATCTCGCAGGGATAACTTCCCGGCGTGGGACGCAGATATTCCGCCATGCGCCGCACATCACCCATGGTGGCGCTGAGCGCCACGCGCGGCAATGTTCGCCCGATGAGAAATTCCAGGCGATGCAGCAGTGACTGCAACTGGCAGCCACGCTCCGTGCCGGGAAACACGTGAAATTCATCGATGATAACATGACTCGTTGCGCCAAAGGCGCGTTCGCACCACTCGGATCGATGCAGCAAAAGGGATTCGAGCGACTCGGGTGTGATCAGCAGCACACCGCCGGGTTCTTCCCACTGACGCTGCTTCGCCGAGTACGGCGTGTCGCCGTGCCAGGGCGTGAGCGGTAGGCGCAACATCTCGCACAGCTCGCGCAGACGCCGGTACTGATCGTTGATCAAGGCCTTGAGCGGACTGATGGAAAGGATGCCCACACCATCGGGCCGGAATTCCGCGAGGTGCGAGCAGGCGGGTAAAAATGCCGCCTCGGTTTTTCCCGCAGCCGTGGCAGCGCTGATCATAACATCCCTGTCTGCCTGGAGTATGGGCCCGATGGCACGCTCTTGAATATCGCGCAGGGCATCCCAACGCTGCCGCCAAACCCACTGCCGGACGTCTTCATGCAACAGCGAAAATGCCGTGGAGACTTTCATGGCACGTCACAGTCGAAAATCCGCCAGAGCGTCGTCGTCCTCATCCACGTTGCCGGGCATGTCCGACGGAGCATCCGCTTCGATGCGCACCATGCCGAGCAGTTGCGACCACTGGAGATCGGGATGCTGATCGAGTACGGAGAGAAAATCCACGAAAGCCTTGACGGTATTCCGTGGCGTGCGGAAGTAAGCGTCGCCAATGTGACGCGAGCAGTGGTGGACAAAAGCGTCCAACGCTTCGTCCGGCACACTGCTCGCGCCCGGATCACCGTTGGCATGTACCAGACGTACATTGCATAAAAGGAGGTACAATTCTTCGGGCGTGAGATTCGCAAGGCGCAGTACGGGAGCCGCATAATCCACCACGCCGGCCCGACGAGCGAAATTGTTCTCCTCCAATCTCGAGCGCAGGGCTTCGTAGCTGAACAGCCCTTTGCCCGTATCGAACAGCACCTCGGGCGTGCCGCCGAAGAGAAAGCCCAGGTGCTCGGCACTCCCCTGCAAACAGTCGTTGAGCATGCGCAGTATTTGCTCATAATTGGCGAGGCGCGTTTGTCTCTGCGGCAGCTTGTAGAGATTCACCAATTCATCGATGCACACCAGCAGACCGGCGTAGCCCGCCCGCCGCACGAAGCGAGCCAGCAATTTCAATCGGTCGTACACGTTGCCGTCGTCCACGATACTGCCCACGCCCAAAGACTTGCGCGCCTCCGTGCGCGTGCTGAATTCGCCGCGCAGCCAGCGCAGCGCTTCGTCGCGGAGTTGCTCGCAGCCTCGCTCGTACCCCTGCCAGTATGCGGCTATCACCCTGGCGAAATCGTAGCCGCCCACTGATTCCGACAACTCGTGCAGACGCTCCTCGATACACTGCTCGACGGACATCCCCGCCTCTCCCGCGTGACGACGGACCTCGGCAATAAATCGTTCCACCATGCTGCCGAGCGCGCCGCCTTCGGGCTTGCTCCGCGTTGAACAGTTTCGAAGCAACTCCGCGTAGAGCATGCGCGCTTGACCGCCGCTCGCATGCAGCCGCCGATCCGGAGCGAGATCCGCGTGCAGGCAGACCGCGCCTTTCTCCAGCGCGATCGAACGAATCAGCTGCAGGAAAAAGCTTTTACCCGAACCATACTCGCCCACGATGAAGCGAATAGCCGCGCCTCCATCGGCAATGCGCTCGATGTCCTCGAGTAATGTCTCCACTTCACGCAGCCGTCCGACCTGCAGATGCTGCAAGCCATAGCGCGGGGTGACTCCCGCTCGAAGCGCCTGCAGTATACCGTCGCGTACCCTCGGACGTAGTCCACCTTTCGCTTCAGTGCTCATACAGCAACTCCCGCGCGACTTCGACATTCACCAGCACCGGATCACCGTCCTCCAGAACCGCTTCCGCGCCATGAGCGAAAGCCCATGCGTTGAGCACTTCCATAGCACCGCTGTCCATCAGGCCGAAGCGCGCGCAAAGCCCGCCATACTCCCGGCGCGTCCAGCATTCCTTCGCGGCAAGGAATGCGAGCAGGTCGCGATGGGCGGTATCAGGCACGTGAGCGGGAGTCGTCGGTGCGCCACCCGGGCCACCGGTCCCCGGACATCCGACATGCTCCTCTGTGTGTGGACTGCTCTCGTTGAAAATATCTGCCAGCAACGCATGCAATCTGCCGGTTTCCTCGCGTCGCCGATGCAGCACATGCGCATCGAGTTGTGACTTACGAGTTGCGGGCCGCGTCACGGGCAGGGCTTCACCCGGTTTCGGAATACGGAACCCCGTATCCTTTTTGTGAAACGCAACGGTTACGAGTTCCTCATCCTCGCGCGCGGCGGCCGGCATGCGCGCGGCAGACGATGCCCGGCGCGGCACGAAGCCGTCCCGTGGCGCTGTGGAATCGCCGCGCGCGTTCCACTCCCCCGCCATTTCATGATCGCTGCGTTTGTTCTGTTGTGTGGAATTGAAGCTGTCTTCTCGCGCGCCGCGAGACAGACGGTGTGGTCGCTGCGCGTTCGCGCCGAGTGATGAAGGTGTCATGCCGCATTCCCCGCTGTTGTGTGTTCCCAAATTCCCCGCTATTACATTTCCCGGCCGTTGTGCTCTCCCTCAGCTCAATCGCCGTGTCGAACAGTCCCCGCGCGCCATTCGTGTTCCCGCGTGTGCCCGCCGTACACTGATATTTTGCGGCCGGATCATCTAACGGAAGCGCAACAGCGAATATTGTCACAATTCACAACCATCGGCAAGAGGAAAATCCATGCGCTCCCTCCGCAATGCCCCACGCTGAATCGCCCCGCACATCTGCGCCCCGCACAGCCCCGCCCTCTACGGCCTCGGCCGTCGCGACTGTGTGTGGACCGCGTGGGGGATTGGTGGAGCACAGCGAGGGTTTTGGAGAGGTAGAAGCTGTTATGTTATTCCATCAAGAAGCTTTTCCACCAGCCTGTACACTGTAGTGCCAATCCCATGCGGCCAGTCCGGACAAGGAGGATTGTCACGTGCTCTGGCGCGCTCGACAGCATCTTCAATCTGGCGACGGTTAATCCTGCGTGTGTCGATACCTTTGTCGTAATCCGGCCAGTAATTTCTCAACCTATCAGTACAATCGCGTGGAGACACAATGCCACCTCCATCATCGAAATGGAGCAACAACCAGTATTCAAACTTGGGATTGCTCAGGGCGAAGCCATAGTTTCCGCGCTCTTGTGCCCATGCATGAAGCTGCATCAACTGATTATCCGTCCACTGATCCTTGTCCACCACGAGCCATGCTTCATCGGATTCTTTCAATTTCTCCCGCCGAAGATAATCCTTCATCCGCTTGAGAACCCGAGGCGGAGAGCTATCAGTGCGCACTTTGAGACAATTCACCCGGATCATCGAGTGGTTGTCTTTGAACATGGTGAAATACTGCGGTTCGGTTCTTACCCCCTCAACGGAAATAACGAACAGTTTCTTATACCGACGTTCACCAAGTGGTCGTTGGAATGTGCGTCTCCTCGAGGCCATCAATCGGTTCCGGTTTGATCTTCGGTGAAACGACGCTCGGACGATACACCTATCGGAAGAATCCGGGGGATGCCGCCGAGTCGTCCCTGAAGGTAGCTCTTGCGGATATCCTTATCATATCGGACATCTTTGTATTCACTGAAGGATAAAAGCGTCGTCGAACCGGCAACGTTCCGCTCCGCGATCCACATCTCGTCACGTCGCAGCAGGGACTGATCCATAAGCAACACGTCATGGGTGGTGAAGAGTAATTGAGCCCTGCTTTCCGTGGAGCACGTGCCGAGATATGCTTCAATCAATGATCGCGTCAGTAACGAGTGCAGACTTCTGTCGAGTTCATCGATCACGTAGACCTTCTTCGAGCCTTGGACGGAGAGATCCAGAAACGCGGGTAGCAAATCGATCACCCGCTGCGATCCATCCGACTCCTGACGGATTTCGAACCTGGCTTCGGAACCATCGGTCGTGGGATGATACGTCACCAGCTTCTTGGCCAGAAGCTCACCATCCGTGCGGCGCACGACATACCGTTCGTTGCCTGGTTCGGCCTGCAGTCGAACGGACATACCTTCTTTCACATCCTCCTGCAACTTGACTTTCAGTGACTCGGGAAGCGGGATGTTATCGAAGGGAATATCCTCTCCGCCCAAGTGAGCGATCCCTGTGTCGAGTTGCGGCAACAACGTATTCATGGTCGAGTAAAGGGGATTTCCCTCGTCAAGAAACTGCTCGAAGGGTTCGAAACGTGAATCAGGGGCGATGAGAACAAGCGTGTCTCTGAACCAGTCGTGAACTGCCCGAAAGTTTTCAACCTGCTGTGAAACGGAATTTGTAAGAAAAAGTTGGTTGTCCCTGGTTCCTTTGAAGACAAAATGGAGGAATCGGTCCTTGGCCAAGGATTCATTGAAGTTGGGTTCCCCGTCTCGGCGATGGAAAAGCACCCGCTCACTGTTGCTCGAAATGACGACGAGTTTCTCCTCCAGAATCGCCTTCCGGGTAACGGTGAAGCTGTATTCATGCATAACCTCGTCAACCAACAGTTCAAACACGAATCGCGACGGCTGCTGAGCAGTATGGGCGTCCAGCCGATGAGGATCGACGGGAATGAGGCTGTCCGGCCGCGTGCCCTTGACAATCAGTGTTCTGGCGAAATTCAAAGCCTTGAAAAAATTGGTCTTTCCGGATGCGTTCGCTCCGTAAATCGTTGCTACCGGAAGTATCCTCGTCTTGTACTTGCCCAGTACCGGTACTCTGGCACCGTGTTGACGCTCCCGGGTGGCAACCAAGGAGAACACGGTTTCATTGCGAAACGACATCCAGTTATCGAGCGTGAAGCTGACAAGCATATTCATTGCCTCTTAAGCGATTTTATCTCGCTAGTAAACTACAATCTACTGATATTCGCCACTCAAGTCAATTTTAATGTGAGTTTTTCTCTTTCATTTCGGTAGTCGGTCTGTCGGGTAGCAGCTTCGCATGATGGCGGTGCGCCGTAGCTCGACATTCTTCAGCTCCCTCCGATGAAAATCCTTCCACGATACTCGAAACTCCATATTTCCGACTCAGTCCGTACAGGGCATCGCTACCTGATCGGCATCCGTTCACTGTACGAATCCCGGGAAGCCGTAGCAGTCTCATTCTCTCTCGACCGTCAGTCGCGGTAGGAAGTTCGACATGGACAGCCGGAAGCGAGTCCTGTTACGCCCCACGATCCAACGATTGCTCCTTCGGACCGCCCTTCCATCGCCCTTTGAAAACCACACGCATGATAGCACGGTCGTCAAGCATATTTCCCTTGCTTCACATGTGGATAATGATGATGTTATCCGGATATACGACAATGCCACCGCATCAATGGAGGGTAGGATGGGAATTCGTGGATGTTTCACGCTGCTGCTGCTTGTGTGTTGCCTCTTCCCGGGCGCCTTCGCGTTCGCGCAGGATACTGTCGGCGTGGCGCTGGAATACGATGCGGGCATGGCGTTCACTGTGTCCGCGCGCACGGAATTGCGCTTCGACCTGGTGGCGCGCGACGCGCAGGGAAACGTGTACGATCAGTGGGATCAGCACGGCCATGCCCTGCGGCTTGGCGTGGACAGCTCCCATGCCGAAGCCGATACGAGCGTTCGCTCCTGGAGCGCCGATGCGGATGGTTTCAGTTGGCTGCGCCTGTGGCTGAGCGATGTGCCGCTCGCCGTCGACTCGGTGTTGAGTGATGCTCAGAATCCGCGGACCTTTTTCACCATCCCCCATGCACTTTTTGTCAACGGACGCGCCACGCTGCGCTTCGCGCAAAGCCAGGCGGGCCGGGGTATCACGCTCTCCATCGCGCCCATTTTGCCACAGCTCTCCCACAGCTCGCTTCCCATCACCATCCTACCGGAGAAGGTGGACAATCTTCTGCTCGACATTACCACCCCGATACAACTTGGGAAGGATCGCGTGTTCTATCGTCGTGCGTTCGAACTCATGGCGTGGCCGCGCGACCGGAATCTCAATACCGTATCGGACACCAGCATTCAAGTTGCGTTCTCTGCGCGCTTTGCGGATGAGTTCGAGCGCTCACCGGCAATGAGCGACATCTTTCTCTCGCCGCTGCACATTCAAGGAGCGACGAACTTCTTCATCTCCTCGTCTGTCAGCCGCGAGGTTCGCAAGGGACAGGAAAGGCAGCAGGTATTCGCCGTATGTCCCGACGACACAACCATAAAGGGAGTGACGGATCCGTACGAAATCCTCGACCACCCACCGAATCCTTTCGCCCTGCTCAAACCCGCGGACGGCGCGATTCTTCAGCTGCAGGATCCAACGGACATCACGAAATTCACCTGGGTGAAATCCCAACCCCAGGATCCCTACACGGATGTGCAAACCTCCCGCTTCAATCCGGCAACGCAGTCGGATATCGTGACGTACACGCTGCGCATGTTCGATGGGGAGACAATGACGCGATCGAAAAGTTTTCCCGCGGACAATGGAGGTGTGGATGCGAGCTGCTCGCTCACGGCGCAGGTACTCGAGAGCACGATGGATGAATTATCGGGCATGCCCAACACCATGGCTCTTCGTGTGATCTGGCGTGTGGAGGCCACCGATACATTGTATGTCACGGAATCCGCCCCGCCACATCTCGACCCGCTCATGAGGCAGGGCCACACGCTGCATCTTCTGCGAGGGATCAACAATATCGGACCTGCTCTGCTGGAATCGAGCTTCACCCTGCATCCGAACTTCCCCAATCCCTTCAATCCGGCAACAGTGATTCCCATCGACTTGCCCGCCTCCGGGCGCTGCACGATACGGGTGCTCGATCTGCTGGGAACAGAGGTGGCGGTGCTGCACGACGGTTTTCTCGAGGCCGGATCGCATCGCTTCACCTTCGATGGCCGCGACCTCCCTTCCGGCGTGTACACCTGTCGAAGCAGCTTCAACGGTGTGACGCGCAGCCATTGCATGGTACTGCTGCGCTAGCCGGCGGAGGCGGAGAAGGAATACGACTTATTCATCCAGCGACTCTGTGCCGCGGTTGAGAATTTCCATATATCCCTCGTAGCTGTAGACGCGGTTGCGCCGCTGACCGGTCACTTCCCGCACGATGCCGAGGCGCATCAGATGCTGAAGCGCTTTGTTGACCGTGGCAGCGGTGAGGCCCGTCTTCAGCAGCAACGAGCCCGACGTGGATATGGGCAGACCCAGCAACCCGCGATGCACGAGCAACGTGCTCGCTGCCGCCCGGCTGAGGCCGCTGATGATCCCGGTATCCAGCGTTGACAGCGCAAGCAGTTGCCTCGCCGTTTCCACGGCCTGGGTGGCAGTAGCAATGACAGCCTCGGCGACACGAAAAACCAAAACACCCTGTAGTTTCAATCACTAACAGGTGTCAATGTTAGATTGTCAGAGGGGGTCAATTTTCAAATAGCGTTACCATTTGCAGCATAATCGGATACCAACGGCCTCACCACAACCCGGTCCTGTTTCTCCGTACATCCGGTTCGATTCCGAAAAAGGGAATCGAATCGGCCTACCTGCCCGGCAGTTCCGTGCCGCGACTCATGATCTCGATATAGCCCGCGTAGCTGAACAGGCGGTTGCGTTTCTGGGCGGTCATCTCCTTGACGATGCCAAGCTGCTCCAGGTGACCGAGCGCCTTGTTGACCGTGGCCGGGGTGATGCCGGTCTTCTCAACCAACGAGCCCGAGGTGGCGATGGGATGCTCCATAAGCGCCCGGTGGACCTGCAGGGTGGATGCCGCCGCCCGTCCCAGGCCGCTGATCTTGTCACGGTCCTGGTTCGACAGGTCTAGGAGCTGCTGCGCCGTTTCCACCGCCTGGGTGGCAGTGACAATGACCGCCTCGGCGAAGAAATCGAGCCAGGCTTCCCAGTCGCCGGTCATCCGTACGTTGTTGAGCAGCTCGTAATAATACTGACGATGCGTCTTGAAATAGAGGCTGAGGTAAAGCATCGGCTCCCGCAGCACCTTCTGCTCGCACAGGAGCAGTGCGATCAGCAGACGCCCCAGACGGCCGTTACCGTCCAGAAATGGGTGAATCGTCTCGAACTGCACATGGGCCAGCGCGGCCTTGAGCAGTACCGGAGTCGGTTCCGGCTGGTCATGGAGGAAGAGCTCCAGCTTGCTCATGCACTCCAGCACTTCTTCGGCAGGCGGCGGAACAAAGGCCGCGTTGCCCGGCCGGGTGCCGCCGATCCAATTCTGGCTGCGCCGGAACTCGCCCGGGGTCTGATTGCTGCCACGGCCCTTGGTCAGCAACACGCCATGGATCTCCCGGAACAGGCGCAGCGACAGCGGCAGACCTTCTTCCAGCAGACGCAGGCCATGGTCGAGGGCCGCGACATAGTTGCTGACCTCCCGCACGTCATCCAGCGGGACGCCGGGTTCCTGATCCAGCTCGAACAGCAGCAGGTCGGAAAGCGACGATTGCGTCCCCTCGATCATGGAGGAGAGTACAGCTTCCTTGCGGACGTACATGTAGAGGAACAGCGAGGTGTCCGGCAGCAGGATCGAGACGCTGTCCAGCCGACCGAGGGCCAGCAGCGCCTGGTCGAACTTGCTGCGCAACTCCGGCGTCCAGTCGATGGGTGGACGTGGCGGCAGCGGCGCGGGCACGAAGGCCTGGGCCTTCTCACCCACCGTCGATATGGTCACGTATCTGCCTTGGAGTTCTCGCTTCATCCTGCCTACCTCGAACCTAAAATAAGATTCGTCTTTATTTTATCTTAACCGGATATCCTAAAATAGAGAACCGGGAAGGAAAAATCAAGCGGATTTCCTGAACGGCCACTTCGATTTCCTCAGACGAGCGTTCGACGTTGCGACGCATCTGCTAAAGCGGAAAAAAGTTACAACCACGGCTCCGATTTTTCGGCTGCCGGAAAGCCCCTGGTATCAAAGGGTTTCGGGCCGCTGCCCGGAACGGGCATTCTCCGGGGGTGGGAAGTACCGTTTCAACCCCGCTTCCTTTTCGAGGTCGCTTTCGGACCTGCGTTTTCTCCGTTCCACCGAAAAATCTCGCGAACTCGTCTTGAACCGTTCTTGGCGCTCAACCCATTGTAAAATATGGATTTCGATGCGAGGCGGTGTCGGCGGAAAGTCGGAAACGCGGGAAATCCGGGTGAATAATTTTTGCGGTTTTGAGGTGCGCAAACCCTTTAGAAGCAAGGGGAAAAAGAAAACCCGTCACCCCGGAGAATGACCCCAGAGAGACGGGTTTGTCTTTTCTAAATGGTGGAGATGGGGGGAATCGAACCCCCGTCCGAAAAGCAGACCCCGCAACATGCTACGCTCATAGTCCGTCTTTAAAGTTTCGCTCGCGTGCTATCCGAAGGACAGGACCTGCGCACGAACTAGTCGGGAGATGTGTTTCGGGCCCCTCCCCCAACGCTCGGGGTCCCTAGCCGGTCTATTGCGACGTCCATCCTTCAGCCGATCGGCGGGCCTCCGGTGAACGTGACGGTCAATTAAGCCGCCAGTGCGTAATCGTAGTTGGCAGTTAAACTGCTTGACGTAAGATTAACGTGCTTGCGTCAGGCACGGAACGCGTTTGTGAGCATCCGTCTTCCCGTCGAAACCATTGCATCCCCGGGAATACGTCCTTTAATCTACAGCATCAATGCTTGTCCGTCAAGGCGTTTTCGCGGTTGCAGGCGACGGCACACTATTCTGCTTGCAGGCGCGTCCCTCAGTTCTGGGACTCGCCGTGGCGACCCTTCGACTCCGGGCCTGAGCCTCGTACTCGTAAAGACGCACAAATTTTCTCGCAGGCCCGCCGCTCAGGGTGACGAAGTTCTGTCATGCACGTTTCAGACCGTCACAAGCGCTGTTTACCAGTCTCAACTCGCCTCCCCCTCCTCACCGCGCACCTTCCGGCACAGTGCTTCGGATACGCGCGCGGCTGTTTCCGCGAGGTCGCTGCCTTCGACGCGGGCACCGGCGGCGAGTCGATGGCCCCCGCCGCCAAAGCGTGCAGCCACATCGTTCACATCGTGCAAACCGCGCGAGCGGAAACTGATTTTTATCGCGTCGGGCAACTCGGTCAACAGCGCGGTCACCTCCACACCCTTGATGCCGAGTCCGTAATTCACCATGTTCTCCACATCCTCCACGGTGCTGCCGGTGTCCTCGAACATCGCGCGCGTCACGGTCAACAGTGTCACGCGGCCTTCGCATTCGCTGCGAATGCCCGCGAGTATGAGACCGAGCAACGTGCTGCGCCCGAGGGGATATTCGTCGTACACCTGCCGATGCACGCGCATGGGATCCACTCCTGCTTCCAGCAATACGGCGGCCATGCGATGCACCTCGGGCGTGGTGCGCTCGAAACGGAAGGATCCGCTGTCGGTCACCAGTCCCACATACAGCGGCACCGCGAGAGCGCTGTCCAAAGGCAGCGCTGCTTCCATCACCAAACGGAATACAATCTGCGCGGTGGAACAGGCCTCGGTGTCGATGCAGGCATGCTCGGCGAAAGGCTGCGCGTCGAGATGATGATCGATGAGCAAACGCGGAGCGGGCGAAGCACTCACCGCGCGCTCCATGCGCCGCAAACGCGACGGGGCGTTGAAGTCGAGGCAGACAATCAATCCCGCCGTTTCCAGCAATGCATCATGCGCGTCCGCCTCGTAGCGCTCCAGCACGCCGTCCACGTCCATGAAGCGCAACACCTCGGGAGCGGCATCGGTGTTGATGATGCGCGCGGATACACCCAGACGCCGGAGCAAACGATGCAGGGCGAGTTCGCTGCCGATGGCGTCGCCATCGGGCGTGACATGCGTCGTCAGCACCACCGTTCCACGCGCGCCGCGCAACAATGCGAGCGTGTCCGCCGCGCCGATCCGTTGCATGGAACGCACACTCATTCGATTTCCTCCAATTCCTCGGCCAACAATTGCTTCTGATACAACGCGGCGTATTCGCCGTTCAGCGCCAGCAATTCTTCATGTGTGCCGCGCTCCGCGATGCCTCCATCACGCAACACAATGATGCGGTCGGCCAGCTTGATGGTGGAAATGCGGTGACTGATGAGTATGCTCGTGCGCTCGGACATGACGTCGCGCAGTCTACGGAGTATTTCCTCTTCTGTGTGCGTATCCACGGCGGACAGGGCGTCGTCGAGAATGAGTATGGCGGGACGCCGCAGCACGGCGCGGGCGATGCTCACCCGCTGCTTCTGCCCGCCGGACAGGGTGATGCCTCGCTCTCCCAGCATGGTCTCGTACCCTTTGGGAAAATCCTTCACGTCCTTGGCCAACTGCGAAATATCCGAGGCCCGCAGCATGTCCGCTTCCTCCACGCCATCCACACCGTAGGCGATGTTGTTGCGCAATGTGTCGGAGAAGAGAAACGTCTCCTGCGTCACATAGCCGATGCTGGAGCGTAACGTGGCGAGCGGAATGCTGCGCACGTCGTGGCCGTCGATGGTCACGCGGCCCTGCGTGGTATCGAACACGCGCGGAATGAGGTTGATCAATGTGGATTTTCCCGCGCCGGTCGCACCGATGATGCCCAGCGTGCTTCCGGCGGGAATGTCCAGATCGATGGCGTGCAGCACCTCGGGACCGTTCTCCGTATAGGCGAAACTTGCGTGCTCGAAACGGATGTGCCCGCGCAGTCCTTCGATACCGGGGTCGGTGGCATCGTCATCCGCAATGTCGGGCTCGGTGCGCATCACGGCGTCGATGCGCTTCATGGACGCTGCCGCGCGCTGAATCAGATTCACCACCCAGCCAATGGCCGCCATGGGCCAGATGAGCATGCCGAGGAAAATGATGAACTGGGTGAGATCACCGAGCGATAGCGTGCCCGCTATCACTTCCCTGCCGCCCAGCCAGATCACCAGAATCACCGACAGGCCCACGAGCATGCCGATCATGGGCATGAACAATGCCTGCACGCGCATCATGCGCATGTTCAACGCGTAGTATTCCTCGCTCATACGATGAAATACCGAGGCCTCGTAGGCCTCGCGCAAGTACGCTTTCACCACGCGTATGCCGGAAATGCTCTCGGTGGCGCGCGTTGTGAGTGTGGCGTAATGCGCCTGAATGTCCTCGTAGCGCTTGTGTATTCTCGTGCCGAGCTTGTGTACCAGCCAGGAAAGAATTGGCAGCGGCACGAGCGCGAGCAATGTGAGCCAGGGATGCAGATTGATCATCATCGCGACGATGATGATGAAGCTGAATACGGTGTTGGCCGAGTACATCACGGCCGGCCCCACGAACATGCGAATCGCCGCGATGTCGTTGGTGGAATACGCCATCACATCGCCGGTACTGGTGCGCCCGAAAAACGTCTGCGACAGTCGCAGCACATGGCGGAAAAAATCATTGCGCACGTCGTACTCGATGCGACGCGACACCACGATGATGGTCTGCCGCGTGAGATACAGAAACACGCCGCTGATGGCCGATACGAGCAGAATCCACGCTGCGTACCCGAGCAGCGACGAGGTCTCGGGGTTCTCGCGCATTCCATCAATGGCCCTGCCTATAAGCACGGGCGCGATGACGCCGAACACGGTGCTCAACAGAATATGCACGATGCCCCAAATCATGGTCGATTTGTAGCGCACGAAATACGGCATCAACCTCCAGAGCGATTTCATGCCTCTTGTCCTTTCGTCATCGTGGCGGATGCGCCATCGGCATCCCAGTCGTTGATAATGCTCTCGATTTCGAACCAGTCGTGCGCCACCGCATGCGCCCGCGTGTTCTCGCTCGGTTGCTCGCCATGGTAGCGTCCCGTCGGATCGCCGCGAAACAACACCGCCCGCATACCCGCATCCACAGCGCCCGCAATGTCCGTGCGCTCGATGTCGCCGATATGCACGGCCCGTGCCGCATCGGCCTCGACCAAGCGCAGGGCCGTGGCATAGGCCAACGGATGCGGCTTCGATACGCCGGTGACATCGGAGAACACCATGCCGCGAAAATACGACGCCACACCGTGCCTCTCCAGCACTTGCCGCAGGACGCGTCCGGGCGACATGGCGGTGTCGGAAATCAGTGCGAGTCGATAGCGCTGCGCCAGTCGCGGCAGCACCTGCTCCACTCCCGGCAACAGCGCAGGCATGCCCGCGAGTATGCTGTCCTCCACCGCCTCGGTCACACGCCGATGCTGCTTCTCGGGCATGCGCACTCCGAGATGCTCCCACATCACCTGCATGCAGGCGGAGGCGTCCATCGTGCGCTGCTCGCCATACCAACGCCGTTCGAATTTCGCGTACGACACCTCGAAGGCCTCGCGTACCGCGGCTTCGTCGAACTCCGCACCGATGTCGTCGAAGGCCTCGCGAATGGCGGCATTGCGCGCCGCACGCCGCGCCGGACCTCCGGTGGAGTCCACAAGGGTGTTCCAGAAATCTATGGTGATGGCCTCTATGCTCATGCTTGTGTGTGCCTGCTTGATAATCCCGTTGCGTTGCGAAACAACCGCATTCATTCACAACACCGATCCGCAAGGAAAAGCTCCTCCGCGCGTGGCGAAGGAGCTTGAACGCTGAGCGCCTCGCCTCAATCGATCAGGGCGAAGCCGGTGTAGGGCTGCAACACCTTCGGCACGACGATGCTGCCTTCGGGCGTCTGACAATTTTCCATCAACGCCACCATGAGGCGCGAGGTGGCGAGTCCCGAACCGTTCAAGGTATGGACGAATTCGGGCTTGCTTTTCTGGCCTTCGGGACGCCAGCGGATGTTGGCCCTGCGCGCCTGGAAATCCTCGAAATTGCTGCACGAGGAGGCCTCGAGCCAGGAGCGCTCGGCAGGCGACCACACCTCGATATCGTAGGTACGCGCCGAGGCGAAGGACGTGTCGCCCGTGCACAGCTGCAGCACGCGATACGGGATTTCGAGTTTGCGGAGAATATTCTCCACGTTTCCGACAAGCGCCTCCAGTTCCTCGTACGAGGTGGCGGCGGAAACGAATTTCACCAGTTCCACCTTGTTGAACTGATGCACGCGCAAGAAGCCCTTGGTCTGTTTTCCGTAGGAACCCGCCTCGCGGCGGAAGCAAGCCGAGTAGCCGCAGTAATACGCGGGCACGTCCTCGGGACCGAGAATCTCGTCGCGGTACATGTTCGTGATGGGCACCTCGGCGGTGGGAATCAGGTACAGATCGTCGTCGGCGCAGCGGTACATGTCCTCGGCCATTTTCGGAAGCTGGCCCGTTCCGCGCATCGAATCGGTGTTCACGACGAAGGGCGGAAACACTTCGCGATAGCCATGCTCGCGCAAATGCGTGTCGATCATGAAATTGATCAGCGCCCGCTCGAGCGTGGCGCCGCGTCCGGTGTACAGCGGAAAACCGCTGCCGCTGAGTTTGGCCCCGCGGTCGAAGTCCAGCATGCCGAGCTTGCGCCCCAGTTCGATGTGATCCAGCAGCGTCCAGTCGGGCTGCTCACGCAGCACCGCGGTGTGCTCGGGTATCCACTCGCGCACCATCACATTGTCGGCCGAACTGCGTCCCACCGGCACGTCGGGATGGCACATGTTGGGCAGATACAGCAGCGCGTTCTCCAAAGCGGACTCCACGCCGCGCAAATCCTCGTCGAGCGCCTTGATCTGATCCGAAACGATTTTCATCTCGGCGATTTTGTCATCGGCATTGATCTTGTCCTTTTTCAGCCGCGCGATCTCCTCGCTCACGGTGTTGCGCGTGCTCTTGAGTTGCTCCACCTCCGTGATGATGTCGCGGCGGCGGCGGTCGAGTTGCAGCACGGCGTCGAGGTCGCCTTTTTCGTTCTTGTTCGCTATGCCCTGGCGGATCAGCTCGGGCTGTTCGCGGATGCGTTTGATGTCGAGCATGAGTGCTATGATCTCCGTGTGATTAACCGAATCGGGGATCCGAGAGTAAATCCGTATGCTGCGCGCCCTCCCGGATTTGGTAGCGCAGACGCTCGAGGCCCTGGCGCACGGTGGAAAGTCTCCGTCCCGCCACCGCCTCGAATTTCAGTGTGATAAAGGTGCTGTCGGCAGGGCGATTCGCCGACTGACCGATTTCCAGCGAGGTGGTGGGTGCGAGCAGACCGGTCTCGAAGCCGAACACCCGCGCGATTTCCTGTGCGAAGGCATAACGCGACAGGGCTTCGGGACCCGACACATGGTACACGCCCGTACAGCCGCGCTCCACAAGTGTCAGCAATGCGAAGGCGAGATCGTCGGCCAGTGTGGGATTTCCGATCTGATCATCCACAACCTTGAACGGCGTGCCGCGCTCGCATTGCTCGAGCACCCACGACACAAAATTCCTGCGCACCTCGTAGCCGGTGCCGTACAGCACCTGCGTGCGCGCAATCACCCCCTGCACCGGCGCGGTGAGCAACGCGTTCTCGGCGGCAAGCTTCGCCTTGCCGTAGTAGCTCAGCGGCGCGGGACGCGATTGCTCGTCATACGGTCCGCTCTTTCCATCGAACACGTAATCGGTGGACACCTGCACAATGCGGCAGCCTTCGATACGTCGCGCCGCGATAATCAAATGTTTCAGCCCGTCCACATTGATGCGCCAGGCATGCACGCGGTCGGTTTCACATGCGTCCACATCGGTCATGGCGGCGGTGTTGATGATCACGTCGGGACGCCAGGCGGCGAGCAGGCTCTTCACATCCTGCAGGCGCGTGATGTCGAGCTGCTGATAGTCGAAACGACTGTTGATGAAAAAGGTCTTCGGTGCGAGATCGGTGAGGAGAATCTCGTCGCCGGTTTCACCGGCCAATGCCAGCGCGACCTTCTGCCCCAGCAAGCCGTGGGCGCCTGTCACGAGATATCTCATGCGGCAACTCCGAGATGGTGGCGCAAACGCTCCATGCCGCGCGATCCCGGAATGGATACCACAAAGGCCGCCGCGCGTGCCGCCCGTTCCGCGGCTACCGCCGTCGCCTCGCCGTGCGCGAGCCCCCAGGCGAATACACTGCCGAAGGCGTCGCCGCAACCGGTGGGATCGACGATGGCCGGCGCCGCGACGGGAGCGACATGCAGTGCGGTGCCGTCGGGGTCGTATACATCCGCGCCCGCTTCGGCACGCGTGATGACGAGTCGCGTCTGCGGCGCTTCCTGGAAAAATGTCTCTCGCGCGCGCTGCTCGTCGCCGTCGTTCATCAATGCGGTGAATTCGCGCTCATTGCATTGGAGAATGTCCGCCGCGTTGGCCCAGCGCGCACGGTCCGCCGCGGGCGAGGGTTCGCGCCGACCATCGCGATGCACGCGATAGGCGATCATGTGCGCATCGATGTACACGAGGCGGCCCGGGCCGCGCAGCAGCGCCGCGTGCTCGACGGTGAGGTCGTGTCCTGTCATCATGTTGAGATACACCAGCCGCGCCGTGGGCAGCAGGGGCTCGAGCCATTCGGGAGCGATCGATCCGAGACTGCGCACGAGTTGCGTGTTGTAAGACGAAGCAGAGTCGTGAAAGAGGCGGACGCGGGTGTTGGCTTCGGGTACTTCCCTGCACGAGGAAATGTCGATGTTCGCATGCAGCGCGGCGAGCCGCCGCACTTCATCCGCAGCATCCGCGCCGTAGGGAAACACCGGCACAATGCGATCATCCGCGCCCACCGCGGCAAAGGCGCTCAGCGGAAAGGTGATGCCGCCCGCGCTCTCGTACACGCTGCCATCGAGGGCGTGGATTTCATCGAGTACCAGATGTCCGAGTACGAGAATGTTCATCGTCCCGGCTTCATGCCGACTTCCTCCTCGCGCTTGCGCAACTGCTGTTCGCGCTGTTCGAGTTCGCGCAGCTTGCGTTGCAGTTCAAGCATGCGGCGATTGTAGGAGGATTGCATCGGTTCTTCGTTTTCAAATTCCTCGCCGGCAAACACGCGGCCGAACAGCCAGTGCTCGCGCATCGCATGAATACCGCGCGCCGCTTGCGAGGCCGCGTTGCTGGCATCGTAGCTCACGTCGGTCAATGCGGTGAGCAGCGTGACCAGTGTGTCGTACAATTCGCGATCCTTGAGCAGCGCACCCACTGTGCCGCGTCCGTTGTGCATATCCTCGACGATCAACGCGGTGCTGTTGGTGAGGCGGCTGGTGTTCATCAGCGCCGTGTCGGCGCGCAGCGCTATGCGGTCCACCACAGTGATGGTGCCGCGCAGCAGTTGCGAGAGATTGTCGAGCTGCTGATTGGTTTTCTTCAATCCGGTCTGCGTTTCCGAGGAGATGGCAATCAGACTGTTGTACAGTTCATCATCGGTGAACAACCGACCCACCGTGCCCTTGCCCTCGTTGATCGAGCGCAGCAGACGATTGAGTTCCGCGGTGACCATGCGCGCGGTATCGGTGATGGCGGTTACATTTTCCGTGAGTCCGCCAAGGGCGAACGGCGGTATGCCCTCGATGTAGCCGTAATCCGCTATGGCCGAGGCCTTGGCCGATCCTATGGAGAGATTGATGTACTTGTTGCCCACCAATCCTTCCTGCTTGATCTCGGCCTTGGAATCGCTTTTGATGAATTTGCGAATGTCGGTGTCAAGGCGCAGCAGCAGCCGCACGGAATCAGCGGATTCGGTGAGTGTGATGCTGGACACCGTGCCGATGTTGTAGCCCGACAGCACCACGTAGGCACCGGGCTTGACGCCCTCGGCGGTGGAAAAATTCACCTGCACGTAAAACACCGAACTGAAGAGCTGGCTTTTTTCACCGATGAAAAAAATCCCGATGCTGAAAGCGAGCATGCCGATGAATATGAGAAATCCTACGCGAGCGCGTGAGAGTGTGGTTTTCATCAGAGCACCAGTTTGAAAAAGGCACGGATGGTGGGATCGTCGGAACGTCGCAGGTCTTCGAAACTTCCACTGTGCTGGAACACGCCGTCCTCGAGTATGTAAATGCGATTCGCGATGAGTTGCGCGCATTCGATGTCATGCGTCACCGTGATGGAGGTGATGCCGAACTGCTCCTCGAGACTGAGGATGAGTTCGCTGATCTCGCGCGCGGTGATGGGGTCGAGTCCCGCCGTGGGTTCGTCGTACAGCACGAGCGTGGGCTTTTTGATAATGGCGCGGGCGAGACCGATGCGCTTCTTCATGCCGCCGCTGAGTTCGGCGGGCATTTTGTCCACCGCGTCCTCCAGGCCCACGAGTTCGAGTTGCTGCATCACCGCGTCGGTGATTTCGGACTCGCTCATCGTGGTATGCTTGCGCAAGGGAAACTCCAGATTCTCGCGCACGGTCAGCGAGTCGTACAACGCGGCGTACTGAAACACATAGCCGATGTGCGTGCGGATGGCGTTCAGTTCCTTCGTCTTCATGCCGATCACCTGCTCGCCCATCACATGAATGCTGCCGCGTTCGGGACGCAGCAGCCCCACGATGCTCTTGAGCAACACGCTCTTCCCTATTCCGCTGCGGCCGAGAATAACGTCGCTCGATCCCTTGTGCACGCGCATGGATACACCTTTCAGCACCTGATGGTCGCCGAAGGCCTTCCACACGTCCTGCACATCAATGAGAATGCTGTTGCCGTCACTCATACGCCGGTCCCGAGGAACAGGAAGGTGAGCTGAATGATCACCATGTCGAGGAAGATGATGTTGAGCGAGGCGAGCACCACGGCCGAGGTTGCCGCGCGACCCACGCCTTCGGTGCCGCGCGAGGTGTTGAAGCCCTGATACGCACCGATCACGCCGATGATGTAGCCGAAGGCCACCGTCTTCCCCACGCCGGGGAGGATATCGTAAAAGCGCAAGGATTGAATCACTTCGGTGAAATACAATTGAAAGCTGGAATTCATTGCGATCCATTCCGCAACGAAGCCGCCGAAAATCGCCAGGAAATCCACATACGCTGTGAGCAGCGGCAACATGATCGAACAGGCGATCACCCGCGTCACCACGAGGTAATTGAACGGATCCACCGCCGACACCTCGAGCGCGTCGATCTGTTCAGTGACCTTCATCGATCCGAGTTCCGCGCCGATACCCGAACTCACGCGGCCAGCCACGATCAACGCCGTGATCACCGGGCCGAGTTCGCGCACGATGGTGAGCGCGATCATCGCCGGAAGAAAACCTCCGGCGCCGAAGCGATCAAGGGTGGGGCGGGATTGCAACGCGAGAATCAATCCCATGATCAGACCGACCACGGTGAGCAGCGGAATCGATTTTGCGCCGAGATCGTCGAGATGCTTGCGAATCTGCCCCAGTTCGATGGGCCTGCGGAACATGTACGGGAAGAACTTCAACCCGAACACCGTCACCCCGTACACTTCCTCCATCGTGTGGCGGAAGCGTGCCAGGGTGAATTGCAGATAGTTCTGTCCTCGAGGTTCCATGCTATGGGCCAGTCAGGCGCTTTCGTTGAAATTACGCATCTTGAAAGCTATCGATTTGGGACTGGATTTGCAATGAGAACGAAAATGCATCGATGCAGCGGGTCGGCCGCATGGCACTCAGTCATCGGAAAACTGCTTGAGCCAGTAAGCCAACTCCCGCTCGGTGACTTCGCGCGTTTTCAGATACTGTTCGCGAAAGTCCTCGCGATCTGGCACTTCTCCATCCGCGATGAATTCCTGCGCCGACTGCACATCGGCGCCGCAGGCCAGCGCATGCGCGCGCACCTCGTTGTCCGACGACACCACCAGCACAGCGCGCGGCTGACGCTCGAGTTCGAGTTGCATGCGTATCCAGGAATCCGCTGTACGTGTCTGCGAAAACACCGCGCTGAGATTCGGCCCACCTCCCACAGCCATGCCATTGCCGTCGAACACGATGGTCACATGCCCCTTGTTGCGTGAACGGGCACGCACGAATTCCACAAACCCCCGCCGCGCGGCGTCTCCGCTCGAACGCATCATGCGCTCGAAACGCGTGAGCTTGCGCAGTACATTGTAGCCGTCGATATAGGTTTTCTTGTATTGCATGCAGGCGTGGCGGACAAGAGCGGAATACATGGGCGCACTCCCTTCGCTGAGTGACCCGGCATTCACAATATCCATAAAAGTGCGACCGAATTCCACGGGATGGAATGCTGCTTCCTCATCCATCACCTGGAGCAGGTCGGGGCCCTGCATGCATGTCGCCCATGCGTGCAAGACCCCGTAATCACGTCATCATCCTTCCTGTGTCGGCGGATTCACGCCCGGCGACTGAACGCAGACATGCCGGCAGCGGTCAGCGTGCCGTAGTCGTGGCGAACGACTCACAGATTGCCGCGGCGCTCCTGCTCGCGCTCGATCGAGACGAAGAGCGCCTTGAAATTGCCTTTGCCGAAACTCTCACCGCCTTTGCGCTGAATGATCTCGATGAACAGCGTCGGCCTGTCCTCCACCGGCTTGGTGAAAATTTGTAGCATGTAGCCCTTGTCGTCGCGGTCCACGAGGATGTTCAATTTCTTCAGTGGAGCTATGTCCTCGTCGATGGGACCCACGCGATCGAGCAAATCATCGTAGTAGCTTTCCGGGATGTCGAGGAACTCCACGCCCTGCGCGCGCAGCTTCGAGATGGTTTCGATGATGTCGTCGGTCTCGATGGCGATATGCTGCACACCGGGGCCATTGTTGAAAATGATATACTCCTCGATCTGCGATTTCTTCTTGCCTTCGGCGGGTTCGTTGATCGGGAATTTGATCCATTTGTTGTTATTCGACACAACGGTGGAACGCAATGCCGAATACTCGGTGGAGATGTCTTTGTCGTCGAAGGAGACGAAGCGCGAGAAACCGAACACGTCGATGTAGAACTGCACCCACTGCTCCATCTGATTCCAGTCCACATTGCCCACGATGTGGTCGATGTGCTTGAGTCCCACGGGACGCGCCAGATTGTCCTCGCCGGTGGCCTGGAACCCTGGCAGAAAGAGGCCATTGTACGAATTGCGCTCGATGAAGCTGTGCACCGTGTCGCCGTAGGTGGCGACGGTGGCGATTTTCACCGTGCCGAAGGCATCCTCCAGCAGCTCGGGTTCGCGCACCGGTGTGGCGCCGCGTTTGACGGTTTCACGAAAACAGAATTCGGCGTCTGTGGTTTCGAGCGCGATGTCGCGCACGCTGTCGCCGTGTTTACTGAGGAAGGGAATAATGCCGTCCAGCAGAATTGGCGTGGTGAGTACGAAGCGCACCTTGCCTTGCTGGAGCACATAGGACACGCGGTCGCGCACGCCGGTTTCGGGTCCCTGATAGCCGACCAGCGAAAAGCCGAAGGCCTGGCGGTAATAGTACGCGGACTGCTTCGCATTACCGCAGTACAATTCCACGTGATGCACGGCACGAAGGGGCAGCAAATCCTCGTGCAATTCGTTATGATCCACCTGCATGATATCTCCGGTTTATGATGTGACTTCCTCGTTCGCGTCTTCACTGGGCGTCGCCTCCTCCAACTGGAGGACGCGACCGAACTGCTCCGCCATGCCGTGCTCGTTCATCACGAGACGAATGGAGCGGAGGGATGTGGCGACAGTCTCACAAAAGATACGGATTGTCCGGATTATGACGCCAGCGGCTTTCGCCGGTGGGTAGGAAAAAATACCACAACTGATGGCGGGCATGGCAATGGTAGTCAGACCCAGTTCGCCGGCGCGGGTCAGGCTGCTGGTCACCGCGGTGGCGAGCATTTCCGCTTCGCCAAAGCCCCCGCCTTTCCACATGGGTCCCACCGTGTGAATGATGTAGCGCGCGGGCAGCGGCCCCGCGCCCGTCACCACGGATTCACCCGTGGGCACATGGCCGATGCGCTCGCTTTCGATGCGCACGATTTCGCCGGCCCGCTGCATGATGGCCGCGGCCAGGCCTCCCGCATGCCTCAGGTGCTCGTTGGCAGGATTCACTATCGCTTCGGCGTCGCTTTCGAGCAAATCGCCTTCGATCACTTGCACGAGCACCTCGCCGTACTGCCGCTGTGCCACGACACCGGGTGGAAGATTGGGACGAAGAGGGTTGACGAGCATGGCATCCTTCCGTGCTGTTGATAACGCATTGCATCGGACTCCGACTCACCGCCACTCCAATGAGCAACACGACCCTCGCAAACGAGGCCCGCGGCCACGGTGGTCAATCCGGCTGCGCGGCCATCCAGCGGAGATAGAGGTCGCGGGTCGCGCGGAGATCGCGCGCGTTGTATTCGGCGATCTCACGGAATCGTCCTTCGGCGGCCAGTGCGTTCATGTCATGGCCGGTGATGCCATGGCGCTTGGGACTGTCGATGCCGAAGGCGGTGCAGAGGAAGTCCAGATTGAATCTACGTGTTGCATGGAAAAACGTCAACTGATCGAGCAAATCGAAATGGCTGCTCGAACCATAACGCGGCGGCATGAGATTGCGGCTGGCCTTCACTCCCAACAGTGCCGAGCGCACGTGCAGGAAGGGTGCGTCGAAGCCGCGGCCATTGAACGTGACGATCTGCCGGTACGGAGCGATGTCCTCCCAGAACCGTTCGAGCATCTCCCGCTCCCCCGCCGGAATGTAGCGCGTCGTGGCATCCTCGGAATCCCATGGCTCATCCTCTTCCCCACCTTCCACGTACACACGCGCCTGTCCGGAATCGATGTTCAGCATGCCGATGCAGATGATACGGGCAGTGTAGGGGTAGAGGTTGACCTTGCGCTTTTCCTCCTCTCGTTCGTCGTCGCCGTTGGCGAACTTTAAAAGGTAGGTCTGGGCATCCGCATCGAGCGTATCGAAGGGAACTCCGGAGGTTTCAATATCGAGGACCACACGTGACATCATTTCGTTCTCCCTGAAGTGAATGATGAAACTTCAATCTGCACAAGCGCTTGCGGGATTCCGATGAAGAAAAGGGTCCCTGATTTTTGCGGTAGCAAAAACAACACGGCGGATGCCGCATGCGCACCCGCCGTCCTGGTGAGAGTATGTGACGAAATTATTTCTGCAGCACCATCTTGATGGAAGCGGTCTGCGTGGCGGTGCGCACCACGGCGAAGTAGATTCCGCTCGGGAGCTGATCGGCATGGAAGCTCAGATTGTGCATGCCCGCCGCGAGGAGTTCGCCATTGATCAGCGTGGCGACCTCGCGACCGGCCGCGTCGAACACGCTGGCATGCACCTGCTCATCGCGCTCGAGGCGCACACTGAAGGTGGTGCTGGGATTGAAGGGATTGGGAAAGGCCTGTGTCACAGCGAAGCCATTGCCGCCTTCAAGAGCCACTTCCACCACCGAGGAAAATTCGTAGCTGCCATCGCGGTCGATCTGGCGCAGACGGTAGTACACATTGCCACGTCCACTGCGCAGCACCGAGGCATCGCTCCAGCTGTACGAGCGCGGGCTGTTGACGGTGCCGTTGCCGGGCACGAAATCCATTTCTTCCCAATTCTTCTTGTCGAAGGAGCGCTGCACTTCGAAGCCGTAATTGTTCAACTCGGTGATGGTGTGCCAGCGAAGTTGCACCGCATCGGAGCGCTTGACCGCCGAGAAGGACGTAAGTTCCACCGGCAGTGCCGAGGAGATGCCGCTCCAGATGGTGACCGAGCCGAGCGTGGCGAAATTGTTGCCCGAACCGTCGAGTATGCGTCCAATGGTCATGGTGGAGGGATTACCCAGCGCGATGTTCTTCCCCGGATCACCCTGATGCGAGGCGCGCAGCGTGTCGTTGACGTACAGAGCTCCATAACCGGTGGCGGCATCGTAGGTCACGCGCAGGTATTTGTACACTCCGGAGAGCGTGCGCGTGTAATTCGCATAACTGATCGAGCGGGCATCCGTCTGATTGCGATTTCTCTGAATCCTGTAATCGAAATACAATGTACCCGCCTGGATGTACACCGCCAGATTGCCCATTTCGAGAAGATAGGCATCGTTTTCATTGCGCGCGTACTCGAAGCGTATGTCGATGCTCTGCATGGTGGGCGCGAAGGTTCCAACGGGGACCACGAGATCCAATCCAACCGTCGTGCCGCTGGTGGCAAACATGATGCCGCTTCCGCTCGTCGCAGCATTGCTGTTCACCGACGTGCCGTTCGGCCCCACTGTGGCGTTGGTCAGCGGCAGACTGTTGAAATCGAACTGCGAGAGAATGACCTGCGCGGTGGATGTATGGGAAAGCGAGGCGAGGATGATCGTGGCGAGAAAGACGGTCTTGAAGATGTTCATGCTATCAGCTCCAGTGAATAATTTCGAACTGCACTGTAAGCATCAAGCATCGTGCCAACATCTTCAACCATTGATATTAAATGTTTTACACGAATCAGCTCATGTTTCATATGAAAGCAACGTTCGGATTCCCGAAATGGAACAGTCCCGAAATGGAACACATTTTCTTCTCGGCAGCGCTTTCGCGGCATGACCCCGTATCAGCCGGGTGCCAACGCACGCCGCGCTGGTCAACATCGCCGATTCGTCGAGGCATAGGGCACTCGGATGTTACACGGAGTTCAAGGACAGATCAAAGAAAGCCGCGTGTATCCATGCAATGTGAGGTTCTCGAATCTGTGTGTTTCGCGTTGTCGTCATCCCCGTCACAAAGACCCCTGCCTTCTCCTCTTTCAACCTGGATAGGTCATTTCGCTGATATGTGCCGTGTTGGGGAGGTGGCGCGGAGACTGAGACCATCACCCGCTGGACAGAATGGAATATCCCCGCGCGTCGGATCCAACACGCGGGGATGGAGGGAGAGAGAGAGAGAGGTAATCAGAGGATTTGTTGCGCTGCCGTCATCCCTGCGGCAATGCGATGGTGAAGGTGCTTCCGACGCCCTGACTTGATTGCACCGTAATGCTGCCGCCACAGGCGTCGATATACTTTTTTACGAGAGAGAGTCCAAGACCCAGACCGTCGTAGGGTCGGGAGTAGCCGGTCTTCTCCTGATGAAATGGAAGGAACATCTCGTGAATGAATTCCTCGGACATACCGCAGCCGGTGTCCATGATTTCCACGCGCAGCGCTCCATCGCACGCGGTGCTCCTCACGCGAATCCCGCCCGATTCGGTGAATTTCACAGCATTATCCAGAATGTTCGAAAGAGCCTGCTCGAAACCAAAGCGGTCGATAGAAGCGATGGCCGGATCCGCATGAGGATGGAACTCCATAAACAATCCCTTTTTCCCCGCGTGCAAGGCATGTTGCCGCACCAAGCCTTCAACGAGTGCGTTCACATCTTCCGCGGCGATCTGTGGCCGGTAGGTGCCACTTTCAATGGCGGACATGTGCAGGAGCAATTCCACAGTCCGCATCAGCCGAGCGCCTGCTTCTTCGATGGCCTCGAAATACAGTTGGCCTTCCTCCGGAAGCAGATTGCGATATTCCTCAATCATGAGGTTGGCGTAGCCGTAAATGACATTGAGCGGGGTGCGAATTTCATGGGAAATGGTGGCGACGAAGAAGTCCTTCATGCGCGCCGCTTGCTCCGCCCGAAGTCGTGCCTCGGTCAACGCTTCCTCAATCTCCTTTTGCGCGGTCATATCCTGCTTGACTGCTATGAAATTGGTCACAACACCATGCGCATTCGTCACCGGAGCGATGGTGACGGACTCCCACTGTGCCAGGCCTGACTTGGTACGATTCCGGAGTATGGAATGCCACGTTTCGCCGGCGATGATGGTATTCCACAGATGCTCGTACACTACTGCGTCCGTTTCACCGGATTTGAACATACTGGTGCTACGGCCGATGAGTTCATCGTTTCCATACCCGGTGAGTCCCGTGGCCGCCGGATTCGCGTAGGTGATCACCCCATCCACGTCAGTGATCAGGATGGCAGCGGGACTCTGCGCCACAGCGTTGGCCAAGGTTTTCAGCTGCGCGGCCTGGCGAAGTTTGCGCAGGGAGCCGCACATCTCCAGCATGACCATGCGCGTCAGACGCACGTCGCCATCATCATAATCGCTCGACTTGTTCCCCACCGCCGCGATGGCTATGACAAGGCCGTCCTCTATAACCGGGACGATCACATATCGGCGGAGTCGCGGGTGCCCTGTGGGAAGCTCCTCGTGTCGGTCGAAACTATTGACCACAACGGGGCGCCGCTGAATGATGCAGGTGTTCCAGGTCTCGGGAGTGACGAATCCCATATCGCCCTGCTCGGTGGAAACCGCGCATTGCTGGCGCACCGCATCAGACCAGAAGCAACGCTCGATGCCGCGACCCTCCCGGGAGAGAAAGTACACATAGCCGATTGTGCTGTTGGTGAGACGCACGGCTTCATTCACCACGTGGGTGATGAGCACATTCTCGTCTTCGTCGTCACGGCGCGCGAGTTCGTACAGCGCGTTCATGCGGGCTTCCTCGAGACGCAAACGATCGATCGCGTTGCGTTGCTCGGTGATGTCCAAGAGGATTCCGTCCACCGCGAGCACATCTCCCGCCTCGCCGTAGGTGACTCTCGTCCTGTCGTCGACCCAGCGTACCTCACCTGTCGATGTGAGAATTCTGTACTCCTGACGGTACTCTTCAAGACGGATGGCCAGTGCTTCGGCAACCTCGTCGCGAACCCGGTCGAGATCCTCGGGATGCACGATATCGGTGTACATACGGCGACCGGACAGGAACTCGTCGGCGCTGTATCCGAATTGTGCGACATTCGATGAAATGAAGGCCACGGGCCAATGCGGTTGCGGGAGCCAGCTGACGGCAATCACCGGGCTCTTGGCGATGATGTCCTCCATTGTCTGCTGGCGCGAAAGCAATTCGTCCACGCGGCGGTCACTCGCTTCGCGGCCGTAACGTTCGGTTTTCTCGCGCTGCACGCGCCGCATTGCCGGAAGAAGTCGCGTAAGCCCGCCTTTGTACACATAGTCGCAGGCCCCGTTCAATATTGCCTCGGTGGCGAGCTGTTCGGAGTTTTCGCTGGAAATGAAAACGAAAGGCAAGCGCTTCGCCGTGCTGCGCACAGTGTGCAAGGCGTCGCTCCCTTCGAAGCCCGAGCCGCCGTAATCCGCCAACACCACATCCACAACTTCGTGCTCGAGCACGCGCGCGAGTTCGGAAATCGTGGCGACGTGATGCACCACCACCGGCACTCCTTTGGAGAGAAGAAAGTTCTCGACCTCGGCACAGACGCGCGCATCGGCGTCCAGATGCACGATGCGCAAGGTCAACGAAGCATCTGAAACAACGGTATCAATAACGGGGTGCGAGGCGCCGTCCCTTGTCATCGCTCTCCTCCTTGCCTCATCAGGTCGCCATGACGGCGCCACGCACCACATCGGGATTCGATTCCTGTATTCCCGCACACCGATCGGCATTTCCACCTATTCATCGAGTGATACATCAGTATGGTACTGTCCGTACGCATTCAGTCACGCTCTCCCAACCGCGAAGCGTCGTGCATCTCCGCAAGCAAATCCATCAGCAGGCTGATATCTCCGGTTTTATCGAGTACCGCCTTGACGCCGAGACGATGGTAGGCCTCGTGATCAATACTACCGGCGAAGGCCGAGAACACGATCACCTCCGTTGCAGGGATGATATCGCGAAGTGATTCCAGCACATCGAGACCCCGACCCTCAGGAAAATGATGGTCGAGGATCAGTACATCGGGCTGCATGAATTCCGCGCCCGTGATTGCCGTGGCAATGGAAGGCGAGTACACGACGGACCGTACGAAGGGGAGCTGTTGCAGCAGGCGTTGCAAGCGTTTGCCGATGGTGCTCGAATCGTCCGCGATGAGAATTCTCATGTGTGCACCGGTGCTGATATGCGTCGCAGTTTCCATACTGCAAAATGCATCACCACCAAGGTCGGCCTTGTGCGTGGCTGCGGCATTCTTGTGTGCATGAACGACATAAGAAGCTGTACACAAAATGCGTACAGCGCGACCATCCAAAGGATGATCGCGTCGTGACCAGATGTCTGAGGATCAGTGTTCGCCCAGACTCAGACCGTGACGGAGGACGTAATGAACGAGTTCGGCGGTGCTGTGCAGATCGAGCTTTTCCAGGATGCGCCTGCGATAGGTGCCGACAGTCCGTTCGCCGATGGATAGAATATCGGCGATATCGCGTGGCTGTTTTCCCTGGGAGATGAGCAGGAGAATTTCGAATTCCCTTGGTGAGAGGCGTTCGTGCGGAGCTTCGCTGTGGGGCTTTCCGATATCATCCGCAAGTTGTTCGGCAATGCTCTGCGTGATGTAGCGGCGTCCTGAAGCGATGCGCTGAATGGCGCTGGCGAGTTCGTCGGACACGGCGTCCTTGGTGAGATATCCCGCGGCACCGGCCCTGATGGCGCGTATGCCGTGCGTATCCTCGGCATGCATGCTGAGCACAAGCACGCGTACGTTGTCGAAGCGCGCCTGTATGTCGAGCAGGACATCGAGTCCGCTGCGCCCTGGCAGGGACAAATCCAACAAGACCACGTCGGGTCGTTCGCGCTCGATCATTGCGAGACCTTCATCGGCATCGCCCGCCTCACCGACAACGGTGATGCCGACCTCGTGCTCCAGCAAACGCGTGATGCCTTGGCGCACCAGACGATGATCATCGATAATGCCGATACGCACCATGGGTCCTCCTTACTCCGAACGCTTGGTGTCGGGACCGTTGTGTTCCTGCTCCGCGGCGGATGGCGAGTCCGGCTTCGGCAGCGTGGCGGTGACCCGGGTGCCCCGTTGGGGCTCGGAGACGATATGCACGGTACCCCCGAGTTGTGCGGCGCGCTCGCGCATGCCCACCAGACCGAGCGAAGTACCGTGCTCCTGATTCGACATGACCATACCCTGTCCATTGTCCGAAATCATGAGTCCGATCATGTTCGCCGTCTCGAACAAATGCGTGCGCAGTTCACTCGCCCGCGCGTGTCTCAATATGTTGGTGCACGCCTCCTGCGCGATGCGGTACAGCGCGAGGGCATGCGCATGCGGCAGTTTCGACACGTCGCAATCGACGCGCACAGACTGCGCGAGTTGGCCACGCTGCGCTGTTTCCATGACGAGGCGTTGCAGGGCTTGCGCGAGTCCGATTTCCTCCAGCATGACGGGACGAATGGATCTGGCGAGATCGCGGCTCATGCGCAATGCCGAGTCCGTCAATTCATCGAGTGATACCACGATGTCCCGCCCCTCGGTTTCGGCAGACCGTGCGTCGAGAATGCGTTTGAGGAGCGCCGTGTCGATTTTCATCGCGGTGAGAATCTGACCGAGGCCGTCATGCAATTCGCGGGAGAGTGCGAGTTGCTCCTGTTCGCGAACGGCATCCAGGCGCGCTGTCAACGCGCGTAATTCCTCGCGGGAGCGCAGCAATTCCTCGCGGGAGCGCAGCAGTTCGTCCTCTGCCCTTTTTCTTTCGGTGATATCGCGCCAGAAGCAGAGCAAGGTCGCACGGTGCTGCGGCCCGCTTGCCCCGAGACTGATTTCCATGATCACTTCCGATCCATCGGCACGAGAGTGCACCCATTCGAAGGTGAGGGGTTCGCCGCTCAGGGCACGCGCGAGGTTTTCTCGTACATGTTCCTCCGAGCGCCGTCCGTCGTGTTGATACTCGGGTGATAGCTGTTCTGGCGTTCTGCCCACGATGCGCTGACTGGGCATTCCCAACATCTCCGCCGCACAGGGGTTGCAGGAGGTGAATATGCCGCGCTCAATGGTGAGTATTCCTTCGGTGGCGCTTTCAAACAGCGTGCGCAAACGCTCCTCGCTGCTGCGGAGCAATTCCTCCGCAATACGCTGTTCGGTGATGTCGCGGCCCACGGACTGTATCTCGCGAAGGCGCCCGTCCTCGTCGAACAATCCCCGATGTACCCACCGTACGAAACGTTGATCCGAACCAGTCCATCTAGTCACACGCTCGGCCACGGCAACGGCCCCCGTGTCCCAGCGGGCGAAGATTTCCAGCAACTGTTTCGCCTCATCGATGGGAAACACCGAGGTCAGCCGCATTGCGATGGAATCTTCTTCGGAGATCCCGCAGAACACGCGGAATGCGCGGTTGACGAAGGTGCATTCACCATCCGGGGACCAGCGCGCGATCAACTCGGTCTGATCCTCGACAATACTGCGGTAGCGCGCCTCGCTCATGCGGAGTGCTTCCTCGGCACGCATGCGCTCGGTCACGTCCTGCACCATGGAGATCAGATACTGGAACTCCCCTTTCTCATTCAGAATCGGTGTATTGTGCCATTCGCAGCTGATGACAGAGCCATCCTTACGCAAATTCTCATTCGTGCCATGCGCAGTGTCACTCCCTTCGAGCCATTTTTCACGCACCTGTTCGACAAATTCCCGGGCTTGCGACGGGATGATGGATCCATACGGATCGCGGCCAATCAATTCCTTCGCGCTGAAGCCGAACATGCGCTCTGCCGCGGGATTCACGTAGTGGAAGCGAAAATCCTTGTCAGTAATGATATAGCCGATGGGCAAACGCTGGATATTCAAGGACAGCCGATGCAATGCGCTCTCGAGGTCCGTGCGCATGTGCTCCCGCTCCCGCTCCGCATTCTTCACATCGGAAATATCCTCGATGAATAGGACAATGCCGTCGGGCAGCGGCTTGACATCTATGCGCCACCACAGCACGCCTCCGTCGCTGTGAATGCCGCCATACGCCACAGCGCCTCGCCGCACCGAAGACACCAATGGCGGGAGCAAGCTGGCGAACGGTTCACGAAAGGCCTCGGTGTACAGCATCCCCATCGCCTCGGGCAAGCGCACGCGAAGCATGCTCGCGGTCAATCCGTTCAACAGGGTGATGCGGTCACTTGCATCCAGCGTGATCATGCAACGACGCATGGACTCGAGAACCGAACCCTGCAATCTGCGCAGTTCCTCAATTTGCTGTGCGTGCAGACGCAACGCGCGCACATCCTTGCGTACGAGCAGGAACAGCAGCAGCGCAACCACTGCGACAAAAAACAAGCCCTTATAGGTCTGAAATCGTTGCTGTTCGGCAAAATCACTGAACCACGTGTTGACAATGGAATCGGAAAACACGATCCACAGTCCGGCGACAAGCAGGAAGATGAATGCAATGCGGTATTCAGGGCGTCCGGTCGGCACAAGAATAATCCTTCGATGGGTGAAGGAATCGGGTTCCACTCGCAGCGAGTGGGCGCGGATGAGGCAACGACGTTGCACAATACAAAATGACCGCCTTTGAGTCAATACAGGTCGTGAGGTTTCGGTGGATTTTTCAAATGCTCCGCCGCAATATCCCTGCCGCACTCTCCGTCAACGCTGTCGTTGCCGCTGTGCAGCGCCGTCGCAGCAGGACGGTCGAGTAGTCTGCGACTCCTCGCACATATACTCAGTACAGTTATTGATATATGTTTCTGTTTTTCTGGTTATTGCAGAATTGACCGGATCCTGACAAAGCGCTATGGAGCCGAGGCATGGGCGTAGTACGCTGCGCAGTCGTATCAGCCACAGGTGCAACCCCGGATCGGCGTGACGAGCCGGGCATTACCGCGTCCGCTGTGACTGTTCGCCGCGTACGCCGGTGAAAATTATACATGAAGCGACGCGAAATTTTTCATCATGCTATTCTTTATTTTTGCGATTGAAAAGTTATATTGCACAGTGACGCCGTTTCCCGGTACACACGTTCGCTCACCCTCACCCGGGAAACGCCCGCTCCGTCACGAACATCGATGAAACGCGCACGTACCCGCACAGCGTGTACCGTGTCACTGGCTGCGGCGGCGTACCTGATGAGGAACGTCCGCACGATGCCACCGGAGTACCGGCACTTCATCCGCGCGATCATTCGCATGGTCCATTCATGCACACATTCATATAGGGGTCTGGAATGAAAGGTATTCGTTTTTCCTCCGATCCGGTGTTCGATGCTTCGGTGAAAATGCTGATCATTGCGCCGGCGGGTGCCCGTTTCGAGGCCGCCACCATTGGCGACCACATGTACGGCACGGCCAAATGGCGCTTCGCCGAACCGCCGCTGCAGCACCGCGCTCCGCGCCGTGTACCACGCGAACTCATCGAAACACCCGCGTTCCGCTATCGCGCGCTCGACCTGGAATGGTCGGCGTTTCTGGATGATATTTTCGATACCATGGATTTTGTGTTTTTCTTCAACTTCGAAACACGTATCCTGCACGAAGTATCGCACGAAGCATTGCTCGAACAGAATCCCGATAATTACGCGTTCACATTTCTTGAAATCGAATCACTGCAACCACAACCAGTCAGGAGTCAGACCATGGCCGACGACAGAGTAACCGCCGCCGTCACGATGCTGAATCAACTCAAGGAAACGGGTTGGAGCATGGCCGCCATTTCCAAGGCATCGGGTGTCAATCAAATCACCCTGGGCAATATCAAGAACGGCAAGGCTACGCGCATCACCGACAAGGTGTTTCAGCGTATCGAGGGCTTCAAGAAGCAGGTGGACGCGGGCGGCGCCGCTCCCTCCAAGGCCGCGGCCGATGCTCCCAAAGCCGCGCCCAAGGCCGCTCCCGCCAAAGCCGGCAAACCCCGCGGCCCGAAACCCGGTGCGAAAAAAGCCGCAGCCGCGCCTGCATCGCTCATCAACCCGAATTACGTCTCTGTCGATCTCACACAACTGCAGGGTATGATCGACGGTTTGATCGTGAATTTCGCGGATGCCATCGAGCGCCTCAAGGACGTCAAGAAAATGCTCAAGTAGCATTCTCCTCTATTTTTTCAACGAGGATCGCATCCCCATGCGATCCTCGTTTTTTTTCCCGTTGTGAATTATGATGATCTGCCGTGAAAATAGTCTCGCCGCCTGCATCATGCTCGTCTTCACGGCGATGAGTAAAGAGTGAAGTGTAAAGAGGAAAGTTTGACGATCGCCGTAGGAGCCAACCCGTACCCTCTCCGCCGCCGCAGGCAAGGGACACCGATTCACATCGCTGCTGTCAGCATGGGTTGGATTGCTTCATCTGCGACGATTCGTTCGGCACCTCGCCGACTGCTACGATCCATCTGTGCTAATCTGTGTTATATCTGTGCAATCTGTGGTTTTGAAATTCTGTAGATCCGCTCTGACTGGAATCATGGCACACGCACCATTTTCATTCTCCCGGGTGTGACTAAGGAACCTAATAGACCCTGCAACCCTGCGAGCACCGGGTAACGAGTGAAGTACATTTTGCGCATTCGCTCCCCACGCACTAACTTTCGGTTTGCATTGATCAGTGGATTCACCGTGACCTTCAGCCAGTTTCTCTTCCGCAATCGCAGTTACACCCCGCTACCGTTTCTGGTGGTGATGATCGTATTCGCGGAACCCACACTGTGGAGCATTATCGCCGGATTTGTGGTTGCGGCACTGGGCGAGTTTATTCGCGCCTGGGGCGTGTTCTACGTTGGCAGCGAGACGCGCGTTACGGGTGAAGTTGGAGCGAGCCGGCTGGTCACTTCCGGACCATTCGCGCATGTGCGCAATCCGCTGTACGTGGGCAATATTCTGCTGTACGTTGGCGTGGGCATCATGTCGCTCGCCCTGTTTCCCTGGCTGCAAGTGGCGGCCCTGCTCTGGTTCATGTTCCAGTACACGTTGATTGTCCGTGAAGAGGAGCGCTTTCTCCGCGAAAAATTCGGCGCCGAATACGAGGCGTACTGCGCCTCGGTTCCCCGCTTCCTCATGCGCCCCACCCCCTGGCGTGGTTCCGATCCCATTACCATAAACTGGAGCGCCGGCTGGCGATCCGAAGCCCGCACCCTGCAGGCCTTCGCCGTTGCCACGGCCATCGTCGTCCTCATCTGGCTGCTGCGATGACTCCACAACGTCCCTGTGTGATGATGATTGCCGGCGAAGCGTCCGGCGATCAGTACGGCGCATTTGTGCTGCGCGAACTCCGTGCGCGCATTCCCGAGGTCGAAGTCTTCGGCATCGGGGGCGACCGCATGGCCGCCGAGGGCATGGAGTTGCTCTTTCACACCTCGCAAACCGCGATCATGGGGTTTGTGGAAGTGGTGAAACATGCGGGATTGCTGCGCGACATGTTTCGTCGCTGCACGGCGGAATTGCATGCGCGCAAACCCTCTGCCGTACTGCTGATCGACTACCCCGGCTTCAATCTCAAATTCGCGCGACGTGTGCGCGCCGCCGGCGGCAAGGTGCTGTACTACATCAGTCCACAGGTGTGGGCCTGGGGCAAAGGCCGCGCCGAGAAACTGCGCGACCTTGTGGATCATCTCGCGGTGGTGTTTCCCTTCGAAGAGGAACTCTTCCGCGCCATCGATGTGCCCGTGAGTTTCGTGGGACATCCCCTGCTGGAAATCCTGCCGCAGCTTTCACGTGCGGATTTCCTCGCGGCGCACGGCCTTCCGGATACCACACTCCTTGGTCTTTTTCCCGGCTCGCGGCGTCAGGAGGTGGAGCGCCTCCTGCCTCCCATGATCGAAGCAGCGCGGCGCGTGTGTCGGGAGGTGGATTGTCTGCCAGTAATCGGCGCGGCCGGCCTGCCCGACGAATTGTACCACCGCTTCCTGCCCGGTGATTGTCCGGTGCGACTGCTTCGCGGCGCCACGCACGGTTTGATGCAGCACAGCCACACGGCCATCGTGGCCTCGGGCACCGCCACCGTGGAAACGGCCTACTACGGCACGCCCATGGTCATCGTGTACCGTACATCGTTCCTGAATTACGAGATCGGCAAACGTCTGATCAACATCGACACGATTGGCATGGCGAACATACTCGCGGGCAAGCGCATCGTGCCGGAATTGTTGCAGGGCGATGTCACTCCGCACTACATCAGCGAGTATGTACTCAAGCTCATGCAGGATAGCGCGTACCGCGAGCACACCATTCAGGAATTGCACGCGGTGAAACAGCGCATGGGTACAGCGGGCGCCTCGGCCCGCGTGGCGGAAAAGCTGATTTCCATGATGTGATTCCGGGAAGGATTCCCACTCCCCCGTCAGTCCTCAACGACCGAGCATTTCTCCCACGGCAAGACTGTAGCCGCGCAGGAACGCTTCGATATCCATGTCCAGCCGACCTTCCTGCTGCACGTGCCGCAGCGCCACACTTCCCCTGCCACATTGCACCAGCACCATTCCGTCCGTGCGGAGCAGCTCGCCCGCACTCCCGGCGGAACTCTCCTCCACCACATCACAGCGATGCACTTTCAGCAAGCGGCCGTTGTGCGTGGTCCATGCGGCGGGATACGGACTGAGCCCTCGCACGAGATTGTGCACCTCGGCTGCTGTCCGCGTCCAGTCGATGCGGCAGGTTTCGCGCGTGATCTTCGGCGCGGGAGTTGCTGCGGTGTCATCCTGTGGGAGGGCTACCGCTTCGCCGCGTTGAATCAGGCGCACGGTGCGCAGCACCACATCGGCGCCGAGTACGGACAGGGCGTCGTGCAATTCGCCTGCGGTCATGTCTTCGGGAAGCGGGAGGCGTTCCTGAAGAATGATGTTGCCGGTGTCCACCACCTTGCGCAGAAAAAACGTGGTCACGCCGCTCTCCCGTTCGCCATTGATCAGCGCCCACTGTATCGGGGCGGCGCCGCGGTACTTGGGCAATAGCGATGCATGCAGATTGAAACTTCCGAGCGAGGGCAGGGAAAAGATGCGTTCGGGCAGAATGCGGAATGCCACCACCACCGCCAGTTCGGGCGAGAACGCGGCGAGCGCGTCGTGAAAAGTGTCGTCTTTCAGGGATTCGGGCTGCAATACGGGAATGCCCCTGCGCAGCGCTTCCTCCTTCACCGCCGTGGGACTCATGCGCTGTCCGCGTCCACGCGGTTTGTCGGGCGCCGTCACTACCACCACAGGTGTGTGCCCGGCCTCACAGAGCGCGGCGAGCGAAGGCACGGCGAAATCCGGCGTGCCCATGAATGCGATTCTGGGAAAAGATTCAGTCCACGATGTCGACATGACGCGCCATGCGGTAATCGGCTTTTTCTTCGCCGCTGCGAATGCGCTTGAGCACCGGCATCACCAGGCGCTTGCGCAAGCCGCGCAGGTAATCGGTGAAAAACACGCCTTGCAGGTGATCGTATTCGTGCTGAATCACTCGCGCAAGAAAATCCCCGGCGAGCAGTTCCTTTTCCTCGAAGTTGGCATCGCGAAAGAGAATGCGCAGACGTTCGGGACGCAGCACCTCTTCGCGCACATTGGGAATACTGAGGCAGCCCTCCTCTATCGGAATATCGTCGCCATCGAAATCGGTGATCACGGGATTGATCATCACGATGGGAGATTGATCGGCGAAATCCTCCATCACCGAGAGATCGACCACAAACAGCGATTGCCCCACGCCCACCTGATTGGCGGCGAGACCGACGCCGTTGGCCGTGTGCATGGTTTCGAACATGTCGAGAATCAACTGCGTCAATTCAGGCGACGGGCCCGTCACCTCACGGGTTTCCTCGCGCAGCACGCGCGCATCGTACGGATAGATCGGGAGAATGGCCATGGGTGCATCCAGCAAGAAATCAACATTGGCGCGGGGCGGGAAAACCCGTACTTTGCCGTGACCAATAAGATAACCACGAATCAGCAGAGGATAAAGACCATGGATATGGAATTGCACGGCAAGCGCGCATTTGTTGCCGGTTCGAGCGACGGCATTGGCCGTGCTGTTGCCGAGGCTCTCATCGCCGAGGGCTGCGATGTGCTGCTCTGCGCGCGCAACGAGCAAAAGCTCGCCGCTCTGGCTGCGACACTGCGTTCGCCCGAGGGTGCACGTATCGAATGCGTCGCCGCCGACCTCGACAACGCCGCCGACATCACTCGCGCCACCGATGCCGCAATGAACATGTTCGGTGGTGTGGATATACTTGTGACGAACAACGGTGGTCCCAATCCCGGCGACTTCCTTTCCATGAGCGAGGAGCAATGGCTCGCAGGATACAATCGCACCTTGATGAGCGCGGTGCGGCTCATCCGCGCGTTTCTGCCCGGCATGGTCGAACGCGGCTTCGGTCGCGTGCTGAACATCACCAGCATTTCAGTCAAGCAGCCCATACAGCGTCTGCTTCTTTCCAACACCTTCCGCGCCGGCGTGACCGGCATGGCAAAAACGCTGTCGGACGAGGTATCGCGCTTCGGTGTCACGGTCAACAACATCGCGCCGGGGTACATCCGCACAGGGCGGCAGACGCAGTTGTTTACCGATCGCGCGCAGAAAGCCGGAGTGAGCGTGGAGGACATCCGCGATCAGGTCACTGCCGGAATTCCGATGGGCCGTATCGGTAATCCGGAAGAGGTGGCGAATCTCGCGGTGTTTCTCGCCAGTCCACGCGCCTCGTACATCACCGGCAGCACCATTACCGTGGACGGCGGGCTGCATCGCGGATTGCTCTGATCCGTCTCCGTACCGCGGCGATCTCGGGGGCGCACATTGCCTCGCGCCTGTCTGCGCAGTAAGTTGCGCATCATCAACAGGCGGTCCGCATGGTGTTCGCGCTCGGCATAGCGCTACGATTCTCCGCACACTTCTCTCTCCGGACATGGAAGTATGGCATGCTTCGTTGCATGCTGCTGTTTGCGCTTTGCCGCGTCGTGGCGCTGGGACAGGACGCGCGCACGGAATGCCTGCCCGCTCCAGGTGCGCATTTCATCCGAGCAGCGGACTCCCTCGCCGCGCTTCGGGAATTCGCTCGACTCGACAGTCTGGTGGCCGAACTCGCGAGCGACATGTCTGAAGATCGTATCCGGAAGTATGCGGAGGCATGCGAACGGCAGTTGCTGCATGTGGTGAGCGCCGTGCGCGACAGCGCGCATCCGCTGTACATCGAAGCGCTGAGCTGCCATGCCGAGGCGCTGTGGCTCGTCGACCGCGATGCCTCCACGCGCGAACTCGAGCAGGCGGTTCGTTTGCTCGCGCGACTCCCCGATTGCCGGTCCGCATGGTCGGCACGTGTGACGGGCAATCTCGCCTATCAGCTGTTCGAACTTGATCGCATCGATGAATCCATCCGCGGTTTTGAGCGTTGCATCGCGACGCTGACCGCCCTCGCCGAACCGCCTCCCTCCTTCACGGCCTCGCAGTATCTCTTTCTCGGTCTCGCCTGGCGTAGGTCACTGCGCCACGCCGATGCGGAACGCGCCTTCGCCGCAGCCGCCGCGTGGCAGTTGCGCGCGGGCGACAGCATTCGCGCGGCGGAGGCGCTGTCGTGGCTGGGTGATGCGTTGTACCGTCAACACCGCTTCGAACAAGCCGAAGAGCAGTACCAGCGTGGGATATCCCTGTTGCGCCGCGCCAGCGGAGCGCAGTCCGAGCAGACGCTGTCCGCGCTGCAAGAACTGGCAACCTTCCACATGTTTCTGGCGCGCTACAACGATGCGTACCGCTTGTTGGCCGAAGTGCTGGACGCAGTCAATCGCCCCGGTGCGTCGTACGATCCCATCCTCGTCTTCTTCGCCTACAGCAGCACCGCACAGGTATGCGCCGATCTCGGACGCGATGCCGAGGCCGAGCAGTATTTCGCCGAAGCCCGTCATCGCGCCGACGCCATTGCCGAGAGCGACCGACCGATGTACAAGGCCATGGTCACCAACAATACCGCATCCTTTCTCGCCAATCGCGAGCGCTACGACGAGGCCTCTGCGCTGGTCGAGGATGCGATGCGTTTGATGGACGCTTCGGGATGGAAGGACGTCGGCCAGTTCAAAGCGCGCGCGGCCAGTAATCTCGCTTCGATGTACTCCGAGTTGCATCGCCTGGCCGAGGCCGAGACGCTGCTCGTGGGCGCCATCGAGATGTATGAAAAAACCTTCGGTGCGCAGTCGCCGGAACTCGCGGCACCCGTGAGCAATCTCGGCATGGTGTATCGCGACATGGGGCGGCTCGACGAGGCCGAGCGATGCATACAGCGCGCGCTGCTCCTTGCCCGCGCCGCGCATGGCGAGGCGCATCCGCTCAGCGCGCGTCTGTTGCGCAATCTCGCTTCGGTGGAACTTGCGCGCGGACAGATTTCGCGTGCGCTGGATCTCGGCTGCGAAGCGGTGAAGGAACTGCGGCGCTGGTACGATCCGTGGCATGTGGAAATGCTGGATGGCTTGCAACTCATCGCGCGTTGTTACGAAGCGGGCGCGAGCGGAGGTGATGTCGTCGCCAACATGAGAGAACTCTTGAGCGGCACCGTGCGGCGTTTGCGGGATTCCTTCGATTTCGAGAGCGAGGCACGGCAATTGCAGTTGCTCGAACGCTTCGCCGAACGCAATCTCGGAGTGATCGCCCGTTGGGCACTGCGCGACGACGCGCCACCCGAGGCAGCGGAGCTGCTGTTCGACGCGGCCGTGCAACTCCGTGGCGAGGTGCTTGCCGAGCAAGCCCGCATGCAACGTGCCCTGCGGGGCCGCGAAAGCGAAGCCCGGCTCGCCGAGGCGCTACACGACACGCGCGAACGCTATGCCGCGCTTGGCGGAAAGGCGCCATCCGAGGAACTCGCGGCGTTGCGCGCGCAGCTGCTGACGCGTATCGATTCGCTGGATGCGCTGTTGCGCCGAAGCAGCGCGAATTACGATCGTGGCAGTACCGCGCGCGATGCAGGGTGGCGCGACATTCAGCGTCTGCTGCGTCGCGACGAATTGCTCGTGCACTATCTCATCGTGCCTTCGGGATACTCCGACAGCACACGTGTCGTGCTGGCCGTGCTGCTCCGCGCCGACAGCGCTCCGCGTGTGCTGCGTCTCTGTGAGGAAAGCGCGCTCGAACGCGCCATGCTGGCCCCGGTGGGCGGAAGCATGCCGTCGCTGCTGCCGCAAGGCGACCGCATGCGGCGTATTGCCACATCGATCTGGGATCCGATACTGCGGACGGATTCTTCCTTTACTCGCGCCATCATCATTCCCGATGGCGTGCTGCATCGCGTGGCCTTCGCCGCGCTGCAGCCCACGTTCGCAAATCCCGCCGAGGTGGTGCTCGACGAACTGGTTGAATTGCGGCAGCTGGTCAGCGCCAAGGATATTCTGCAACGCAGCCCGGGATTCCGCCTGCGTACCGCTGAAAGCGCGACGCGCTGTGTGCTTGTGGGAAATCCGGAATTCGGCGCCGCGCTTGCCAGCAGTGCGCGCGTGTGGACCGCATTGCCTGGTACGGCGGAAGAGGTTCGACGCATTGCCGCGCTGTGTGGCGAATATGCCATTCCCGCACGCACGCTCACCGCAAAAGAAGCCGGCGAACGCGAGGTCAAGCAGCTCTCCGGCGAGCGCACACGCATTCTGCACATTGCGACACACGGATTCTTCTTCCCCGCACCGCGCGAACGCGCGACAGCCATAACCTCGGGTATGGAAGCAACGCGCGGTCGCGATGCCTTCCGGGCCGAGCGGCATCCCCTGCTTCGCTCCGGCCTGATACTCGCCGGTGCGAATGCCGCGTGGACCGGCGCACCCGTGCCTCCGGCGGACGAGGATGGCATTCTCACCGCATTGGAAATCAGCCGCTTGGATTGCGCCTCCTGCGAAGTGGTCACGCTCAGCGCCTGCGAAACAGCGCTCGGCGATATCAGCACAGGCGACGGCGTATTCGGACTACAGCGTTCCTTTTTTATCGCGGGAGCGCGGGCGCTGCTCATGAGTCTGTGGAATGTTTCGGATGCCGCGACGGTGGAATTGATGGACGCGTTTTATCGCGCCTGGTTCGGTGGTGCGGATAAAGTAGAGGCCCTGCGTGCCGCCCGCCGTCAATTGCGTTCCCGCCATGCCGATCCCGCGGTGTGGGCTCCCTTCATCCTGATCGGCGAGTAAACGCACATCACCTCGGCGCTGGTTTACGGCATGAACTGCACATGAGGTTGTGCGGGGTCACTGGCACTGCGACCGCTTAGCCGCTTCCAGCAAATACCCACAAACGTTCACCTTTTCACCCTTCTCCCCTTCACTCAACGCCGGGATTCAGCAACGAGCAAGTATCGCACGGCGTGCATCGCAGCGGCATTAAAAATCGTCATCGCCCATATCGCCGCCACGGCGTGTGCCGCGGTCGCGATCGCTGCGCGCCTGGTTGATGAACCAACGCAGGCTGAGCATCACCACCGGCGCATCCTCGAAGGAGTAGGTGTAGGTCGAGAAATTCGGACCAGCGAGGGTGGATTCGCGCTCCGCCGTGCGCAGCACGTCGCTGACATCCAGTGTGAGCGCGAGTTGCCTGTTGAACAGTTCCTGCCGCACGGCGATGTCTGTGACGAAATACCCTTCCGTGCGTCCCTGAGCCGATACCGACGCGCTGTTGTAGCTGGCATTGATTTGCAGCATGGTGCCAGGAGCGAGCGTGAGCGTGTTGTTCAATCGCGCATTCCAGGTGAAGCTGCTTTCGGAGAAATCCTGACCACGCATGGCGCCTTCAACGCGGTAATCGAAGAGATTGCCGAGCAGATTTACATTCCACAGAGCGAGCACGTCGGTGTTGAGCATGAGTTCGAGACCCGTGGAATAATCCCGGCCCACATTTTCGGCACTGCGCAGCGTGATATTGTCGCGGTAAATGCTGCGCACCAGTTCCACTTTGTTGTGCGTGGAACGATGATACGCTTCCGCCGACAGCAGCGCCTCGCCGATATGCGTTTGATAGCCGAGTTCATAGCTGTCGATGTACTCGGGTTTGAGATCGGGATTGCCGCGCCGCACGTTGTAGGCATCGATCCAGGTTTCGAAGGGCTCGAGGAACCACCCGCGTGAATGTTCGATGCGTCGCGTATACCCCGCCATCAGTTGCCTTGTGGGTGAAAATCCATACGACGCGTGCAGTGTGGGGAAATAGTCCCAATGCTCCAGATCCGCACTGCCGCCATTCGCGGCAAGCTGCACACGGCGGTCCGTGTGCTCGACGCGCAGACCGGCCTGCAAGCCGAGAGCGCCGAAACTGTTGGCGTACAGCGAGTACACACCCTGCGTGCGACGCTCATAGGTGGTGCTTCTGTCGAATTGCGCGAGGCGTTCATAGTCACCCAACGCGAGATTGAATTCCGACAGGGAGGTGATATCGTCCGAGGCGCCGTCGCGCAATTCATAGCCCGCGACAATGCTTCCATCCTCGCTGAACGGCAGCGTATAATCGAGCTTGGCTTCGATCATCCGGCCCGGACCGTCCTCCGTGGCTCTGCGGCCACTGCTGATTGCGCCGGCGGCATCGAGCAACTCGTCGAGCGACGCTTCCTCGCCTTCGCGGCGGCGGAAGGAAAACTGCGCGAGCAGCACATGTTTTTCACTGTCGAAACGATGGCGGAATTCGGCATCGGCGCCGAAGAACTCGCCGCTGCGCGTGGAATTTCCTCTGCTGGTGTAGGGACGCGGAGTCGCAGCGCCCACGGTTTCGAAATACCGCAATGCGGTGCCTCCGCCGTGTGAATGATTGCCGTAGCGGGCCGACAGCGACATGCGGCTGCTCTCGCTCAAGGGCAGCTCAAGGCCCGCGCGCAGCGACCAGCGCTCACGTTCGCGCGTGCTTGTGCCATCGGAACGAATGGTGGTGAGTTCGCCAGCGTTGAAAAAGTCCCCCACTTCGCGCTGCGTGCCTTCGTTGTAGCGTTTGTTGTAATCCGCCCCGACAAAGGCCGTGAATCCATCGAAGCGCATGGTATACAAACCATCCAGACCGTACTTGTCGTCCCACCCCGCGCCGAGATTCACCATGCCGCTATTGCCGAGTGCGCCCTCCTTTTTCATCACAACGTTGATGATGCCCGACATGCCCTCCGGATTGTAGCGCGCGGAGGGATTGGTAATGATTTCGATATTCTCGATGGCGCTGGAGGGAATTTGCTGCAAGGCGTCGGAGGCATCGAGCACCGAGGGGCGTCCGTCGATCAGCACGGTAAAACTGCCGCTGCCACGCAAACGCACCGAGCCATCGAGATCAACGGTCACCGACGGAACGTTGCGCAGCACATCCACCGCGGTGCCGGAAGCGGCCGTGAGTTGTCCATCGACACTGATCACCTTCTTGTCGAGCTGATACACCACTGGGGCGCGGCGCGCATCGACTTCCACCTCGGCCATTTCGATTGGTTTGAGCACAAGCCGGATATCCCCCACATCCGTCGAGGCCGCGTCTCGTCGCATGGTGATATTCGGGTAAATGAAATCGCTGTATCCGATGAAATGGATGACCAGATAGTATTCTCCCGCCGCCACGCCGCCGAGCGTGAAACGGCCCTGGGCATCGGAGATGGTACCCAGCGCCATGCTGCTGTCCGCCTTGTGATGCAACACCACATTCGCGTAATCGATGGGGCGACCGCTTTGCTCGTCGAGAATGCGTCCGCTCACACTGCCTCCTTTCGTTGCGCGGACATCCTGCGCCGCAGCGGTTATGGTGAACATGGAGAGGAGTGCGGCAAGGGCAAAGAACGAGAACAAACGCTGGAGCATGGGAGAAGCACCTTTGTGAAAACAACGACCATTCATAGCAACACGAAAAAGCGGTGGATCGCTCCCCCGCATTAAATCAATATCCGGATTTTCTCTGATAGATTAATGCACTTGCTTGCCGATCAGCTGAGCCGAAATCCAGTCAAGAAGGAGAGTAGTGAGGTGGGGAGGGTAAGGAGGAGCGGTTAAGGCTGCTTCCCGCTCGAATCCTGCTGGCTGGCTGAGTACGTGATACATTTGAAGAGAGCGCGGAGAGCGCGGAGAGCGCCGAGGGCGCGGAGGATGGGTTGAGGTCGCATCCTGCTCAGATCATGCCAGCGAGCTGAGTGCGGGATACATTTGAAGAGATGAAAGAGAGCGGAGAGAGCGGAGAGGAATTGTTGAGGGCGCTTCCCGCTCGATCCGTGCGCCTCGCGGCAATCGAGTCAACGCAAGGGCGCAGCGACGCAAAGCCGCGAACCCTCCGAGCCCTGGGTATGTTCGCGAAGCGCTCTGAGTTCTCTGGGCTGGCGAAGCCCTGTGTTCGCCAAGCCCTCCGGGTACTCTGTGTTCCCGCGAAGCCACCCTCCTTACTCTCACCACCTCACTACTCTCATTCTTCACTGGATTACTCGATTACGCTCATCTCACAACACTAAATCGACGCACCGCAAACACCTCGCCGCCGGTCAGGCGCAGCATGTAGCTGCCGGGCTCGAGACCGAGTGTGGCGGGGGTGATGGTGAGCAGCACGCTCCGTGCGTTGAGGGGTCCGTCGAAAAGCAGCGCCCGCTCGCGGCCCAGCATGTCGTACACACGCAGCGTTACCCGCGTCCTTTCATAGCCCACACCCGCCGACCCCTCCGTGTTCTCTGTGTTGGCGAAGCCCTCTGTGTTCTCCGTGTTCACAACTATCTCCACCCGCCCCG
>DAOSDL010000026.1:0-65570 GCA_035362335.1 Bacteroidota bacterium
TAGTCGATGGGATTCTCGGTGATGCCGAAGGCGGCGACAATATCGGTCACGGCGTCAGTTTTGCCGTGCGGAATGGCGAAGCCCTTTCCCACGCCGGTGGACATGATTTTTTCGCGCTCGAATATGGCCTGGCGCACTTTTTCGATGTCCTTGATCTTCTGCGACTTCGCAGCGAGATCGATGATGGCGTTGATGACGTCTTCCTTCGTTTCGCCGGGAATGTTGACTTGAATCAGGTCTTCGGTGAGTATGCTGGTAATTTTCATGTCCGTGTGCTGATAATCGGTTACACGATAAGACCACGCAATTTAGTCATTATCTCGCCAGCGTACAACTTTCTCCTCGAATTCGCGTGCGAGTTCCGCCGCGCGCTGCTCTTCGTGCGCTTCGACGAAGACGTGGAAGAGCTCGAATTCCTTGCTCGGCAGCAACAGCACCCATGCTCCATCGTCGTAATGCACCTTGATGCCATCGATGAGTTCACGACGCTGCGACTCGGAATCGAACATCGCGTAACGCATCACGCGGCCCTTGGCCTGCCAGGGACAAGAGATGTCCACCGTGCGCCGGAAGTAAAACGGCACCGTGGTGTCGATCATGCCCAGGCGCCAGCCGGTCACTGCCATCATCTCGAGGATCTTGGCGATGTTGTACATGGCGTCGGTGGCAAAGAGGAACTCGGGGAAGATGAAACCGCCACGCGTACCGGCGATGAATTCGATGCTCGGGTCTTTCAGCACCGCGTTCATCATGCCGCCGTGTGTATTGGGTGTGCGCACAAGTTCCACGCCGTATTCGCGCGCCACGGCGTCCATTTCGCTGCTCGCGGCAACGGGACAGCCGATTTTACTCAACGGCCTGCCCTGCACACGGCGGCTTTCGAGAAAGAGCTTGGTGACCAGCGACATCAGGCGTTCCTCTTCCACGAAGCGCCCGTGTTCATCGGACACGAAGATCTTTTCACCACCGGCGTCGATGAGTATGCCGATTTCGCAGGACAGGGATTTCACAATGCTCGACACATGGTTGCAGGCGGCGTAGAATTCCTCGCGCGTCCGTGTCAGTCGCGTGCGATCGATGTACGCGTTGAGCGAAATGACCTGCGCGCCCAGCTTGGCGAGAATGTTCGGGAAAATGGAGGAGGTGATCCCGTAACTGTAATCCACCACCACGTTGAAGCCCTTCGTGGCGATGAGTTCGAAATCCAGCGTGGAAAGGAAGCGCTCGCGATACGCCTCGGTGGTGCGCTCGGGAAAGTACAGCGATCCGATGCCGTCGTAGTTCGCGCGGCGGAAATCCTCGGAGAAGAATTGCCGCTCGATGGCCTTCGTGCGCTTCGAGGCCATGTCCTGTCCGTCCGCATCGAAGAAAATGATGTCCATCGAGCGCTTGTCGAAGGGAGATTTCCGCACATGGAAGCCCGCCGTGTAGCGGCCGCTGCGGAGAATCTGCCGCAGCATCGGGATGGAGGTGCTCTGCATGTCATGCACATTCACGCCGGCGGACATCAGGCCGCAGGCGATGGCGCGCTTGACCATGCGCGAGGCATTATCGGGATCGCGGCTGGCCAGCACCGCGCCGCCCTCGCCAAGCACCGCGCCCAGCGAGGTTCCGATCTTCGCCCCGAATTCCGGATTGATCTCGATGTTGGCCGATCCCGTGATGCGCGCGTCGGTGAACAGCTCGCGCAGCCAGCGATCCTCCCACACCAGACTCTTGGTCAGCACGGCGCCGTCCTGCACCACCTTTTCCGGCCACAATTTGATATTCGACAGCAAGGTCGCTTCCTGCCCGATATTGCAGCGGTCGCTGATGAACACATTGTCCGACACAGTCGCGCCCGCATGCAGGGTGCTCTCGTAGCCCACCACTGAATTCGAGATATTGACCGATTGCTCGATCACGCAGCCGTCCCAGATCACCGAATTGAGTATCACCGCGCCGTCCATCACCCGCACGTTGTTGCCGATCACGCTGTTGATGATGCGAGCATTGTTGGCGATGTGGCAGTTGCGTCCCACAATCACATGGCCGCCCCACTGCGCGCGGTCGTCGGGCACGACACTCCCCTCGCCGATATGCGCCTGCGCAACGGCGTTCCCTTCGATATTCACCTTCACGCGTTCGCCGAGCGTATCCATCGAGGCCTCGTGATACTCCTCGAGCGTTCCCACGTCGCGCCAGTAGCCTTCGGCGATGTAGCCACAGAGCTTTTTGCCGCCGAGCATCAGCTGCGGGAAGAGGTTCTTGCTGAAATCGTACTCGTCCTTGTAGGGAATCATTTGCAGGACATGATTCTCCAGAATGTAAATGCCGGTGTTGATGGTGTCGCTGAACACCTCGCCCCAGGAGGGCTTTTCGAGGAAGCGTGTTATGTTGCCTTCGTCGTCGACAATCACCACGCCGAATTGCAGCGGATTGGGCACACGCGTCAGCACGATGGTGGCATCGGCGCCCTTCTCCTCGTGAAAGCGGATAGCGTCGGTGAGATCGAAATCGGTGAGCACATCGCCGCTGATGACGATAATGCGATCGTCGCCGATTTTTTCCAGCGCATTGCGCACACTGCCCGCCGTGCCGAAATCGGCTTCGGCAAGCATGTATTGCATGGAAATGCCGAAATCACTCCCTTCGCCGAAGTAGTTGCGTATCACTTGCGGATGGTAAAACAGCAGTGAAATGATGTCGTTGAATCCATGCTCTTTGAGGAGATCAACGATGTGAAGCATCATGGGCCGATTCGCCATCGGCACCATGGGCTTGGGAATGTTGCACGTCAGTGGGCGGAGTCGTGTACCGAATCCACCAGCCATAATCACTGCTTTCATACGCCGGCCGCGGTTGGTGATGGGGATGAGAAATGTCCGTAATCCAAGCTACAAAAATGCCCTCCGACGAGCAACTGTCATCGGAGGGCAACATCCGGAAATACCGGCGGAAAAGGACTAGAATGGCTGTGGAGGCAGGTTTCTGAAGTCCACGCGTATATCCACGTCGCGCACGAAGCGCCCACTCCCCAGGTCAATGGCGCCGGGCTGCGTCACATCGTTCACCACCGTGTACACGCCCACCACGCGCCAGTCCTGGAAGAGATTATCCCCATACTGCTGGGCGGCGACGATGTAGCGGAAGCTGCCCGTGAGCTGGGCGTTCTGCACGCGGTAGGCCTGGGCGCTGCTGTCGTACGCCAGTGGCTCGGAAAACACCGCCGTGCCCCCCACCACTTCGGAGAGAATGTCCTTCGGCGGATACTCGCGAAAGGCGATCACGCGCAGGTCGCGCACACTGTCGGCCGGCGGCCAATCCGACACCACACGCAAGGTGCCTTCGAAGCCCGCGATTTCCGCGTCCACGGGATCGGGCACGAGCCCTTCATCGCAGGCGGCGAGCAGCAATGCGAACAGCAACGGCAGAGTGGCGGCGATGGCCGTGCGTTGCCGCGTCATTTCACTATCGCTCCCGCATCCATCGGCGTGATGGGCGCAACGATAATCGGTCCGGCACTGTCATTGGAGGCGGCGAGAATCATCCCCTGGGATTCGATGCCGAAGAGTTTCGCGGGTTTGAGATTCGCCACCAGCACCACCGTGCGTCCCACGAGTTCCTCGGGCTTGTAGCTGCCGGCAATGCCTGCCACCACCTGTCGCTGCTCCGAACCGATGTCCACGCGCAGTTTCAGCAACTTGCTGGATTTCGGTACGGCCACGGCCTCGATCACCGTGCCGAGGCGCAGGTCGAGTTTGGCGACATCGTCGATGGTGATTTGGGGCTTGAGTTCGGGATAGCTGCGCTCCGGCGTTTCCTCGCGCGGCAGGGTGCGCAGCTTGGCGATTTCCGTTTCGATGCGCGCGTCGTCGATTTTTTCGAAGAGAATGCGCTTTTCGCCGAAGGCATGTCCTTCGGCAAGCCGCGTGTGCTTCGGCGCCTCCCAGGTTACGGGCAGCGAGTCGGCAAGATTGAGCATGTCGTGCAGCGCCGCAGCGCTGAAAGGCAGCAGCGGTTCGAGGTACACGCGCAGGGCGTAGAGCACCTGTGCGCAGCAGTACAGCGTCGTGGCGCAGCGCGCGGGATCGCTTTTCACAGTCTTCCACGGCTCGCGGTCGTTGAAGTATTTGTTCGCCGCGCGTGCGAGATTCATGGTCGCGGTGGCCGCGTCGCGGAAGCGGAAGCGTTCATAGCACGATGCGATGCTCTCGGCGGCGGTGTCGATTTCCGCGAGAAAGGCCGCATCATCCGCATCAAGCGTACCTGCCGCCGGCACGCGATTGCTGAAATGCTTGTCGAGAAAATGCAGCGAGCGGTTGACGAAATTGCCGAGGATGTCGGCCAACTCGTTGTTGTTGCGCGCCTGGAAATCCTTCCAGTAAAAATCACTGTCGCGCGACTCGGGCATGTTCATCGTCAGCGTGTAGCGCAAGGGATCGGCGGGGTAGCTGTCGAGAAATTCGTTGAGTTCGATGGACCAGTTCTGACTCTTGGAAAATTTCTTCCCTTCGAGATTCAGGAACTCATTGGCGGGGACGTTGTCCGGCAGCACCACGCCACCGCGCGCCATGATCATCGCCGGGAACATCAGGCAATGGAACACGATGTTGTCCTTGCCGATGAAGGCCACGTAGCGCGTGTCCTCGCTGTGCCAGTAGTCTTTCCAGGCGTCGGGCGCTCCCTTGCGCATGGCCCACTCCTTGGTGCTGGAGATGTAGCCCAGCACCGCATCGAACCATACGTAAATCACCTTGCCCTGCCCTTCCTCGCCCGGAACGGGCACGCCCCAGCTCAGGTCGCGCGTGATGGGACGATCACCCAAACCAGCGGTGAGCCAACTGCGCACCTGCTGCAGCACATTGTCTTTCCAGTCGCCGGCATGCGATTCCACATACTGCTCGAGCTGCTGCTGGAAATCGCCCAGCGGAAAATTCCAGTGCACCGCCTCGCGCACCACGGGTGTGGCATCGCTGAGCAGACTTCGCGGTTGCAGTAATTCGGTCTGATCGTAGTATTTGCTGCAATTCTCGCATTGATCGCCATAGGCGCGGTCGAAACCGCAATGCGGACAGGTGCCGATCACGAAGCGATCGGGCAGGAACATGCCCGCCTGCGGATCGAAAAGTTGCATGGCGCTGCTCTGCCGCAACACGCCCTTGTCGCGCAAGGTCACGAACCACTCGCGCGCCGTTTCGTGATGCACCGGCAGCGAGGTGCGCGAGTAGTTGTCGAAGCTGATGCCGCAGCGCTCGAAGGCGCGCGCGTTGAGTTCGTGGTAGCGATCGATGACCACCGTGGGTTCCACCCCTTCCTTCTGCGCGGAGATGAGAATGCTCACCCCGTGCTCGTCAGAGCCGCAGATGTACAGCACATCCGTTCCCTTGAGGCGATGATAGCGGACGAACATATCCGCGGGCAGATACGCACCCGCGAGATGGCCGAAATGCACGGAACCGTTGGCGTAAGGGAGAGCGGAGGTGACGAGGAGACGTTTCATGCTGGAAATACCCGTGGTCGCGATGAATGATACTGCTGCGGGCATCCGTCGCATCGCGGCGGTATGCGGCGCGCTGTTGCCCTGCCGATTCGGCGCGCGTGGAACGGATGCAACCGTGCAGTATAGGAAAAACGCCGCGCACGGGCAATACATTATCTGCGGGCCGACTGAGTACGTGATACATTCGAAGAGAGCGCGGAGAGCGCAGAGAGCGCGGAGGAATGTTTGAGGTTGCTTCTCGCTCGATCCGTGCGCCCCGCCGTGTACGTGATACATTCGAAGAGAGCGCGGAGAGCGCAGAGAGCGCAGAGGAATGGTTGAGGGCGCACTCCGCTTGAGGCATGCGCCCCGCCGCATTCGAGTCAACGCAAGGGCGCAGAGACGCAAAGCCGCGAATTCTCCGGGCCCTCGGTGTGGCGAAGCCCTCTGGGTACTTCGCGCCAGCGAAGCACGAGATTTCTCCGTGCCTACATGGTTAAACCCGCGCCGTCCCACGCTGTCCAAATCTTCATGCGCGCCTGTTTGACCACGAATGCATCGATGTGATAGACAGAAGAGCGCGCGACACGGATGCACCATGAGCGATACGGGCAATGTCATAGCGCTTTCCCTCGGTTCCGATGCCGATATTCACTACGTTAGCGAACAGATGACGCAGAGCGATGATGAACGCATAATCGAAGCATGTCGCCACGGCGACCGCAGGGCTTTCAACGAGCTGGTCCGCGGCAATCAACAACGCGTGTACCGCGTGGTGCGTCGCATTGTGCAGGATCCCGACGATGCGATGGATATCACGCAGGATGTGTTCGTCCGCGCCTATCAGGGTCTCGACGGCTTCCGCGGCGGTTCGAAAATCTTCACCTGGCTGTATCGCATCGCGGTGAACCTGAGCATCAACCATGTGAAAAGCGGCCGCGTCCGGCGCTTCTTCCGCTTCGATCGCGAGGACGGCGAGTATGTGGATCATGCGCCGGGAATTCACGAAGGACTCGAACGCGAGGAAATCCGCCGAAGCATCGAACGCGCCATCGCCGCACTCCCTGCCAAACAACGCGCGGTGTTTGTGCTGCGCTACTACGAGGAACTCCCCTACGAGGACATCGCCGGCATGCTCGGCACCTCTGTGGGCGGATTAAAAGCCAATTACCATCACGCAATGAAAAAAATCGAAGAAAAGGTGCGCCATGCGCTGTCGTGATATCCGTCCCCTGCTCCCCGACCATGCCACAGGCATGGACCATCCGTCGGATCATGCCCGCGTGGAGGAACATCTGCGCTCCTGTGCCGCCTGCGCTGCCGAAGCTCAGCGATTCCGCGCGCTGGTCGCCAATATGCCACGCGAGTCCGCGACGCTCCACCTCGAAGATCCACAGTGGCCCGCTTTCGGCGTCACGCTCAACGAACGCATCGATACGCTCGCCACAGGCCGGCGTCCGTGGTGGAGTGGGACGCGCCTCGCCATCGCCGGCGCGGCCGCTGCGGTGCTGCTACTGGGCACGCTGCTGCTGCTGCCGCGCGAGCACACACAGGACGACGATCTGTACGCCGCGATCGAACACACGCTCACCGCGGAGGATGGCGCAGACATCGCATTGAACACCTCCGAAGACATCACGATATTTGATTCCGGCAGCACGCTGCTGTCTCTGCCCGCGCTCACTGATGGCGCCGCATTCGATGAGGAATCAGCCGCACTGATCGACGACATGCTTCTCGAGCATCTCGATGAGCAGGAATTGCTCGCGGCCGGTCTCGAATACGTCGCATCACAGGACTTGATCGAGGCGCTGGATGCGGAGGATGCCGCCACATTGTTGAACGCTTTCGATTCCCAACGATTCTGATACGAGGTCGCCATGCTACGACACACTCTACTTCTGACGCTAACGCTCCTGTTTGCCGCGCTTTGCGCCTCGCCCTTGCTGGCGCAGGATGCGCCCGAGGATGAGGTTGGCCGCCGCCGTCTCGAGGATTTGCGCCGCATCAAGCTCATCGAGGCACTGGATCTGAGCGAGGAGCAAGCCGTGCGGCTGTTCGCCCGCGAGAAGGATTTTCGCGAACGCGAACGCGCGCTGATGGACAAGCGACAGAGTGTGCTCAAATCGCTTGAGGACAAGCTGCCCGGCATTTCGGACGAAGCGGTGCGCGAACACGTACAGCGCCTGCACGATGTGGCCACGGAAATGATCGCCATGAAACGCGATTATGCGCTGTCCTTGTCCGATATTCTGAGCATGAAGCAAATTGCCCGTCTCGTCCTGTTCGAAGACCGCTTCGCGAAAGAGGTCAAGCGTTTCATCCTGCGTTCGCGCAAAGGCGGCCAGGGACGCTAGCCCGCGCAAGCGCATTCGATACTTCCGTGCGGGCTGCCCGATGGGCACATCCCTGATATGGCGCGCCACCCAGCGGTGGCGCTTGCCGTTTGTCCCGCCTCCTTCTCCTTCCATTTCCACCGCGAATGCATAGGAAAAACGTGCCGAATCGCGTAATTTTTGAGATGAAACAGATTGCACAACATATCAAATCAGGCGCGATGAATATCGCGGACGTGCCGCCGCCGGCCATCGGACGGGGCATGATATTGGTCAAAAACTACTTTTCTGTGATCAGCGCGGGCACGGAGAAAACCTCCGTCGATTCGCGGAAATCCTCGCTGTTGCAGCGCGCGAAAAGTCAGCCCGATGAAGTGCGCAAGGTCGTCGATGAGATGCGCCGCAACGGCGTGGCCAAGACCTACAAGCGCATCATGAGCAAGCTCGATTCCTCGGCTGCGCTGGGCTACAGCACCGCCGGTGTGGTGCTGGCCGTGGAAGAGGGTGTGCAGGACATCGCCATCGGCGATAAAGTGGCCTGCGCCGGCGCGGAGTACGCCGTGCACAGCGACATCATCGCCGTGCCGCGCAACCTCGTTGCGAAAATCCCCGACGGCGTGTCGATGGAATCCGCCGCCTATGCCACCATTGCCGCCATCGCGCTGCAAGGAGTGCGGCAGACGGATCCCACCCTGGGTGAATGCGTGGTGGTGATCGGTTTGGGATTGCTCGGGCAGCTCACCGTGCAGTTTCTCAAAGCCAATGGCTGTGTGGTTGCCGGGGTTGATCTCGACGGCAACGCCATAGAGCTTGCACGGCGCTCCGGTGCGGACGTGGCATTGCATCGTCACAACGATCCGGTGGAGTCGGTGGTGACCTCGCTGTCGGGCGGACATGGCGCCGACGCGGTGATTATCACCGCCGGCACGAGCAGCAACGATCCCATCGAACTCGCCGGTCGCATCACTCGCGAGCGCGGCCGGGTGGTGGTGGTGGGCGCCGCACCGATGGACATTCCGCGCGGTCCGTATTACATGAAGGAAATCGACATCCGCATTTCCCGCTCCTACGGCCCGGGCCGCTACGACAAGGATTACGAGGTGGAAGGTCTGGATTACCCGATCAGCTACGTGCGCTGGACGGAAAATCGCAACATGCAGGCCTTTCTCAAATTGCTGCAAGGCGGCCGCGTGGATACGGACATACTCACCACGCACCGCTTCCCCATCGACCGCGCATTGGACGCCTACGCGCTGATCGAAGGTGAGAAAACCGAGCCGTACGTGGGCATTGTCCTGCAGTACGACGATCCATCGTCCGACGATATTGCGGCGCTCTCGCAGTCCGCGACCATCGCACCGCCGGTGATATCGCCCGTACGCAGTTCGCTTACCGTGGGCTTCATCGGCGCGGGCAGTTTCGCCTCCGGATTTTTGCTGCCGCATCTCAAGGACATGTCCGATGTCACGCTGGACACCGTGTGCAACCGCAGCGGCCTGACCGGCAACGACATGCGGAACAAGTTCGGTTTCAAAAAATCCACCACCAGCATTTTCGACGTGCTGGACGACGCGCAGATCGGCACGGTGTTCATTGCAACGCGACATGGCGATCACGCGCCCTACACCTTCGAGGCATTGCGGCGCGGCAAGCATGTATTCGTGGAAAAGCCGCTGGCACTGAATGAGGAAGAACTGCGGCCGATCGAGGACATCCTCCGCTCGCATCCCGAGCTTGCGGGCAAATTGTTGCTGATGGTGGGCTTCAACCGCCGCTTCGCTCCGCTGGTGCGGGACATGCGCAGCTTTTTCGCATCGACGCGCGAACCCGTGATCGTGCATTATTACGTGAATGCGGGCTTCCTCCCCAAGGACCATTGGACACAGCATCCTGTGGAGGGCGGCGGACGCATTGTGGGCGAGGTGTGCCATTTCATCGACACCATACAATTCCTCACCGATGCGACGCCGGTGCGTGTGAGCGCCGAGTGCATTGCCTCGGACAGCGAAGCCGTGACGAATTACGACACTGTGAACATCACCTTGCGCATGAGCAATGGCTCGCTCGGCGTGATCACGTATGTGGCCAACGGCGATTCCTCCGTGCCCAAGGAGCGCATTGTGATGTCTGGCGGCAATGCCACAGCCATCATGGACAATTTTCAGCAGCTCACACTCGCTCGCGGCGGCAAGCAGGAGCGCAAGCGCGGCACCGGTGATAAGGGTCACCACAACGAAGTGGTGGCGTTCATGGATGCGATTCGGAACAAAGCATCCGAGGTGATATCGCTGGACAGCATGCTGGCCACGACGCGCTGCACGTTCCGCATTCTCGATGCGCTCAACAGCAGAAGCATCGTGGAGTTGTAGCATGCGGGAGCGGGCGTTCTGAACATGGATGTATTGCAGGCGATGCTGCTCGGCGTAGTGCAGGGCGCCACGGAATTTCTACCGATCAGCAGCACGGCGCATTTGCGCATCGTGCCGGCGCTGTTCGGTTGGGACGATCCCGGTGCGGCATTCACCGCGGTGACGCAAATCGGCACCATGATCGCGGTGCTCGTGTATTTCCGCAAGGATCTTCTCGCACTGAGCGGGGCCTTTTTGCGCGGCCTGGTGCGCAAGGCCCCGTTCGTCGAGGAGCAAAGCCGTCTGGCGTGGTGGATCATCCTCGGCACCATTCCCATCGTGCTCGCCGGGCTGCTGCTCAAGGATGCCATTGAAAGCACGTTTCGTTCGCTGTACGTGATTTCCGCCAGCTTGATTGTGCTCGCGTTGCTGCTGGCGCTGGCAGAACGGCTGGGCAAGCGCTCCCGGGACATGGCGCGCATCGGCTGGCGCGACGGCCTGCTTATCGGCATAGCGCAGGCGGTGGCGCTGGTTCCGGGCTCGTCGCGTTCGGGCAGCACCATCACCATGGGGCTGTTCCTGCATCTGCGCCGCGAAGACGCCGCGCGCTTTTCCTTTTTGCTGAGCGTCCCCGCGGTGTTGCTGAGCGGATTGTATCAACTGTACGCCTTGCGCGACACGCTGCTGACGGATTTCGGCGTGCAGCTCGCCGTTGCGACCGTGGTGGCGGGCATTGTCGGATACGCCTCCATCGCCGTGTTGCTGCGCTTCCTGCGCAACCACAGCACCACCGTGTTCATCGTCTATCGTATCGCGCTGGGCATATTGCTCATCGTGCTCATCGCACAGGACATTGTCATTCCATAGATCATCAACCATTCAGGAGCGAAGCATGCGCAACACCATCGTTTCACTTCTCGCGTTTCTCGCCTTTCTCACCGTCACCACCACCGGCTGCCAGGCCCAGAACGAGCAGGCAACGCCCAAGCATACACCGCCACAACAACAGGAGCAGAAATCCGTGGACAAGGAAATTGCAGTTATCGAAACCGAACATGGCACCATCGAGATAGAGTTTTATCGTGACGCCGCCCCGAAAACCGTCGAAAACTTCGTGCAGCTCGCCAAGCGTGGATATTACAACGGTGTGATTTTCCACCGTGTGATCAAGGGCTTCATGATTCAAGGCGGCGACCCGACCGGCACCGGCTACAATGGCGAGAGCATTTACGGCAAGCGCTTCGACGATGAAATCAATACCGACCTGCAGATTTACAAGGACGGATACAAGCGCGGCACCGTGGCCATGGCCAATGCCGGACCCAACACCAACGGCAGCCAGTTCTTCATCATGCACCGCGACTACGATCTCGCGAAGAATTACACCATCTTCGGTCGCGTGGTGTCGGGCATGGAGACCGTGGATGCCATCGCCAATCTTCCCGTTGGCGAAGGCAACCGTCCCAAGACCGCCGCGACCATGCTGAAAGTCACGATGAAGTAATGCGCGGAATGGCGCAACCATGACTGATCGCGATCTCGCACGACAGCTTCGGAGCAAAACCCTCCTCCCCGTCTACCTTCTGCACGGGGAGGAGGAGTTTCTCATGGAGCGCGCGGTGAAGTCCATCACCGCGCTGGCACTTGGCGATGGCGATCCGTCCTTCAATCTGCACACGTTTCGCGGCAGCGAGCACAAGGCCGAAGACGTGGTGATGTCGGCCAACGCCTTTCCATTCATGGCCGAGAAACGCGTTGTCGTCGTTCGTGAAGCCGAGAAACTCTCCACCTCCCCCGCTCTCGGCGCCTATGTGGGCAATCCCAACCCCGACTGCGTGCTGCTGTTGTGCGCGACAGAGATCAAGGCCTCTTCGAAATCCCGCGCGAAAGCAGCGGCGAAGCCCTCGAGCAAGAAGTCCGAGGATGTGTCGCAGATCGTTCAGCGCATGGAACAGGAAGGCGGATCCGCGGCGGCGGTGGAGTTCAAGCCGCTGAAAGACGCGGCGGCGCAGCAGTGGGTGGAACGCGAATTTCAGGAAGCGGGCCTGCGCATCACCCCCGAGGCCTGTACATTGTTTTGCACATTGATCGGCACGCAGGCGCGGGCGCTGTCGTCGCAGATAGAAAAAATCATCTCCGCCATGCACGGACGCGAGAGTGTGCAGCCGGATGATGTGTACGAACATCTGGGGACTTCGCGCGACTACAACGTGTTCGAATTGGTGAATGCCGTGACGGCGCGCGACCGTCGCCGCGCCATGGATATCGCCACGCAACTGCTGCGCACCGAAGAGCCCGTGCTCATGCTCAACCTGCTGTTCCGGCAGTTGCTGATCGTCTGGAAGGCGCGCGTGAGTGGCATGGGCGGACGCGCCACGGACGAGGAGGCGAGGGCGATAGGCCTGGCCTTTGGCTGGCAGCTCGAGGCGTTGCGGCCGCATCTGGGGAAATTCGCGGATTCATCGTATTTTGATCGGTGTTTTGAATATATTCTCGAAGCCGACCTCGCAATCAAATCGCAACCCGTCGCACCGGAGACCGCCATTATGCGTCTCGTGGCGCGACTGACGGAAGCGTGATCCCACACCAATCGGCGTTTTCATGGAACCCATTCAGGAACAAACGTTAGAGCTCCGGGTACAACGTCTGATCGAGGAAAATCAACTGGATCGTGCAACCCTCGATACGTTGTCCGATGAGGAATTGATGCTCCTGTTCCAGCGCGACGTCCGACCCGCCTACGATATTCTGGTCGGGCGTTTCAAGGATCCGCTGATGAACTACATCTACCGATTCGTCGGGAACAGCAACGACGCGGCGGATATTCTGCAAGAGACCTTTCTCCGCGTGTACAAGAAGAAGATGCTGTACAAGACGATCGCGCGGTTTTCCACCTGGATCTACACCATCGCCGGCAATCTCGCGAAAAGCGAATTGCGCAAGGCCCACCGCAAGGGGCACATTCCACTGGTCATCGAGCGCGAGAACGACGACGATTACGTGTTGCCGCTGCACGATGAGGATCCCCTCCCCGACCGCAGCGCCAACAGTGCGTTGATTTACGACCGCATTCACGCGGCTCTCGCCACGCTTCCCGAGGCCTTTCGCGAAGCCGTGATTCTGCGCGACGTTCAGGACCTCAGCTATGAGGAAATCGCGGAAATCATCGAGATGCCCATTGGCACCGTCAAATCCCGTATCAACCGCGGGCGGGCGCAGCTCCAGGAACTATTAAAAGATTTGTATGAATAATTGCTCCGGTGTGAAGTATGAGTGACACAGCCGATATCCCGCGTTCGACGGAGGAACCGGAGCGCATCAATCCGCGGCTCCTCGGCGATCTTCGCGCGCTGCCCCGCGTCTCCGCTCCCCTCGACTTCGAATACCATCTCAACCAGCGTATCGCGGCCGAAAGCAGCTTGGCCGCCGAGCCCTGGTGGAAGCGCTTGTTTCGTCCCGCAGTGATCTGGGGCGTGCGCATTCCCGCGTACGCCTACGGCGCCGTGGGAAGTCTCGTGGTGCTCGCCGTGTCGGTGTACGTGTATCAGAGCACCGATTTCCGCGACGATCTTTCGCGCGAAGCGCTGCCTGAAGAACGCCCGGCCATCGAACAGATCGAGCAGCCGCCCACCACTCCCGAAGCAACGGAGCACGATGCCGCACCGGCCGAAACCCCGGTTATGACGCAGGAGAAGCCCTCGCAGCGCAACGCGGCACGCAAACCCGCCCCTCCCGCGGCGCGGCCGAATCCTGCGAAAAAGGAAGCGGTGTCCGAAGAATCGCTGGACCTGACCCCGCGCACGCGCGGCATCATGCTGGACGAAGCCGAGGAACTCAAAGCGAGGAACAGTCTCCTCGCCAATGATTCCCTCCGCCGCCTCGATTCGCTGCGCCGCCTGCAAACCGCGCCGAAGGATACTCCCCAACCGGACACCCGCTGACATGCCGCCCGTGCTTCCGAACGTTCCGCTCGCCGAACGCATGCGTCCCGGAAGCATCGACGAGTATGTGGGTCAACAGCATCTCGTCGGCCCGGGCAAACCGCTCCGTCAAATGCTGGAGCGCCATGCGCCGTTCAGCATGATTCTCTGGGGGCCGCCGGGCAGCGGCAAAACCTCCCTCGCCCGTCTTCTCAGTTCCGCCGTCGATGCCCATTTTGAACAATTGTCCGCCGTTTCCGCCGGCGTCAAGGATGTACGCGGCATTATCGAGCAGGCGCGGAAGAGGCGCTGGGAGCTGGAACAACTACAGACCATTCTGTTCATCGACGAGATCCATCGCTTCAACAAAGCGCAGCAAGATGCGTTATTGCAAGCAGTTGAGCAGGGCGACATCATCCTGATTGGAGCCACCACCGAGAATCCCTCCTTCGAGATCATCCCGCCACTGCGTTCGCGTGCGCGCACCTTCGTGCTGCAGCCGCTGAGCATGGAGGATTTGCGCGGCATACTCGACCGGGCGCTGGCAAACGATTCCTTTTTGCAGGGACTCGACGTTTCCTTCGATGATGTGGACATGCTCATCGCCTACAGCGGTGGCGACGCCCGCGGCATGTTGAATGGATTGGAAATGTGCTGCCTGCTGGCCGAGAAGGACGGCACGGTACACATTTCGCAAGATGTGCTCGAGGAGGCCTTCCAGCGCGCCTTTGCCAAATACGACAAAGGCGGTGAAGAGCATTACAACATCATCTCGGCTTTCATCAAATCCGTGCGCGGCAGCGACCCCGACGCGGCGCTATATTGGATGGCGCGCATGCTGGAAGGCGGCGAAGATCCGCTGTTCGTGGCGCGACGCCTGATAGTGCTGGCCTCGGAAGACGTGGGCAATGCCGATCCCAACGCCCTGTTGCTGGCCCATGCCTGCTTTCAGTCCGTGCATGCCATCGGCATGCCGGAGGCGCGCATCGTATTGGCGCAGACAACCACCTACCTCGCCAGCGCGCAGAAGAGCAATGCCGCCTATCTCGCCATAGACGCGGCCATCAACGATGTCCGCACCCTGCCGCCGTACGCGGTGCCGTTGCATTTGCGCAACGCTCCCACGTCGCTGATGAAGTCGCAGGGCTACGGCAAGGGGTACAAGTACAGCCACGACTACCCCGGGCATTTCGTCGAGCAGGACTATCTTCCCGCTGAACTCAAGGACCGTATTTACTACAATCCCACGCAGGAGGGACGCGAGCAACAGCTCGGCGAGCGCTTGCGCGAGCGGTGGAAGCGCCGACGCGGCTGATCATAGCGCGTTCCTGCGGCATTCCACAGCCCGCGCGTCGACACATTCGACGACTGCAGTCGTTCACTCCGGCAGCCAGCCATTTTCCGCAAAGCTCACGTACGAATTCCCGCAAATGATGATGTGGTCCTGTACGGGGATGTCCATCATCTTTCCCGCCTCCACCAATTGCCGTGTGATGCCATGATCCTCGCGGCTGGCCTCGCGCACACCGCTCGGATGATTGTGCATGAGGATGATGGAACTCGCCAGTTCTGTGACCGCGGCGCGAAACACTTCGCGGGGATGCACCAGGCTCGCATTGACAATGCCCTCGGACACCACATGTTCTCGGATAATTTTCCCCGCATTGCTCAGTAGCAGCACAAGGAAACGCTCGTGCTGCAAGTCGCGCATACGGGGAATGTAGATGCGGGCGACATCCTCGGGCGAAGAAATGCTTTCCCTGTCGTCGTCCGCTCCCGAAGCGTAGCGCCTACCGAGCTCGAAAGCGGCATGTATAACCACGGCGCGGGCCTGCCCGATGCCGTGCAGAGATTGCAGTTCGTTGAGCGGCCGCCGTGCCAGGTTGCGCAGCGAAGCGTAGGTGCAGAGCATGTCTCGCGCGATATCGAGGGCGTTTCTACCGCCCGCACCGGTATTGATCATCAGCGCAAGCAATTCCGCATCGCTGAGTGCTTCGGCTCCGGCGCGCAGCAGTTTCTCGCGCGGGCGGTCATCGGCGGGCCATTGTTTGATGGGGATGGGTTTGCGGAGCTCCGGAGAGTCGTTGCTGGACATGATGCATTCTCCCTGAATGACATGAAGTGATGGTGAAGCGAGGCGCTCGGCCCCGGTTATTTCGCGTGAAAGCTTTCGATGCGTCGAATGGTCCCGTGCTCGGCGCGAAACAGCGACAGCGCTCTGTTACTGCGATCGAGAGTGAAATTCACCGCGGCCCGCATGCCCTCGTACACATCGGTCAGCGCCTGACGCATGCCGCCGCGTTCGGCCCCGCAGCGATCGGCCGCGCGCATCGCAAGGCGGCAAGCATCGAATCCGAACATGGCGTGACGGCTGAAGGGACGTGCCGAGTACCGGCTGAAGGCCATGCGCGCATCCTCCCAAAGCGCAATATCGGCATCACCGGGCATATCGCTCTCGAACAACACGGTGCATTGCGGGTAACGCAGCAACAGGGCTGGATGATGCCAGTCTCCACAACCCAGTATGAACGGCTGCTGCATTTCCGCGTCCGCCGCGTCGAGCAACAAGGCAATATCGTCCTCCGAAAAGGCTGGCGCAACGAGGAGACGGATTTTTGAACCATGCTCCCCTTTTCCCTCAAGCAACTGACGCAAGCCACGGCGCAGTGCCAGCGAATCCTGCCACAACAACAGGCTCGCCCGTCCACGCTGCTCCAGCCACCGCTCGCGAAAGGCCTCGGCCATCAGGCGCGGAGCGCGCGCGTTGCGTGCGACAATCAACACGTCCTGCTCGTCGAGTTCCAGCCGCGCGTAATCGGCCAGGAGGACGGCGCGTTGCAGCAACGGCGGATTGAGTTGAAACACGTGCTCGCCGATGCCGCAGAGCCCGGTGTCGGTTGCGGCAGGTATAAGACATGGCACTCCTCTTCCCACCGTTTCCTCCGCCACCAGGCGGGCATCGTCGCTGAACGCCCCGCCAAGCACCGCGACGTGCGTGCTGTCCGCCGCTACGCGATCGAGAAATTCCCGCACCGCCGCGCGGTCTCCATTGTCCCGCACCAGCAGCGACACCTCGGAGGCGGCTTCGTCGCGCAGGGCCACGGCGGCGCGCATGCCGTTGAGCATATCTTCGGCCACATCGCGGACGCGCGCATCGGTGGATTGCAGCGGAAGCAACACCGCGAGCGTGTAGGCACGTGGCGGCATGGGTCGCTCGTTGGACGAGGGAAGAATGCCCTGCTCGCGAAGCTGTTCCATGGGAATGTGCAGTGCCAGGGCCTGCAGCAGCACCCGTTCGCGGCTCATGCGGGACATGTCGGCGCAGCAGGAGTGCAGCTCTTCGGAGGCAACAACGCACAAGGTATCGCACAGCGCGCAGGCACGAAGCAGCCACAGCGCCGTTCGAACCGTGTCGGATTGCATGGCCGCCGCACGCGCAGCCACCAGGGCGGCTTCGGCCAGATAGCTGCTCGACGGAAAACGCTCGTACAGCGAATCCACCAGCGCCAGCGCGCGTTGCGTTTCATTGCTGCACAGCGCCGCTCTCGCGGCCATATACGCCGCCGCGCTCGCGCGATGATGCACGCCCTGGCTGTAGGCCAATTCGGCGAAACGTGTCGACGCCTGCTCGCAGACACCATGTTCGAAGAGATCCAATGCGTAGCGAAAGCGTTTCTCCACGACGGGATCCTCGGATAGCACGGTCTGGCCCGTGAGGTCTCGCGCCAGGCAGAGAAGCAGAACGACGAAGAAAACGCTATGACGTGAATTTACCATCGGGCGAAAGATACTGCATCTTCTCGAGCGCTTCCACATGCTCGGGATCCATGGTCAGTATCCTTCGGTAGTAGTCGGCGGCCTTGCCGCGGTTGGAACGCAGCAGCGCGAGGTTGCCGAGATGCATGAGCGCGACAACATCCCCTTCGTCGCGCGAAAGCACCTCCTTGAAGGTGCGCTCGGCCTCGTCGTACTGATGCAACTCGATCTGCGTGATCCCGCGCATGTACCGGGCCTGGCGGTGCTCGGGGTCGATGCCGAGGAGATGTTCGAGCGAGAACAGTGCCTGCGTCCATGCGCCGAGCCGCATGCTGGCGCGCGCATGCAGCAAGAAGAGCATCGGTTCACGTGGCGCGCCGCTCATGAGCGGGCGAAGCGTCTGCACGGCATCGTCGAAATCGCCCAGTTGCAACTGCGTTTCGGCGAGCGCAATGGCGATATGCACATCGGCGGGATCGAGTTCGGACGCGCGGCGAAGATGCCGCTGAGCGTTGCGGTATTGCTCGAGACGCCAGTACACCACACCGAGCGAATACTGTACCTTGGCGGTGGGATACGCGGCGATTTTTTGCAAATAGAACATTGCCCGCTTGTCATCGCCGTGTTCGTGGCAGGCCAGACCCAGCGCATGCAGCACATCCACATTGCCGGGATCGATATTCAGGGCTTTGAGCAACACCTTCTCGGCGGCGTCGAGATTTCCCATGCGCGTGTACACCACCGAGAGATCGAGGCGGTAGCGCACATCCTCCGGAAACTGATCGATCAGCCGCTGATACATCTGCGCCGCGTGCAACCACATGGCGTGGTCCATGTAGTAGCGCGCCTCGTCGAGCAACTGACGCTGGCGATGCTCGTTCACCGTTTCACTCCCACTCGATAGTCGATGGCGGCTTGGAACTGATGTCGTACACCACGCGATTCACACCGCGCACCTCGTTGATGATGCGGTTGGAAATGCGCTCGAGTACCTCGTAGGGAACGCGCGCCCAATCCGCCGTCATACCGTCCAGCGAGGTCACGGCCCGCAGCGCCACCGTGCTTTCGTAGGTGCGGGCATCGCCCATCACTCCCACCGATCGCACGGGGAGGAGCACAGCGAAGGCCTGCCAGATATTGTCGTACTCGCCGGCGGCGCGGATTTCGTTGATGTAAATCTCGTCCACTTCACGCAGCAACTCGAGCTTTTCCTCCTCCACTTCACCGAGTACGCGTATGGCGAGACCGGGGCCGGGGAAGGGATGGCGATCGAGAATATGCGGCGGCATGCCCAGCTCGCGGCCGACGCGACGCACTTCGTCCTTGAACAATTCACGGAACGGCTCGATGAGCTTCAGATGCATGCGCTCGGGCAGGCCGCCCACGTTGTGATGCGATTTGATGGTCGCGGATGGTCCCTTGAAACTCACCGACTCGATTACATCGGGATACAGTGTGCCTTGGGCAAGAAAGGCCGCGTCACTGAATTCCTTCGCCTCTTGCTCGAACACCTCGATAAAGGTCACGCCGATAATCTTGCGCTTCTGTTCAGGATCGGTAACGCCCCGCAGTTTCCCGAGGAAGAGCGCCGAGGCATCCACAAATTTCAGCGGGATGTGAAACACATCGCGGAACGTTTCCACCACCTGCCGGCTTTCGTCCTTGCGCATCACGCCGTTGTCGATGTGAATGCACTGCAAGCGGTCGCCCAGGGCGCGATGCAGCAACACCGCCGCCACGGCTGAATCCACTCCCCCGCTGAGCGCGCAGATCACGCGTCCCTCCCGCACAGTCTCGCGAATGTCATCGATGGCGAGGTCGATAAAGCTGCGGGGATTCCACCCTCCCTGCGCCTCGCAAATGTCGTACACGAAGTTCGAAAGTATGCGCGTGCCTTCCTCGCTATGCACCACTTCGGGATGGAATTGCACCCCGTACTGCCGCAGATGCGGATTGCGAATGGCACAGATCGGCGCGTTGTCGGTGTAGGCCACGATTTCGAAACCATCGGGCAGTCGCGTGAGCGAATCGCCGTGGCTCATCCACACCACCGAGCTGTCGGCGACCTCACGAAACAGCGCATCCTCGGTGGCGACATGCAGCCGGGCCTTTCCGAACTCGCGTTTCGCCGCGGGATCCACGGCTCCGTTGCCATGCATGGCCATGAGCTGCAGTCCGTAACAAATGCCGAGCACGGGAATGCCCAGGTCGAATACGTCGCCCGAAATGCGTGGCGCACCCTCCTCGTACACACTGCTGGGTCCGCCGGAGAGAATGATCCCTCGTGGCGGGAACTGCCGGATGTGATCGAGGGCGGTGTTGTAGGGATGGATTTCGCAGTACACACCGATTTCGCGCACACGGCGCGCGATCAATTGCGTGTACTGGGATCCGAAATCAACGATGCAAATCCATTCTGAGTGGCGCATGGCGGTGCTGTTAGTGGTGGAAAAGCGATGACCGGCGACCCCGTGGAGCGGGTCTGCCGGTCACAGTTTCGAACATGGCGTTTACTTGCCGATGAGGGCTTTGTATTTCTCGACGTCCAGCAGGGCGTTCACTTCGTCCATGCTGTCGATGGTCATTTTCACCATCCAACCGGCGCCGTAAGGATCGCTGTTGACAACTTCGGGGCTGCCTTCGAGGGAGGCGTTGATTTCGGTAATGGTACCGCCCATCGGGGCGATGAGATCGGACACGGTTTTCACCGCTTCGATGGAACCAAAGGTTTCGCCCGACGCAACGGCGCGCGCTTCGGGAATGTCGACGAAAACCACATCGCCGAGTTCACCAGCGGCGTACTCGGTGATGCCAACAATGGCGATATCGCCTTCGATTTTCACCCACTCGTGGGATTCGGTGTACTTGAGATTTTCGGGGAACTGCATGGCTGCTCCTGCTGGTGTTGTCTATGGGAAATCAACGTTCATCCATGCGTTCGAGGAAGTGCGTATCGATATCGCCTTCGCGAAACGCCGGATGCTGCATCACTTTCTGATGGAAAGGAATGGTGGTTTTCACGCCTTCGATCACGAACTCCTCGAGCGCCTGCGCCATGCGATCGATGGCCTCGGCGCGGTCGTTGCCGTGCACGATGAGCTTTCCGATCATGGAGTCGTAGTACGGCGGAATGGTATAGCCCTGATAGACGTGCGAATCGACGCGCACGCCGAAGCCGCTCGGCTGATGCCAGGTTTGAATCACGCCGGGCGAAGGACGGAAGTCATGATCGGGATCCTCGGCATTGATGCGGCATTCGATGGCATGACCCTTCTGTCCGCTGAAGGAGTTGGGATCGAGTTTCTCGCCAGCCGCCGCGCGTATCTGCTCGCGTATCAGATCGATGCCCGTGACCTCTTCGGTGACAGGGTGTTCGACCTGTATGCGCGTGTTCATTTCCATGAAGTAGAATTTTCCGCTCGCATCGAGCAGGAATTCCACCGTACCGGCACCTTCGTAGTGAATGCTTTTCGCGGCATTCACCGCGGCTTCACCCATGCGTGCGCGCAGTTCGGGCGATACCGCCGGAGAGGGCGATTCCTCGATCAATTTTTGATGGCGGCGCTGCACCGAACAGTCGCGCTCGCCGAGGTGGTAGACATTGCCGTGCTTGTCGCCGAACACCTGCAATTCCACGTGGCGGGGACGCTCGATGTACTGTTCGATGTACACATCTCCATTGCCGAAGGCCGATTCGGCTTCGGCGCGCGCCATCTGGAACTGCCGTTCGAATTCATCGCGCTGCCGCACAATGCGCATGCCCTTGCCACCGCCACCCGCCGAGGCCTTGATCATGACGGGGAGATCCATGTTTTTCAACAGCTCAAGAGCCTGGTCCACGCTCTCCACCACACCGTCGCTGCCGGGCACGGTGGGCACATTCGCGGCCTGCACAGTGTCTTTGGCAAGGGACTTGTTGCCCATGAGGTGAATCATGGTGGCGGTGGGGCCAATGAAGGTCAGGCCGCTGTCATGGATGATATCGGAGAAACCGGCATGCTCGGCAAGAAAACCGTAGCCGGGGTGGATGGCATCGGCGCCGGTGATTTGCGCCGCGGCCATGATGCGGGGAATGTTCAGATAGCTCTCGCGGCCCGGTGGCGGTCCGATGCACACGGCCTCATCGGCGAAGCGCACATGCAGCGAATTCTCGTCGGCCGTGGAATACACCGCGACAGTGGGAATGCCCATGACCTTGCATGTGCGGATGATGCGCAGGGCGATCTCGCCGCGATTGGCGATCAGTATCTTGGAAATCACACGCTACCTCGCCCCGTCAGGAAGGATCGATAAGAAAGAGCGGCTGGTTGTATTCCACCGGCTGCGCGTTCTCGACGAGGATTTTCACAACGCGTCCGCCGCGGTCGCATTCGATCTCGTTGAGAATTTTCATCGCTTCGATGATGCACAGGGTTTGTCCCGCGCTCACCGTCTGTCCCACTTGCACAAAGGGCTCGGCATCGGGTGATGACGCGCGGTAAAAGGTGCCGACGATGGGCGAGCGCACTTCGTGGTAATTGTTTGCGGCGGCCGGTGCCGGCGTTGCGGGAGCATCCGCGGGCGGCGCGGGCATGGGCACGGCGGGTGCCGTTGCCATGGGGATGGGCGTGGGCGGCATGGCCACCACGGCCTGCGGCAAGGTGCGGGAAATGCGGAGGCGCTTGCCTTCTTCCTCGATCTCGATTTCCGTGATCTGCGAATCGTTGACGATGTTCACCAGTTTCCGAATGTATTGCAGGTCCATTGTGCCTCCGTGTGAAAGGATGTCGCGGACTTACTTCACGCGCTCGAGATACTCGCCCGAGCGGGTGTCGATTTTAAGCACTTCACCCTGCTCGATGAACAGGGGCACGTTCACCACGGCGCCGGTCTCCACCGTCGCCTTCTTGCTGCCGCCCTGCGCGGTATCGCCACGCAATCCGGGTTCGGTTTCGGTGACTTCGAGTTCGACGGTGATGGGCAATTCTCCCGAAATGGCTGTGTCGCCATCCATGAGAATTTCACACACTTCGCCTTCTTTCAGAAAGCGTACGGAATCCCCGAAGGTTTTCGCATCGACATGAATCTGATCGTAGTTCTCCTGATCCATGAAACAGAGATAATCGCCTTCGGGATAGAGGAACTGGAATTTGCGGCGTTCCACACGCACGACATCCACGGATTCGCCCGGACGGAAGCGCTGCTCGAAGCTCGAACCGGTGCGCATGTTGCGCAGCTTGGTGAGCACCATGGCGCCGCCCTTGCCGGGTTTGTGATGACGCCACTCCACGATCACATGGAGATCGCCATTGAAACGAAGAATCAAACCGTTGCGGAAATCTGTCGTGGAACCCATAGTCTCTTGCGATGATGAAAAATGATAGTGCGTTCAAAACAAACCTTAAGTTAGGGGCGCATCGCGTGAAAGTCAAGGTGAAGCCGGGCGCGGCAAGCGCCGGAATTCCTTGCCCCGGCATGACTTGGCGCAATCGCTTCAAGTGTCCACCGCGTGATTCGGCACCGGCACGCTTCAGCGGCGAGGTAGTCCGGGTCGCCTTTCATCGGACATGCATGTGGTGTACATTAATAGTTTGTGTGCGAAGTGACATTCAGGATGTTCATGGAACGACGAAGCTTTCTCAAACTCACCGGAGCCACTGCGGCGGCCGCGCCGCTCCTGCGTCGGCACGCTACCGCCGGACCGCAGTTGAATGAGCGGATGCACACGTCCGAGTTGCTCGAGGACGTTGTGGACGCGGCCATGTCGGCCGGCGCTCAATACGCCGATGCGCGTGCGTTGCGTCACCGCGTGCAAACAGTGCAGGTGCGCAAGGACGAGGTTTTTTCCATCACCGACAATGAAGATGCCGGCATCGCGCTGACAGTGTACCGCGACGGCGGTTGGGCCACTGTTTGCTTCTCCCTGCGCGAGGAACCCGAGGTGAAGCGCGAGGCGCGGCGCGCCCTGGAACTGGCGGGAGTCGCGGCCTCGCTCGAAGCCCTGCCCTTTCACGAGGAAGGCCGCGCCGAGGATGTCGAGTCCGCGTGGAGCGCCCCGGTCGAGATCGATCCGTTCGAGATCGGTCTCGAGGAAAAAGTGGCGCAGCTCCGCGACATCACCGCCTTCCCTCTCAGCATCGCACAAATTCCCTACGCCGTGGCGAATCTCTTCATTCATCGTCATGAGGTGGATTTCGTTTCTTCCCGCGATGTGAAGTTGAAGCAGATCTTTCACAGTCTGTACCAGAACTACGCTGTCACGGCATTTCACCAGCAGAAGCGGCTGATGGACTCGCGCAGCAGTCCCCGCGAAGCCCGCGCGGGCGGATGGGAGTTGATGCGGGCGTATCAGCGCAGCGAACTCGACACAATCACACAGGAAGTGCTCAAGAAGCAAGCCGCCGAGGGCATCACCGATGGAACGATGGACATCGTGCTGGATGCAACCGTGTTCTGGGATGTGCTGGTGGATACGCTGCTTCCCCACCTCGACGCGCGGAGAATGTTGCAGCGCGACGGAAACCGTCCGGGCACACCCTGGCTGCGCGCCGAGGACATCGGCAGCAAGGTTCTGGCATCCGAGGCGCTGACGGTGGAGTGGGACAATACGCTCGCGGGCGGACTGGCGACTTGCGGCTGGGACGATGCCGGGCGTGCCGCATCGAAAGGCACGCTCATCGAGCGTGGTCGCGTGCTCGCGGTGCCCGCCTCCGATGAACTTCCACTCGCATCACCGTTGCGTTATTCGCGCAGCGGCAATTGGCGCGTACCGGCACAACTCGCCATGCCCAATCTCGTCGTACGCTCCAGCGGCGAGCGTACGTTGCAGCAACTCATCGGAGCGGTGGAATCGGGCTTGCTTGTGCGCGGGCGCGGGAGCATCGTCACCAATCCCGGACGCACGGTGTTCCGCTTGCGGCCACAGGTGGGATGGCGTATTCAGGGAGGCGAGGTGAAGGACATGGTACGCGATTTCGAAATTGAGATGCCGGTGGAGGCCTTCTGGAAGCAGCTTGTGGAAATTGGTTCTCCACGCGAAGCCCTGCTGGCCGGTGAGCTGTTTCCCGAACGGTCCTACCCGCTGTGGACACAACCGTTTTCCGTTTCCACGCCGCCGGCGCTGTTCACCGCCGTTTCCGTTTTCTCGTCCAAGGAGAGCGCCTGATGACAAGGAAGGACTGCGAACTGCTGCTGTCGCGTCTGATCAACCGCGGCAAGGCCGATGAGGTATTCGTGCTCCTGCGCGGGACCTCCGGCACCACGCTGCGTTTTGCCAACAATGCCGCGCTTCCTCCGCTGCGAGTCGACGATGTCAGCGCGCAGATCAGCGTGCGGCACGGCGGGCGCTATGCCACAGTGCAATGCGCCGCGTTCGACGATGCGACAATCGATGCCGCCTACGAGCGCGCGCGGCGCATCGCCATGGAAATGCCGGATGCGGATATCGTTCCATTTCCCGAAGCCCGATTGGTACTCGAGGCTCCCATTTTCACACAACACGACAGCGACATCGACAGCGCCTGGCGACGCAGCGCGGTGGAGCGCATTGTGTCCGCAGCGAAGCGCGAAGCCCTTGTCGCCACGGGCAGTGTCAGCAGCAGTGATTCGCTGCTCGCGTTGGCCTCGTCGCATGGACTGTTTCTTTACCAGGCCTCGTCGCTGCTCCTGCTCGACACGCGCGTGTACAGTGCGGACGGCTTGCGTACTGCCGCGGGACGGCTTGCGCGGCGCTCGCCTTCGGAAATCGACACCGCCTCGTATGTCGAGGAAATCATCGCTCGCTGCAAGCGCTGGAGCAATCCGGTGGAGATCAAACCCGAGCGCCTGACGACGGTGTTCACCGCGCAGGCCACCGCCGAGCTTCTGCACCCACTCATTATGCAATTTTCCCAACGCGCCATCGACGAGAACCGCAGTTTTCTCCGCCGCCTTGATGGCACGTCCTTCGTCGGCGCCACCATGTTCAAGGAAGAGGTGACGCTGAGCAGCGATCCCTTCTCCACCGTGCTTCCCTCTCTGCCCTTCACCGCCGAAGGCACGGAAATCAAAGCCACGCATTGGGTGCGTAAAGGTGTGATCGAAAGCATCGCGCTGGATCGCTTCGATGTGAAGAACAGTGACCGCGAAGCCGTCGCGCTGCCCAGCAATCTGTTGATGCGCGGTGGCGAACAGTCGCTCGACGAACTCATTGCCGAAACGCCGCGCGGACTGTTGGTGCATGGCTTCGCCTCGCTCGCCACCCTTGATCCGAAGAACTGTCTGCTGGGCGGCTCAACGCGTGACGGTGTGTTCCTGATCGAAGACGGCGTGGTGACCAAGCCGGTGCGGAATCTCTACCTGCGCGAAACGCCGGTGTACATGCTCAAGGAATTGCTCGCACTCGGGCGGCCCGAGGAAGTGACGCCCACGGCGATGTACTTTCCCATGCTCGTACCACCCATGCGCGTCAAGGATGTGATGTACACACAGCTCAGTGGTGTGGTGTAAAAGCCGAGGCGTGCCGCTGTAACGAATACGCAACTCCGCAGCAAGACGTGTCGCGGACACGCAGTCGACATGCATTGCAATGCGATGCCGTGCGCATCAGGAATCGGCGGGATGCTCCCGCTGTTTCCCGAAGCGCAGTGCGGAACCGATTTCCGAAACCAGCAGACCGAGGAACATGATCGCCGCGCCCGTGGCTTCGAGCGCGCTCATGCGCTCATCGAGAATCATCCAGGCCATGAGTGCGGCGAACACCGGTTCGAGCGAGAAAATGATGGCGGCTTTGGTGGGTGTGCTCTCACGCTGGTATTTCGACTGCACGAAAATGGCTATCGACGAAGCGAACAGCGCCAGGTAGAGCAAGCCCAGCAGCGCATCGCCACTGATGTGCGTGGATGCGTCGCCGAGCAGCAGTGCTCCCGCGAAGCCCATGATCGAGGTGACCACGAATTGGTAGAACACGATTTCGCGGTGAAATTTTTCCTTGGTGAACACGTCGAGATACACGATGTAAAAGGCGAACACCACCGCGCAGAAGAGCACCAGCATGTCGCCGCTGTTGAAGTCGCCAGCACCGGGCATAGTGAACAGATACATTCCCACGGCGACAACAAGCACGCCGATGAGATTCGCAATGGTGGGAAGGCGTCGCTCGATGGCGAGTTGCAGCATGGGCGTGAATATCACCATGGTGCCTGTGAGAAAACCGGCCTTGGAAGCGGTGGTTTGCACCAGGCCCACTGTTTGCAGCGCGAAACCTCCCCCGAGCATGAGACCGAGAATGATACCCGCCTTGAGCGAAGCGCGGTTTGTTGCGCGGATGTCGCGCCGGGTGTAGATTCCCACCATCAACGCCGCCAATGCGAAGCGCACGCCTTGCAGCATGAGCGGCGGCATGTCCTCGAGAATGACTTTGGTGACGGAAAAGGTCGATCCCCAGATGAGAGTAATCGCGATGAGATATCTGTCCGCTTTGGGAAACACGTTGCGTCCCGTGCTCGTGCTGCTCATGGTCCTCGCAGTGAGTGTGATCGGTTGTGACGAACAGCGCGCGCGCACGTTGTCCGACGACGAGTTCGAACAAATATACGGCGACATCCTCTATCTCGGTGAACTGCATCGCGGCGACACCCTGGCGATGCGGCGTGGCATCGATTCCGTGCTGCGTGCGCACGACACCGACAGCAGCGCGTTGCTCGCCACCGCGCGCGAACTCTGCACGCGTCCCGAGGATTTGCACGCCGTATATCGCAACGTGCTGTTGCGCTTCGATACGAGTGCGGGCGCGGGGGAATGAGTTTTTCTGGGCTGGCTGAGCGCGGGATACATTTGAAGAGATGAAAGAGAGCGGAGAGAGCGGAGAGGAAGTGTTGAGGGTGCTTCCCGCTCGAATCCTGCTGGCTGGCTGAGTTCGTGATACATTCGAAGAGAGCGCGGAGAGCGCCGAGGGCGCGGAGAAATGTTTGAGGTCGCTTCCTGCTCGATCCGTGCGCCCCGCGGCAATCGAGCCAACGCAAGGGCGCAGAGACGCTAAGCCGCGAACCCTCCGAGCCCTCGGTGTGGCGAAGCCCTCCGGGTGCTCCGTGCCAGCGAAGCACGCGATTCCTCCTGGCCCTCGGTGTGGCGAAGCCCTCTGGGATCTCCGTGTCAGCGAAGAGCCCTGTGTTGGCGAAGCCCTCTGGGTACTCTGTGTTCCCGCGAAGCGCTCCGTGTACTCTGTGTTCCAGCGAAGCCCCTCCTTACCCTCCTCTCCTCCTTACTCTCATTCTTTACTGGCTGCGACACAGCACGAAAGATACGATCAGCGGTCCCCTACGCCGGCGGGATTGTTGATGGCGTACTTCTTCATCTTGGAGTAGAGGTGACTGCGCTGGATGTCGAGTTCTTCTGCGGTTTTGGAGATGTTCCACTCATTTTTTTCGAGGCGATGGACGATGAAGCGCCGTTCCATCCTGTCCTTGTAGTCCTGGAAGGTGCCTTCCATTGACAGTCCTTCTTCCTGCGGCGCGGCGGCACCGAGAACATAGCGGGCGACATCGGTGGCGGTGATGGTGTCGGAAACCATGATGACAAGGCGCTCGACGGCGTTGCGCAATTCGCGCACATTGCCCGTCCAGGGCAGGTCGCAGAGTCGACGCAGGGCCGCTTCGTCGATGCCGCGCGGCGGCAGCTTGTTTTTCGCGCAACTCTGCTCGAGGAAGTAACGCACCAGAGCGGGTATGTCGTCGCGACGCTCGCGCAACGGCGGCACGACGATCGGGATCACGTTGAGGCGATGGAAGAGATCCTCGCGAAAACGTCCCTCGCGTATTTCCAGCGCGAGATCCTTGTTGGTCGCGGCGATCACACGCACGCTCACGGTGATGCGCTTGCCTCCGCCCACGCGCTCGAAGGTGCCCTCCTCCAACACGCGGAGCACCTTGGCCTGGGCCGACGGACTCATGTCGCCGATCTCATCGAGAAAAAGGATGCCGCCATCGGCTTGCTCGAATTTTCCGATGCGCTGCTGCATGGCGCCGGTGAAGGAGCCCTTCTCGTGGCCGAACAGTTCCGACTCGATCAGCTCGTGCGGAATGGCGGCGCAATTCACCTCCACCATGTCCTTGTGCGCGCGCGTGCTCATGCGGTGTATGGCCTTCGCCACCAGCTCCTTGCCGCTGCCGTTCTCGCCGGTGATCAACACGAAGGCCTCGGTGGGTGCCACTCGGGCGATGCGCTCGTGCAATTCGCGCATGGCTGGAGAATTTCCGATCATCATATCCGCCGCTTCGAGGCGCTCGCGCATGCTGCGGTTCTCGGCCAGCAGCGCGGTTTGCGTGATGGCGTTGCGCAGCGTGATGAGGATTTTCTCGCGATCCGGCGGCTTCGAAAGAAAATCGAAGGCCCCCTTTTTCGTCGCTTCAACAGCGGTCTCGATGCTGCCGTGTCCGGTGAGCAGCACCACAGGCACGCCCGGGGCTTCGCGGCGGAGATGCTCGAGTGTTTCGAGTCCGTCCATGCCGGACATTTTCACATCCAGGAGAATGGCATCGGGCGCGTGCCGTCGCACGGTGTCCAGAGCCTGTTGACCGCTCTCGGCCTCGCTCACCGCGTACCCCTCGTATTCGAGCGTCATGCGAAGTGTGTCGCGTATGCTTTTTTCGTCGTCAACGATGAGGATGCTGTGCTTGCCCATGATGCTTGTCGTAGAGGTGAAAAAGGTCCGACGGACGTACGTCGCGCCGTTGTTGAAGTTGCAAGGCGAAGGCGATGCCCAGGCGGTTCGCCACAATGTCGCGCTCGTCGCGGGAGCCCTCGAGTTTGAATACGGATTCGAGCCATTCCACAAGCTCTCCCACTGTATCCGCAACATCGGGATTGTTGAGTACGAGCTGCAAGAGCGCCGAACCGAAAAAATGCGGGAGTTTGTCGCGGTCGCCCGATGCGGGTGTCGTGAGAAAGAGCCGCGCCGGGAGCCGTCGCAGACGCGCGGCGAAGTGCTCTTCCGATTCGGTGGACACCGGCACGATAACAGTCCACGCCAGCAGGGGCACGGTCGCTGGAAAACGCCGATACGGCAAGGTGGCCCAGGTCAGCGCCAGCAAGGCCACGCGTGCGTCGCCCTCGGCGCCGCGTAAGGCCATGGCATAGAGGAGATCGAGACGCCGCACATCCTCTTCGCGCGTCGCGGCTTCACGTTCGGGCAAGGCGCGTATCGCATCGCGCAGATCCAGCATGACAACGAGTTCGGCGGGGTACAGCAGCGAACGCAACGCCCGCGCAATGCTCCATTCCGGCAATGGCGGTAACGCGCTGCGACTCGTATCCCCGGCGGCGGGACTCGTCCCGCTCGCGAACGGATTGCCCGAGGCAAGCGCCAGCGCGCGCGGCTGCGCGTCCAGGGTCTGCCACGGACACAAGGAAATCACGACGGTGCACGTGGCGACGAGGAGCACGATACACTGGCTCCGTATCAACATCAGGTCTGCATCACGCCGGGATTGAAGACGGGAAGATCGGGATTGCAATCGGCGGCCGCGAGCGATGTGGAAATCACGCGCCGCGTATCCGCCGGGTCAATAATGCCGTCGATCCACAGACGCGCAGCCGCGTAGTAAGGACTCATCTGTTCGTCGTATTGCTTCTGTATGCTCGCCAGCAAATTCTGCTGTTCCTCGGGACTGATGTCCTTGCCGCTGTGCTTCATTTGCGACAGGCGGATTTCGAGCAGTGTTTTACTGGCCTGCGCCCCGCCCATCACAGCGATTTGCGCGCTGGGCCAGGCGAAGATGAAGCGCGGATCGTAGGCCTTGCCGCACATGGCGTAATTGCCCGCGCCGAAGCTGTTGCCGGTGATGATGGTGATTTTCGGTACGACGCTGTTCGCCACCGCGTTCACCATTTTCGCACCGTCTTTGATAATGCCGCCATGCTCGGCACGGGAGCCGACCATGAATCCCGACACGTCCTGCAAAAACAACAAGGGGATGCGCTTCTGATTGCAATTCATGATGAAGCGCGTGGCCTTGTCGGCGCTGTCGCTGTAAATCACACCGCCGATCTGCATTTCGCCTTTACCATTGCGCACAATGGTGCGCTGATTTGCCACGATGCCCACCGACCAGCCGTCGACGCGTGCATAGGCGCAGAGCAGGGTTTTACCGTAATCGGCCTTGTACTCGATGTACTCGCTGTCGTCCACCAGACATTCGAGAACGGCTGCGACATCATAGGGCTTGGAGCGGTCGCGCGGGACGATACCGTAGAGATCGGTGGCGGGACGCCGAGGTTCGCGCGCTGCAATGCGATCGAAGCCCGCGTGACGGCGTTCGCCCAGATGCGAGACCAGCCCGCGAATGGTGGCGAGGCAGGTGGGATCGTCGGGCATGCGGTAGTCGGTCACGCCGCTCACTTCGCTGTGCACGCGCGCGCCGCCCAGACTCTCGTTGTCGGTCTCCTCGCCAATGGCTGCCTTGACCAGATGCGCTCCGGCGAGAAACACCGATCCTGTGCCTTCGACGATCAGTGCTTCGTCGCTCATGATGGGCAGATACGCGCCGCCAGCCACGCAATGCCCCATGATGGCTGCGATCTGCGGAATGCCGCGCGAGGACATGATGGCGTTGTTGCGGAAAATTCTTCCGAAATGCTCTTTGTCGGGAAAAATCTCATCCTGCATCGGCAGAAACACACCAGCGGAGTCCACCAGGTAGATGATGGGCAGATTGTTCTCCATGGCGATTTCCTGCGCGCGGAGATTTTTCTTCGCGGTGATGGGAAACCAGGCGCCCGCTTTGACGGTGGCGTCGTTGGCCACGATCACGCAGAGACGTCCGTGAATGCTGCCAATACCGAACACCGTGCCTGCCGAGGGTGCTCCGCCATGCTCGGTGTACATCTCCCAGGCGGTGAACAGGCCTATTTCAAGAAAATGCGTGTCCGGATCAAGCAGGGCTTCGATGCGTTCACGCGCGGTCATTTTCCCGCGGGCATGGTGTTTTTCCACCGCCTTTTTTCCCCCGCCCATGCGCACGTGTTCCTCGCGCGCGTGGAGGATGCGCAGGAGATTTTTCATCGCATCGTCGTTGACCAACGCGGTCTCGTCCAAGGCCTTGTGTTCCGTATCCGCCATGCATATTCTCGCTTCGTGAGTGATAGTGGAAAATACAACGCGGGGTGCCGCACTACAACTTGCCGGGTGGCGCGAAAACGACGGCGGGGACGCGGTTCCATGAGGCGACCGCATCCCCGCTCGCGGGTTTCGAGGCAACAGGCGGTCAACGCTCGATGCGCAAACCCACCGTACGATTGTAGAAGCGTCCCTCGGGCGTGTCGTTGGAGAAAATCGGCGAGCTTTCGCCTAAACCCACCGAGGTCACCCGCTCGGCACTGGCTGCATCGAGCTTGCCGAGGAGTATGCTCCGCACCGCATCGGCGCGTTGCTGCGAGAGTTTGAGATTGTACTCTTCGCTGCCAATCACGTCGGTGAAGCCATTGACGGTGATCGTGGCCCCCGCGGTGATACGCGGGTACACGTACTCGTCCATGATGCGCTGATTGCGTTCGCCTGGTTCGGCCACATCGAAAGGAAAGAGGATGAGGCTGATTTTCTCGACGGTGATGCCGTCCGCCGACACCTCGACATTCTTCCGGCGCTCGCTTTTCACCTCACGCACGGCAATGCCCAACGGCTCGGTCAGGAAGCTGTCGCCTGCGCGATCGGCCACCAGAAAACGATGGGTGAGCGCGCCACTGCTGGCAGGCAGTTCACCGGAACGATTTTTCCAATTCCAGGATATCCGCGGCTCATGTTGCGCACCGCCACGGCTGTCGAACTCTCTTCCCTGCTGCTCGGTGGTCAGCGTCCAACTCTCCAGTCCTTCCTCCGCATCGACTGTTGTGGTAAAGGTCACCATCTCGGGCCGCACAGTGGCGATGCGCCGCACGAAGGTTACGGGACGCATCAGCTGCCAGCTCTCGGAGGTGATTTCCACCCGGCGGTTCTCGGCCTGTCCCATGCTATCGCGCGAGGACGAGGCTACAGGCGGCAAAGCACCCGAGGCCAAGGTCATGCGCTGCTCGTCCACACCCCAGACCAGACGCAGATAGTCGCGTACGGCTTCGGCGCGCTTGGCGGCGATGGTTTTATCGTTCCGCTCGTTGCCTGTGGCGTTGTTGTAGCCGGTGATGGTGATGGCCGCGGAGGGATCGCGCTGCAGGCGGCTGCCGAGCACATTGAGCACGTTGTAGTAAAAATCGAGCGCACCGCCTTCGATGGCGCTTTCATCAAACGCCGTAACTCCGCTTCCTGTAATGCGCACGTAGCGATCGGGTAAGGTGGATTGTCCCTGATCGAAGAAGACGTAATTCAGCAAGGGGAAGGTTTCGCGTATGATTTCCTCCTCCATCACTAATTCAGTCGTGTTGGCTGCGAGTGAGGCCTTGGGCGGTGCTTTGAAGCTGCATGTCACCGTGTACCCTTTGGCAACGATTTTTTTGGCGATTTCCTCGAAAATCCGTCCGAGGTCATCGGCTTTCGAGGCGATGAAATGCTCACCGCCCGTGTTCTTCGCCACATCCATCAAAAAGGCATTGGCCTTGGTCAGGTAATCGATGGTGTAGTAGGTGGTGCCCCGATGCACGGAGGTCAGCGCCGTGGCGGGATCCACCATACTCTTGTTGTCCTCGCCATCGCTGAAAATGATGGCGAAGCTTTTGTCCACCGAACCAGTGTCGGCCTCGATCTGTTGCCGCACGGCATACACCCCATCGTACAGGTAGGTGTTGCGCGTCAGGTTGCGCTCCACAATCATGCGCTTGGTGTATTCCACCGCGCGCTCCTTGTCGTAGGTGTACGGGTGTCGCACCAGCGGCATGGGACGCTTATCGTAGAAAAATGGCGGAGCCGCATTTTCGCCTTCACGGAAAAACATCACCGATACACGGACGGCTTTGGAGAATCCCCGGATGGTCTGCTCGAGCGTGCGCCGCAACACCTCGAGATGGGGATTCATGGATTGGCTGTTGTCCACCATGAAAATCACCCGCATCACGGTATTCTCCACCGCGGTGATTTCCTTCACCTCGTGAATGGTCGCCACCTTTTTGCCTTTGGTGATGCGAAAATCCTTCGTGCCGAGGCCCGGAATGTGCTCACCGAGTTGATTGACCGGCGTTATGGTAATCACCAGCGGCGTACCCTCGCGCACATCGCGCACTTCGGACTTCACGACGGATTGATTGATGCACTCGAGTCGCAACGGCTGATCCGTTTGCGACCGCAGCTGAGGCGATAGCAGAAACAGCAGCAGGACGATGGTCGAACGACGCATATTCTCCTCCATGGTTGTGCTCGTAACGATCATTCGCAAGCGTCTCATGGCTTCCCCGTTTGTCGATTCTCCTGGAATCGCGATGGGACGCACATGAGGCGCCGGGCCTTTTGGCGTTATTTTTCAACCTGTTACACGCTTCAACGCAAGCGCTTGCGCAATGGGCTCGCCTTCGCTATGGGCCTTGCTTGCGCCGCGTCGGGCGGACACGCTCAGAGTTTTCTGTCCTTCCACACCACCTTGCCGCCCAGCAACACGACGAACGGGAGGGCGGTGACATAGATCAGGTAGTACAGTTCGAACAGGGGGAAATACCTGTACAGGCGCGTCTGGCCGAGGCGTCGCAGCGGATACCAGAGCAGCGTCGCATCGCCGAGAGCCTTGCCCGCCAGCCCCAGGCCCAGGGCCCAGAGTGGCAGCCCCAGAAACGGCAGTACGAGTATCGCGGCGTTCATCAGGAAGCCAATACTCATGATGCCGAAGCCGACGGGGTGAATGTCCAGACCGCCTCTCCCCCAACGCTTCTTTTGCCGGTACAATTCCTTGAAATTCGCGCAAGGTTCGCTCCACACCAGCGTGGCGGGCTCCACGGGATAGCGGACCTTCCACGACGTGCGATAGGCGATGGCCTTGAGCAGGAAAAAATCCTCTGTCACGCTGAAGCCCACACCTTCATAACCGCCGACATCATCGTAGGCCGCGCGGCGGTACGACATATTATTGCCCACCGCGCTCAGGGTGTACCCCCAGCCCACACCCGCTGATGCGATGGTGAGCAAATAGGCCCAATCCACGGCCTGCATGCCGGAAAACGCACCATTGTTTTTGATCAATGTGAAGCCACACACCGATCCCGTGTGCTCGTCGTATTGCTCGACCGTACGTTCCACCCAATCCGGCGGTACAACGCAGTCCGCATCGGTGGTGAGAATGATTTCGCCGTTGCTTCGCGCAATGGCCTGCGCAATGGCGTTGGCCTTGCCCTTGAGGCCATGCGGTGAACCTTCGGTGCGAAGCACGCGCATATGCGGTGTGCGCTCGGCGCAGCGCAGCATGATGTCCTGCGTGGCGTCGGTGGATTGGTCGTCCACCACAAGAATTTCCATACTGCCGGGATAGCGCAGCGCCGACAGCGAAGCGAGGCATTGCTCGATCACGGCTTCCTCGTTTCTCGCGGCGAGAATGACGCTGACGGACGGGCGCGACGCATGCGCGGCCGGCGTGGTGGCCCGTCGCGCTCCCGTGGCGAACAAGGTGATTTTCAGCAGATACAACACGAGCAAGACGAACATCAGCCAGACCAGCAGCATCACGCACGCTCCACATTCGCAAACTGATACGGTAAGAGGTCCTTTTCCTTCATCGCTCGAGCCACGGCGGCCAGGAGCAGCGGTACGGAATCACGGGAACGCGCATTGTCATGCAGCACGAGTATATCCCCGCCCTGTACATCGCGGATGCACGCCAGTATACTGCCACCCGTGACCGCGGACGCGAACTCCCTCGGCATGCGGCTCCACAGCACCACCGAGCAACCTTCCGCGCGGATGACGGGGATGTGCAGCGGATTCACTCGTCCGAACGGCGGCCGGTACCAACGTGGACGCACACCTGTGCAGTGTTCGATGGCGTCGAGAGAGCGCAGCACATCCTCGCGTACGGTATTCGCGCGCGCGAAACTCCTATCCTCATGTCTATGGCCGTGACTGGCCACGGTATGCCCCAGCGCCACGATATCCCGCACGAGGCCGGGATGGCGCAGCACCTCGTCTCCGGTGAGGAAAAAGGTGGCGCGCATCTTCAACATTTCGAGCGTGCGCAGCACCGACGGCGTGCCCCGCGGAGTGGGTCCGTCGTCGATGGTCACCGCCACCGCGTGCGTATCCGACAGGCGATGCAGCGTACCTGGCAGCAGCATGGGCAGTCGCGACACGAGCGTGGTGACTGCGGAATGGTATGTTCCGGCGATGCGCTGTTTCATGAAAGCATCGAAATGGTGAACGACGGAAAATGATACGGCGAATCGGCGAGTATTAAAAATCGACGGTAAATCCGGGTCCCCAGTACGACCAATGACGATCGAAATATTCGCCGTGCTGGCTTACGCCGTGATACAGCGCCACGAAGAGATTGACGCCCCTCCCCCGCCAGGTGCCGAATTTGACACCGATTTGCGCTCCATGCGCGGCGGTGACCGCGGTCATGTCCACCGTGCGCAGATCATAGGCGACGTACGGGGTGACACCATCGGCCGGTCCCTCCACCCACGCGGCCTCGACGCCCGCCTGCACGCCGAAAGTGCCGAGGTCGGAGGGATCGACATGGTAGATGTACTGCGCGCCAAGATACAGCCGCAGCGCCTCCGTCCACTCCACGGCGCCGACAAGGTCGAAAAACTCCCTGCTGTACACGCGCGGCAACTGATCGTCGCGCCAGCGTGCCGCGGTTTTATCGTAACTACCATCGGCGAGATGCGCGCTGATGTGACTGAGGCGAAAGCGCGCCGAAGCCGTCCAATCGCCGTTCACCGCATGCCGCCACGAGGCATTGACCCCGAAGAGATAATCCACGGCATCGACGGGAAAGTGGAAATCCTTCTCCCGCCGCAGCGAGGTCCAGGTGAAAAACTCGGCGCCCACGGCCACGGTGTGCCGCCCGCTTTCCCACGACGCGTCCCACAGATCCACGGCATTGCCGATATCCAGGCGCAAGCGCTCCTCGCCCACCAGCGACACGGCGCCCATGCGGGCTTCCACGTGATGCGCTATCAATACGGGAAAGAGCAAACGTCCGGGCGGCATCGCGCGTGCGCTGTCGGCCCCGCCGGCTTCCGCCGCGCTCCGGGCGAGCGGGAGGAGCAGGAGCGCGCTCAATGCCAGCACGGCCGGCGTATGGGTGCCTCTACTCATCGTCGTCCTCGGGAAACATGTCCTTGCCCTCGATGTCATCATCCGCCACAAACAGGCGCGAGCACATGTCCCCGTCGAAACGTCCGCTGCGCACGCAATTGTCGAAGCGGCGGTGCAGGGCATCCACATCCTTGCCTTCGTCGTTCACGGCCAGATCGTCCATGTCGTCGCAGTTCAGGCAGAACGTGACATCCTGTGCTTCATCCTCCTGCCGTTGCGCTTCGGGTTGTGCTTTCTTGCGTTTCATAGGTCCTTACAACTCACCTTGCTCCCAATATAAAGGTTCGCCGTGAATTATGAACACGCGGTCGCGCGTGCCCGACTTCTTCCGCGCTGCTGCTTCCCTGTTCCCCGACCGATACACGTCCGGCGCATCACTCATTGCGCATGGTACTCGCATACACCAGCGCGTCGCGGCCGAAGCGGCGGCGAATGCTGTCGATACCGGCGTAGAGGCGGTCGTAGCGCTGCTCCTCTTCCTCGAAAAGAAAGAGCTGTCCGTAATCCTCGATCAGCTCGGAGGTGCTGATGCCCAGCAGACGGATGCGCACGCGGCGCGTGTACAGGGCGCGGAAGCAGCGCTCGGCCAGGGCGTAAATGCCGTGGTCGGTGTTGGTGTGGTCGCAGCGCAGACTTTTGGTCACGGTCACGAAATCGGCGTAGCGCAGTTTGAGTGTGACATGCGCGGTGAGCAGCCGTTCCTTGCGCAAATCGTGACCGATGCGCTGGGCCAGATGCTTGAGTGTGCCCAGCATGACGAGCGGATCGAGCACATCCTCGAGATAGGTGTGCTCGGCGCCGAGGGATTTGCGGCGGCGGTACGGCAGAATGGGCGAATGGTCGATGCCGCGCGCATGCTCGTGCAGCGTGCGTCCGGTTTTTCCGTACATGTTGCTGAACAACTGCATCGGCAAACGCGCGATACCGCCGATGCGCGGAATACCCATCGACAGCAGTTCGCGCTCGAGCACATCGCCCACACCGGGCAACACCGCGATGGGATGCGGCGCGAGAAAATCCTGCTCGCCGCCGTCGGGTATGCGTAAATCGCCCATGCGCTTGCCGATGTTGGTGGCCACCTTCGCCACCAGCTTGTTGCGTGCCACACCGTAGGTCAACGGCAGGCGCAATTCCCCCATGATGGTGTGCTTGACCTTGCGCGTCCAACCGTCCTCCGACCCCATGATGCGACCGCAACCACTGAGATCGAGGTAGAATTCATCGATCGAAGCTTTTTCCATCACCGGCACGAAGTCCTCGAGGATCTCGGACACGCGCTCGGAATACATGGAGTAATGCGTGAAATGCGGATGCAGAAACACCGCCTTCGGACACAGTTCGTAGGCCTGGCGCAGGGGCATGGCCGAGTGAATGCCGTACATGCGCGCCTCGCGCGAACATCCCGCCACCACACCGCGCTGAAACGGCGTGCCCCCCACCACCACGGGACGCCCGTTGAGCGAGGGATCCATCAGACGCTCGACGGAAACGAAAAACGTGTCCATATCCAGATGCATGCAGCGCGTCGGCGCGGCAATCCGTTCATCCATGCTTGCTATCCTCACACACACAAGGTTAGACATTTGTCTGCCTCATGCTACGCAAATTCGAGGGGAATGTCAATGGCGGAACGCGGGGAGTGAAGGAAAATATTCGTGGAAGAGGCGTCGCGCGATGTATCATTTCCCGTATTCGCGGTGTCATTCTTTCTTGTGGACCAATGCCATGGAAACACGCCCGACGACGCGCACGGTTTTCATATCAGCATGGCGCGGAGTAATTTGCAGAACATTCCGGACATTGGTCCATTCCACTCCACAAGGCAGGATCGACGTGCGAAAATTGGTTACGGGATTGCTCCCGCTTCTGCTGTTTCCCGCATGTATCATCACTGTTCCGGCGCAGGACCGGGGCGTTCCCATCGAGGAACGACCGGCGGTCGGTATCATGGGAGGCGTGCTGCTCAATCGCCACGGGGCGGATTTTTCAAAATTTCCCGGCATCCCGAGTTGTTGCACCGGGTATGACGGGGGCGATGGAACAGGGCTCGGTTTCGGCATCGTGTACGAAACCCGCATCGACGAGCGCTGGTCGCTGGATTTGCTGCTGCGTTACGCCGACTACTCGGCCACGCTGAGCACCGAGGAGTACATTGGTCCGGTGCTCACGCCGCGCGGACCCGAGGCGGCCGCGGTGGAGCATCGCATCGAGAGTGCGACGCAGGCGGTGGATTTCCGTCCCACGCTCGGTTTCCGGCCCTTCACGGGGCTCGGTTTCGCGCTGTTCGCCGGCACGCATCTCGGCTATCTGATGACGAACGACATGCATCAAACCGAGGAATTGCTGCGTCCGGCCGACGTGAGCTTCGCGGATTTGCAGCGCGTGCGCAACGACGTCGAGGGCGCGGTGCCCGGAGGATCGTCGCTGTACGCGGCCTTCGCCACAGGTGTGCGCTGGCCGTTCATGATCGGCGGCAATGTGGCGTTGCGGCCTGAATTCGCCGTGCGCCTGGCGGCCACGCAACTCAGCGGCGATGTGAATTGGAGCGCGCATGGCATCGAGGGTGGCCTCGCGGTGCTGTACCATATTCCCGAACCGCCTCCCCCTCCTCCTCCTCCGCCACCACCACCGCCACCCGCCATCGATGCGGGACTGCGCGTGCTGGCGCGCGCGGCCGACGGCAGTGTGCGCGATGATGCGCGCGTGATCGTCGACCGTTTGACGCAAAGCGAATTATTCCCGCTGCTGCCGTATGTGTTTTTCGCCCAGGGATCGCACGATCTGGATTCCACCTCGATGCGGCGTCTCGATGCGGGTGGAACGCGCGGCTTCAACGAATCGGCCCTGCCCAACAACACGCTCGGCGTGTACGCCGAATTGCTCAACATCGTGGGTGCGCGCATGCGCTCGACACCCGCATCGACGCTCACCATCACGGGCTGCAACAATGGCACGGGCGTGGAGAAAAACAATCGCGAACTCTCGCGGCGCCGCGCCGAAGTGGTGCGCGACTATTTGCGGGACGTCTGGGGCATCGACGCCCGGCGCCTCGTGGTGAAAACGCGCAACCTTCCCGAGCAGTCCCCGTCGGTGGAATCGCTTGAAGGACAACAGGAAGCGCGCCGCGTGGAATTGACCTCCAACGATCGCTCGGTTGTGGCGCCGGTGCGCTGGCAGGAAGTGGAACAAAGCGTGTCCACCCCCGTGCTGCTGCTGCGTCCCGCCGTGCTCGCCGAATCGGGCGTGCGGCGCTGGTCGCTGCGTGTGACGCGCGGCGAGGAACAGTACGCCTCGTTCAACGGCGAAGGCGACGTACCGGCCGAGTTGGAGTGGCGCATCGACACCACGCGTATTCCGCCGGCGGGCAGCGTGGTGCAGGCGTTGCTGGACATCGAGGACAGGGCCGGTCAGCGGCGCACCGCGCAGGTGTCCCTGCCGTTTGAAACGGAAACCCGCACAACCGAAGTCTTCGAGCAGCAGGGCAACCGCCGCATCGACCGCTTCAGCTTGATTCTCTTCGATTTCAAGAGCAGCGCGGTGGGTGGCGAGAACCAGCGCATTCTCGATATCGTGGGTGAGGCCATCACGCCGCGATCCAAGGTGGAAATTTTCGGCTTCGCGGATCGCACCGGCAATCCCGAAATCAACCGCACGCTTGCGCTCGAGCGCTGCAATGCCGTGCAACAGGCGCTGGGCAACCGCCTGCGTGGCGCCGCGGTGGAATTGCACGCCGTGGGCAGCGACCGCCTGCTCTTCGACAATGACATTCCCGAAGGCCGCAACTACTGCCGTACCGTGCAGATCGTTGTGGAAACCGGTCTCGACTGATCGCCGAACGAAGAAAGGATGATGCGATGAAAACCCTGCTCCGTACCTTCCTGCTTGCTGTCGTTCTCACAACGTCCGCCCGCGCGCAGATCACCTTCACCGTGGTGGATACCGACGGGTCGAATTATCCGGATGTCAAGGTCCGCTTCGAGACCAAGGATGCCGCCAACAAGTACATTCTCGATTACGCACCATCGGATTTCACTGTGGTGGAGAATGGCATTCCGCGTCCGGTGATTTCGGTGAGTTGTCCGCCGCCGCTGACGCCGGTGATGTCGATGACGTTGACCTTCGACATTTCCTTCAGCATGAGCATCGACAACCGCCTGCCCAATCTCAAGGCGGCGTCGACACAGCTCATTCAGGACATGAGTCTCCCTCCCGCGGGGGTGGGAATCAACACCTTCAGCGATGCTCCGGCGGTGCGCTTGCAGTACACCTCGGACAAGGCCGCGGTGCTGGCGTCCATCGACTCGCTGCGGGCGAGCGGCGGTGGTACGGACTTTCTCACCGCGTTCATGGATCCCACCGCCGGATCCATCGCCTTCACAGCGAATCGTCCCGGAGCGCGCTACATCATTTTCATGACCGACGCTTTCGAGAGCATGACCACGGCGCAGGAGAATCAGATCATCAACGCGGCGCGCGCGGCCAATATCAAGGTGTTCACTGTATCGCTCAGTCCCAACACCATCAACATGAACCTGCGCCGTATCGCCACGCAAACGGGCGGCGCCTGGTTCGAGGATGTGACCACGGCCGACAAGGCAAAGGCCATATTCAAGCAAATCGGCGAGCAGATTTTCCAATACCTCCCCTGCGAATTGATTTACCGCACCGATGGCTGTGACACCGAGCGCATGGTGGAAGTCACCATTCGCAAGAACAACCGCACGGTGACACGCAGCGCGACGGTGAGCGTGCCCGCGAACAAGATTGTATCGCTCGACGCTCCCGCGCCGCTCATCGACTACGGCGCAGTGCCGGCCGGTCAGACGCTGAACAAGGATATCGTGATCGCGGCGCGCAACGGCAGTATCACTGTGCAAAGCATCAGCTCGCCGGAATCCGGTTTCCGCATCCTGGATTACGGAGGCACCGCTCCTCCATTCACGCTGACCGCGGGACAGACGCGCAGCATTCGCGTGCAATACCGTCCGGTGACCACTGACCGTCTCAATGCGCGGCTCGTCATTGTTTCCGACGCTCCCTGTCAGGAAACCATCACGCTCACCGGCGGCGTGTACGACCCGGCACCGCTCAAGCTCATAGCGCCCAACGGCGGCGAGAAGCTGTTCTCGGGCGGCATGTTCCGCAGCACATGGACGGGCATCAGCGCCACCACGCCGGCGGAATTGCTCTACAGCACCGACGCCGGCGACACATGGATGAAAATCAGCGACAATGTGTACAACTACGGATACAATTGGCGCGTACCCAACACACCGAGCACCACCTGCCTCGGATTGGTGACGACGAAGGAAGAGCGTATCACGCAGCTCGATGCGGGCTGGTCCATGCAGCAGCCTTCGACCATCACGGCAATCGCCGTGGCGCACTCGGGCACGCTTACCGCTTTGGCATTGCAAAACGGACAGATCAAGCTCTTTTATCCGAAAGACGGCGCTTTCGTCACCATTCTTGCAGGACATAGTGGCGGCACCTCCGATCTGGCTTTTTCACCTGACATGCATCAACTCGCCTCCTCCGGTGCCGACGGCACGGTGAAGATCTGGGACATGCAGACCGGAGCGTTGCTCCGCACGCTCACCGGACTGTCGGGCGACGTGCACAGCGTACGCTATTCGCTCGACGGATCGCTGCTCGCCGCCTCGAACGCCTCCACCGTGATTCTCTGGCAGACGAACAACTGGGGCGAGCGCTGGCGGCACAATGGCGACAGTGGCGCCGATGGCGGTATCGCCATTGATCCGCGAAATGCCTGGGTGGCTTCCACTGCAGGCAATCGCATCGCCATTCTCGACATTGCCAATGGCAATCGCGTGCAGAATCTGACCGGCCACGGCGGACCGGTTCGCGCCATCGATATTTCGCATGAAGGTTCGGTGCTCGCCAGCGCCTCCGACGATCGCACCGTCCGCCTCTGGAACACCATCACCTGGTCGCAGATCATGTCGCTCACCGGCCACACCGATGCCGTGCGCTCGGTGCAGCTGACCAATGCCGGCGTGCGAGTGATCAGCGGATCGCGCGACCACACGGTCCGTATCTGGGATGGTCGCGATGGCACGCTGAAGTATACGCTGCAAGGCCACAGCGACGATGTGCTGGCTGCGGTGGTGGATCATCGCATCAAGTATGTGCTCTCGGGTGGCTCCGATCGCGGATTGCGCATCTGGGGTTACGTGCCCCCGTTGGCGGATAAAAGCGACAGTCTCTGGACCATCATCACCACGGTCACTTCGCTGGATTACGAGATGGAGCCCTTCGAAGCGCTGCAATGTCCGGACACCTGGTCGGACAGCGAAGTGGTGCTTCGCAACATCGGCAATCAGGTGGTGAACATCACCAGCATGACCATCGACGGTCAGGACAAGGATCTGTTTACCGTCCGCGATGGTTTTACCATTCCACCAACGGTGACGCTGCAACCCGAGGACACGCTGGCTATTCCGCTGCGCTTTTTCCCGACGCGCACCGGATCGTTTACTGCCGAGTTGGTCTTCGAAACCAACATCCCCGGCAGCCCCCAGTTTGCCATTCCACTCACCGGGCACAAAGACAGCATCCGTCTGGAAATCGATCCGGATACACTGTTCGCTGGTGAAATGTATCAATGCAGCGAGGCGGTGTATCTGCCTGTGGTGCTGACCAATGCAGGCACGGCCACCATCGTGGCGGATTCGATGGCGAGTTCGATGGGAGGCGCCCTCTCCTTCTCGGGTATGCTGTCCCGCATTCTGTTACCGGGTCAATCCGACACGGTGCTCGTCCGCGTGGCGCCTGTGGTGGACGGTGATTTTGAGGGCGTGCTGACGGTGGACGTCACGCCCTGTGCGTTCACGCATGATATCGTGGTGACGGGACGTCGACTCACTGCACGTCCGGTGGCATCGCCGAATCCTCTGGATCTCGGTTTCGCCGCGATTGGCGATCAGACCAACGGCACGCTCACGTTGAGCAATCCCACGCAGGTGGACATGGTGATAGACAGCACGGCGTTGCTCCTGCCTTCGCCACCGTTCACCCTGCTCAATCCTCCGGACACGGCCTTCGTTCTTCCCGCCGGCGGTAGCGTGCAATTCAATTTCACCTACGCGCCGCAGAGCGAGGGAGATTCGCAGGGACAGGTCTTTTTCCACGCCAACGCTCCCTGCCTGGATTCCATCCTGGTGGACATTCGCGGATCCTCTTCACGCAAGCCCGCCATCACGCATCAAATCGGCACCTTCGCCGAGTTGCTCTGTCCCGGCGACACCATTTCCACCACCAGCGCGGTACTGCGCAACACCGGCGGATTGCCGTTGACGATTTCCGATCTCCAGATCACTGGAACGCATGCCGGCGATTTCCACATCCTCTGGCCCACACCGCCTGTGACGGTGCAGCCCAACGACACCACGACGGTGCTGTTGTCCTTTGTTCCCAGGGGATTGCGCACGCCGCGCACGGCTTCGCTGCTGGTGACGAGCAATGCGCTGAACACGCCTGCGTTGTCCATTCCCCTGAACGGACTCAAGCAGGATGTGCGTCTCGAGGTGCAAGCCGCGGACAGGGATCACGGAGTGGTGTACGCCTGCAATCTTCCGGTGTACGACACGCTGTGGTATCGCAATCCCGGCACTGTGCCGTTGAATATGACACTGGATGCCACGCTACTGCCAAGCGGTGCGAGCATCGATCCCCCGAACACGACGTTCACCTTGCAGCCGGGCGCGGAGCGGCGCATCGTGCTGCGACTCGAACCCGGTGCGTACGGCACGCTTGCGGCTACGTTGCGTGCTGTGCCCTCGCCCTGTCTGGGTCCGGTGCAGCACACGTACTCGGTGACGCTGTCGCCGCATGTGGCACAGGTGCAACCAACAGCGTTGGATTTCGGCACGCTGGGGGTGGGCTTTGCGCAGACGCGGAGTTTTACCATTCGCAATCCCTGGTCGCATCCCATGCAATTGGGATTTGGTGGCAATGGACTATCCGAGATGAGCCAAGTCCTGCCACAACCGTTGCCAACGGTGATACCGCCGGGCGACTCGGTAACGATCACGTTGGAGTACTCGCGCGCGGTGGCGCATACGCTGTCCGCGAGCATTCGCGTGTACACCACTGTGCAGGGTTGCGAGGATTCCTCTCACGTCGTGACGCTCAGTGGACGCGTGCAGGGCTCGGTGGCCACCGTGAGTGTACCCGCGCTTCAGGCGGCAGTCGGTGAGCACATCACCATTCCCCTGCGCCTCACAAACAGCAGCAATCTGGCATTGACCGGCACGAAATCCTTCCGCGCCTTGCTCGCCCTGAATCGCACGGTGTTCTGGCCGGAGTCCATCAGCAGTTCCACCGGCACCGCCACGATGACGCTGGACAATGTGGGTCCGGATGTGTTGTGGATAACCGTGGAGGTCACGCAAGCGGCTTCGCCGAGTGACGGCGTGCTGGTGGAGTTGCGCGGACTGGTTCTGCTCGGCAATACCGACAGCACCCCGTTGATGCTCATGAACTTCGACTGGCTGGAGGGCAACACGCAGACGACACGCGTGAATGGCTCGCTGCTCGTCACGGGCATCTGCGAAGAAGGTGGTAAACGTCTGCTCGCCGCACCGTCGCTGGCAAAAATCGCGGCCGTGTCCCCGAATCCGTTCAACGGTAGTACGGACATCGTTGTCGACATCGCCGAGGAAACCGCGGTGGAATTGCGCATCTACTCACTGATCGGCATGGAAGTGGCGGCGCCGTTCACTGGCACACTCGCGGCGGGCACGCATCGCCTTCCCTTCGACGCCGGCGCGCTGCCATCGGGCAGTTATGTGGTGATGCTCCGCAGTCCGGAGGGGGTGTCCACAATGCGCGTGGTGCTGTCGCGCTAAGAAGAAATCCCTCACGCGAAGTCGCGAAGGACATTCGCTCACGCGAAGACGCGATGTCGCGAAGGATGTTTGAGGCGCATCTCACGGGGTTCTGTTCTGTCGACACAGAATCGGACTCCGTGGGATGCGCCTCAGCCTATCCTCCGTGCACTCTGTGCCCTCAGCAACCTCTGTGTCAGAAGTAAGAGTGACCGTCCTTGCGGCCATGAGTGACCGTCTTTGCAATATCCCTGCTGATTACTTCGACCGGAAATGCACATCCGCGCGTAGAAGCAGCCGATCCGACAACACGTCGATAACCGTGTTTTCGAGGCGCAACGGAACGCGCTCGAATTCATAGGACTTCACCGAATAATTCTCCGGCGGAAGCGGAAAATTCATCGCCGCGTCGAACACCGATGGAATGGTCATCGGCTGCAACAGTTTGTGAAATTCGAGGGGAATATCCTCCGACCAGGGAATGTCCCACCCCAGGAAATTCACGCGAAAGGTCGCCTTCAGCAGCACGCGCCGTGGACGCGGCTTGAGCTGCATGCTGCCGTTGTCACCTGCAAGCAAATCGAAACGCACTGTGTCGCGCAGCGACAAGTCAATGGCCGGCGAGGCGGAACCCGGCACGCCGGTGTATTTTCCGCTCACATGCAAGCGACCCTGTCCGCTGAGTTCGAGCGCCGCGGTCAGTTGCCCACCGCGGGATTCAAGGAACTCGAAGCGACGCAGATTCAACACCACACGCCCGCTGTCGATGTCGAGACGATTGGTGTAGGAAATCCCCAGCACGCTCTTCTTTTCCTCCAGCAACGGCCGCGTGGCGAGGAAGGTGATGGTCATGTCATCGCTGCGCTGCGTCGCGATGGCTTTGCTGACCCGATTCAACGCATCGATGCGCAACGCGAGCGAGAGATCATTGCGCATGCGAAAACGCTTCTCGAAATCGGTGATGGGCGCTTCGACCGAGGGCAGCATGGACTGCAGCGATGCGATGCGCTTCTGTGATTCCTCCACTGTCGGTAAATCCAGCGACGAACAGGACGCGAGCAACAACACGAACGGGAGTACGATTACACGTCGCATGTCACCTCCCCTTCACATTATCGAGTTGCACCGTCACAACCACCATGCCGTCGAAAAGCAACACATCCTTGATGCGCACATTGTAGGCGATCAGGCGGCGGGGCGAATCCAACACGAGATTCACCTTGCTGCGCACTTCGCTGCGCACGCCATCGACAGGCATGGTGTCCTCGAAACTCAATGGCATCAGCATGGGCGGAAATTGCTCCTTGAGACTGCCCAGCTTGACGCGGATCACATCCTCGATGATCTCCTCGGCAGCGGTGAGCAAACCCGAGGCCTGCACAGCAGGCACCACGTTGAAAGGTTCGATGTCGATGCGCAGCGCCTTGTCCTGCGGCGTAAACGCGAGCAGACAATCCATGATCAGGCGCACGTCCACGTTGTGCGCTTCGCTGCGAGCGGTCAGATGCAGCGAGGCGATTGCCGAGCCGTGGTACAGCACCGCGCGAATGGAGTCGATGGTGTAAGGCGTCGTGCGGTCCAGCCAGCCCCGCCGACCCCGCAATTGCCCGACCGCCTCATTGACGAGTTGCTCGGACAACATCAAGGTGGCATCGGCGTCGTCGATGCGGGAATTGCGTTGCAATCGATCCGCCAGTCGCAGCGCCGCCGTGTACCGCGTTTCCAGCATGGTGGCCTCGCGAGCCCTGGCGTATTGTTCCCTGTCGATATTCCCGCCCGCGATGCTGCGCACCACGGCGCAGCCCTGAAGGAGTATGCCTCCGGCAAGCAGCAGCGGAAGCCAAAATCGCATCATGAAAAATGTACCTCGATCAATTTTTTCTCTTCTTCGTGAAACCAGGACACACCCGGCACGACCAGCGGATGCACCTCCACATCCTGCACATGTGCGTGCTTCCGCGCTTCGGCGATCTCCGCGTTGATGTCTCCACCTTTCCAGCAGAGTAAACGACGCGCTCCTCCCTCGCGCAGCAGAGGGTAGCTCCAACGCACGAGCGAGGCGAGTTGCGTCACCGCGCGAGCCAGTACGATATCGGCAGAGCGCTGCAATGGGCCTTGTTCCTCCACCCTGCCTGTCACGCAGGTGACGTTGTCCAAGCGCAACCGCTGCCGCATATCCTCCACGGCGCGCAACTTTTTTCCGATGGAATCAACAAGCACGAAGGAAGAATCGGGCATGGCGATAGCCAAGGGAATGCCAGGCAGTCCTCCGCCTGTGCCGATGTCAACATACCGCGCCCCCGGATCCAGCATTCCCATGAGCAACGGCGCCACACTGTGAAGGATGTGATGCATCCACAGTTGCTCTTCGTCCTTGCGGGAAATGAGATTCACGCGGGCGTTCCATTCGCGCAGCATTTCGCCGTAGTCACGGAGCAACGCCGCGCGATCTTCATCGAGCGGATAACCGGCGTCTGCAAGAATGTGGAGAAATGTATCGAAGGTCATGTGCATGCTGATCCCGAATGCCAGCATGTAAGTTACGAAACCGCCACATACGGCGCATCATTCGCGGGTGGCACACAGTCTATCCATACCCGTTGTGTCAGGTCGTGGGCGATTCAGGCGCACGACGTCGTCTCCCTTGCAGTTGACGCGTATCGCGCGCGACTCACTCGTTGCGGATGATGGCGATTTCCACACGGCGATTTCGCTGCCGACCTTCCTCGGTGGAATTCGGCGCCACCGGCTGCGTTTCGCCATAGGTGCGAATTTCCATGGGATTGCGCAGCGCAACTTCCTTGCCACGCAGCCAGGTGGCCACGTAACGCGAAACCTCGGTGGCGCGGTTGTAGCCGAGCTTGATGTTGTACTCCACGGTACCGACCGAATCGGTGTGTCCCGACAGCACCACAGTGGAATTTGGGAAGGCCTTGAGCAACAACGCCACGGAGTCCAAACGGCGTTGCTCTTCGGGACGAATGTCAAACAGGTCGAAATCGAATTCAACGAGAAAGGCGTAAATCACCCGTTCCTTCTCGGTGACGGGTGTCAACGGAATGTCGCGCGTGATCACACGGCGGTTGCCCTCGCGCCGCGCCAGCCGCTCCACCGTCGCCGCATCCATCGCGGGGATATCGATGACAGCATTCATGAAACCGCTGTGGCGTGCGGTGACGGAAAATGCCCGGCCTTCGGGATCGGCCAACTCCACCGTCCCATCCCCTTCGGCCAGCGTTCTATCGCTCGAGGCGTCGGCCACGGTGACGTGCGCGGGAATGCGCTCGTTGGTGAAGGCGTTGCGTGCGATAATCTCCAAAACCGTGGGGGGCGTCTGCTCGCGGGGCACGACCGGCGGTGCCGGTGGGCGATCAATGCGGAACAGATCGTAACCACCGCGACTTCCCTCACGGTTCGAGGCGAGTACGCTGATGTCGGCCTCGACTCCACCACAGAGGAAAATGTCATCGTCTTCGCTGTTGAAAGGTTCCGGCAGCAGTTTCGGCGCCGCCCATCCATCGCGCGTGCGCTCCGCCACGTAGAGGTCGAAGCCCCCGAAGCCGCGGCGCCCATCGCTGGCGAAATACAACCTCGCACCGTCGGCCGAGAACGACGGCGAAATCTCGTTGCCCGATGTATTGATCACAGCGCCGATATTCACCGGCGTGCTCCATGCTTCGCCCTTGCGAGTGGTCAACCATAAATCCGCGCCACCGTGACCACCGAGACGCTCGGAGGAGAACAACATGGTCGCGCCGTCCGGGCTGATGGCGGGATGATGATCCCATTCCTTGTCATTCACCGGCAGCGGCAGCACGTGCACTGGCACGAAGGACTCGCTGCCCGGCCGTGCGTCGGCGACGCAGATATCGCAGTCGCCCATGCCGTCGTCGCGATAACATTGGCCGAAATACACCTGCCGATCTGTGAACTGCACCGCGCCGACGCGGACGTCCTGCCCTTCGACGTTCACCACGCGCGGCGTTTCGCCATTGTCCAGACTCGGCAACAGATACAGGCGATGGAGTTCATCGCCACCCATCGGCCGGTCGGAAGTGAAGTACAGGCCCTGCGGTGTGAGCGTCGGAGCCACATCGTCGTATGCGGAGTTGGCTGCAAGAACGGGCTGCACCCGCCAGGTTTGATCGGTGCTGAGCAACGCCGCGCGTGGACCCCCGCAACCGATGACGAGCAGCGCGCAGCCGAGAAGAATGAATCGCGATGGCATGTATGTACCCTTGGACATCACAGTCGGAATTTGAGAAATAACACGGCGTATGCCGTGCTGATCTTCCACGACGAATCGTCGCTGGACACTGCGGTAAGCGGTAGCGAGCCGCCGATTTGCGGTGTGAGCATGAACGAGGACGAAAGCTGCACATCGTAGCCGATGGCCCCGGCCAATGCAACGCGGATATTGTTCCCTCCCGGTATGTCGCTTTCCTCGAGCAAGGTCACCTGCCGACCACCTTCATAGTAGGTCACATCCGGCGTGAGAATGCTCTCGACATTGTTGTAGCGTGCTTGCAGAGGGAAGCCGACGTCCACACCAGCTTGAAGGAACAGCGACGATTTCGGCACATACCAGGCGAAGGCCGGCATGAAGCTCAGCCAACGATACTGCACGGCCGCATCCTTGCGGTACTCGACGTCGATGTCGGGGAGTCCCCCCACCTGCACGCTGCGACGCGTTTCAGTGTAGGAAAAATCCGCCGAGGCATCGTAGTACGATACCATGAACTTCAGCGCAAACCCCAGCTTCGGGTACTGCACCATGACTTCGGCTGCGGCGAACACATTCCCGCCATCCTCGCCACCGAACGAACAGCGGCAATTCGGAGAGAACGATCCGTGATGCCAGAATTTGTAGGCACCGATACCCAAGCCCAGCCAGGTCCGTATCGGACGAGCCGCAAGAATATCGCTTTCGTATGGCGCCACGCCACCGCCGATCTCCTGCGAGAACGTTGTGGACGAGAATAGAACAAACAAGCCGCAAATCATTCCCGCGATGCGCATGATGCTCCTGTGGACGTTCAATGTTGCTACAATACGCAGATCATCGGACAACTACAAATGTCGTACTCGCCTGTCCGCTTTCCGTCAGTACCAGCACACGATAACTTCCGGCAGCGAGATCGCCGGTTGGCAGGGAGATGTCGCTGCGTCCCTCAGGCAGATCACCGTCGTGCAGCGTGCGCACGAGACGTCCGGCCGCATCCACCAACACGAAGCGCACGGAGGCGGGCGCGCGGAGCGTCATCGTCACAGTGGCAACCTGCCCGTCCGCCGGATTGGGATAGACCGCTCCGAGATGCAGGTCTGCGGGCAGAGCCGGAGCGGTGCTTCCGGCCACAAGGGGCGAGACGGCATATCCGGTGAAGGCGGTGTAGGCGTCGTGATAGGCGAAGCCGTAGGATTGCGCGCCCACACCGCGTGCGTCGGTACTCTCCAAACGATTCATTCCCGTGGGCACACGCAGCGTGGCCACCCGATAGGGCGCCGCCGCCACCGCCCGCCATTCCGAAGCAGGTATGGAACCGTGGTTCAACAGCACCGCGGAGGTTGCATCCTCGGGCGCGGTGATGGTGACAAAGCTGGAATCCACGGGTTCGGCACAGCGCAATCCCATGGGGAGATCCCAACTGTTCACCAGACGCGAGGAGGAAGTGGGACGCAGCGGATTGTCCACATCGGTTTCGTCCTCGTATGCGGAGCAAAAGGTCCAATATCCCAGCAAGCCCGTGCGCCCGGCGTTGGGAACGCGCGTATCCTTGAGCGACAGCACCTCGGCGTCGCCACGCTGTGCGGCCCAGAGGCGGATTTCATCCACGAGACCGGTCCAATCTTCTCCATCATAGCTTCCACCAATGCTCAGCGGCGTATGCACAAATGCTCCGGCCTGCACCATGCCCGCACTGATGCGCCGAATGCCATCCACCAGCACATCGATGGAGAGATTCGCCGCGTTGACGCGCAGTGCCACATGCGCCCATTGCCTCGTGCTCACGGAATTATCAGCGCCGGCGAATTCGGTCTTGCCCGCAGCACCCGCCACAACCAGTACGAATCTGTTGCGCAAGGCCTCGTAGCGCAACAGCCAGCCGTTGTTGCCCGGCGTTGGCAATCCCCGCCGTAGCACCGGTCCGGAACTGTGATTCTGCACCCAGGCCTCGACAGTGTAGGAGTCCACATCGAGCGAAGGATCGTTGTCGAAATCCAGCGCGGCGCCCATGCTCAGTTCGGCCACCGTATTCGTTTCCAGCGCGGCATCGGCCACAAGCATGCCTGCCGGGAAATAATGACAACGCATGTGCCGATCGAGCGGCACGCAGTACAGCATCGAGCCATCGCCGTATTCTCCCGTATCCGAATCCCAGCGCGCGGAGTTGGCGAATTGCGCAACGAGCAGCGGATTGTCTGCCGTGATGCGCGTCACATCCGTCAATGTGCCCTCCAGCCAATCCCCCGCACGGGGCAGTGCACGCGCCTGTCCATCGATCATAGCGGTGGTGTTCGGCTGGGTGGCGACAATACGCCAGGTATCGCCACGCTGCCTCGAGCGGAATGGGACAAGAATGTAGTCTTTTCCAAGATGCTCGACCGGTGGCAGTTGATCCGCGTGGGGATTCAGGTAGCCGTAGGTATCGGGAAATCCGGTGGGGATCCATCCCGATTCACCACCGGAGAACACCGCGATGGGTTTGTCCGCATCGATGATGCTGCCGGTGAGCGAGCCGCCGTCTCCAGCGATGAAAGATTTGATGTAATACACCTCGCCTTCGTTCAGCAGAACATCGAAGGGCACGCCGTCGGGACGCCCCGTGGAGGTCATGGCTTTCGGGGTAATGGTGACGCGCGTGTCCGGCTGCGTGGCGAGCACGAGAATGTGCTCCCAGGGATTCTGCCAGTTATAGCCGGCAGTCACGTAGCGCGTACCCAGCGCATGCCTCGGCAGTATCGTCATCGCATCGCTATGGCGATCGCGGAAGTTTCCGGCCAGAAGATGGATGGGTACATCACTCTGCACCCGCACACCATTGCTCCGCACACTTTCCGGATCGATATCGGCGAATGATGGAGGCAATTGCAACAGATGCAGCCCCGCTCCCGAAATGTCCGCCGTGGCCAACGTCACTCCCCTCGCATCGGTGACGGTGACGCGGGCCGCGGTCGGCGCGGAAATGTAGAGGCGCAAATCCATGGAGAAGGAGCCAACCTCATCCGGTAAAAATGCCAGCGGGAAATCCGTCCCTGCCGTGGTCACACGCGTCTCGGTGCACGGTGTGCCCTGTATGCCCGGCAGAAACACCACACCGTCGCATTGCGCCAGCTGACGTCCCTGCTCGAACACGCGTATGGTGTACGGGACCCATTGATCCGTTTCCCTCGATATACCCCGGCACAGCCAGAGTACTGTTGTGCGCGCACCCGCCCGCAGGGGTTCGGGTTGCACCGTGATGGAGGTGGCGGGTCCGAGCAATACCACGCCCGTACCGAGTTGTATCGTGGCCGTCAATCCCGCGAGGGCCCGTTGCCCGCCGTTTCTCAGCAACGCGGAGATGGCCAGCGGATCGGGATCGTAGCCCTGCGCGCCCCCCTGCGGATGCAGGCGAATGGTATCCATACAGCGCAGCTCCACCATGGCGCGCCGAAGAGGTGGCACGTCCAGACGCGCAATACAATCCCGTTCGAGCGTGTCGGGATGCAGCAGGGTGAAATGCAGATCAACCGTGGTCGCCGTGTCCACCGCATCAACATCCACCAACCAGTCGAAGCGGGCCACGGCGCCGGGAGCGAGTGCCGCGCCGAGGGCTTTCTCGTTGCTCTCGCCAGCCGCGAGGCGGCAAGGCGCCACGGCATCGAAACGCACGCGCGGCGCAGGCAAGGGCAGCGTGCCGGTGTTGCGCAATGTGGCGGATACAAGCAGTGGTTGCGGTTCGTAGCGCATCGAATCGTCGCTCACGCGCAACTCGCCTGCCAGACAGTCCAAACGTGCATCCAGTGAAGCAACATATCCGTGATCAACAACGAAGCGCAGCTCTTCACCCGCGGCCAGCGTCCGCTCGTTCCATCGCAGCAACAGGGCGTTGTCGGTGACGCGCGGCAAGGACGGGGTGTATTCCCAGGCTACCGTGCCTAGATAGCCGCCGTACTGCCATTGGCCGAACACCACATCGTCGGGGTCGGGCCCGCCCAGACCGCGCAAACGTCCGCGCAGACGCGTCGGCACGCCCGCCACCACGCCATCGTAGCTCATGGGAATTCCGGCTCCACTGCGCGCGAATTCCGCGCGGGGTTGCGGATCGGGTATCAGCACGTCGACTATATCCGAGTTGCCCAGCATCAGATCCAGCAAATGCAGGCCTCCGACGCGCAAGGGACGCGATCCGAAATTTCGCACCCGCGTTTCGATGCGCACATACACGTAATCGCCGTCGACGGACGGAATGAAATCCAGCGTGATGCCCAGTGAATCCTTCCCGCGATACAGCATACCGCGCACGCGCACACGGTCGGACAACTCCTCCACCTCTCGAATCGGCAGGCGCGTCGTGCCCGCGGGCGCTTCGAGGCGTTGCAGAACATTCGTGGTGTACACCACCCCACTGCTGTCCAAAATAATTCCGACTAGATAGGATTACCGACCCATACAGCCCGATTTGGACGGGTTCGGCCCTTTTTCAAAAACCAGCCCCCCTCGCTCAAATCTGCATGCATAGTTGTTTTTCCTCCGCTGTTGGAGCATGAACAAACGGATTATCCAGCCATTCGAGCAAATCCCGATGGACGAGCAGGTTCAAACGTAGAAACGCGACCAGGTTCGAAAGCGACCACGGCCACGCGGCGCGCTTTTTGAGCCACAGCAGGAGCAGCATCGTGATCAGTGCTGTCCAAATCTGCGTCTTGAGCGCGTTCTCGGTGGTGCCCACGAACGACTTGATCTTCAGCTGCTGCTTGAGGGCTTTGAAAAACACCTCGATTTGCCATCGATCCTTGTAAATACGCACGATCGTCGTCGGTCCGAACTCCAGATGGTTCGTCAGAAAACGATACCGCTCGCCGGTCTTCGGATCTTGCCATTCGACCAGGCGCAGCAGATGCTGTCCAAGAGTCGCCTGCGCCTGCCGGCTTTGAAACTCGATGAGTGCGTCACGGAGGATGCTCCCGCGACTCGGCACGGCACGCTCTTTTCGGACGATCCAGTTCATCCCCTCCTTCAAACGGGTAACGAAGTAATTCCCGCCACCGATCAACAGGCCGAACAGGGCAAAATCGACGTACCCCCGGTCCAGCACCAGGATACTGCCTTCCGGCAGATGCGTGCTCATGGCGACCAGATCCCTGCAGACCCGCGAATCGCCGCCATGGCCGTCGGTGATATGGGCAAAGACCGGGAAGTAGCCATCGTGCTCGAGCAGCAGGTGCACCTTCACCGCCCCCTTGGTCTGCCGGAACTTTGCCCAGGGAAACAGCGACAGACACAGATCCATGACCGTCGCATCCATGCTCAGCAGCTTGTTCTTGAAGCGAAACTTGCGCGGCCCATGCAGGTCGCCTTGAAACCGGCTCAGCAACTGGTAGAAAAGGTCCTGATAGATCTGCCATGGTCGGTGGGTGTTGGCATACGAGAGCGTCGAGCGTTTCGGTGCCGAGGAAAGGCGCAGATGCGAGAGCTTGCCGCCGAGACCCTGCATCCCGTCGATGACCTCCCGCAGAGACGTCAACTTGGCGAACTGCAAAAACATCATGCTGACAAACTGATGCCAGCAGGTGAATCCCTTGGCGTGGCGCTCCCCGTTGTGGGCTGCCACGAGTCTCCGAAAATCCGATGCGGGGACGGCGCTCGTTATGATTTGTGCAAACAGACTGCTACCTTTCATGGTCTTCGTCTCCGATTGGTGGTATCTCGGTTTGTTAGCACTTCCAAGATACGACTGGTCGGAGACACTTTTTTCTGCTCCACGCACGATCAGCTATTCCGTGTTTTGGACAGGTGTGACACCACCCCATCCACACGGACATTGGTGTAGGCGGTCAATCCATCCTTGCCCTGGAACAGCAGTGGCAAATTTCCGGGCGTATCAATGCGATATTGCCCGCTGGAGTGTTCGACGGATACGGAAATCAACCCATTGTCGGCACGGGCGAAGGTGTACCCCTGCCGCTGTGCGACGACGCTGGTACCCGTGAACAGGATGAAGGCCGACAGCAAGCAAACAACGCGTGATGGAAGCATAGGATTGGCGAGAATGTACGGAAAAACGGAAACATACATCCTGAACATCGGAGGATCAATGCGCAATCGGGGAAGATTTTTTCGCATTGTGTTTCGCGGACAAATCGTCTATATTCCGGGCATGCCTGTGAATTCGCGAGCGCACCTTGCGGTGCTTCCATCGCCCGGAAGTGATCAGTCCGCCCTGTAGTCTAGATGACACACTGTGCTGCCACCGCGCCCGGAAATCACTGTTTGCCCGATTCCGACTGTTGTCTCCATTCACCATAGGTAAGAGCGAGGAGGAGTTCGTCATGAACAGCCGCTACCTGTTGTCTCTCGCACTTGTGTGCACGCTCGGCGTCGCGTTCGCCTCGCAGACGCTGGCAGGCCCCGGTACGATGGGCGTCCAAATGTCCGTCGGCACCGCGGCCGACATCACCCGACTTGTCGGCGAGCAGGTGTGCTTCACGCTCACCGCGCGCGACGACAATGGCAATGTGATCCGGAGCTGGGACCAGATCGGTTCCCCCACCACCCTGACCCTGCGCAATTCGCAGGCCAACACCGACTCGAGCACCCGCTCGTGGAATGCCGATCCCGAGGGCTACACCTGGGCCCGCCTTCTGTTCAACGGCAGCGAATTGACCAAAATCACGGACAATGAGTGGTCCATCCCGCACACGGCCTTCGTCAATGGCGAAGCTGTGGTGTGCCTGATCCACACGCGCGCCGACACGGGAGTGTTCGTGGAGGTGTCGCCTCCCGTGCCCTTCCTCAACCAGGTGTCACAGTCCATCACCTTCATCGCCGATGAAATCACCAACTACCTCGTGGATCTCACGTCCGCCGACACGTTGGAGGATGCGGTGTACGTCATGCGTCCCTATGAAATCATCGTGGCGCCGCGCGACCGTTTCATGAACATCAGCGAGAAGGAAATCAAGACGCGCTTCTCGGCGCGCTTCCCGGGCGAATTCGACGCCAGCGACCCCGGCCTGGCCGACATTTTCGCGGGCGACGTGTTCATCCAGGGCTTGACCAATTATCTCATCGCCTCGCGCATTGAACGCATGAAGCCCGTCGAGCCGCAAATCATCATCGCCTTCGCATCGGACGATCAGAACATTCGTGGCGAAACCGATCCGTACGAAATCCGCGAGCATGCGCCGGTGCCTTTCGCGCTGCTCACTCCTACGGATCACGCCGTTCTGAATCTGGACTCGTCGGCCACGCAGGAGACCTTCACCTGGGAGCGCCCCACGCCGCAGGATCCGTACACCGACATTCAGGTGTCGCGTTTCAATCCCGCCGTGTTCTCCGATGCGGTGCAATACACCTGGGTGATTGTCGACAGCGTGAGTCTCACGCGCGCCACGCGCATTCTCTCCAACAACGGCGGGCGCGACGCATCGATCACTCTCAATCACGGACAGCTCTGGGGGATTCTGCAAACCATCTCCGGACTGCCTTCCACCAGACAACAGCAATGCCTCTGGTATGTGGAAGCCAGCGATGGTTTGTACACCACGCGCAGCTCACCCCTGCCCGGACATTACCTGTCGCTGATCGCCGACGGCATCACGTCTAACAAACCCATCGCGCAGCCGACAGCGGTGGCGCTGGAGCAGAACTACCCCAATCCGTTCAATCCCTCCACGTCCATCACCTTCACCACCACGCGCAGTGGCTGGGTGCGGCTGCGGGTATTCGATTTGCTGGGCAAGGACGTGGCCACGTTGGTCAATCGCAATCTCGACGCGGGCGTGCACAATGTGACCTTCGACGCGCGTGGATTGCGCTCGGGTGTTTACATGTATCAGCTCGAGGCGGAAGGACGCACCATGGCGCGCCGCATGCTGCTGAGCAAATAACGCACGAACAGCTCCATTTTTTCCACGGATCGCCGGGCTCGGGCCGGCGATCCGTGTTCGTTGATACCCCGGTCTTTCATCTTTCCTCGCCAGAGCCGGAGAACTGAACTTGATTCAAGTGGCGTGATCATTTTTCGGGACGGATTCGAGAGAAGTGTTCATGCGAGAACGCGAAAGTTACGTGCTTGCGTGAGCGGCGGGAGTACGGATTTACTCCTCACGGCCGCGAAGCTTTACTCCTCCACTCCTCACCCTTTACCACGCACACAGCGATGGTGCAGGCCGCGAGACTAGTTCATGAGCTGAATAGCGACACCGATTCGCCCACCGCGCCCGCATCTTTTCGACCGTGGCATCGTAGTTGGAACATTGTACCCGCGCGTCCGTCTAAACACCCGTCGAGAGAAACGTGGAAGGCATGACACCCACAGTTGCGGAAACAGCCCTGCCTCGCTTACAACAGGATCTCGGAGATGACATTCTCGTCACACGCGTGCAATCCGGCGACGAGAACGCATTCCGTTTGCTGGTGGACCGGCACGGGGAACGTGTGCGCAATTTGATACACAGCGTATTCCACGCTCCCGATCTGGTCGACGATCTCGCGCAGGAGGTGTTTCTCAAGGCCTGGCGCGCATTGCCCACGTTCCGTTTCGATGCTTCGTTCTACACCTGGCTGTACCGCATCACCATCAATCATTGCCGTGATGAGATGCGGAAACGCTCGCTGCGATCAATGTTTTCCCTGCAACGCCTGCTCGACAATGGCGACAAGGAAGTGTTGAAAACGCTGCGCGTGGAGCCCACGGATGGCGAACTGCGTGAAGTGATACAACGCGGTCTGAGAAAGTTACCCGAGCGCTACCGCATTCCTGTGGTGCTCAAGGACATGGAGGGCTGTTCGTACGAGGAGATCGCCGACATCATGCGTTGTGAAATCGGCACAGTGAAAAGCAGACTTTCGCGCGGACGCGCGATGCTGCGCGAACATCTCGCACCCTATATTGAGAACGACTGACATGGGCAACAGACGGCATACCGACATCGAGCTTCGCCTGTCGCTCTACCTGGATGGAGCGCTGGACGAAGTTCAAACCGAGGAACTCGAGAAGCAATTGCGAGCCGACGCGGCATTGCGTCGCCAGCTCGATGGACTGCGCCGCACGCGCGATATGCTCGCCTCCGCCGAGGACATTCCCCCCTCGCCGTTTTTCGCCGAGCGCACCTTCAATGCCATACGCCAGCACGCCGATGTCGAACAGGCACATCACGCCATCCATGGCCGCTCGCTTCCGGCCGCTGCCGGTGTGTTCGTGGCATTGCTCATCGCCGTGTCGGCGCTCACCTGGTGGCAAGGCGGCAGCAGCATTGTCCGGTATTTCAGCAGCACGGGCGAGCAGGTGCAGCAGGTGTACGAGGACGCGATTCTGAAGGGATGGATCATGCCGCTGTTCCGTCGCACCGATCAGGATCAGATGCTGGAATTCGCGATGTTCGGCACCTTGCCGCTGGACGGCGAGGCGGGCACCGTGTTGCGTGTGGATCCCGCGAGTACCGAAGGGTACCGCGTCGAGTTGGTGGGCGGACAAACGCCACGGCTGCCGCGTCCCACCGTGCGCGATCTCTATGCCCAATTACGCCCAACGGAAACACAGCGCCGCACGCTCGACACGCTGTTCGCAGCCGCGCAAAAGCGCATCGAGGCGGCTGTGCTTCTGGACAAGCGTCAACGCCTCGCCATCGATCCATCGCTGCCACACTTCCAGCACATGCTGCTGAGCGGTATCGCCGCGAATCTCACCGACGAGCAACGGGAACGCCTCGGGGGCTTTCTGTCCGTGAACAATGCCGCCTACACCTTTCGCGCTCAGGCCGCAGAAGCCGCGCTGTCGAGCACGCCCTCGGCTGTGCTCGCGAGTCTGCGCGAATTGCCGCCGCCGGAGGAATACGTGCTCTTCACCTCCGACAGTATCGCGTTCACGCGCATGCGCGTGGACACCGACAGTCTGCGCCGATTGATGTTCCGCGTGGAGCACCGCCTTCAGAACATCGACATTCCGGTGGAGCACGCCATTCGCCGCGCGGCCGAAGCCGTGGTGGTGTCGCGCCGCAGTCCGGACGCACCATCACGCATTCGCGTCAGCGTACCCGCCGCGCCGGAAGCGCCCGACGCTCCCACGATGATCGCGATCACCATCGACGAAAAGGAACTGAAGCTGGAGCAGCAGTTCATCGAGCAGGAGATGCGGGTAATGATGCGTAGTCTGACTCCCACGCGCCCCGGACGCCCGCAGCGGCACAGTATCGTTGTGGGTACGCCGCAACCTGCACCGTTTCCACCGCAGGTGCGCGTGCGTGTGGATCGTCGCGGGCATCATTCCGTCACTGTGGACATCGATACCGTGTTGCACGATGTCATGCGCGGTCTGGAGGAACGCGGCATACCCCTGCCGCCGCATATCGAAATTTGGGACGACGAAGCAGCCGATTCCTCCGCACGCTTCGAATTGCAGGAATATTTTCACAGTGCCGATAGCAGCGCCCGGCAATGGGAGTGGCAAAGCAAGGAACTGCAACAACGCTTGCTCGAAATGGAACGGCAGTTCCAACCTCCCCCACCTCCCAAGCGCAAGCTGCCGCCACCCGAAAAGATTTAGCCGGTGAGCGGGAGACGGTCGCTGAGCCTCGTCGCATACCCATCCTACCGTCCGAGCCAGTCCCGATACTGGCCCGATGTGGAATATTTTTTGCGATTCTTTGGGCATTTAATTTTTTCATGGATGTGGAGAATATGATGATTGCTCACTTCATGGATATCAGCTCGTCAGGGTCGAGATTTATCACCAGGAATCTCGTATATCCTACGAGAGAAAAATGAGGGGTCCGTTTTCCGCAACGGACCCCTGAAATTTCCTGAGCGGATTGGGTGTATTTTATTTCACCACTGTCAATTGGCGCGTCAAGAGCGTGCTTCCTGTCGCAAGACGGTAGAAATATGATCCACCTGGCAGATTCGATGCATCGAAGACAACTGTGTGCGCACCTGCGGTACGTACCTCATCGACGAGGGATGCGACCAACCTCCCGAGGACATCGTGGACAGTCAGTATCACTCTGGATTGTTCGGGGATGGAGTAGACAATTGTTGTGGAAGGATTGAACGGATTGGGATAATTCTGTTCGAGAACAACACGGTCGGGCGTGAATCCCGGCGATGATTCCTCGGTATATCTACTCCAATCTTTCGGGAAATTTGCACTGTTGAGTGGAACCACAGACCAGATATCCTGAGCGTGCAGCACAACTGTGGAGTCGTTGCCACTCAACGCAAGGCGTAAATACACCGCATGCCCGGCATATGCGGCAAGGTTGATGTTCATGTCCGCAACGCGTTTCCCATTCTGTACGGAGTTCGGGATAAGCGTGCCAATGATGCCAAGTAGTGCATCGGAACCAGCGTCACGAATCTCCAGTCCCAATTGCATTGAGGATGGTATTTGGTTTAAACCATTTTTTGTATCCGTAACCAAGTATTTCAGTCGCGTTCCGGCTGATACGTTGAAAGGTGCGGTACGAAAATCGTTCTCGACTGATATATCGACTCCGACAATCGCACTATCTACACCTCGATGCCACGTGACGGGAGTCTCGAGTGTGCCCGTGGCGGTACGGATATTGGCCAGGCCGAATGTTGCGATAGTCGTATCTATCCGCATCGAGAGTTCACGCGATCGATACCAATTAATCGACTGCGATTTATTCAACCCGTCATACCGGTTATCGATCATGTTCATTGCCGTGCCGGACAATCCGGTGAAAATCGAGAGGTTTCCTCCCGCAGGCGGACGCGTAACGACGCTTGGATGCAGTGCATCCGGGCCCTGTATTTCGACCGGATAATCGATCAGATTACCGTACGAATCGAATGCCGGCTGCATCGCCCACACCTGCCGAGTTGTTGGCACGCCGGACACAAAATTGTCCGTGTAATTGTACGCGATTCGGAAATGCTCGAAACCGGACCATATCGCTTGTTCGTTGAGCATGCTGATCGATGGTGCCCATAATCTGCCGACTTCGTTTGCGATGATGAAGGTTTGAACATGCCACCATACGCCGCTGGGGCGCCTGAACGTGAGCCCGACGCCGTAAGGCGCAGATGCTCCGGTTTCACAAGCGATTGCTGCATTGACGTTCCCACCTGAAAAATCCTTGCAATACGAAATCGTGGGAGCGCCGACTGCGGGCCGGTTTCCAAGTGGGACCATCTCTTCCGTCGCGAACCAGAGAATGGAGTAGGTGTAGGACTTCGGATCATACTCAATGTGACCACGCCGGTACCACACGACTGTACCTTTTCTCCAGACCAGATCGAAATCCAACGCGTTGTGTGCGACAATGGATGGGGATGTAGGCACGTCATCGTCAGGTCCAAGTGGAAGAGAAACCACATCTCCCCTCGAATGATAAATCCCGTCCTTGAATAGAGCCCAAGCAATCAGCACCGCATCGGCCTCATAGGCGACATACACGAAGGAAGAACCATTGTAACTGATCCGCGTGATCACAGGTGTGAATCCATCCCTCGGCGTATAGAGATTCGAACAATCGTACTCCACCTTTGCCGACGGGTTCGACGGATGAAACTTCACGAGATGAATCTCCGAATTCTCGCTCCAGGTTACCCAAACACTGTCACCGTCGGCAAAAATCGAGGGTTTCTCCACCTCGGTCGAAGCTAAACTCGATAAGCGGAATTCCTCAGACCAGTTTTGGCCCTGGTTTGTGGAATTGCAGTAGAAGATTTGGCCACAGCTCTCGTACACCTGGTGATGCATTGCGGGCGAACTGTTCACGAAGGCGATCTTCCGCTGATTGTTGCTGGACGTCCCACTCTCGGACACCTGATCGCTGACAGTATGCGTCGAGGTGAGATGCTTCTGAAATACGGGTGTCAGTGTGGAGTACTGTTGGACATTCACCATCATGTTCGCGGAGAGATGCCGGTTGCCATTGTTGTCACGCCAATAGAGAAACAGATCTCCGCTGTTCACCGGCTCAACTTCTACATAGGGTGAAGGTTCAAATTCTGGCGCGACATCGGAGCTGTACGGAGTCGGGACGTGAGTATTAAAAACGTTGTAAATGCAGGGAGCCGGAGAACCGTCGCAATACTCTCCCGCAGTCAATGTGTAGGGATATACGTCGGAATACCATGCCTTCGCGATTTTGGCGTGATCATCAATCACGATAGCATAATCGAACTCAGCCTCGTACTCAGTTAGCTCATCGTCTGGCTGCCACCGCCAGAATTTCTTTCTCGTCGACCCAATCTGTTGATATGCGTCTGCCTGAACAGTCGGATATATTGGAACATTTGGGTATGGTGGAATCTCCCAGGAAACAGTCCATCCTGAAGCTTTCTGTACCATCGCTCCAGGTGTGACGCGGGGAGACCACATATTCGACCAGAGCCAACCATTGGTGCTTGCGTGGAACGGATTCCCGTCGTCGAAGTTCGTCCGTACCCGTTGCCATTTTCTCGTCGGCAAACCATGACAAGCAAGGTACATGTTCCTGAACACCTGTGCCTCCTCACCATCGATCTCTCTGTCGCTACCGTGATAACTCCCGCTCAGCACCCCTACTCCTCCTTCACCGTCCATTCCGAAGGCGTGCGCCAGTTCATGAAGCAGTACCGTTCGAATGTCGATATTGTAGTACGGAAAGTTCTCTTGACTCAGATCACGCATGTACACCTCATCCACAGCATCGCGGTAGACAAGTTGGGCTGACCAGTTCAACGTGATAACCACTTCGAAGTTGGAATTGGTGCAATTCGTTGGTATCGGATCGGTGATGGCGATTGTTTGGTTGGGAAGCCCCTGGAGATTCCCTGCCATGATCTTGATCGTCTTGCTGCCGTACCCAGGGATGACTGATAGATTCAAGCCGCAGGCATACACCCAGTCGTCGGCAATGCTGTTCATGATGTCTTCGATTTCCTGCTGAACATTGGCCGTGCTCGGCTCGAAATTCAGCGCGTTGACGGACCCGTCAACATACCAGTGAATGGTGCTCCCGGGCGCCCATTGAGAATAGATGGGTACGCTGAGTACCGCCAGAAGCGCAAGGATGAGCACACAGCTCCGCACGCCGATTGATGCTGTCATCGGTTCCTCCGATTAATAATGCTGGAAAATGGTATATTCAGGCCGTCGCGTTGAGCGTTCTATTTCCCATGCGCGACGACTCCGTAATCCACAGCATCATCGTCCGGGTTTCCCACGATAAAAACCCTGTTCCCGTCCGACCACCCGGTTATCCACGTCGTACTCTTACTCACATCCGGGATGCGGAAAAACACATTGGCTCTCCAGACCCCATCAACACAGCGTGCGACATTGTTGAACGTGCCGACCGCCCAGATGTCCCTGTCCGACGCACCGAAAACGTGATTCGCGGAGATAAGCGTCCGGTGAATCGGCGTCCACACACCTTGATCGCGTCGATAGATCTGATCACCGCCCGAATAGAGCTTGCCTTCCGGACTGCGCCAGAACGACGACATCCCTCCGCCGGTACCCAAGTCACTTCCGGATTTGATATCAGTAATATGCCATTCATTCCCGTTTTGCAGTTTAAGCTGTACCTTGGTGGTTCCACCTTGATCGTAACGAAGAGACACAACCGCGAACACTTCATCACGCAGGGCGGCGATCCAGTTCACGGCTATTCGTTCGCTGCTGCGCCCTGCGAGCGCTTCGATCCGTTGCATGGGTAAAGCGATTTTGCGAACATCCGCACCGTCGTAGTGGTAAATCCATGGCCCGTGACTGCCGAACCAGATATCATCATCCGCCACAACATCGAGGCAGGTGATCATCGGTTCGTAATAGAGGTTGATTTCTTTGAATTGCTTTCCGTCGTAAGACGCCAGGAAACCATATTCGAGTTTGACCGGATGGGGCAGTGAATCCCGTAACCGCGCTCCCGCCAGCCAGACACGATTTCCTTCCGCACCGTCGAGGTTCCCTATCAAGCTTACAGTTCCATCAAGCGGTCCACCATACTTTTTATTCAATTCGATAGGTGTCCAGACACTGTCGGAGTACTTCCAAAGCATTTCACGCCAGCCGCCATTCCCCGTCGAGGAGACATATACAGACCCGTCGCTTGTACCGTAAGCGTCCGTCATGACAAACATCGACGCTCCGTGTGGTCTTAGTGTATCCAGACGCCACGTGAAGCTGGCCTTGACCGGGGGCGGCGGCTCCGGTCCCTCCGGTTGTGAACAGGAAAACAGCAAGGTGGCAATGACGAGCCCGAACAACCTGGCATTCATAAGCACTCCATCTCCTTTTTGTGATCGCCTGATTACATGTGGCGGACACCTGTCGACAATCAGCGCAAGGCCGTGTGCGGCGATGTCCCTCATTTGGCAGGATCGGCAGCAGTTGGTCCGCTTATCCGTAATTTCGCGTTGAGGTGAACGTACGATGAGGAAAAGTAAGATGCAAGATCTGCTGGGTGTCGGGGATCGTGTGGGGGGAATGTGGTTTTGAGGGGGGGTTGGGGGGGGTGGCTGCGGGGGGGAATGTGTTGGTGCGCTCAAGTAGGGGCG
>DAOSDL010000027.1:0-65050 GCA_035362335.1 Bacteroidota bacterium
CCGGCCTCCCTACCGATGCGTGAAACAGTTGCGAAGTGCAATGATAGCACGGCGCGCGGTGGAATTCAATGGGATTCGCTATCCTCGCAATCGCGTAGCGGAGCGTACCACGAGCCGTAATGCTCCATGCCAAGCGCTTTACGGCACCATGGCGGAGCACGAATCGCGACGTTTCCATCCCTGCGAAAAAGAATGTAATTTCTTCGCGTAACGAAGCCGTGAAAACTCGGCGCACGGGAATCCCTCCACACTCGGATGTACGCAACCCATGGTCGACCACATTCCCCTTAAACATCTTCCCCAAAACACCGGTTGGATAGAAGTGATCTGCGGTTCGATGTTCAGCGGCAAAACGGAGGAATTGATCCGACGTTTACGCCGCGCGCAAATCGCGCGTCAGTCGGTGGCCATCGTCAAACCGGCGATCGACACACGTTACGCCAATGATCGCATCGTGTCGCATAGCGGGGTATCATTGCCGTCGGTGATGGTGTCCACTGCTGGTGATATTCTTGAACGCATCGGAGACGCCGAGGTTATCGGTATCGATGAAGCACAATTCTTCGATCTCGATCTGGTCGAAGTGTGCGAGCAATTGGCGGACATGGGGAAGCGCGTGATCGTGGCGGGTCTGGACCAGGATTATCTCGCACGTCCCTTCGAACCTATGCCGCAACTGCTTGCGATTGCGGAATACATCACCAAAACATTGGCCATTTGTGTGGTGTGCGGAAATCCCGCCAACCGCACACAACGCGTCACGCCCAGCCACGAGCGCGTGCTGGTCGGTGCCGCCGATGCCTACGAAGCGCGCTGTCGCGCGTGTTTCACCACGAACATTGAAGAAGCGAGGCAGCATCATGGTTGAAAGCGTACTCCGTGGTATACTGGGAATCGCATTGATCATCGGCATCGCCTTCGCCTTCTCCCGACACAAGCGCGAGATCCGATGGGCGCTGGTGGCAAAAGGCCTCGGGTTGCAGTTGGTGTTCGGCATTTTGGTGATCAAAGGCGATGCGCTTGCGCGTCTCTGGTCGCCGCTCGGCTGGCCGCAGATCGGGTTCGAAGCAATTTCCAAAGCCTTCGTAAAACTGTTGTCCTTTACGACGCAGGGTGCCGCATTTATTTTCGGGTCGCTTGCTTCCAGTCCCGGTCAGGAACAAAGTCTCGGTTTCTTCTTTGCCTTTCAGGTACTGCCGACTATCATTTTCTTCGCCGCCTTGATGTCGGTGCTCTATTATCTGGGCATCATGCAGTACATCGTGCAGGTGATGGCCTGGATCATGATGAAGGTGCTGGGAACCAGTGGTGCGGAATCGCTTTCGAACGCGGCGAATATTTTTGTGGGGCAAACCGAAGCGCCGCTCATGATCAAACCCTTCCTCAAGGATCTCACCGAATCCGAGTTGTTGACAGTTATGGTGGGTGGACTTGCGACCATCGCGGGTGGTGTGATGGCGGCTTATGTGCAAATGCTGGGCATTTCCTATGCCGAACAGCACGGCATGGCGGTGAACGCCGCACAGGTACGCTTCGCTGCGCAACTCCTCGGCGCAAGCATCATGGCCGCACCAGCGAGCATGGTGTTGAGCAAAATCCTGATACCGGAAACCGGTACACCGCTGACCTTCGGACGCGTACATATCCCTCGGGAAAAAACCGCCACCAACGTGATCGATGCGGCGGCATCGGGAGCGTCTGACGGCTTGAAACTCGCGCTGAATATTGCGGCCATGCTGCTTGCCTTCATCGCTCTCATCGCGCTGGCGAATTACCTGCTCGGACTCGTCGGACGCATCGGCGACTTTAATGGCTATCTCACCTCGGTGTTCGGGAAACCGCTGAGTCTGGAGTTGATTTTCGGTTTGGTGTTCCAGTATGTCGCCTTCGGCATTGGCTTTCCTTGGAGCGAGTCCTTTCAGGTGGGAACGCTGATGGGCACGAAGTTGGTGTTGAATGAATTCGTGGCCTATCTCGATATGTCGAAAATGATCAGCGCCGGAGCGCTGTATTCCGACAAAGCCATCAGCATGGCGGCATTCGCGCTCTGCGGCTTTGCCAATTTCTCTTCCATCGCCATTCTCATGGGTGGACTCGGTCCGCTCGCTCCGGGACGACGCCCCGATATCTCGCGACTCGGACTACGCGCGTTGCTTGCCGGAACGCTGGCCACGATGATGACTGCCACGATCGCCGGAATTCTCTCGGGATTCTGATCATGCACGACGAGAGCATTCTGACGCCACTTCCCACTGCGCTGCTTGCGTCCTTGCGGCGGCATATCCCTGCCCCGCCCGACGTGGCTGTGGTGTTGGGATCGGGCCTTGGAGCGTACAGCGATCGTCTGCTGGTGGAAGCGCGCATCGACACCTCCACCCTGCCGTACTATCCGCAAAGCACAGTGGAGGGTCACAGTGGAGAACTGCTGCTTGGAAGCGCGCACGGACGTCGCGTGCTGGTCTTCCGTGGTCGCCTGCACGGCTACGAAGGGCACAGCGCGGCCGTATCCGCCTTGCCGGCGCGTATCGCAGCCGCGCTGGGAATCCCTCTGTTAATTGTCACCAACGCGGCAGGCGGCCTGCATCCCTCCTTCAGAGCGGGCGACTTGATGTTGATCAACGATTATGTGGTGCTGCCGATGGCGCTGCATATGGGACTGTGCCTCCATGGTCCGGGGAATCACGATGTTCCTACGAGGCGCATCGCCGCGTTCCGTGAAGATGATCTCGCCAGCGTTCGCCGTGCCGCCGCAACCTGCGCCGTGCCGTTAAAGGAGGGCAGCTACGGATTTTGCTCGGGTCCCACATACGAAACCCGTGCGGAGATCGCGATGCTTCGCCTGATGGGCGCCGATGCCGTCGGAATGTCGACTGTACCCGAACTCGTCGTTGCGTTGCGCTCGGGAATGCGGGTGATCGGAATTTCCTGCATCACCAACAAGGCCGTGACTGTGCCGCAGCGCGTGACGCATGAAGAGGTCACCACGGTCGCGGCCAAGGTCTCCACACAGTTCTCCGCTCTGCTCGATGCTCTCATCGCAAATCTTCCCGATACAAGGCCCACTGCCACGGAAGGTCCGCGGCCATGACCGCGCGCGCGCTCGTTCCACTGCTTTTCTTCTGCCTGTCTGCGGTAACAGTGGCGCAGGAACGCGTGGAAACAAGCATCGACCTGCGCGGGCGGGCTGCCTTCCGCATCGGGGATGATGATGTATGGCGAAGCAAATTCATCGACGAGTTGGAAGCGGATTGGAATTTCATCACGGTGCCCGGTGCGTGGGAAGAGCATGGATTTCCGCTGCACGATGGCTTCGCCTGGTACCGCATCCGCTTCCAGATACCCGAATCGCTGCGCGAAGATTCGCTTCTGCTCGTCATGAGTGGCGTGGATGATGCGGATGAAACGTTTCTGAACGGCGTGTTGGTTGGAAAAAGCGGAGCGTTTCCTCCGAATCCTCGATCCGAGCTGCATTCCCTGCGTGTCTATCCCCTGCCCCGCTTCATTCGCGAAGAGTATAACCTCCTTGCAGTCCGCGTGTTTGATCGCGGCGACCAGGGTGGAATTACAGGCCACATTTTCCGCATCATCCGGGCGGGCGATATCGCGATGGTATTGGACGAAATCGTCGACGCACCCGCACCTGCTCCTTCGCTCTACATCAGCAATGGTGTCATGGCCTCCGCCATCAGTGGCGACAGCGCGGTGTTGCGCTGGAGCCGTCCCCGCATGTACGATCGTATCGCGATGGACTTGCCGACGCAAATCACCATGCGCAATCTCCGGCTCGGCACGTCCCGGCCACAGATGGTTTCCCATGTGCCGAATACCGGTATTGTTCTCGCGACCTACGCCGACGGTATGCGCAGCTACTGGTATCATCCGCGCGGCGCATCGCAGCATGTGCTCGTGGTGGCGGTTCGCGGCGGAGCACCGGGTGGCGCCTCGCCCGACCTCGCATTCACCATGGAGCGGCCCGCCTGGTTGTACGCCGAGCATGTGTCGGAGAGTGATGGCGAGCGGACGACGTATCATCTTCTCGCTTACAACAGTTGCTGCGTGGAGCTGGCCGAACGCGACCTCGACAGTGCGCTCGCGCTTGGAGAGGCGGATTGGGGCCTCGACGCCGAGATGTCACGCTGGACAAGCATGCGAAGCAGTGAAAGCTGGCCGCCTTCCATTCTCAGCGACAGAGAGCGGACGGTGTATTCGCAGTCCATTGTCGCTCTGTTACAAGCGCGTGTGGAGGAAGGAGGCGGGGCGAATGGGCAAATTCTATCCGGTCTGGAACCGCAATCCACCGCGCAGTGCATCGCCGGTGATCACCTATGGGCGGCGCAAGCACTCGCCGCCGCGGGTTTGACGGATGACGCGCGCAGGGCGCTCGCCTATGTTCATACAGCCGAGCACCGCCAATACCAGCTTCACGATGTGTACGGCAAGGAAGAAGGCGTGGGCTTTCCTTACATGGTGTCTCCCGTGCCGTGGGACGGGTCGGGCAATGAGTGGCGCTGGACCCGCGTGGATGAGGCACGATTCCGGCATGACGGACTCGCACGCTACATCATGGTAGTGGAGGAATTGCGCATCCTGGCGGAGCGGCAAGTTGTGGCGGAGGGAAGGCAGTTCAACGACAGCGCATTCATCGCGCCTTACTACCACGGTCTCATCGAGCGTGTGGCGGATGTCCTGTTGTATCGGATCGATTCCACCGGTTTCTCTCAGGGAATTTCCACACCATGGGGACCACGAGAACATGCCTTCGCCCCGGATATGCATCAGGCCATTCTTGCGATGCATGCGCTCGACATCGCTTCGTCCTATGCCGAGCGGCAGGGCGATGGATTGCGGGACTTCCTTTATCGCGACGCGGTACGCAAGGGCCGCGAACAGTTGCGACGCATCCTGTTTCGTGTCGCCGAAGCAGACAGCGCACGCGCACTCGCTCCAGTCGAACTCCGCGTTTTCCATCCCCTGCTCGCCGACGCCGTTACCCTGGGAGTGCTTCTCCCCGACAGTCCGGAGGCAGCAGCCGCACTGGAAATCGTCGAACGATCTTTCGCAATTGAAGACACCTCGTTGCTCTACAACGCACGACCCGACGGCGACTGGTTCGAGCGCCAGGCACGGCCGTTGATCACACTGCAACTCGCGGCCGCATATGCAACGCATGGGCGCCTCGACAAGGCGGAAGCCCTGTTTGGCGTTGCAACGGATCTCGCATTGCGCAATCATGGCCTGCTTCCGGAATTGATCGATCCACTTGGCGGAAGCTTGCACGGAGCCATGCCATCGACTGTGGCTGCGGCCGCATATATCCTCGCCGCCGAGCGCATCGTACAAGCGCGATTGCGCATACGTTGATTGCTTGCGTTTTTCAAATGTCGACTGTCCACCATTGCGCGGACCCCGCGATACCATCCACCTTCCCGCGCTTACGCAGCATGTAGCAGCGACGGCGACGATATTCTGCCGCTGAACTCGCCCGGATGAAAAAGCGGACGCGATTCCGGGCAGGCGGAATCGCGTCGGTTTTTCACCATGAAGATAAGGTCAGCGTGTGAGCACAAGCCGACGGGTGAATGTGTAATCGTTGGTACGCAGCGTGTAGAAGTACACACCCACGGGTAAATCGTTTGCATCGAAGCGCACGCTGTGCGATCCCTTGTCAAATTCCTTATCGGCCAATACCGCCACCACCACGCCACTGACATCGCTGACAGTGAGCTGTACGTGCTTCTGATCGGCCAAGGTGAAGGAAATGTTGGTCGAGGGATTGAAGGGGTTCGGCCAATTTTGTACCACGCTCTGCTTGGTCGCCCCGGCGGTGATCTCGCGAATCTCGGATTGCGAGCGCCAGCCGGTTTCATCGAGGCATCGCAGCTGGTAGGTGGCTGACTCGGAACCGCGTTGTATGGGATCGATGAAGGAGTACCAACTCGCTTCGGCGTCGCGGATCACACCAGGCACGGTTCCGATAACGGACCATCCCTTCCGGATTTTCCTCAGAATTTCGAAGCGATGCGTGCGTGATTGCGCATTGGTTTTCCAATCGAGTCGAAACGCGCCATTGCACTCACTGACGGTGAACACCGAGACTTCCACCGGTCGCGAGGCGAGATTCCCCGCGAATCGTCTCGCTTCGCCCTCGACTTCAACCATTTCTTCCCAGGAGACAATGTTGTCGGATTCGCTGATCGCAGCGTGGAAGCGCCGCCCCTTGAGAATCTCCGCGGAAGCGTCGTGCAACAGTGTGGCCGGAAAAGGCGATGCCTTGGGGAGTGCAGCGGACAGAACAGACGCTTTGCTCGACAGATCCGGCAGATTCCTTTCACTTACCGTCAGTGCTAGCGCATCCTGACGAGGTCCTGCTTGCCGATGTGCCTCTGGGGTACTGCGCCGGATTAGTGACGGGCGTTCATCCCCCGCTCGGCGCATTGAATTGCCAGGAATTCCCTCTTCATCAATGTCCCCTTCACTCATCATGTTGGCATTCCTCACTCCAGCGGTACTGGCAATCAGTCGCTGATCCTGAGACATGCCTGCATCGAACGAAGCCAGCTGCATGGTCACGGCGCTGCTGGGAGGCAATGGCCCACGTTCGCGCGCCTCCCGGCCACCGTTGGCCTGCTGATACGCATCCGCGTATGTACTCCCCGCCACGAGGTGCGAGCTTACATCCGATGCGGCGGTGAAATGTGTGGAAGCATACGCCTCATGTTTTGACGGTGCTGCGCATAGCAATACAATGAAGATCAATGTGAGCGGCAGGTGCTTCATGATTCTTCCTCCAACTGATATCGTTCCGCCGGATCAATGCGACAGCGTAATGTTGGCAGGGCGTGGGTTGCGCCGCATTTCCGCTGACCGGCGTCCGCACCGTACTTCGATGCGGTTACAGTAGGCAATCTAGCGTGTCAACCTTTCGTGAAAATGAATACGGCATTAACAATCCCTTAATTGAGAGAGTTGACTCTCTGGTACATTTTTTGAAAGAATGTGATATCCCGCAATTCAGACGTATTTACGACATGCGACCTATCCACTTCGAGATATCCCGAAGGGTATCATTTCCTGATTAGCAACGACAATGCTCCCTATTATCCTGGATCGGCTACCAATGTGGCGTCAGGAGGGCAGGCGGACGTTCACAACCCAGTAATGCAAGCAACAGTTATTCCGGCAGAACGACATGCCCACCAGGACCACTGAATCAGCATGAAGGTACATGCCTGCGGATCACGTCCACCCCTAGCACCAACACGTTCTTCCGATGGCCCGCTGCATTCCGGCGCAATGATTCCGCCAAGCTAGCCGAGGCTGTATTCTGAGGATAGGATGGCGTATATTCCAGCCGACGGAAATGGCAGCGGCCCCGCCTTCATCCAGTCACATCGCACATGTTCATTCTCCCTCACGATGCGGGTGTGCCATACGCACCGCTCCCGGCGGAGGCACCGCATTCGGACGCCGTGGATATCGCTGCGATGCGTAGGGGCAAGAGCCTCGTCACTTGTGCGCGATCACTAATCGGAGGTGTTGTGAGATATACGCAAACCATCGTGCAATTGCAGCAGGATCCTCGCTATCCTTCGGCCAAAAATGTATTGAACGCGCTGCTTCGCTTTGAGTCCCCGGAAATCCAGGATCTGGTGAATCTCTACGGCGTTCGGCACGCGCAAACCATGCACAGCTTCCTCGGACGGCATCTCGAACAGAAGCCGCTGCCGCAGGGCGTCCTCCGACCTCACAATTATGAAGCCAGCACAGATATTTCGAATGCGCGCAGCTTTATCGAAGAATCGCTCGATTATCTGAATTTGCAGGCAGACGTACTGTTTGGCGATGTCCCGGCGATTGAGCGCCTCGAACCTCTCTACGGCAAGTACGCATCGCAGGTACGCGAAATAATTCGCCTCTTCATCGTCCATCGCCGAAAACGAAAGTGCGGCATTTCGTCGGTGGCCCATCTCAATCGTGTTGGGGCTGTGGCACATCAACTGCGTCTGGACGATGAGGGCGAACACGAATACGCCACCGTGGCCTTCATGCACGACGCCCTCGAGGATTTACTCGACGAGGTGCGCGACGAGCACGGCCAGGTGTACGGGGTGTTTCGCTACAGGGAATTCCTCGATCGCTTCATGGCGCCGGAGCTGCACTACCACCTTCGCCTGATCACCAATTTTTTCGACCTGATCCTCCTCGAAGCACAGAAAATGATTCGCGCGGAGGACAAAGCGTTGACAAAGGAGAACCTGATCCACACGCTTGTCGTCATGTACCAGCGCGAACGCGTGGACATACATCCCTATCTCGAAAAAGTGTATGACGTCATCGATGCGACGGAATTCAACGGTGATATCGCCCTGCATGCCAAATGGCTGTGCTACAGCGAATTGTACATCAAGGAAATGGCGCGCTACACGCATTCGAACCACAATTACCGCGCCTTCGAAATTAAAGGCATCGATCTCTCGGACAATGGGCATGGCCGCGATGCACTGGCACTCGATTCACGGCTGAAAAACATGCTCAAGCAGCAGATTTATGCCACCTTCGGTGCGCAGTTGAATTCGGATTGGTATGGCTTGAATAAATGTGTGGCCGAGTTGCAGGAGGATGTGTTGGTTCACGCCGAACACACCATCATTCAGGATTTGCTGCAACGCCAATCCTCCATGGATTTCGTGGCATCCACGCTCGGAAAAATGCGCGACATGCGCAGCATCTTCTTTCTGCCGGAGCGCCGGGCGTTCGTGCATCATTGAAACGCGGAAGTCATTCCAGCAAATGGAAGGAGGGCGCACAGACCGTGCGCCCTCCTTCCGTTTCCACCGCAATGCTCCGCTACACCCGCTTCGCTATTGCTTCACCACTCGCCTAACCTCCTGCCAGCTGCTTGCCTGTACGCTCAGAATGTACAATCCGGGTGGCTGTGTGGCGAGATCCACCGTGAGTACTGTCCGTAACGCCGGTGCGGCGCGATGTTGGAACAACTCCTGTCCGAGAATATTCGTCACGCGCAGTTCCCAGGCCTCTGGCGCGGGCTGTTCCACCGCGACGTGCAGCAGTCCCGGCGTTGGATCTGGGTACACGCGCAAATCGAACGCACGTGCGGCGTGTGGCAGTGAAGTGATCGTCACCTGCAGTACGGCCGACACGGCTGTGCAGCCATGTTCCGAGTATACGCGCACGGAGTACGCGCCCGACTCCCGAACGAGCAAGGTCTGCTGCACCGCTCCCGGGATATCCACACCGTCCCGCATCCACTGATAGGCCTGGGCCGCATCGGCACGCAATGTATCGCCGTCGCGCGTAATAATCGGAACAGAAGGCAAGGGATATACGGTGATAACTTCGGGTACGGAACTCCCCTGACATCCGTTTTCATCCCATACCGTTACGTGATACGATCCCGCGCGCGTTACGTGTATCTCGCGTGTGCGTTCACCGCCACTCCATTCCCAATCAGCATAATCGCCCTCCAAGGCAAGCAACACGGTGTCGCCCTCACAAATGCTCGAGTTCCCGATTCTCCGGACCATCGGAGCGGGGTTCGTACGCACGTGCACGTCCACCGGCGCTGCATGACCCACACAACCATGCACATCCTCAACGCTGACGGCGTACGAACCCTCCGCACGCACTGTCAGGTAGCGCGTGCGTGCTCCGGTGCTCCAGGTCCACGACACATGGTCTCCTCCGTCGAGCACCACGCTGTCGCCTTCGCAGAAAGTGAGTGGACCGCTGGCGGTGATGACGGGAAGAAAGGTTCGGCGCAACACCAACACGGTATCGGAATACAGTTGGCACCCTCCCGAAGCCACACGCACGAAATAGCGGCCGGTGTCGCTGATGGCAACCTGCCTCGTGCTCGCCCCGTTGCTCCATTGGTAACTGTCGTAGCCATCGCCCGCATCCAGCCGGAGGATTCCGCCCTCGCACAGCGCCATGGTATCTTGCTGGCCGAGCTGGGGCCGGGGAATGCCCGTCACCGCGAAGCTGTCCGGCATGGAAGCACATCCGTTTCCATCGAACACGCGGAGTCCATACGTTCCGGGAGCGGACACACGCAGGAAGCGACCGCCGCTGCCGGTCGACCATTCCCAGGAGGCGAAGCCCGCACCACCATCCAGAGTGATCGTGTCACCCGGGCAAAGCCGCGCAGGAGCAGGTCCGGCAATGTTGGCTACCGGACGCGGTCGCACGGTTATCAACACGGTATCCGAACGCGCTTCGCAACCGAAGGCATTTCCCACGCGCACATGGTACTGCCCCGATGCGCGTGCCACGATACGGCGCGTGCTTTCGCCTGTCGACCAGCGGTAGTTCGTGAATCCTTCACCCGCATCGATTTCCACACTGTCACCTTCGCAGAACACCGGCACCGAAGACAACCGCAGTCGCACCACCGGATCGCTGATCACGACAACGACGGTGTCCGAGTATGCAGTACAACCATACGCGTCGGTAACGCGGACGTAGTAGCTGCCGGGTTGGGACACGTCGATAGCGCTGATTCCCAGCCCGCTGGACCAAGTATATTGCGCGTAGCTCTCCGTTGTGCGCAGCACCACACTCCCGCCACGACACAGCGTGATGATGCCGGAGTGATTCAATCGCGGCTGTGGACGTGGACGCGCCTGCACGACGGTGACCGGCGAGGTGCCGAAGCGGCCGGCGTAATCCATTACCGTGACGCTGTAATTTCCAGGCGCATGAACCGTGATGGAGGTGTCGCGCGAACCGGTGGACCAGTCGTAGGAATCGAAACCGCTGCTCGTGCTCAGCATCAGCGAGTCGCCGGCGCACAGATAGGCGATGCCTGAAGGCGTGATCACCGGTTCCGGTGGAACGGCAACGGCGACGCCCGCACTGCGATGTTGCGCATCGAAACACCCCGCCTGGGAACTGAATCCCGTGAAGGTCAAGGGACAATTGGTGGAATCCTGCCGCGGCGGTGCGGTGAAATGCAGCGTCAGCATCGGCGTAGGACCCGTGAAGCGCACGGCGGAATCGAGTCGGAGCTGCACCCTCGTACCGCTCGGAATCGCGGCGATCTGCCTGCCCGACAATGGCGACGCGGCGGGAATACTGATCGAATCAAAAACCATACAGGCGTTGAAAAAGGCGATATCCATGATGAAGGGATGCAGCGTTCCGCTCGTTGCCGTCATCATCGCCAATGGCACCTCGAACGGCCGACCGGCCAGTGCCTGCACCGAACCGAGTGTGAACAGCAAGGAGTCGCGCGTACCGGTGCGCGGCGGTGCGGTGTAATGACGCATATCCTCGTCGCTGCCATTGCACACGCCCTGTACTGCGAGACGCACCCCATGACTGACTCCGTCCGCACAGGATGCGTCATAGCGCAGCACGCATTCCCGGAAACCGTCAGCAATGAAATGATACGCATCGAGAAACGCCTGATGCAGCTGCGCCTCCGTGGTGGTCATGTAATACTCGCCACCGGTTTGTGACGCCATCAAGTCCAAATCCATGGCGGGTACCGAGCCACCCACACTGATCGGAATGATGTGAATGTTGTGTTGACGCGCGAGTTGTACGGTGGTGTTAAGATTGCTGGAGCTTGCATTGTCGAAACCATCCAGCACAAGTATCACCGCGCGGTACGGCCGCTGTCCGGTGGCGATCACGTGTTGCACGCCGAGCGCCAGGGCGTCCCACGTCGCCGACTGCCCCCCTGCCTGAAGCTGATTCACCGCATTGATCAACGTCGTAACGTCGGAAGTCATTTGCTGGAACAGTGTGGCGGTGGCGTTGTAATGCAGTACCGCCGCTTGATCCGCCGCATACATGTTCTGAATGAACCCACTGGCGGCGGAGCGAATCCACTGGTTGAGGTTGCCTGCGGTGCTCGCCGATCCATCCAATACCAACGCAACGCTTCCCACACCTATGGCTGTTGTGTCGGGACAGTCGCGTGTGAAATTCTGCACCGGAATGCCATCCTCCGACACCTGGAACTGTTGCGCATGCGTGGGGAGGAATATTCCATTGCAGCGAAGCGAGTAATACACTTCCACCGTCGGCCAATTATCCGCACGTACGCGGTGCACACTCAGATCGGGCTGAGCATGCAATGGCGACAGGAGCACGAGCAGGGCGATGACTGTCAGGATATTTCGTGGCTTGAATACATACACCATGAACATACGACCTCCTCGTCGTTGCGTGCGTTCGTATACGGCGGACGGGCAATGAGAAATGAACACCGCAACCGCACGTTTGTTACAAAATCGCGGTTAACCTCGAGATGACACGGCCGGACGGCCAGCGTGGACTGTTATTTAATCAACACGATTCGCGAGAGTACTCCGCGCGCGTGTTCCACAGTCAGCACGTATGGTCCGGGTCGCAAGTCATGGATTGGTACATGTACAGTTTCGCGCAGGATTGAGGTGTCCAATGCGCTTCTGCGAACTTCCCTGCCGAGTAAATCGAATAACACGATTCCGCGAACGCCCGTAACTGTAGGCGCGATCTGAATCGCGATGACGTCGCTCGCGGGCTGCGGGTACAGGAGGAGTTCCATTGCCTGTTCGGTCAGACTCTGCACCGCGGTGCTGCTCTGGAAATCGAAAGGCAGGGAGAGCGTCGAACAGCCATGTTCGCCCCAGACGCGCGCCGTGTACTGTCCGTTTCCTGGTGCAATGATCCAGCGCTGATCCGCTCCCCAGATCGGCATGCCATTGACATACCAACGGCAGGGCTGTCCATCCTCAAGGCGCAGGGTGTCGCCACGCCGCACAATGACCGGCATCGGTGGAGCCGGAAAATGGTACACCTCGAGGGTGTCGGAGTACGCCGTACAGTCATCGTATTCCACCGCGACGAACACGGCTCCGGCTTCGCGCAGCCATACCGAAGACGATGTGTCGCCCGTGGACCAGCGTCGCGAGGCCCCGCCGTGCTCCACCCAGAGCAGCATGCTGTCGCCGGGGCAAAACGCCCGCTCGCTTCCACTCCAGCGCAGGCGCGGCTTGAAATGATTCGCGGCCTCGATGGTGAAGGACGCCGAACCGCTGCACCCCGCCGGATCGATGACCCGCACGTGGTATGCCCCCGGAGAATCAACCACCAATGTTGGCCCCGTCCACCCGTTCGACCAATGCACATCCGCGTACTGTTGATCAAGCTCGAGCACAACGGTTCCACCCGGACACAGCGTGGCCGGCCCCACCGCCCGGATGAGGGGTTGCAGCGAATCCGCCTCCACTACAAGGACCGAATCGGTGACTTGCGTGCATCCATCGGCGTCGACGGTATGTGCGTAATAGAGACCCGGCCGGGTGACGCGTACGGTGCGCGCGATGGCTCCGGTGTTCCAGCGTGCTTCGTTGTAATCGCCGAGCACGGTGAGATCCACGTACTTTCCCCGGCACATCCGTACCATTGGTGCTTTGTCAACACGGCTGATTGGACGCTGGGTGATCAGCACTGGAGCGAATTCCGGAGCGCATTTCTCCGATCCGGCCGTGACACGAACGTGGTAACTTCCCTCGCCGCGCACGGTGATCGTCCGTGTGGTATCGCCTGTGGACCAGAGGTACGCACCGAACCCCCCGCCCGCATCCAGCAGCACCGAATCGCCGGGACATAGATGCGTGCTGCCATGTATCGCGATGCTTCGCGGCTTCTGCATTGCGCTGAATCCGAGTCCGTTACCCAATGCGGGCCAACCCATGGCAATGTACTGGGCACGCGCCGAATGCAACGCGCCATCGAAACAGAAGTACGGAATCTCCACCGTTCTTTCCCCCGTCAGCGTGTCGAGCGCACCGACAGCACATGCACGTCGTGTATCATCCACAAACATCTCGAAACCCATTGCATCGAAGTCCCTCGACACTTCAGCATTCCTGATGAGCAGCAGCTTCACCCTCAGGAGCGTGTCAACAGCTTCGGCCTCTGTGAGGCGCAGAAATGCGTCTGATCGCTGCGGTATAAGATTCATTGCCTGCACGACGATATCGGCTTTCGCACACATGCTCGCGCTGCTGAACTGCTTGACGCGGAGCGTCGGGTGCCCTGGCGTCACCGCATCCTGCGTCCTGCATTCGATGTAGCACAGCACCCCGGTACTATCAACCCTGATCGAGCGTGTCAGACGCAAGGTCGGTGGATTCGCAGCGCTGCTGCTGATCGTGGTGTCGAGAATCGTGTGTTCGGTGAAAACGAAGCGTTGGAACTGCATGGATAGTGGAAATGCGACGAATTCCACTGCAAATGGAGGAAGGATGTGCGTGGCGGGAAGGTCTTCGAGCAGAATGGGAATGCGAACGACACTGTTCATGGGCAATGCCCGCTTGGGAATGCGTAGACGAATCACCTGATCGTCGCTTCCCGCTGCGGGAAGACGGAGGGTGCTTCGATGCGTTTCTTGCATCCCACAGGCTTCCATGGACACCGTCACATCATGCGACTCTCCATCGGTGCAAGGCAAGGGAGTGAACAGCGACACGCGAACGGCCCCGCGACGGAGATCGTGGAGTACGCTGTCCACCACGCTGTTTCTGTCGACCGCGGTAAACGCGGGAAGGGCGAAGCCGCCAGTAACGTGGACGAAATCAAGAACGTCGTCGTTGACCATTTCCTGCACGGAAAGTACATAGACCTGAATGCCCAGGCTCTGCGCCATCGTTCGTACATCCAGCAGTCCTTGCACATCCTGTACATCATTTCCCGCATGGAGATACACCATGACGGTGCTGAACGAATCCACCGGAAAACGCACCGATTGCATGATTCGGAGAATCGCAGCAGCGAATCCCTCGGAAGCGGCAGGCGCGATGGCGCGTATCTCGTCCCGCAGCAGGCTGTCGTCGGCCTTTCGCATTTCCATCAGACCCGCGAATGGAGCATGAGCGGGAACAACCACCGCACGATCGTTCGCTCCCAGCCCGTCGAGCAATCGCCCGGCCATCCCACGGATGGTTGATAGCGATGCTTCGTGCTCCACGGCATTGTCCATCATCACGGCGAGCGCCAGAGCGTTGCCCGGTTTTTGCAGCAACTCCATGCGGAGCACGTCGAGTGGCAGGCCATCCAAGGTGACCTGCGGCTGCGATACGGTAATTCCGCCGGGGAGCGCCGCGGCGCATTGCAGATGCAGCGACACGCATGCTTCCTGTTCGATACTGTGTACCGAAAGTGCCATGGCCCGCACGTGCTGAGACCCACTCCCCTGTGCGAGCGCCGATGCCGCGGTCGATGCCGTCATCAGCGCGATTGTCAACGCAATCCCAATGTGCCGTTTCATACGCTCCTCCTCCTTCTGGCGGTAAACAATCTCTGACATGAGCTTTCGCGCACCTAGCGCATCCGGAACTCCTATCACTCGTGCAGCCCTCTCCGAGAGGACTTCTGCAATGTTTCCTCAGCAGCAGCCGCCAATGGTGAATGCTCTCCGAGGACGGTCATTGCCGGAGGAACATCTTCACCTGTCTCCGTCCCGACCGTTCCACCTCCAGCATATACACACCCTCCGGCAATGCACGGATGTCCAGCGACAGCGGCGAATCGCCGGGTGTCCACTCGATGTACTCGCGCAGCCAGGTGCGACCCAGCATATCCCGAACGCAGAAACGCACCGGGCCGGGCAGAGGCGCGACCACACGCACGTGCAGGTAATCCTGCGCCGGTTGTGGATACAGGAGCAATACATCCTCTTCAGGCGCCACATGGTCCACGCTTGTGAGCGCGTCCACCTTGTACTCCAATGACAACGCGGAGCAGCCCAGCGCATTGCCGATACGCACGTGATAGATTCCGGTGGCGCGGAGTGCGAGCTTCCATTGTGTGGCTCCGGGAATGGGCAGCATCTCGTGATACCACTGATAGGTATGTGCGGGCACAGTGGACAACGTATCCTGATAGCGCGTGATGTACGGACGCACCGGCGCAGCTAGCACCGAGATGCGCACGGTGTCCGTCAGGAAAACACATCCGGAAGGAAGCGTCACTTCGGCCCAGTACTGGTCCGACATTTTAACGATGATGGAGGATTGTGTACTGCCATTGGACCAACGGCGCGACACGCCGGCATCACTCAAGGTGAGCGTGACACTGTCGTTTGAGCAGATGGTGGTTGCGGATGCGTGCAGCCGGGGACGTGCTTCGTTCGTCCCCACTATGGTCACCGTGTCCGATACACCGGAACAGCCACCGTTGAGTTGCACCCGTACCCAGTACTGACCCGGCTGGCGCGCAACAATGCCACGCGAGGTTTCGCCGGTGGACCAGAGATAGCTGCCGTAAAAGCCCTTCACGAGGAGCGGTATGCCCTGGCCTTCACAGAGCGTCAACGAAGACGGTGTCTGTATCTCGGGGTGGACTTCGTTCACCACATCCACGAGCAACTCCAGCGTGCGCTGACCGCAGCCACTCGTGTCATGAACGACGGCCGAGTACCGTCCCGCCGCAGTCACGGCGAGGGTGGGCGTTCTGGCCCCGGTGTTCCACTCATACGTTGCGAAGGGGCGCGCCGTGCGGACGATCAAGGTATCCCCGGCGCACAACAGCACTTTCCCCGCAGGCACAAGCGGCTCATCCAGTGGTCCTTGGACGTTTACGGATGCGACGACGGACTGGCAGGTCCCCATCGTGTCGTTCGCCGCCACAACGTAGGCATCCGGCTTATGTACCACGATGCTGCGCGTGCGTTCGCCCGTACTCCAGCGGAAGCTGTTCATGTCACCATAATCCGTCACTTCCAGTGTTGTCGAATCGCCCATGCACAGGAAATCCGGACCCAGTACGCGTATCGATGGAGTCGCGCGGGCGGCGATGACCTTGCGCTGCCCCGCGAGCGGCGAGAGACAGGCGTCCACTATTTCCACGCGGAGCTGATGCTCGCGACTGTCGGCACAGCCGAAGGCGACATCCGCTTCGTACTGTTGTCCCAATTCGCCGCCTTTGAGAGAAAGCAGTGGCCTCGGCACGCTGTCGACGTGTATCAACACTTGCCACGGTTGCAGTCCCTCCAACCAAGCGCCGTCACAGCAGACGGCAAAACGCAGGCGCGCCTGCCGGAGTTCGGCTTTCCACGAGACGATGTCGAGAAAGGTCCGTGTATTACGCGGGTACACGCTCACAGTGCCCGCATCCACAAGTAATTTCTCGCAGCGGTCGAACTCCGGCGACGCATACGGTCTGATCGTGGTCGTGGTCAACGCTGTGACGTCATCGCATTGCACACGCAGAAAGAATAGCAAACCGGGCGAGAGCAAGCGGTAAGCGATATCGGTGGAGACAGTGCTTTCGTACCGATCAGGCGTCCCAAAACGGAGTTGCTGGGCTGACAAGAGACATGCGGTGTTGCTGGCCACGCCGATGACTTCAAAGTCGGAGGTGAACAACGATATTTCAAAAGAAAACGGATACAACACTCCTCCACGTGGAAGTGAATCCAGAAACACCGGCAGCAATGCCTCCCCTCCGCCCAAGGTGGACACCGTGCCGAGGCGAAAGCGCAGCGTCCCGGCACCCGTGGCCGCCGAATCTGCCAGATATTCGCGCGTGATATCCCAGACTGTATCGCATACGGGAATGGTGAAACGCGCGACATGCCTCTTTCCGTTGGCACAGGGCAGCATCGCCGAGATCAGATGATGTTCGCGCCGGGCGCGGAGCTGCCGATGTATGGCATCCACCGCAGCGGCGATGTCCGCTTTGCTTCGAATGATATGATGACTCCCGCCAGTGGCGGTGGCCAACGCACGTATCGCCGTGTCTGCGGGAATACTCGTGAGTATATGCAATTCCACGCCAGCCCTCATCGCTCGCAGGAGACTCGCTTCGTACACTCCCGACTGATAGGTCATCGGGTCGCTTCGAATGATCACCACCGCCTGAATATGTGATCGGGCTTGAGCGTTCAGCACGGTCAAGGCAGTGTCCATCGTGCTAATACTCCAGTAACCGCCAGGTATCCCGACACTGCTCGCTACCCGCAACAGCGCCGCGGTATCGCTGGTCATACCCAATAGCTGCGAGGGTTTACTGGATTCCTTCAGCAGGGCAGCTTCATCCCTCTCGCCATCCATTCCGGCGACGAGCAGCGACACGGCATCCATGCCGCCATTCCACAAGGTGTCTTCCGGCCAGGAACCGGGAAACACCACGGCGATAGAGCTGTGCATGGCGGGACTCGCTTCGCGGATCGAGTCGGCAAAAAAGGCATAGCCATCCTGTTCTATCACGATATCGTCCGCACGCAAGGTGGCCGCGCCACTCGCGCATCGCAAACGCAATTCAAGAAGGAGACGTTCGTTCCTGCTGTATACACTCTGTATATCGAGTGTCGATTGTGCCCGCAGTGGCGTGACGAATACGAGCAGCCACAGAATGGGCAGGAACGAGGGCCAACTACAACATTGTTTCATCATTACCTCCGATGGCCGACGTCTCCGGGACTCGGCGTGGTTGTCATCACTTTGCTGTGTTATGGTGACGGAGCATGGCCGGCGACGGTGATCGGACGCCGACGGTCGAACCCCGGAACATTTCACCATAACAGGAGCATTCTCGTTTCGCTCCACTGGTCGCCATACGCCACGAGCCGATAGCTGCCTCGCGGCAAGGCATGCGTATCGATGTCTATCACGCGTTGAGTGGACGCGGCGACGACATCCCGGCGGAACACCTCGCGTCCCAGCATGTCGCGTATTGTTATCCCCACGCGGGGATCATGTCCTCCCTCGATGCGGACACGTAATGCATCCCGCGCGGGTTGTGGATACAAGGAGATGTGCGGAACCGTGGCGGAGAAAGGTGTTACCACAGGCACCGTCGTCACGAGAAACGGCGTGGAGTGAGACGAGCATCCGGCATCATTCCACACTTCCACCTGATACTCCCCGGTCACGTGCGCGACGCACCGCCACGTGTTGGCTCCGGGAATGACGACTCCGTTCAGGTACCACTGGTACGCGGTGGCGGGAGCGGTATGCAACGTGTCCGCATAGCGCACGATGTATGGTTCAGGCGGCCGCGGCCAGTCGATCAAATCCAGACTGTTGCTTTGCACCTCGCAGCCATCGGCGTGCAGCACACGGGCCCAGACGCGACCCCGACGGTGTACCACGATGCTCGCGCCAACGCTGCCGTCACTCCAGATGCAGCGTTGTCCGGGATCGTCCACGGCGACCCTCACGCTGTCGCCCTCGCAAAACTCCAGGACCGGCGCGCTGATCACCGGCTGGGCGGCGGAGGAGGCATGCAACACCACGGTGTCCGTACAACCGGAGCATCCGCCCACCCTCCATACCCGCGCCCAGTAGGAACCGGCTGCGCGGGCTCGAATACTTCTCGTAGTGTCGCCGGTCGACCATTCGTAGCGTTCGTATTCCTCTGCCACAGCGAGATCGATCCGCGCTCCCGGACAGAGGATGTTGCTCGACGGTGGGCTCAAGCGAGGGTGCAACGTGTCCGTGAACATCACCATCACGCTGTCCGTGCGCAGCTGGCAACCCATGCTGTCCACCACGTCCGCCCAGAAGCTTCCGCTGGACCACACGGTGATTTGCTCCGCTGTCTCGCCGGTGGACCAGCGATACGTGGCGTAGCGCCTCGCAGTAGCAAGCTTCTGTCCGATACCCGCGCAAGGAGTGAGCACGCCGGACGGCCATACGCGAGCCGGTGGCGCTTCGTCCACGCGCACCGCACCGACATACGGCGGACAAATGCCCTTCGAATCGCGCACCGCCACCGAGTACACACCAGCTTCGCGCACGGTGATGCTCCGTGTTGTCTCGCCGGTGCTCCACTGATAGCTGTCGTAGCCATCGCACACGTCGAGCGTGACACTCCCCTCTCCGCATATCCAGGCGGGACCGTCAACACGCATGATCGAGGGCCAATGCGAAGCGTCGAGGCGTTTTTCACCGTGACATAGCAGACTGTCGCGCGCAAACTCCACACGGTACATTCTATCGCTGCCGAGGTGGCAGGTGGGTGAAAGCAGCACGCGATACGGACTGCCATATTCACCTCCCTCGACATCAAGAACGGGAAGGTCGTGTCCATCGACACCGACCCGCAACTCCTTGGGCTGGACTTGCTCGACGACTGCACCCCGCGCACGCACGACAACATGCAGCACGGTGGAATCGGGTGGTGTGTGAAGGCGCAGCGGATCCACGAAACCATCGGGACGCGGCGGATAAGTGTATACTGTTCCGGACTTGAGAAGCATGGCCGCCTGGCCTTCGAGAAAGCGCGCACCATAACTCTCCAGAACATTGCGCGCCGTCCCCCCTCCCGGCACAACGCGCAGCGTCACGAAGCACAGCACCGCCTTTTCCCGCACTTCCACCGCCACGTTCGTGCCGAGTCGGAAACCGAGAGCCAACCAATCGCAGGCGATAATGCTATCGGAGAGCACGCACTCCGAAGTTGTGCTCACTCCGGTGAGTATCAATGCATTGGATGCGATATACACGGATATGGTGAATGGAGGCAACGTCCCATCGGCCGGTGGCGTGTCGAGCCAAAGCGGGATACGCACTTCTTCGCCTTGCTCCGCGGACACATCGCCGAGGCGCAGAACAACGGTATCGATGGCGGACTCGTTGCTCCGATGCCGGTTGGTGAACGATGCGCGCGCGACAGCGGTTGTGACCACCGTCGTTTGTTGTGCCGTGTGGATCGGCGAGGAACAACCGCTCCCGGTCGGCTGCATCGGCGCTTCGTGGATTCTCGCGTACGCGGACGGTTTACACGGTGATGACAGGGCTGTGAGCATCAGCGCGTAGTGGAGTAGTGTCCAATGGAAGCAGTGTCGCCGCATTGAATTACCGCGTGCACAGGCTTGGATCGATTCGAAAATATCGTTTCGCAATCATCGGGCTTTCCTCATCGACCGGAGTTGGGCTGGGTTCGGGCAAATGAACATTGTTGCATCATGGATTCCGTGTTTTTCACCACAGTGCTATCACCCGGAGCGCGCGACCGCGCGTGCCTGCCACGCAGAGCAGATAGTTGCCACGCGGCAACGCCCGCACATCCAGCGTGATATCCTCGCCGCCGTCGACAGTCCGCACGTCGCGACGCAGCATTTCGCGCCCCAGCAAATCGGTGATCGTGAAGCGGAACGGAGCCGCGACATCATCGCCCACACGTACGGTAAGCCGGCCTTCGGCGGGTTGGGGATACACATCGAGGTGGAAATCGGGAAGCGGGAGATTATCCGTGTAATGCAGTGATGCCACCACGAAGGGAGGCGACACCGCGCCGCATCCGGCCTTGTTGAACACCTCCACTTGATAGGAACCGGTTACGCGTGCCTCGTATTGCCAGCGTGTCGCTCCGGCAGTGGGTTCACCGTCGAGATACCACTGATACCTGTCCGCCGGGACAGTGTGAAGAGTATCGAGATGACGCACAATGTAGGGCTTCGGAGGGAAGTCCAGAAATTCGATGCGAACCGCATCACTCCATACAACACAGCCGTTGGCCAGCACCACACGCACGTAGACGGTCTCGCTTCGACGCAGCACGATTCGTCGCGCCGTCGTTTCTCCTACAGGCGTCAGATAGCGCCCCCACTCACCGTACCAGCGGCAATCGATACCAGGATTGTTGAGCGTGAGAATGGCGCTGTCGCCAACGCAGAGCAGTGTCGCCGATGCCGTGATCACGGGCAGAGCTTCGTCGGTGGCTTCGAGCGTGACGGAGTCCGAGATGCCCGTACACCCGCCGTCGTTCCATACCTGAACCCAGTATGTGCCGGCGGCAATGGCCTTGCAGCGCCGTGTCGTGTCGCCGTTCGACCAAAGGTAGCGGTCGAACGCTTCGGTGAGTGAAAGTTCGATGTGGGAATCGGGGCAGATCACCCGCTTCTGCACGGCGTTCATGCGGGGTGAAAGGTGTTCCAAGGCACGCACCGACACCGGGGGCGATTGCAGCGTGCAACCGTTTTCATCCACCACCTCCACCGAATACTCTCCCGGCTGATGGACGAGCAACGTCGCGCTGCTTTCGCCGGTGGACCAACGATACGAGCGATAGCTTCGCAAGGTGGCGAGATGTTGTGTGGTGCCGGGACAAATGAACAGTGGTCGAATCGGCAGGATGGTGACGGGTGACGGGGCTCCGATATACGTGGCGAGTCGGAGTTGGGGATACAAACCGGTGGAATCCGTCGCAAGCACCGACCGACTTCCCGATCGACGCACGGTCACGACCCTGCCCGTGTCGCCGGTATCCCACTCGTAACGCGTATACCCGTGAACGGCTTCGAGCACGGTACTGTCGCCCGGACAGAGAAACGTTGGTCCGAGCACGCGGATGCTTCCCGACCAGCCGTTCACGGAAAGCACGCGCGTGCCGACTGTATCCCTTCCGCATCGATCGGTGACAAACAGTCGCACAGTCCTGTCGCTTCCCAGATTACCCGGTGTCGCAAGAATCAATTCGTACGGACTCCCGTACGCACCTCCTGTCACCGATCTGATCGGAACGTGGTGCGCATCGATTTCGAGACGGAAGTTGTCGAGACCGAGATCCGCCACCGCTTCGCCGTTGCAACGCCGGACGACGCGAAGCACGGAGCTGTCGCCTCTCGCTTCCAGCGCGAGCAGGTCGACAACATCGCGCATCTCCTGTGGGTAGACGAGCATCCATCCCGATCGGACATGAAGCGCGAATGATCCTTCTCCGAAATTCGCCCCAACGCAGTCCACGTTGGCCATGATTCCGAAATCACCGTAGCAGTTGAATCGCAGATAACACAAGGGCCCCGTTGACGAGACCGGCAGGCGAGAATGACTTTGTAGAAGGATATCGCCTTTCGAAGCGTCGTAGACCAGGGTCAGCTGTCCGTCCGGTACGACGCAATCCTTTGTCGTTGTGATGCCGAGGCCGCACCAATAAGGCCTTTCGATTCGTATGGTGAATGTCGGAAGAATGCTGTCGCCGGGGAGCGTCTCGAGAAATATCGGGAGCAAGCCGGTTTTGCCGAGCATCATCGCGCTTTCACCGATGCGCATACGAACGGTGTGTATCGTGCGCGGCTCTTCTTCGGCGACGCTCGATGCGGGCATCAGGTGGGGTGATCGGGCCTCCGGGCCGAACGGCGACGCGGCGGCCATGCGCGGCGTACTGCGATCTTCCGCGACGGATGGCCGTACCGCGCCGCGAAATAAGGGCGAGGCGACCAATGGATCCGTGTTTACCACGCAGCCAGTCGCATGCCAACCTTGCCGCGTGGCACGCGACTCTCCGGCCAGCGCAATTGTGCAGGCACACAGGAGAATGATACACGAAATGCAAGAGAAACGTGATCGCATGTTACCGCGCGCCGTCCTTCGACCGTTGTTCGAACCTCACTGTGAGCAAGCCCGACAGTGAGACACATGAATGCACGCATCATTCCCGTTCGGCGCCATGCTCCTCGCTGTTTTACCACAATGCGATCACGCGCAACGCGCGACCACGCGTGCCTTCCACGCCGAGCAAATAATTGCCGCGCGGCAAGGCATGGACATCCAGCTTGATATCCTCGTTGGCACTGAGCGTTCGGACATCGCGGCGCAGCACTTCGCGTCCCAACAGATCGGTGAGCGTTACGCGAAGCGTAGCCACCCCCCCTTCACCCGTACGCACGGTGAGTACGCCTTCGGCGGGCTGGGGATAGACCTCGATGACGTAGTCGCTGACGGCTGGCGGCGTCGACACTCCCAGGGCGTTCACCGGATAGGGGAAGGACAGCCCCGCGCAGCCGTATTCGTTGGTGATGCGCACCTGATACGAGCCGGTAGTCTGCGCGATGTATGTGGCGTCTGTCGCGCCGGGGATGGCTTGTCCCTCCAGCAACCATTGATACGTCGTTCCGGGAGTACTCCGCAGCGTATCGCCCGCGCGGCTGATATAGGGTTTGTTCGGATTGGCATGGACGGTGATCGTCAGTTCGTTGGAGCGGACTTCGCAGCCACTGGCGTAGCGCACGCGCACAGCAACCTTGCTTGTTTTCCCAACCAGCAACGTTTCGCCACGCGATCCATCCATCCACAGGCGATCCACACCGGGATCGTCCACACTCACCAGCACACTGTCTCCGGCGCAAACCTCCGTTGTCGCTGCGCTGATCACTGGAGGATTCTGCTGTGGTTGCAGCAACTCCACCGTGTGCGATGTGCCCGAACAGCCGTTGGCATGCGCTGCGTACACCCAGTACGAGCCGGCCGCGGTGACCTTGATCGTGGGCGTGCGCTCGCCGGTGGACCACAGATAGTCGTCGTACTGCGTATCAACATACAACAGCAGCGTGTCGCCGGGACAGAGTATGCGATTCTGCGGGTACATGATGCGTGGTCGCAAACTGTCGACGACGAGGATACGCACTTCCTCAGAACGCGCACGGCAGCCGCTGCTGTCGCGTACTTCCACCCAGTAGTATCCCGGGCTGGTGACTGTGATCGATGGCGTGCTTTCGCCGGTGGACCATTCATACGCCGGGTACTGGCCTTCGACGCGCAGTTCCTGCCCACTGCCGCGGCACAGCGTGAAGTTTCCGGAAGGTTGCACGATCGGAGCCGCCGGCGCATCCACGAAGGCGTGTGCGGTCTTCCATGCGCAGAAGCCCGTGCTGTCATCCGCCTCCACCGTGTACCACCCACCCTTGCGCGCGACAATGCTGCGCGTGCGCTGGCCGGTGTTCCATCGATACGAGGTGAATCCCTCCGGCGCCGAAAGGATGCAACTGTCCCGATCGCACAGGTAACGCGGACCGTCCATGTGAATTTCGAACTCGGCCGTGTAGGCGTATACCTGCCATGTTCCGCGAATTTCATTCGCGCAAGCGGCACTGAGATCCACGCGCAAAACGCGCGGTCGATCCACATCGCAGGGAACGCGCACTCGCACACGATACGGCGAACCGTACTCACCGCCTTCCATGGCCAGTATCGGGAGGACGCGGTCCTCCAGCGTGACCAGCGTCTGTTCCGGCCGCAGGTCGAGGAGCGGGGCACCCTGGCAGCGTGCGATAAAGCTGACCCAGGATTCTTCTCGCCCTGTGTCCCAATCGAGCAGTTCCACCACATCGTCGGCACCATTGTCATGCACGGTGATGGAGCCGAGGGTGACGCGGAGTATGGGTCCTCCTCCGAGAAATTCCGCGCCGTTGCAGTCGAACACATAGCGCGCCGGTGTGACGCCACCATGGCTTTGCACGCGCAGGTAGCAGAGCACGCCGGTTGTGCTCACAGGCACCGCGTCCAGCGTGGTCAGCGTGGCTATGCTGCTGCTGGCCGGATGATGTAATTGGAGCACGCTGTCGGGAAGCAAACACGATGGTGAAGATTCCACACCGAGCACGCTGAGCTGCTCGATTTTTCCCACACTGAACAACAACCGCATCGGTGGCAGTACGCCTCCGGGTGGCAACGATTCCAGTAGTATAGGCAGCAACGCTTCGTGTCCCGCAGGTATACCGATGTTCGCCATGCGCAGGTGCACGGTGTCCGCGTCCGATACAGCCGGCATCGCTCCGACACATGCGGATATCGGAGCATTCGCTCCGTTGGACAAACGCTCCGCCCCATGGACCGATGCGGGAAGGATACATCCGCAACACCACGCGGCAGCAACGACAAAGACGACAACAGCAGTGACACTTCTCATGCGACACCTCCTCGTCCTGAATCGATGACGGACCTCGTCATCGTTATTCCCTCGATGGCGCAAGTGTACGGAATTCGTCGGCCATTGTCAACTATTCCGGACAGACGAGGTCGGATTATGGCATTCCCGGACAGTATGCCGTCCGATTTCCTCCCTTTCTCCTCTCGCGAACCAGGTCATTATCCATGCGCGAGGCGCTTCGCGTGGACCATGCGTGCGCATCAATCCTCTGTTCCCATTCTCCCCAACACACGCAAGCAGCCACTCACCTCACGGCGTGGGCAAAGGGATGTGCCGAAGACGTCCGTCCGCGCTGAGGCGCAGCAGCAGCGATTGTCCCGCAAGAAATCTCAAGCGCGTGGCAAGCTCGTGGCCATTCCAGCGAAGCAGCACGTCGCGGACTTCCTCTCCACTTTCCAGCCCCTGTCCATGTCGCAGAGGATAGGCAACGTCGACCGTGGCCGGATGGGCAAAGAACAGGACAAGTTCGTCCCCATCCACCCTGCACCAGAATGGTGGAAGACCGTCGCCCTCGATCAGCTCGGAACCGGGGAGCTGCTCGATGGAATGCGTCACCGCTGCTTCCGCCAGCAGTTGGCGCAGGAGTTCGCTCCATGCGGCGTCGCGGGCGCGCCCTGGTTGCCGTGGCTCTCGAAGCATGCACACGACCAATCCCTGCCGGGCCACGCGCAGCAACGCGCGCAGCGCGCGCGCATCCAGCCAGTTCGCGTCCACAAGCAGCGAGCGAAAGACCGCATCGCCCAGTCGCAGCACGCCATCGCGCACCGAGCCCTGTTCCAGCGCCGCGCTGTTCACCCACAGCGGCTGCCGTCCGGCGAGCGTCTCGGGCACGCGGTTGTAGCGCATTTCATACTGTCCCCAGGCCCAGGGCAGCTTGAGCGAGTCGGGCAATTCCACTCCCATCCACGCATCCTCCGTCGGCAGGTACACTGCCACGTCGGTGTAATTCCTGCCCCGCCGCAAATGACGTTGTACGGTTTCGATGTAACTGTTGAAACCCGCGAGCCGCGGCGCCCACGCAGACATGGGCGACACGTGTACGGAGGCGTAGAACATGCTGTCGCGCCCCGGTGGATTGTACGGCATGCCATGCCAGTACAGCATGTTCACGCCCTGCGCGAACAGCGCATCGGCCACGAGACGCGCGTCCTCGATACGCTCGCGTCCCTGCATCGGGCCCGGTCCGGGCCAACCCTTCCATCCGTACATGCAGGTGAAGCTCTCGGCCGACACCAGGCGCGCGCCGTTGAGCGTGGCGGCGCTGGAGGCTATTCGTGAAAACGCCGGGGCGAAGAGCAGCGCTTCGCTCTCAGGAATGTCCACGGCGCGAAACGCCTCGATCAGATCCACGGGCGCGCCACCGCATTGCGCACGCGTCCGCGCGCCGCGCGCATGGGCGAACGCGGTGAAGGGCCGGTAGAATTCATCCAACACCATATCGGACAGCAACGCCATGTAATCGTAATGCACATCCGCGAAACCCGGACGGTACACGCTGTCCATCATCGGCACAATGTCGTATCCGTAGCGTTCGAGGAAACGCCGCTCGAAGCCACGCGTCCAGAGGCGGCGGGTTTCCACTTCCCAGGAATCACAGAACAGACCTCGCTGCCGCTCCCGCAGCGCCGCTTCCAGCGCGTCCCCCATCCGCCGCGCATAGCGCCCGAAGGCCTCACGATCGAGATGATTGAGCACGCGTCCCCGGCGAGGATGTTCCCAGGTCAGGCGCATGCGCGCCGACGCAACGCTGTCGCCGAATTGCATCGAGGCATCCTCGGGCGGTACGGTGCTGTCGCCGAAAGGCCACAGCGTGCCGAAGGTCGCATCGAAGCCCAGTCCCAGACTATCGCATTGCCGCGCGGCCGTGGCCACAGCGGCGGACCAGGCCGCGCCGAGCCAGGGCAGGCGCGCGTGCGAGGTATCGCCGCCGGGAGGATACACGAAGGCCACCTCCACCCCGCCGAACCCCTGATCGCGCAACCATTGCAGTTGCGCGCGCGTGTCGGCGGCGTGAATGCTGTCGGCATACCACCACCAGCGCGTCCAGGGTCGTGCGTCGCCTTCCACGGCACCGTCGACGCGGGTCTGGGCCATTGTGGTGAACAGGGGCAGCAGCAGCAGCAAAAGCAATCGTCGCATATCCGAATCTCCGATGTGCAGGACAATGTAGGACGGCGGCGGCGTGCCGCACAACCGGGATGTCGCCCATACACCCACGAACTGCGCCAAAAAGCGCGCAACACATTTCTCACACAAGGCACACGGGGCGCTCACGACGCACATGCAATTTTCACACAGTCTTGTTCCACCCGCAGGAGACCACGATGTTCGCCCTCGCCACCGACGACAACCGCCTCGCGCTCACCGTCACGCACGAGCACGCCGTCATGCACGCGCTGCTGCGCCTCCTGCGTCCGGGTGTGGAGAAGCTCTTCGCCTTCGATCAACTGAACGCCGTCACCGCCGCCGTGGAGGCCATCGATACGAATGAAAGCGCGGAGGACAAGATTCTCCGTGTTCTGGGCGTGGGCACTGCTGTCGAGGCGGCTTGTCTCGAACGCATCCCCGCCGAGGGTCCGCTGCTCGTGGTGGCCAATCATCCCTTCGGCGGTGTTGAAGGTCTGCTGCTGGCATCGCTGTTGAAAAAGCGTCGCCCCGATGTGCGCATCATGGCAAACCGGCTGTTGGGACATCTGCCGCGGCTGCGCGACCTGTTCATCCTTGTCGATCCTTTCGGCGGCGCGGACGCCGCGCGTGCGAATGTCGGAGCGCTGAAGGAAACGCTGCGCGTGCTCGAGAGCGGTGGCGTGGTGGGCGTGTTCCCCGCCGGCGAGGTGTCGCATTACGCTCCGCGTCTCGGCGAGGTGCGCGATCCGGAGTGGAGCGACACTGTTGCGCGCATCGCGCGAAAAAGTGGTGCCACCGTGCTGCCCGTGCTGTTCGAAGGACACAACGGTCCGTTTTTCCACCTCCTCGGCATGTTGCATCCCCGCTTGCGTACCGCGCGACTGCCGCATGAATTCCTCAACAAGCGCGGCCTCCGGATCACCGTGCGCATCGGACACGCCATACCGCCGCAGCGCATTGCGCGCTTCAAGAATGCCGCCGACCTCACCGCGTATCTGCGTATCCGCACCTATCTCCAGCGTGGTGGCGACGCCACCGCCCCGGCGATTGTGTCAACCGAACAGTTGGAGCCGGTAGCGCCCCCCGTGCCTGTGGAGCATCTGCGCAGGGACATCGCCGCGCTTCCGGCCGAAGCACTGCTGGTGGAGCACGAGCAGTTCCGCGTTTACATTGCCGAGGCCTCGCATATCCCGAACGTGTTGCGCGAAATCGGCCGTCTGCGCGAAGTCACCTTCCGCGGCAACAACGAGGGCACCGGACGCGCCATCGATCTCGACCGCTTCGACATGCACTATCTGCATCTCTTCCTCTGGCATGCGGGCAGCGAAGATGTGGTTGCAGCGTATCGTCTCGGAGCCACGGATACGATTCTGCCGGAGCAAGGTAAAGCCGGACTGTACACGCGCACACTGTTCAACATTCGCAAGCGATTGTTGAAGCAAATCGATCCCGCGTTGGAAATGGGACGCAGCTTTGTGCGCGAGGAGTATCAGCGGCAATTCCTCCCGCTCATGTTGTTGTGGAAAGGCATCGGGAGTTACGTGGCGCGGAACCCGCGCTACCGCAATCTGTTCGGGCCCGTGAGTATCAACGCCGCGTATTCCAGCACCTCGCAGCAGTTGCTCATGCGTTTTTTGCGTGAAAATTCCATGGACGAGCGCGCGCGTCTTGTACGCGCCAAGCTGCCGCCCCGCGCCGCGCGTCTCGCCGGCTTCGATCCCTCCACCATGAGCACGGTGGTGCGCGACCTCTCCGATCTCTCCGCACTGATCGCCGAGATCGAGGAGGACCACAAGGACGTGCCCATTCTTTTGAAGCAATATCTCAAACTCGGCGGCGTGCTGTTGGGCTTCAACATCGATCCAGATTTCAGCAATGTGCTCGACGGCCTCATCCTTGTGGATCTCGCGCGCACAGACCCCCGGCAACTCGAACGCTACATGGGCAAGGACGGCGCCGCCGCCTTCCTCGCTCACCACACGTAAGCATTCCTCCCACGTGAACGCGCGGCACCGAAGGAGCACCAGAAAACGAAGTCACAAGCCACCCGCTCGCACCCTGCCCAACGACAGGACCAGCAAAAACTGCAAATGCACAAACACAACCCACTGCGCCGACAAGCACAGACTCAGTCCAATCAGACCTTTAACCAATCCTTCGCGTCCTCGCATCTTCGTGCCTTCGCGTGAGCGAATTTACCCTTCGCGTCTTCGCGCCTTCGCGTGAGCGAATTCACCCTTCGCGTCCTCGCGCCTTCGCGTGAGCGAATTCACCCTTCGCGCCTTCGCGCCTTCGCGTGAGCGAATTCACCCTTCGCGTCTTCGCGCCTTCGCGTGAGCGAATTTATCCTTCGCGTCTTCGCGTGCGCTAATTCAACGCCGCATCAACGCGAACACCCCCCAGCCCAGATATTCGCGTGTGTACGTGGCGTAGCGCACAGGTTCGGCGGACAGCACGGCACGAACCTCGACGGCGAATGCATCGTCGGGATTCGCATCCAGCCATCGACGCATACTCAGCCACTTCGCCGCTTCGTATCTGTCCCAGCCATCCTGGTCGGCCAGCACCATTTCAACCACATCGTAATCGAGGCGAGCGAACTGGGCGAGCAATTCCGGAAGCGAGAGAAAATCCGAAATCGTCTGAGCGTGGCACTGCGTTGCCACCTCCTCCGACGGTGGTGTGATGCGCCAATACGGTTCGCCGACGAGCACCAGCCCGCCATCGCGCAAGCTCTGCCGAAGAAGATCTATGGTGCCGGCCACACCGCCACCAATCCACGTCGCTCCGATACAGGCGGCCACATCCACGGGTTCGTCCGAGACGTACCCGGCGGCATCGCCATGAATGAAGGTGACGCGGTCGGCAACACCGAGTTCCCTGGCACGAAGACGCGCCTGTTCGGTGAACAACGGACTCATATCTACGCCCGTGCCGACGATGCCGTGATCCCTTGCCCAGGTGCAAAGCATCTCGCCCGAACCGCTGCCGAGGTCGAGTATCCGCGTGCCCGCATCCATGCGCAATGCCGCGCCGAGCGTTGCGAGCTTGTCGGCGGTGATGGGATCGTGAATGCGATGCGCGCTCTCGCTGATGGTGAAAATTCTTGGGATGTCCATGACACAACCTGTTGTGAAAAAAATCCGCTATCCGTGTCGCCTGTTACGCGGCGCGGCCCAGCGCCCGCAACACGACGCGACGAAAACTACTCCCCGTTGCGCCGGGAATCAAATCTCATTCCCCGCACGGCATTTCTCCACGACCCCGCAGCTTCACACGTGGGAATTCCTCACGCGAAGGCACGATGCAGCAAAGGTGTCTCATGGAGCGAAAGCACAAGCCTCGCTCGCACCCTGCCCAGCCACAGAACCAGCACTAACCGCACCAACGCAACCCACTGCACCGACAAGCACAGACTCAGTCCAGTCAGACCCATCCAATTCTTCGCGTCCTCGCGCCTTCGCGTGAGCGAATTTATCCTTCGCGTCTTCGCGCCTTCGCGTGAGCGATGTTATTCCTCGCGTCCTCGCTTGCGGCTCGGGAATAATGACGGCGAGAATCGCAGAGTAATAAATCGCAGGAGTGGACACAATCTGTCCACTAACGCACTTTTCAGCACCGACGCCGCAAGGCATTTTCACAGACTCAGTCCAATCAGAGTTTAAACCAATCCTTCGCGTCCTCGCGCCTTCGCGTGAGCGAATGTATTCTTCGCGCCTTCGCGTCTTCGCGCCTTCGCGTGAGCGAATTCACGCTTCGCAGGTTGCTCCGTATCGAAAATCACACACGGCTTGACTTTTCCTATATCCCGCATATTTTGCAGCACATCATCTGAAATGCGGCTGCCCCGGCTCTACTCGCCACAGCGCAAACGCGGTAGCACAGAACGTGGTTATCTGTTCAAATTATATCGGGCATCATCGCCGGATGTTGATATGAGATTTCACTATTCACAGTCCTTGATAGTGCTCCTCTGTGTCACAGCGATGCAGGCACAGACCATCACGCGCGTATGGCCCGCGGAGGCACACCCGCCATTGCGTGCCGTAAAGGTGTGGAATGGCGACACGATGCTGGCGGTGGGCCTCAATGGCGCATTACTATTGTCCACGAATGCCGGTTTGTCGTGGCGTGCCGCATACGCAGGCGACACTCTCATGAGCCGTATCAATCTGCTCCGGAGCGGAGCATTTTTATACTCCCTGGCGATACCTCACGGCCAGGAATTCAAGGCACCACACCCGCAGTGGAACAGACTGCCGGAATTGCTGCGGTATACCCCTTCCAACGGACGACTCGAAATTCTCGACCATCCCATCGGTGCGCTGATGGACTCCGCCTACGTAGCAAACGTCGCGTCGATAAAACTTGCGACGAGCGAGGATGCGGTGTATGCGTTTTACGACAATCACGTTGCTCCACCGACGCTATTGCTCAGTCGAGACGACTGCCGCAACTGGACAACACTGCGTTTCCCCGATTCACTGGACAATCTCCAGGGTGCCCACATGTACGCCGCTTCAGGCGGAAGAATCTTCTTGTTCATGAACCGTCATGACATGCCATTCACCGGCTGGCTCGCGCTGCGCTCCGGTGATTACGGAGCTACTTGGTCGGTGGACAGCGCGCAAGGATTCCGCTTCGCCGTGGACGATCCTCCGCTGTTATGGGAGAGCTCGCGCATGATCGTGCAGGTACAGGATGGCCGTTTGCTTGCAAGCGACAATGATGGCGAGACATGGTACTCGCTCGGCATTCCTTCGCTGGCCACAATCAGCGCATGGTTGAAAAGCGAAAACGCACTATTCGCTTTTTGCATGGATGGCACAGCCCACCGATCAACTGATGGAGGCAGGACGTGGATACTACTCCAGAATTGGTACAAGAGTCCGTTTCCGAATAGTTTCCGCTTCGCTGCGGCACACGGCGCTGGTACAACCGTGGTGGTGGACAATCTCGGCAATATCCATCGCAGCACGGACGAGGGGCTGAGCTGGGATGCACAGAGGTACTCCGCTCTGCAACTCAGACCGGGACGGATGTTCGACGACAATATCGGCTATGTCCGTGCATGGGATTTCGAGTACGGAGAGCATGCGTACTTCGGAACGGACAATGGCTTTCGCTCGCTGTACCCGCTTCCACGCCCAAGCGAAATCGGTTTCGCCACACCACTACCCGTGAGTTCGGAATTCTGGTATGCACCACATAGCGGTATCGGAAATTTCGACACGCTGGTGTACGCAAGCAACGATGCAGGACGTGGATGGACTGCTTTGCTCACGCGCGACCGCTGTCCGACCTGCATACCTATATCCGTGGAGATCGAATCCACTTCAATGAATATTCTGCTGCTCCCCACCACCGAGGGTCTGCGTGCCTCCACCGATCAAGGGCTGAATTGGCCCATTGTCTATAGCGCGGATTGGAGTTCCTCCGATCGTCCTTTGAAATTCGTCGTGGACGAAACACGCAATGAGATTCTCGCACTACCGAGCAGCCTGCAGCCTTTGTTTATTGTCCGCATTCATCCGCGTACATCAACCGTGGATACGCTATACACTATCACCGAGATATTGTATCGCAGAACCTCCGGTATCACCGACATCATGGTAGCCGAAAATGGCGAACGAATCGGCACCGCAGTTAGCCTCGACATGGATTCCGTTACCTTCATCGGCAGTGTCGACGGCATGAATTGGAGCATCCGTCGCAAATTGTCAGTGGAAGAATGCTGGACTCGGGATAAATGGTTCAACGAGATTCAACTTCTTCGCAATCGGACGGCTCTACTCAACTCCCGCAGATCGGATATCACCAACATCACTTTGGACATTTTCCTAAGCAGCACGGACGATTTGCAGAGCTATGAGCAGATGTTCGCACGTCATTTTGAAAATTGCTTCAGTATTCCGGGAACGATGATTCTCCCGGGGGATGGAAACACCGCGTACGTGTTCTCGGGGGCGGAAGTGTACCGAGTGGACAACGATGGCGTGAACGAGACCTCCGCGCCAATCGCACTTCCAGGCGTTCCACGCATTGCAGCTCTGTGGCCGCAACCGGTGGGTGTGGGTAACATGCTGCAGATACGACTTGAATTACCACAACCCGGTCCCTTCCGCCTCGAAGTGCTCGATTTGCTTGGACGATTGCGTGCCGTGCCTTTCGACGGGAGCAGCGAGTCGCCTGTCTTTACGACGAGGTGGTCCACCGCCGCCCTTCCCGCTGGACTGTATATCCTTCGTCTGCTCACACCGCACGGAACCTCCAGCGCCACTTTGGTGAGGAGGTGAGGGATGCTCAGCACGGTGAGCTTGCATCGAGCGAGACGGTGCCGCATTCGTCCCATTCTTGCTTGCCTGTTGCTATGGGCACTGGCTCCAACGTCGCTACACTCTCAACACATCACACGCGTATGGCCCGTGGAGGCACAATCGTCTCTGCGCGGCATTGTCGTCACGGACAACGGACGATTGTACACGGCTGGAGACAACAGCACACTGCTCGAGAGTTCGGACAACGGCCGTTCGTGGAAGGAATTGTCGCTCGATGATCACGTGCTGCACATCTACAAACTCTGCACCGACGGCACAATGCTCTTCCTGCTGGCCTATCCCCCCCGCAATACGGCTCGACCCGATCCCTGGCCCGAGGGTTATGCCTCGCAGGTCTTCCGCGTCGATCCACGAGACGGCAGCGTGCGCCATGTACCGCATCCCCTGCTTTCCGTTCCGGACAGTGTCCGGATGCCGTTCGTGACGGTGTATGATATTGCGGTAACGCGCAATGTCGTGTATCTGATGTACAGCGGCCACCGGCGCTCGCGTCTCTTGTACTCCATGGATAAAGGCACAACGTGGGTGGATCTCCCCGTCCCCTTTGTGCTCGACGCCTCACCGCTATACCTCCACACGCGCGAAGGCGCGGACGACATCCTCCTGTACCGGAACGTCGGTGCGGGACATTCGCTGTTGCTCACCAGCCCGGATTTCGGCGCGTCATGGACCTCGTTCAACGGACCGACAACTGATCGTGACGCCGTTCGATGGCTCCACGACGGTCGCATTCTGCTGCATAGCGTTGTGGATGGCTCCATTCAATACCTGAACACTGATGGCCGGTGGAGCAACCGGGGTATACCGCCTTTCGGTTTGGTCTCCTCCTTTGTCGAGGGTGACAATGGAAGGTGGTGGGCATTCACGAATAAGGGCGGACGCTTCATGACGGAAGACGAAGGCAGCACCTGGGTGATGCTGCAGCCGGAGCTTCTCGCAGGCAACAATGTCACCATCACGCGCTGCCTGACCGTGGGTGCCGACACACTGCTGCTGGTGGACGATTTCGGCTCCATCGAAAGCAGCAGGGACGGAGGAGCAAGCTGGAACACGATCCGCTCGCTTGAGCAGTTACTGGTGTCTGCCACCATGGCGGATTCGACCTTTGGCATTGCGCGCGTCAGGCATTACAAGGGTGCTCCCGTCACAAACAGCGCGCTGTATCGAGTCACGGAGGATGGATTCGGGACGCTGCGCCCCATACCGGCATTTCCGCTGAACCACGTGTATCCGCGCACGCGTTCGCTCTGGTTCGCTGTGGGTTCGAACGGCTGGACGCATGACTCCCTCCTTTGCAGAAGCACGGACGCCGGCGAGCATTGGGAGTTGACGCTGCGGCTCCCCGATGCTGAACTGTACACAACGACTGTGGAGTCACGCGATCCAGCCATCTGGGCTGTGGCGACTTCGCGCGGACTGTACACCACGACAGACAGCGGCGCCACGTGGACACAGACATTGGATGTGACGTGGACGCGCGAGAGCTGCCCGAGGAAGATCGTCATTCCCGGCGCCGGCAAAGCGATATGGATGAGCAGTGGCGAGGGCTCTCCCTGGTCGCTCATCCGCAGCAACGCCACCTGGGCCTCGTGGGATACGGTGTTCACGTATTCTGAATCCGAGCGATCCGCGTTACCCGAATGGTACGGCCTGCTGGATTTTCAGGTCCTGCTCGACGGTGCGGTGCTGACCTTCGCGATCACCTTGGACGACGCCGCCCTGCTGCATTACAGCGAGGATGAAGGTCACTCCTGGCAATCGTGGATGACGAAGCCATTGGAGTTCAACGAAGACGACATGTCGCGGCCACTGCTGCTCCCCGGCGGTGTGCTGCTCACGCTGGACCTCGCTCAACTGAGCTGGAGTCGGCCCTGGATCAAGGCGAACACTGTGTCGATGAGCCGCGACCTGCTTCGCTCGTCGATTATGCTCTTCGAACACGCCACGGCTGGTGATATTATGGAGAGCAGCCGCTTCGTCGGCGCCGGCGCTTCCACAGTGTACCTGCTCTCCGACAGGGCGGCATTTCGTATACGCTTATCCGATGTCACCGGCATTGCGTCGCCACAGCGACCTCCGCTTCCGCTGCACATCGACACCCCGTACCCGCATCCCATCCCCATCGATGGTGGAGCGGTGGAACTTTCGCTTCGAAGCGATAAAGCCGCGCGTGTGACACTCGACGTGGTGGATATCGCCGGCCGCAGGGTCGACTCGGTGTTCAGCGGAGAAATCCTTCCCGGACAACGCACACTGTACTGGAATCCTGCCGGCCTCGCCGCCGGCAGGTACGTACTGCGCGCATCCTCATCCGAAGGTGTGGCGTGCAGAACGGTGCTGCTGTACTGAGGCGTGGGACCGGCGCGTGGCAGCGGCCGGGCTACACAGTCCGTGGAGTTGCCTGATCGAATTGATCCACTTCTGTTGGGTTGAGTTCAGCCTCCGCCCTTCGCGGCATGGTGCGAGCAATGGGGATTTCTCAACAGGGAATTCCCGACACCCTGCACGGCATTCGCGAACAATGTGTACATTTATCAACGATCCATCACCGGTTGTTGCGACCAACGATAGTATGCGACACTTCCCCCATACGCTCCTGCTCCTCGTACTGCTCGCTGTAGCGGCAACGGCGCAGCCGCTGGAGTTGCGCATGCACGCCATCGACGCGGTGGCGTTGCCGCGCATCAAACTCAAGGTGTCGCTTTCGCGCGACGGAGTGATGCTCGCGCAGCCGGGACGCGCCACCTTCGCGCTGCTGGACAATGGCCGCCCGATGACTCTCGACATCGACTGCCCCGACAGCGCCGTGATAAACAACGTGGCGCTGGTGTTGGACAATTCGGGCAGTCTCTCGGGCCTCGCCTTCGACAGTTTGAAAGCCGGCGCGCATGCCGTGGTGGACAGTCTGCGCGACAACGACGCCACCGCGGTGTACGATTTCCGCAATGATGGACGGCGCGTACAGGATTTCACCACCGACAAAAGTGTGCTGCACAACGCCGTGTCGGGCCTGACGCTCGGCGCGGGAACACCGCTGTACAGCACGACAGACATGGCGTTGGACGATCTCGCCGCGCGTACCGGAAAAAAATACTGCATCGTGTTCACCGACGGTGTGGACAATTCCTCACCCATTCCCTGGAGCGTTCTTCCTGCAAAAGCCCGGGCCGCCGGTGTGCGCGTGTTCATCATCGGCTTCGGCAACACCGAACTATCCGACGACATCCTCTCCACCATCGCCCGGGAGACGGGTGGACGCTATTGGCGCTTGTTCTCGCCCGCCCTGATCGCCGGAGTGCTGCGCGATATCGCCGGCGACATCGTTTCGCCGTGCTGCACCATCTCCTACGATGCCGATGGCTGCACGGATAGTCTCCGCGTGCTGAATCTCACCGCTTCGCTCGATGCTCAGGTGGCAGCGGCCGACACGGCCTTTGTCTCACCCTTCCGTGCAGACACCCTGCGCGCGCGCGTGCTCGCACCAGCGCGCATACTGCCTGGCGACCGCGCCATCATCTATGTGCAGCTCGAGCCGGGCCTGCACACGAATCTCGAACTCAGCTTTTCCTTTCTCCTCCGTTACGATGCGGCGCTGCTTGAACCCAGCTCGCTCTCGCCCGTCACCTTGGGAACCATCACGCAAAACACCGTCGTACGTGTGCGCGAATTGCGGCCCGGGGTGTTGCGGTTCTCCGCGGATTTCGTGCGCCCCGGAATGGCGCAAGGCAATCTCGTCGGCATACAACTGCGACATGTCGCAGCGGACAGCAGTCGGCCCGTATCGTTGACACTGGACAGTCTCGTACTCCTGGCGGGTTGTCCCACCACCGTGCTGCTCACATCCGACACCGTGGATTTATGCCAATGCGAAGCCGCGTTGTCGTACACGATGGAGCTTGCCGCACCTGTGGCCGCAGGTGAAACGGCATTCGTTCCTTTGCGCATTCCACTGCCTGCGGCAAGCGTCCCGGCCCTGCTGCGCGCACGTCTGCGCTACGATGCGGAGATGCTGCGCTTCGACGGTATCGACGCCACTGACGGTCGCGATTGGGATGCGGAAATCGACCACGCCTCGGGGCTCGCATGGATCACCATGTACACCCCGAGTGGCACGGGCGAATTACGTGCGCTGCTGCGCTTCACCGGCGAGGCGGAGCGCGTACCACGTCGCGCATTTGTCCACATCGACCACATGATGCTGTACGACAGCTGTTGCCGCGACGCGAAAGCGGATAGCGCGGACTTTTTTGTTGATGGCCAATGCTCCTTTCTGCTCCGACGCGTGTCCAGCGCGGGTATCATTGCCGCCTGGCCCAATCCCGCGAGCGAGCGCTTGCACGTCCTTTGCTCGCAGGACAGCGTCGATTTCACCAACGCCTGTCTCGAACTCTACGACAGCCATGGCCGCATCGTGCGGCGGCAGCAACTCGACGGCGGCACACCGCAGATGCACAGCACCATCGACATCAACACACTTCCCCCGGGCCACTACACCCTCGTATTCCGCGACGCCCGCACCCTCAGCGCCCGCGGCATCAAGCTGCTTCGTTAGGCCGGGTCCGGGCATCGAGCGATCGCGCGCGGGCCCGGCGATCGACACCACCTTCGCCCCGCCCATCTCTCGCGCGGAACGTGTATATTGAGACATTTCACCAAGGAAGCACAGGAAATGCTCACGCTCCCCTTCGACGCCCTTCCCGATACCCCGCAGCTGTTCCGCGATTATGCCGCCAATGCCGAAAGCGCGTCCACGTATTTCATGGGGCATTTCGGTGGACTCGCCGCGTACGAGACGCATTTGCACATGCTCGAGCAGCGGCAGTATCCCCGGCAGCAGCTCTACGATCTGTTGGTGGCGCAGAACAAGGTCTTTCGCAGTGGCGAGGCGGGCTTCGCCAATCTGGAATTACTGCGCAAGGACAACACCATGGCCGTGGTCACCGGCCAGCAGGTGGGACTGGGCACGGGTCCCTTGTACACACTGTACAAGGCGCTCACCGCCTGTTCGCTGGCGCAATGGCTGGACGAGCAATTCCCCGCCTACCGCTTCGTGCCGATCTTCTGGATGGAGTGCGAGGATCACGACTTTCTGGAAATCAACCACTTTTCCGTGATATCCGCGCAGGGAGGCATCGCCGACATTCACTACGCGCAACCCGAGGAGGGCGCACCGCGCAATATCGCGCCCGTGGGTTCGCTCGCGATCGACGAGCGCATCGCCGAAAGCTTCGCCGCACTGCGCGAGGCCTTGCCACGCACGGAATTCACCGACGAGGCCCTGCGCATCGCCGAGCATGCCTATGCCGCCGGCAACACGCCGCAAGTGGCCTTCGCCCAGATGATGAACGCGCTGTACCCGGACGCCGGCTTGATTTTCCTCGATCCTACCGACACGGCGTTCAAGCGCCTCGCCGCACCCGTGCTGCTGCAGGAAATCGAGACCCACCCCGTCACCGGTGAAGAAGTGATCAAGCGCAGCGCCGAGCTGGAAGAGCGCTATCACGCGCAGATCAAGCCCCGCGCGGTCAACCTCTTCCTGCTGCACAAGGACGGGCGCTATCCCATCGAACCCTACGACGGCGGCTTTTTCCTCAAAGGCACGCGGCAGCGCTTCACTCGCGAGGAAATGGTGGAACTGGCGGAACGCGAACCCGAACGCTTCAGCCCGAATGTGCTGCTGCGACCCATCACCCAGGATTTCGTGCTTCCCACCACGGCCTATGTGGCCGGTCCATCCGAGGTGTCGTATTTCGCACAGTTGCAACCGGCCTACGACCACTTCCGCGTACCCATGCCCGTGATCGTGCCGCGCGCCAGCATCAGCATCGTGGAGCGGCATATCGACAAAGTGTTCGCCAAATACGACCTGCCCTACGCGGCGGCGTTTCTCGATATCGAAGCCATGCATCGCATCGCGGCGACCGACAAGCCCGACGAAGGCACGCGCCTTGATCTCGCCGCACTGCGCGAGGGACTGCGCGCGACTCTGGAGGACCTCGCCGCTACCGCCGCCGCCGAGGACGCGAATCTCGCCGATCCCGCCGCGGCCACCGCGAAGTCCATCGATCGCGCCTTCGACACCTTCGAAGAAAAGGTGCTCGCCAGCCGCCGCCGCCGTGACGAAGTGATGATGCGCCAGTTGGAAAAGCTCGCTCTGGCCCTCTTCCCCGATGGAGCCCCGCAGGAGCGACGGATCAACATCCTTTCGTTGCTCAACAAATACGGACCCGATGTGCTGCGGCGCATCCAGGCACTGTGTACTCCCTTCCCCGCCGAGCATCGCCTGCTGCTGCTTGGCAAGGAGGACTGAGGCACGACGGGTGTCCCGCGTACATTGCGGCAAAGCATCCGACAAAATCCTTATATTGCGGGATGAATCAACAATCACAGCAGGAACGACGGAGCAACATGCGACAGGCCATACTCTGTGTGGACGACGAAGTGATCGTGCTCGACAGCTTGCGCACGCAGTTGAAAGGCAACTTCGGCGATCGCTTCCGCTATGAAATCGCGGAAAACGCCGACGAGGCCTGGGAAGTGATCGAAGAATTGGTGGACGACGGCATCACCATTCTCCTCATCGTCTCCGACTGGCTCATGCCCGGCATCAAGGGCGATGAATTCCTCATCCGCGTGCATGAGCGCCATCCGGACATCGTCAGCGTGATGCTCACCGGCCAGGCCGACGACCGCGCCATCGAACGCGCGCGCGCCGAAGCCGGATTGCGCGCCTGCATTCACAAACCCTGGCGCGAGGACGAGCTGATCGCCGTCATCGCGTCCGCCATCGCCGAGGACGCATGAGCAAGCCCGTGCTGATGTGCGTCGACGACGAGGCCATGATTCTTCTCAGTCTCAAGGATCAACTGCGCGCGCATTTCGCCGAGGATTTCCGCATCGAAGTGATCGAGAGCGGCGACGAAGCCCTCGAAGTGGCGCGTGCGCTGCTGGACGAGGACGTGGACATTCCCGTGGTGGTCTGCGACCAGATCATGCCCGGCATGCGCGGCAACGAACTGCTGCGGCACATCCACGTGCTCAGCCCGCGCACTTTCAACGTGCTGCTCACCGGCCAGGCCGACGCGGGCGCCGTGGGCGAAGCGGTGAATTCCGCCAACCTCTACCGCTACATCGCCAAGCCCTGGGAGGAAACCGACCTGGTGCTCACGATCAAGGAGGCGATTCGCGGGTATTTCCAGGACAAAAAGCTCGAGGAGCAGAACCGCGCCCTCAAGGAAATGAACGAGAACCTCGAGCAACTCGTCGCCGACCGCACGCGCGAAGTGGTACGCCAGCGCGATGAAATCCAGCGACAGATGCTCAGCATCGAAACGCAACGCCGCGAGCTGGAAGTGCGCAACAACTTCATCCGCCGCGTGTTCGGCCGCTATGTGAGCGACGATGTGATGATACGCCTGCTCGAGGATCCCGAGGGTCTGTCCTTCCGCGGCGAGAAACGCGACATCACCGTGTTACTGTCGGATTTGCGCGGCTTCACCGCCCTCACCGCCCGTTACGATCCGGAGACCATTGTCCGCATTCTCAACCGCTACTTCGAGCGCATGGTGGACATCATCACCGCGCACAACGGCATCATCATCGAATTCCTGGGTGATGGCGTCATGGCCGTGTTCGGCGCACCGCGTCGCCTCGCGCAGCATGCGGACCACGCCGTGGCCTGCGCCCTGCGCATGCAAAACGCCATGGCCGACATCAACACGCTGCATGCGGCCGAGGGTTTGCCTGCACTGGAAATGGGCATCGGCATCACCTCGGGCGAAGTGGTCATCGGCAATATCGGATCGGAGCAGCGCGCCAAGTACGGCATTGTGGGAACACCCGCCAATCTCGCCGCGCGCATCGAGGCGCTCAGTACCGGACAGCAGATTCTGATTTCCTCCGACACGCTCGACCGCTGCGTAGGCACCCTGCGCACGGGCAACGCCTTCCAGGCCGTGCTCAAGGGCGTGATCGAACCCGTGCGCATTCAGGAGGTCACCGGCATCGAGGGCACGTTCTCCGTGAACTTCGACGCGCAGCGCGAGGCCCCGCTGCCTCTCGAAGCGGGCGTGCGCGTCACGCTCGCGGCACTCGATGGCAAATCCATTTCCGAAGTACGCATCGCCGCGGAGGTGCTGGCGGTGTCGCGCAGCGAAGCGCGCGTATTGCCCGAGCGGCCGCTGATTGTCCACGGCGATGTGCGCATTTCCCTGCTCGAATTCCGTGATCGCCGCATCGAAGCCGACGTGTACGCCAAGGTGCTCGCGCAGGAAGGTGGCAACTACCTGCTGCGTTTCACATCCATATTCACCAGCGAATCGGAGGGCATTCTCAATGAGTTACTGGAATGCCGCATCACGCAGGACTGAACGCGCGCTCGCCGCGTTGCTGCTCTACCTTCTGGGTGCCGGCCCGCTGACAGCGCAGGAAGCCGAAACAAATCTCTTCGGCTCGCTACAGGCCATTTTCTTCACACAGAAATCCCGCATCACGCTCAACACACCCCTGCCCGACGGAACGACAACGCTCACCGAAGAACGCAACAGCTTCGCGATTCAGCAGCTCGACATTTTCCTGCAGCGGCAAATCGACGACAACTTCAGCGCCTTCGTGGACATGGAGTATCAGCTCAACTATTCGTCGGAGCACCGCTGGGGTTCGATGAGTTTGCAGGAGGCCTGGTTGCAGTATTCGCACAGCGATGCGTTCAATGTCAAACTCGGCCTGCTCTACCCCGCGTTCAATCATCTCAACGAAATCAAAAACCGCCTCGCGCTGTTGCCCTACATTTTCCGGCCCGGCGTATACGAGCGTCTGCTGTCGAATCTCTACCGCTCCGAGGACTACATCCCCGAGCACGCCTTCGTGCAATTGAGCGGCGCTGTGCCCTCGGGCGATTTCTTCTGGGATTGGGCCGTATACGTGGGCAACGCCGAGGACTCGTACATCTCGCGCACCGACGCCGATGGCAACATCCGCCAGGATATGGACAGGAAGTTCGAATTCCTCAGCGGCGTGGATCCCACCAATGCCGATCTCAAGCTCATCGGCGGGCGCACGGGCTTCCGCTCGCGTACCGAGCATTTCAAAGTCGGCCTGTCCTTTACGCACGACTACGACAATTTGCGCGACACCACGCGCTATCCCATGTTTTTCACACGGCCGCGCGCCGAATTCCGCGGCGACGCCCGCCGCATGCGCCTCGGCGCCGATCTGTCGGGATCGGTGGGCGGTGTGCGTTTCGAGGGCGAGTTCATCAACGTGTTCTACGACTACGACCTGGCGGACCAGGCCGGATTCGACATGAATCTCACCTTCGCCCATGGCATGCTTGGATATTGGTTCACTGACAAATTGTTTACCTACGGCTCGGCCGAATTCGGCACGGGCACCTTCGACAAGGGATGGTCGCATTCCTCGCTGTCGTTCGGGGCGTCCTATCTGCTCAATTCCGCCATCAGCGCCAAGGCGCAATTCATCGTGCATGAGCAACGGCACGACGAGGATGAAGACAGGGCAATGCTCAAATTTGTGTTTCTCGGACTGAGTGTGCTGTTATGAACATCGGCAGGAAAATCGTCCATCGAGCCATGCTCGCGGCGTTGCTTCTCTGCGCGCCGCTGGCGCTGCGAGCGCAAATGGTGGTGATCACGCACGCATCCGTGCCCGTGAAATCCATTTCCGTGCGCGAATTACTGGACGTGTACACGCTCAACCAGTCGCGTTGGGACGACGGCACACGCATCACCGTGGTGGATGTGAAAAGCGGAAAGGGCCGCGACGCCTTTTTCGAATACATCGGCATGTCGCCCGAGGAAATGCAGCGCATCTGGTTGCGCAAGCAATTCACCGGAAAGGCGCGTCCACCGCGCTCGGTGGGCAGCGAGGAGGATGTGGTGGATCTCGTGGCCGCCACCGAGGGCGCCATCGGCTATGTGAACGAGCGCGCGCTCAAGAGCGGCAAGTCCGTGCGCATCATCGCGCGCTTCAAATAGGAGACGGACATGCGCAATCCAGCCCTTGTCACCTCCTCCCTGCTCGCGCTCCTGCTCGCACTACAAGGCACGCCCACAGCCCACGCGCAGGATGTGGGCGACATGCGCGTGTTCGGCTCCATGCAATCGCTGTTCATGCATCAGTATTCGTACAGCGAAATCAACATTCCCGAGGCGCAGCTTTCGCTCCAGGAGAAGGAATCGCGCAACAGCTTTGCGATACAGCAACTGGATTTTTTCTTCGACAAACCCATCGACGACGCCTTCAATGCCTTCGTGGATCTGGAATTCCAGCTCAACTACAGCAGCGAAAAGCGCTGGGGCTCGCTGAGTATTCAGGAGGCCTGGCTCAATTACAGTTACAACGATGCGGTGAATCTGAAAGTAGGTCTGCTTTTCCCCGCCTTCAATCAATACAATGAAGTGAAAAATCGCCTGGCGGTGCTGCCCTTCATTTTCCGTCCGATGGTGTACGAACGCCTGCTCGCACAGCGCTTTCTCACCGAGGATTTCATCCCCGAACACGCCTATGTGCAATTCTCCGGCTGGATTCCCACGCGCAATCTCATGCTGGATTACGCCGTGTACGTGGGCAACAGCGAGGCCTCCTACATCACGCGCAACCATCCCGACGGCGGCATCGATACCGATCTCAATCCGAACTTCGAATTCCTCAGCGGCGTTGATCCCACGGACATCAACCTGAAACTCTTCGGCGCGCGCATCGGCCTGCGTTCGCCGGGCGAGCGCTTCCGCGGCGGACTGTCCTTCACGCGCGATGCCAACAACATGCGTGAGCGTTTCGGAGCGCAGAAACCCTATTTCTCGGAAGAGGCGATACGGCTCATGCCCGACGACGCCGAGCGCTACCGCTTCGGGCTCGATCTCTCGCACAAACACGGCGACTTCCTCATCGAGGGCGAAATCATCAAGGTGGTGTACGATCTCGGCAAGGCCGAACGCAAGCTCGATCTGTCGCTGGAGCAATCCTTTGTGTACACGCTCGTCGGATATGAGCTGCACGAGCGCCTGTTTTCCTTCGTGTCTGCGCAATGGGGAGACTACTCCTTCGGCCTCGACGCGGATTATTTCACCGGCACCGCCGGCATCGCCTGGAAATGGCGCGACGACATCACAGCCAAGGCTCAGTGGGTGATGTACACCGAGCGTATGGAGAATCTGGTCAATGACGACGGCGTGCGTTACGGACAAAACACCCGGCTGCACTTTATCCTTCTCGGACTCAGCGTCCTGCTCTGAGCACAACAGTCACAACGCGGCGGAGAGGCGGCATGCGTGGACATCGACATCGGCGGTTCAACGTACGGCAGAAAATCCAACTGCCGGTCATACTCTTTCTCGCCCTGCTGTCGCTGTTCATGCTGCTGTATTTTCCCGCGCGCATGAACGACGCGCTGCGCGACAGCTTCCGCAATGAAGTGCAATCGCTCGCGCGCGGCGTCGAGCGCGCCATGACCATCGCGCTGAACAATGCGGATTGGGCCGCCATCCCGAAAGCCGATGAATACGAAGTGAGCGCCATCGCTTTGGTCACGGCCGAGGATGGCAGCACCTTCACCGCGTCGCCCGAGAATTTCGTGTACAATTCCGCGCTCGAATCGGTGGACACCTTGATGATCGCGAAAATCCCCATCACCACCGAAGTGTTCTCGGGCTATGTGGTGGTGGTGAGCAGCACCACCTTCATCAACAAGCAGGTGAAGCAACTGCGCGCTACCGTGTTCTGGGCCGCCGCCATCACCCTGCTCCTCGGCGTGCTGTTCAGCATGTGGCAGGCGAATTTCATCGTGCGCCCGCTGTCGCTCCTGCGCCTGGCGGCGATCAAGGTCGGCCATGGCGATCTCGAGACACGGGTGGAAAAATCCACGAACGATGAAATCGGCGACCTCGCCGTGGAGTTCGGGAAAATGATCACCAGTGTGCGGCACGCGCAACAGAGTGCGCAGGAGGCCAACGATGAACTGGCCTCGAAAAACCGCCTGCTCGAGGCCGAGCGCAGGCAGCTCGCGCGCACACTCGATCACCTCAAAACCACGCAAGCCCAGCTTGTGCAGTCGGAAAAAATGGCCGCGTTGGGACAGCTTATCGCCGGCATCGCACACGAAATCAACACGCCACTCGGCGCCATCCGCGCATCCATCACCAACATCGAACGCGCGCTCGAGTACACACTCGTGCATCTGCCCGCCCTGCTGCGCATACTCTCGCCCGAGGATCAGGATCTCTTCTTCGCCATGGCGCAGGATTCGCTCTGCTGCAAGCAACACCTCTCCGCGCGCGAAGAACGTGAGAAAAAGCGCGTGCTACGCGCGCAGCTCCGCGACGCCGGCCATGAACACGTGGAGGAACTCACCGATCTGCTCGCCGACATGGTCCTGTTCGAGGGCTGGGAACGCTACGAACGCCTGTTGCGGCGCGACGACGCCTTGTCGCTGCTGCGCTCCGCCTCGCAACTGGTCTTGCAGCAGCGCAACAGTCAGAACATCGAAACCGCCGTCGACCGCGCCTCCAAAATCGTCTTCGCCCTGAAAAACTATTCGCATCGCGACCAAAGCGGCCGCGCCACCAGCGCGATCGTCACCGACGGTATCGACACCGTGTTGACACTGTATCATAATCAGCTCAAGCACGGCATCGAAGTACTGCGGCATTTCGAGCCAACGCCACCCATCGTCTGCTACCCCGACGAACTCAATCAAGTGTGGACCAATCTGATCCACAACGCCATTCACGCTATGGACAATCAGGGCACGCTGGAAATCGATGTGCGCGCTGTCGGCGACGCCATCGCCGTGACCATCACCGACAGCGGGCACGGCATACCCGAGGATATTCAGGAAAAAATCTTCGAACCGTTTTTCACCACCAAAACCCGCGGTGAGGGCTCGGGACTCGGACTCGACATTGTCCGCCGCATCATCGAAAAGCACGAAGGCAGCGTCGGCGTCGAAAGCCGTCCGGGCCGCACAAGCTTCATCGTCACGCTCCCCGTTCGACGTCCAGAACACCCCGTGGAGGTTTGATCAACATACAAATGTGAGCGACACACCGCAGTCATGAACTCTGTCCACACCAAATCCACCACCTATAATATAGTGCTACGTCCCACGTACCGCGCTTCAGATCAGTCATTCAGCAGTCATGTAATTTCAAATACCCGGACGATCCGATTGATCCGCCTTACAGTTGTCGGAGTGCTCTTGTCATCCGGAATTTTTCTGGATAAGCAGCATTCAATCATGATCCTTTTTGCATTTGCGATCTCTTGATACTATTTTACCATACATTCGCCCCGATACTTTCTCTTGCAACAAGACACAGCGCTCGTGCAGAGCTATCGGCATCATATTCCCTCTCACTTTAAGGAATAGTACGATGAGTAAGTATTCAGGTCATCCAGGAAATCCGAATCGGACCAAAACAACCTTGATACTGTTGTATTTCATCATTGGCTCCGTATTCTATACAACTTCTTCGCTCTCTCAAGAAGTGCTTTGCTCATTTGATCCCAACTGGCCACAGATCAGTGTTGGAAATTACCAGCAAACGTATAATATCTCGGCAGGCATGTGTGTGGCATTCAAGGTTGCAGATTCTTGTTTGTGCCCGAACACACCCCCGAATGTGTGCGTATGCAAATTGACAATCAAAGATTCTCAAGGAAATACCGTATTTGAAACAATGTGGCCATGTCACCAGATAGTCAATGGCTCATGGATCGGCAGTCATCATTGGGAGGGGAACAAGCTCGTGCCGGGCAACAGTCCGATTTTCTGCTTCAGCGCTTTGACAGAGGATACATATACGTTCATCGCCGACCTTTGCGCTGATGAAAAGGTGGAATTGGTTTGCGTGGATTGCCTATCCAGTCCCTGCCAATAATTATAGGATGTTTTCCTCAATGAAGAAAATCGAACCGATTCGATCCTGTACATTCGTACGAATGCGCTTTACAGGAATGCTGCTTTCGATGCTGTGGCTGACAACCCTCACGCTTCGGGGACAGATGTTCACTCAGATGTTTCCGCAGCATGAATATTCCACCATCGCAACTTCGGCTTACCGGGGAAGAGATACCGTCCTGCTGTTTGGATTCGGCGGACTGATAATTAGATCCTCTGATGGTGGGCAATCATGGACCGACACCCATCCATCGGGGAGAAATTGGAATTTCTATAAGGCGGTATCTACGCCTCGGCGTATTTTCATCCTTGCGGAACCTACCGTTTGGAATTTGACATCTCTGCCTCCAGGGCACAGATCGGCACTTCTCTCCTACGATCCATTCAAGGAGTCGATGGACACGGTGCAGATCCCACGCCTCGCGACAAGCGACTCAACCTCGCTTACCATTGCACTCGAGTACGATATATTTTCCGGCGGTGATGCGGTGTTCTTCTATCAGCGGAGCGTGCAACGTGGTAAGAGTCTCCACCGAAGCATGGACGGTGGTCGGAATTGGATCCCCATTACACTTCCGGATTCCATGACATCCTTCTCCGACGCGTATTTCGCCTGCCGCTCTAATGAACTCATCGCCGTTGGAGCAGAATTCGTTCACGATGGAGCGAGAAGAAAGCGAATCTCGATAACAACAGATGCTGGAGGGACATGGAGGACGGTGAGCGATTTCGAACTCGCTACCAAGGTAAGCAAAGGCATTTTTGACCATGCTGGATTTGCATGGCTTACCGATACCGACATCGTGGCGTTCGCGCAAAACGGAGCAATGATGCTCTCGACCGATGCGGGAATATCTTGGTCGATACAAGGCTTCCCCCCTTTTCGCAGCGTCACGCGCGTATTTGCTTCGTCCGCTGGCAGAGTGTTTGTGCTCGCTGATCAACGGATATATCGATCTGATGACCAATGCCAAAATTTCATCCCGGTATTTCCGGAACATTATGTTTCGCAAGCGCTGATCAGCGAAACGGATGCGATCATATGTACCAGGGGTAGTGACAACATTTTCACCTCCCTCGACGGGGGGACAAGTTGGGAATCCACACGAGTAAACCCTTGGTTTATCGATGCTGTTCGAATGGGTTCGGACTCGGAGGGAATAGCGTTGTTGGAGAACATCAACGAAGGATCCCGTCGATACTACCGAACTGCTGACGGATGGGAACATATGGAATCGTTCATGGAAGAGACCACTCTTGCAGTGGAGCAGTGTAGAATCTTTCCGGTTTTGGGTGCACTGTGGTATCGAATCGAAGAAAAAGTTCCGAACGAGGGTGCCGTGGTACTCCGCACTACAAACTCTGGCATGACGTGGGAACCTGTGTTGATGGTCGGGAAATTTCCGGTGTTGTACCCCGGACAGTTCGTCCGCCATATTCCCATCAACGACTCGAATTATATTGGAATTATGGTAAATTCCACACTGATTCACTCCTCCGATAGAGGTGCAAGCTGGAAAGCGACGAATGTACCTTTGTTCTGGTCGAATTATCAACTTCATCTCGACACGGCGGGTAGCTCCGTGTTATTGGTCCGACCCGACGACGAATCGCGTCAAGACAGCATTTTTATCAGTAATCGGGATTGGAATACGTGGAAGTCAGTCCTCCAGGAACCTGATACCAGCGAGAAAGGATTCAATTTCGCATTTTTATCTATTCTCGCCGCACATGGCGACACAATCGCGATTCACGCTTACTATGAACGACCACCTCTGCTGAGATTCAACGATATATATATATCACGTGATGGCGGAACCGATTGGGATTCTTATCCCATGGCAACCGGAGGCGACGGAGCGATTCAATTGTTTGGAGGCATCGGTGTGTCGAACAGTGTTCGTACCGCCAGCTATGGATCAAAAACCACCGGTTTCCACTTCTACCGAAGCGACGATTACTGGAAATCCTCCATCCTCGAAGGCACTCGGTACTCCGGCATCGAGTCAATAACATCCGGGGGGGACCGGAACGTGTTTCTATGGGGCTTTGGCAGTATTTCTCGCAACGAATCAGCGGGAGTGAACGCTGTCGACGTGGATCAAAATGTGGAATCTTTTCGTGTGTTCTCCCCATACCCTCAACCTGCCGGGAGCGGGGACATACTTACGGTACCGATCACGCTAAGCGATAAGGATTGCGGCGCAATCCGGGTCGATCTCTACGATTTGCTGGGAAGACACCTTTTTGAGACCGTGTCTTATCCAATATCCCTCGGAGCAACGAAGCTCACATTCCCATTGAATAATATCAGGTCTGGTGTCCACTTCCTTCGCATTCAATTCCGAGAGCAGGTCTATGTGCGACCAATTCTTTTTCGCTAAAAATTCGGGCTGCTTCCATTCGACATATTCTCGAGATAAAAATCACAGCCAATCTCCTACGTTATCCACAATCAAGAACGGAAAAATGCGAATTGTGTAACGCGATGAATATCGGCTGACGCGGCGATTGATCCCGCACACCACAATTGCGCCGCTCCACCCTTCCGGCATCGCCCCCTCGACCCGCTCCCCTTCGCGGCACGGCGACGCGCACCCGCACCGCAGCGTCGCGCCGCAGGGGTGTGCGACAATTCTATGCTGATTGCATTAGAGCATGGAATTTCGTAGATTCTGATAGTGGCACCACTATCAGATTATTCAGAGGCCTTATGGCAACCAGCACCACCGACCTTCTCCGGGAGCGCGAAGAACTCTTGGCCCAACTGCGCTCCATCGAGAGTTTCCGACGCGGGACTGTCAACCTGTCGACACGCCGTTGCGGCAAGCCCGGATGCCGATGCGCGATGGAAGAATCGGCGAAGCATGAATACTTCCTCTGGTCGGTTTCAACGGGCGGGAAAACCGTTTCGAAGCATCTTCATTCCGGACCCGAGGTGCAGAAGTATCTCGAGGAGACGGATCGCTACCGGGAGTTCAAACTTCTTGTGGATCGACTTACGCTTGTCAACGAACAGCTCGCCGATGCGCAACCGGTGGTCGCGATCACGGATGCCGATGCGCTCGACGCCCTGAAAAAAAAACTGCGGACGAAATTGTCGCGATCATCGAGAAAGAATTCCGCCGCATCGTCGAGTTGATCGTCAGTTCCAGCATTGATCAGGATCGCATGGATTTCGAAGCGATCGAAACCTGCTTGCGTGACGGATTGCACCGCGCCGGCTGCACGGCGCTCGAGCAGCTGTTCGCAGCGATGGAGCAATCGCTCTCCTCCACCGCGCCCGCCTGCGCCGACGGGCATCGGCTTCGCAGTGCCGGCAAGCGTGCCAAGCACATGCTGACCATACTCGGTCCCGTCGACATTCGTCGACTGTATTTTTACGATGCGCGGTGCAAGCACGGCCACAGTCCTCTCGATCAGGTTCTCGACGTCGAAGGAATGATGTTCAGCCCCGGCGTGCGAAATATGATGGCGTATGTCGGGTCCAAGGAATCCTTCCGCGAAGCGCACGAGGATCTGCACCGTTTGGCGGGATTGTCCATCCCCGCCAAATCCGTCGAACGCCTCAGCGTCGCCATCGGTCGTGAGGCGGAAGAGTATCAATGGCGCTGCGCACCGAACAGCGACCTGCGTCAACTGGGCACGGGACACCGCCACGAAACGCTCTATATCGCCTACGATGGAACCGGAATCCCCGTGCTCGAACGCGAAACCCGGGGGAGAACGGGCAAGGGAGAGAACGAAAAGGCGGGGACGCGTGAAATCAAGGTGGGCTGTGTGTTCAGTCAGACCCGTGTCAACGACGACGGATACGCCGTCCGCGACGAAAGTTCGACCAGTTATATCGCCTCCTGTGAACCGTCCGATGACTTTCAGTGGCGCATCGCACATCATGCGCAGGTGCGTGGACTCGATCGCGCCCATCGCGTCTGCGTCCTCGGCGATGGCGCACCATGGATCTGGACCATCGCCGACGAGCAGTTCCCCGGGGCGCATCAAATCGTTGACCTCTACCATGCACGGCAGCACTATATCGAGGTCGGGAAGATGTTCTTTGTCGACGAGCCGAAGAAACTCCACCAATGGCTGCACAAGCGCGAGAAGCAACTCGACAAGGGGGACACGTCCGCCGTTGTGCGAGCACTTTGCCGACTCGAATCGGACTCCGGGCATGCCTGCGAGATCCGGGACAAGGCCATTGCCTACTTTCGCAACAACGCACACCGCATGCAGTACGGAAAGTATCGCGCCTTGGGACTGTTCGTGGGTTCGGGGGTGATTGAGGCGGGCTGTAAAACCGTCGTCGGTCAACGGTTGAAGCGTTCCGGCATGCATTGGAGCATCAACTCGGCCAACAGCATTGTGGCGCTTCGTTGCCTCTTCCTCGGCAATCAGTGGGATGATTTTTGGGAGGATCGCGCGGCGGCGTAATCAGGCGCACAAATTTGTCGCACACCCCGCCGCCGCTCGCACTTGATTCGGAACCTGAATCTCCGCTATATTACAGGTTCGTCCTATTTTCAACGAACCGTCGATGTCCTCTTCCATACCCGACCATCTCCGCGCGACGCTGCGTCTGGCCATACCGGTGTCCATCGGTCAGCTGGGGCATATCCTTCTGGGCGTCACCGACAGTCTGATGGTGGGCACACTCGGCGCGGTGCCTCTGGCGGGCGCCTCGCTGGGACACGGGGTGTTCGTGCTGCTACTGGTATTCGCCGCGGGCATGGCATCGGCCATCACACCGCTGACCGCCATCGCCGATGGTGAGGGCAAACCCGACGACGCACGCAACATCGTGCGGCAGGGCTTGTTGCAGAATGTGCTTACCGCCACGCTCATTCTGGCCGCCGCCTGGGGATTGGCCGAGTTGTTGCCGCTGCTGGGTCAACCGCCCGAAGTGGTTGCGCAGGCGGCTCCCTATCTGCGAGTGATGGGACTGAGTTTCATACCCATGCTGGTGTTCATGTCGGTGCGCAATTTCATCGAGGGACTCTCGTATACGAAACCCGCCATGGTCATCATTCTGCTGGCCAATCTGGTGAATGTCGCGGGCAACTGGGTGTTCATTCACGGCCACTTCGGCATGCCCGCATTGGGACTGACCGGTGCTGGAATCTCCAGCGTGCTGGTGGAAATCTTCGCCGCCATTGCCTTGCTGCTGTACGTCTCCCGCGCCCGCGCCTTCGCCCGCTACCGTCCGCTCTTTCATCGCGGAGCGCTCGACCTGCCACTGCAACGACGACTGTTCCGCCTCGGCCTGCCCAGCGGTACGCAGTGGCTGTTCGAATCCGGGTCGTTCACCTTCTGCGCGGTAATGATGGGCTGGCTCGGAACCACCGCTCTCGCGGCGCATCAAATCGCGTTGAATCTCGCGGCGGTGAGCTACATGGCCATTCTGGGGCTGTCCAACGCATCCATGATCCGTGTGGGCAACGCCCTCGGACGCCGCGATGCCACCGACCTCAAGCGCGCGGGATTTTCGGCGCTGGCCATGGCTCTCACCGTGATGGCCCTGGCCGCCACCACCTTCGTGCTGCTGCGCTGGTACTTCCCCACACTGTTTGTGAGCGATCCGGCGGTTATCGAATTGGCCGCATCTCTGTTGGTGATCGCGGCGCTGTTCCAGCTCTCCGATGGTACGCAGGCCGTGGGCCTGGGCATATTGCGAGGCATGACCGACGTCACCGTGCCGATGATCGTCGCCATCGTCGCCTACTGGTTGATCGGTGTACCCGCGAGTTACGTGTTCGCTTTCGTTCTCGGCTGGGGACCCGAGGGCGTGTGGCTGGGCTTTGTGGTTGGACTGACCGTGGCAGGGCTGTCCTTCATCTTCCGCTTCCGCATGCAGTACCGCCGCCTGCGCGCGTTGTGGAAAACGGAACAAGGTTCGCAAGCGCTTGCGGACCCGGCCGTCTGACCTCCGGCGCTGGCGCACGGTCGCGCGAGTGGCAGTACAGTACCCGGACTTCGTATCTTTCAGTTTTTCCACCAACGCGGATTCCGCATGAGCGATACCACTATCATTTTCTCCATGGTCGGCGTGGGCAAGGTGCACAAGCCGAACAAGTACGTGCTGAAGGATATTTACCTGTCCTTCTTCTATGGCGCCAAGATCGGCGTGCTGGGTTTGAATGGCGCCGGCAAGTCCACCTTGTTGCGCATCATCGCCGGCGAGGATCCCGATTATCTCGGCACCATCACCGCGAACAAGGACATCACCTTCGGCTATTTGCCGCAGGAGCCACAGCTCGATCCGGCGAAGACCGTACGCGAGATTGTGCAGGAGGGCGTGCAGGAGACGGTGGACTTGCTCAAGGCCTACGAGGATGTGAGCGCGCAGTTCGCCGATCCCGATGCGGACTTCGACGCCCTGCTCGAGAGACAGGGGAAGCTGCAGGAGCGCATCGAGCAGCTCGACGCCTGGGATCTCGACAGCAAGTTGGAAATGGCCATGGATGCGCTGCGCTGTCCCCCGCCCGAAACCTCCGTGTCCGTGCTGTCCGGTGGCGAGTTGCGCCGCGTGGCCCTGTGCCGCCTCCTGCTCCGTCAACCCGATGTGCTGCTGCTGGACGAGCCCACCAACCATCTGGATGCGGAGTCCGTGGCCTGGCTCGAACAGCATCTGGGAAAATACCCTGGCACGGTGATCGCCGTCACGCACGACCGCTACTTTCTCGACAACGTGGCGGGCTGGATACTCGAACTCGATCGTGGCGAGGGCATTCCCTTCAAAGGCAATTACTCCTCGTGGCTCGAACAGAAACGCGAGCGCCTCGCCCTCGAGGAAAAGCAGGAGAGCAAGCGCCAACGCGCGCTGGCGGAGGAGTTGGAATGGGTGCGCATGAATCCCAAGGGACGCCATGCCAAGAGCAAGGCGCGCATTTCGGCCTATGAGAAAATGCTGTCCGAGGAGCATGAAAAGCGCAATGAGGAGATGGAAATCTTCATTCCGGCAGGACCGCGCCTCGGGGATGTGGTGATCGAGGCGCAGGGCGTGTCGAAAGCCTTCGGCGATAAACTGCTGTTCGAGAATCTGAATTTTTCGCTGCCGCCTGGCGGCATTGTGGGTGTGATCGGACCCAACGGCGCTGGCAAGACCACGCTGTTCCGCATGATCACAGGCGAGATCGAGGCCGACAGTGGCAGCTTCGTGGTGGGCGCCACGGTGAAGCTCGGCTATGTGGACCAGCGCCGCCCGCTGGATCCGGAGCAGACGATCTGGCAGGCGATTTCCGGAGGCGAGGATCTCATTCGCGTGGGGAATCGCGAAATCAATTCGCGCGCTTACGTGGGACGCTTCAATTTCAGCGGCGCCGATCAGCAGAAGCTCGTGACCATGCTCTCGGGCGGCGAGCGCAACCGCGTGCATCTGGCGAAGACGCTGCGCGAAAGCGCGAATGTGCTGCTGCTCGACGAGCCCACCAACGACTTGGACGTGAACACGCTGCGCGCGCTGGAAATCGCTCTCGAGAATTTCGCGGGCTGCGCCGTGGTGATTTCCCACGACCGCTGGTTCCTCGACCGCATCGCCACGCATATCCTCGCTTTCGAAGGCGACAGCAACGTGCTCTGGTTCGATGGCAACTACAAGATGTACGAGCAAAACCGTCGCGAGCGCCTCGGCATCGAAGCCGATCGTCCGCATCGCATCAAGTATAAGCCCCTCACGCGCGGGTGACGGCGCGGGAGCAATCTTCGCTGAAAAAAAACGGGGGGACGCGACATTGCGCGTCCCCCCGTTGCGTTTTCGCCGAAGCGGAGCTTAGAAGCGGCGACCGCCGCCGTGACCTTCGTCCGTGCGCGGACGGGCCTCGTTGATCACCAGCGCGCGGCCACGGATTTCCGTGCCGTTCAAGCCGTTGATAGCGGCCGTGGCTTCGGCCTTGACCGGCATTTCCACGAAGCCGAAGCCGCGGGACTGTCCGGTGAACTTGTCCTTGATAATGTTGACGGTCTTGACTTGACCGAAAGATTCGAACGAACCGCGGACATCTTCCTCGGTTGCGGAGTGCGCCAGGTTACCGACGTACAAATTCATGAGAACTCCTGTAAAAGGTGTGGGTACGTCGTGGCGCGAACAATGGAATCCAAAAGATGCCGACATAACACGTTCGTACATTTATACCGGCGGACCACCTGCCCGCCGTATCGTCATGTCCATGTCTGTCAGCCCGGAGAGGGGCGAATCGCGGAAGCATAGCGATAGAGTTTCAATATACAACAATTCCGGAGACGATGTTGGAAAATTTCAGGGGAAAATCCTCCCCCATGCATGGCCGCGTTTCATGGGAGGTCTGGGCATTTCGGAGAGAGGAAAAGGACTGAGGAGCGCGGTGTCTGGAGTTTCGTTTTGACGCGAAAAATCGGCATTTTTCCCTGCCCACCGGTATACGGCCACCACCGAAGATTTCCGCATGATTCATCGATTTCGCTTGCTTCTCCCGCTGTTGCTGCCCTGCCTGCCCATGCTTGTGGCGGCGCAGGGCTCACCATCTTCCTTCGTCAATCCCTTCGTAGGCACCGCCGCGCACGGACACACCTATCCCGGTGCCGTGCTGCCTTTCGGCATGGTGCAACTCAGTCCCGACGCCGGCAAAAGCGGCTGGGACTGGTGTTCGGGCTACCACTACTCCGACACCGCACTCATCGGCTTCAGCCATACGCATTTGAGCGGCACGGGCTGCGCCGATCTGGGGGACATTCTCTTCATGCCCACCACATCCTGGCGCAGCGTGGACAGGCGCTACCGGTCACCGTTCTCGCACGAGCGCGAAATCGCCGAGCCGGGATACTACCGTGTGCATTTGCTCGATCACGACATTCAGGTGGAACTCACCACCACGCGTCGCTGCGGCATGCACCGGTACACCTTTGCCGGCAGCGATTCGGCGCGCGTGATTGTGGATCTCGGGTACGGCCAGGACGACAAGCCCGTGGACACGGGTCTGCGCATGAGCGACGATCGCACCATGACGGGCTATCGCGTCTCGAGTGGTTGGGCCGCCGTGCAGCGGGTGTTCTTCGCTGTGCGCTTTTCGCGGCCCGTGTTCGGCATGCTCGACGGCATCAGCGGAGCGCGCGTGCGCTCGTCGGAGGGATTGCGCGGCAAGGCGGCCCTGGCAGTGCTGGCCTTCGGTAGACTCGATGCGGGTACACCGCTCATCGCCCGCGTTGGTATCTCCGCCGTGAGCGAGGAAAACGCTCTCGCCAATCTCGATGCGGAAATGCCCGACGAGGATTTCGATCTCGCGCGCTCGCGTGCCCGCACGCAATGGGACGACGCTCTGCGCGTCACCGACGCGCATGCACGCGACCAGACCACCGTCCGCACCTTTTCCACCGCTCTGTACCACTGCATGCTGGCACCCTCGCTGTACATGGATGTGGACGGGCGCTATCGCGGTGGCGACGACAGTGTACACACGGCGGAGGGTTTCGAACACAGCACCGTCTTCTCGCTCTGGGACACCTATCGCGCGCTGCATCCCCTGTTCACCATTCTCGATCCCGCCCGTGTGTCCGATTGGACGCGCTCTTTGATGGCATTCCACCGCGAGAGCGGATTGCTGCCCGTGTGGACACTGCACGCGAATGAAACGAATTGCATGATCGGCTATCACTCGGTGCCCGTTCTGGTGGATGCCATTCTCAAAGGTATTGCCGGTGTGGACGAACGGGAGGCGCTTGAGGCAATGAAGCGCAGCGCAGAGCAGCCTCGCGGTGGATTGGCGTATTACAGTATGGCGCGTCCCATTCCGCTGGATTCGCTGCTTGCCCGCAACATTCCCCCACCATCGCTCACCAGTCTGCCATGGAACACCATCGGCACCGCATGCAGCGGTTACGCTTCGACCATCGCGGGCAGTACGCTTGGCTACCATTCTTCGCACCCCGAGGCGCACGACGCATTGCTGACACGTGCCACCGACACGCCTATGCCCATCGAGTGGGAAAGCGCGCCGGTGCCGGAAAGCGTGGGGCGTGGTGGCGTCGCACTCTGCTGGCTGGCGGGCATGGCCACGAATAAAGGCGCGCATCTGTTCACCCTGTCGGTGAACGACACACCACTCCTGCGCTTCCGCACGCCGTCTTCGCCCGACAGCGCGGCCTTCGTGCTGCGCGAGGGCTCGGCGGTGCTGCATTTCGCGGCGGACATGGTGGATCAATTCGGTGATCTGTTCGGCACCATGACGCTCTTGCTGCCCCGGGACATGTTCACTCCGGGCAGGTCACTGCGCATTCGCATCGAAGGAGAACGCGCGGGCAGTCAGGATTGGGTGATGACGTTCACCAGACCCTTTGGCGATTGGCGCCGCGCATCGATGGATGTCGGTCACGCGGAAAGTGCGCATGGCAAGGTGCAGGCGGCACGCATCGGCATGGAACACATCGGCTTGCCGCAGCAACTCACTTTTGTCGGCGATGCGGGCGAGCCCGTTCACACCACCGTGTACCCGGGCTATCGCAGCGTGAGTGTGCCCATGCGCGAGGCCACAAGCGAAGAAACGCGCGGTATCGTGATCGAAAACCGATTCGGTAAAAGGCTCGACAGCCTATCCGTGACTCTGCGTCCGGCCGCCGCTCCACGTTACATTCCCGCGGATAAGGAAAACGAATCCGTGTCCAAAACACTGGAGTACGCGTACGACGATTGGTGCATCGCACAACTCGCCCGCGCGCTTGGCGCGCAAGACGACGCGGCCCGCTTCCTCGATCGGTCCACCTACTACACCTCGCTGTTCGATACCGATCTTGGCTTCATGCGAGGAAGAAATCTCGACGGCAGTTGGCGCAGTCCCTTCAATCCCCGCTTTTCCACACTCAAACAGCACGAATACACCGAAGGCAACGCGTGGCAATACACCTGGTACGTGCCCCACGATGTGGACGGGCTGCTGCGTCTGATGGGCGGACCCGAGGCCTTCGCGCGCAAGTTGGATTCGCTGTTCGAGCAAAGCTCCGATCTGGAAGGCACTGGCGCCACGGGCGACGTCACCGGCCTCATCGGCCTGTACGCCCATGGCAATGAGCCCAGCCACCACATCGCCTATCTGTACAATTACGCCGGTCAGCCCTGGAAAACGCAGAAACTTGTCCGCCGCATCATGCGCGAGATGTACAGCGACAAGCCCGACGGCCTGATCGGCAATGAAGACTGCGGGCAAATGTCCGCCTGGTATGTATTCAGCGCGATGGGATTCTACCCTGTGAATCCCTGCGGCGGAAGCTACGACATCGGCAGTCCCGCGCTGGACCGCCTCGTGATCAACCTCGGCGAGGGGAAGCAGTTCATCATGCATGCGGAAAACAACAGCGAAGAGAACGTGTACATTCAAAGCGCCACGCTCAATGGCCAGCCGCTCGCACGTCCGGTGATCTCGCATGCGGATATCATGCGCGGTGGTACACTGCATTTCGTGATGGGTCCACGTCCCTCCACGCTCTGGAAGGAGCAGCGATGATACAGGAGTTGCGCTTCCGTTTTCTCCTCCTCACTGTCCTGCTGCTGCAAGCGTCCACGACGGCGACAGCGCAGAATCGTTGCGGTGTGGAGGATGAGTATTTCCGCATTCAACCGCGCGGTTATCTCAGTATGCGCGCCGACACTCCCATCACCATCGATGGGCTCGCCGATGACGAGGCCTGGAGTGCGGCGCCATGGTCTGAGGACTTCGTGGACATCGAGGGCGAGCGCTGTGCGGAGCCGCGTTTTCGTACACGGGTGAAAATGCTGTGGGATGAGGAGTTTTTCTACTTTTTTGCCGAAATGGAAGAACCGCATGTGTGGGGCACACTCACCGAGCGCGACGCGGTGATTTTTCACGACAATGATTTTGAAATCTTCCTCGATCCCGATCGGGACAATCACGAGTACTACGAGTTCGAGATGAACGCGCTCAACACGGTGTGGGATCTCTATTTGCCCAAACCCTACCGCGATGGCGGCCCGGCCGACAACAGTTGGGACATCGCGGGTTTGCGCAGCGCCGTGCACATTCGTGGCACGCTCAACGATGCACGCGACGAGGATCTGGGATGGACCGCCGAAATCGCCATCCCCTGGCGCGCGTTCACACGCAGCGTGGTACATCCACCGCATGAAGGCGCCGTCTGGGCGGTGAATTTTTCGCGCGTGGAATGGCGCCATCGCCTGCGCGATGGCCGCTACGAAAAAATCCCCGACACAAAGGAGGACAACTGGGTATGGTCGCCGCAAGGCGTGGTGGACATGCACCGCCCGGAAAAGTGGGGATTGGTCCAATTCGTCAGCGATATCGATGACAACACGCCATTGCCGCAAGACCGCGAACACGACGCGATCATGGCCCTGAACCGCATTTACTGGACGCAGAAGGCGTTTTACAAGGAACATGGGCGCTGGGCAGCGCAGCTGACGGAATTGGCCATCGATCCCGCCTCGCTGCGGATTGATGGACATCTGCCCGTGCTGCGTCTCGATGGCGCGGGGTATAGGGCGGCGTGTTCGCTGCCTCGGCATAGCACGGATGCCCCCGGGACGACGACCATCGGCATCGACCATGAATCGCGTGTGCACCGCACCTATAACGCGGATAAGGAGTGATGTGCATGCGAAGCACCTGCTTCTCACGGCTTCTTCTCCCGACGCTGCTTGTGCTCGCGGCCTCACGCCTGTTCGCGCAGTATCAGCCAGACGTGGTCGAGCCCGCCATCATTCCGCGCCCGGCGCGTGTGGTGATGCAACCCGGTTCGTACACGATAACAGCGGATACGCGTATCCTCATCGACACCGCCTTCGGTGGCGCCGAGGCCACCGCCCGCTATCTTGCGGAGATGATCGGGGGCGTGTCCTCGTTCACGCCTCGCATCGAGACGGGCACCGGGGAGCGCGCTGCGCACAACAGCATCACCCTGCGGCTGCTCGCGCCCACTACCGAGAGTTCGCCCGAGTCCTACACCCTGCGGGTGTTTCCCGGCGGCGTGCTCATCGGCGCCACAAACGAGCAGGGTCTGTTTCACGGCGTGCAGACGTTGCGGCAATTGCTGCCCGCGCGCTTCGAATCGTCCGCCTGGCGCGACACCACACGCGCGTGGACGCTGCCGAACTGCCTGATCATGGACCGTCCGCGTTTCGCTTGGCGCGGACTGCTGCTGGATTGCTGCCGGCATTTCATGGACGTGGATTTCATCAAGCACACTATCGACATGCTGGCGCTGCTGAAAATGAATCGCCTGCACTGGCACCTGACCGAGGACCAGGGCTGGCGCATCGAAATCCGCGCCTTTCCCGAATTGACGCGTGTGGGCGCCTGGCGACGCAACAAGGACGGCAGCACGTACGGCGGCTTCTATACACAGCAGCAGATACGCGAAATTGTGCGCTACGCTTCCGAGCGGCACGTCACCGTTGTACCCGAGATCGAGATGCCGGGACACGCACTGGCCGCGCTGGCCGCGTATCCGCACCTGTCCTGCACGGGTGGACCCTTCGACGTGGCCAATGATTGGGGCGTGTTCAAAGATATTTTCTGCGCGGGCAAGGACGACACGTTTCGATTTCTCGAAACCGTGCTCGATGAAGTGATGGAGTTGTTTCCCTCCGAGTACGTGCATATCGGTGGCGACGAAGCGCCGAAGTTCCGCTGGGAGCACTGCGAGGCCTGTCAGCGGCGCATGCGTGAGGAAGGTCTTGCCGACGAACATGCGCTGCAATCCTGGTTCATCGCACGCATTGAACGGTATCTTCGCGCGCATGGGAGAAAGCTGATCGGCTGGGATGAAATTCTCGAGGGTGGACTCGCGCCGAATGCGACGGTGCAATCCTGGCGCGGCATGGATGGAGCCCGCGCGGCGGCCAAAAGCGGACACGACGCCATCGTCTCCCCCACCAGCCACGCCTATTTCGACTACGATGTCTCCAACATTGATCTGCGCAAGGTCTATGGCTTCGAAGCGATTCCGGAAGGTCTCACACCGGATGAAGCGCGTCATATACTCGGAGGCGAGTGCAACATGTGGACGGAGCACGCGCCGCAGGCCATTGTGGAATCGAAAATCTATCCGCGCATTCTCGCCATGAGCGAAGTGCTGTGGAGTCCTACCGAACGGCGCGACTGGGACAGTTTTCACGCCCGCGTGCGCCGCTACTACGAACGTTTGGATTCGCTCGGCGTGGACTACGGCTATGAGGCGCCTCCGGTGCTGTTCGAATCCCGGCACAGCGACAGCAGTCTGACTATCGCACTGAGCAGCGGACAGGCGGGTCTGCAACTTCTCTACGCCCTCGGTCAGGAAGTGGGCGATGGTACGCCTTATCGCACGGCATTGCAGCTACACGACAGCGGTACGGTGGCCGTGGTGGCGATGGCGCCAGGCGGCAAGCGCAGCACCACCTACCGCTTGCGTTACGACCGTCATGCAGCGTTTCGCGCCACGGTCACGCTCGGTGCGCCGCCGCACGCATCGTACACCGCCGGAGGTGCGCAGGCACTCACCGACGGACTGCGCGCTTCGACCGCGTTTCGCGACGGTCGCTGGCAGGGCCATGAGGAAGGCGATCTCGACGTGCTGCTCGATTTCGGACGCGCCCTTCCTTTGCACGAACTGCGAGCCGGTTTCCTGCACTATCAGCAGGCGTGGATTTTCCTTCCCCGCGAGTGCCGCTGGTCCTGGTCGATGGACGGGACGACGTTCCATTCTCTGGGCAAGAGCAGCTTCGACACCGACGTTCGCGCCGAGGAGGCGATGATACGCGAGGCCAAGATCGATGGCGGCGGCGTGCACGCGCGCTACCTTCGGCTGGAGGCGACAAGCATGGGTCGTTGCCCCGCCTGGCACGCGGGCGCGGGTGGCAAGGCCTGGATTTTCATTGACGAGATCATCGTGCGCTGAGCGCACACAACAGCGGACACAGCATGGGCACAGCATCGAACCCTTCATCCTCCACGCAGTATCGGCTGCCGTTTGCGGTGGTCACGGGATTGTTTTTCCTCTGGGGTTTCATCACCTGCATGAACGACATTCTCATCCCGTATCTCAAAGGCGTCTTCGACCTCAATCACACGCAGGCGATGTTCGTGCAATTCGCTTTCTTCGGCGCGTACTTCGTGGGCTCGCTGCTGTACTTTCTGATTTCGGCGCGCACCGGTGATCCCATCGGACGCATCGGGTACAAGAATGGCATCATCGCGGGACTGCTGCTGTCGGCCACGGGCACGGCGCTGTTTTTCCCCGCGGCGGAATTCGTGTCCTACGGATTTTTCCTCGCCGCGCTGTTCATACTCGGGTTGGGTTTCACCATTCTGCAAATCGCCGCCAATCCCTATGTGGCAATACTCGGTGAGGAGCGCGGTGCATCGAGTCGTCTCAATCTCGCGCAGGGATTCAATTCCTTCGGCACCACCATCGCGCCGGTGATCGGGGGATTTCTCATCTTCCGCTATTTCGCCGGTGTGCATGTCACTGGCGCCGATGCGGTGAAAGTGCCGTATCTCGTGTTCTCGGGCATGTTCATCCTGATGGCCCTGGTGATACGCTTCGCGCATCTGCCCGAATTCGCAGGTGGACACAGCGTCGAACGCGGTGCCGGCGCACTGCGCCACGGGCACACGGTACTCGGCATGCTGGCGATTTTCATGTACGTCGGAGCCGAGGTGAGCATCGGCAGCATTATGATCAGCTTTCTCGGGCTCGAAAGCATCGCGGGGCTGTCGCATGCGGACGCGGGCAATTACGTGGCGTTTTATTGGGGTGGATTGATGATCGGGCGTTTTCTCGGTGCGATTTCGTTGAGCGGTGTGCGACCGGAGCGTAAGTACAGCATCATGGCGGCCATACCGGTCGCCGCGTTTGTCATCATCGCCGCGCTCAAGGGATTCGGCACGGCGGGAAGCTATGCCGCATTTCTTGTGCTGGGATTCGGCGGTTTCCTCGCTGGCAAAAGTCGACCCGCGCGCACACTGTCGCTGTTCGCGTTGGTGGCGGTGACCTTGCTGCTGATCGCGCTGGGCAGCAGTGGCGCCGTGGCAATGTGGACCGTGATCGGCGTCGGTCTGTTCAACTCCATCATGTGGTCCAACATTTTCACCCTGGCAATCGCGGGCCTGGGCAAGGACACCAGCCAGGCGAGTTCGCTGCTGGTCATGGCCATTGTGGGCGGTGCGATACTGCCCGTGCTGCAAGGCGCCGCAGCCGATGGTCTGGGCGTGCATGCTTCGTTTTTCGTGCCGGCGCTGGCATATCTCTACATCGCCTGGTATGGCCGTTGGGGCGTGCGCAAGGAGGAGCGATGAGCATAGTCGCTGGCATTGATATCGGTGGCACGAACACCGTGCTCGGTCTGGTGGACCGCGAAGGTGCGATTCTCGCTGAACGCAGCATTGACACCACCGCGTATCCCGATCCAGAATCTTTCGCGGAGGCCATCGCGGCCTCACTGCGTGCGCTGCACGAACATCTTTCCGCCCCGCCACCCATTGCAGGCATAGGCGTGGGAGCGCCGAACGGCAACTATTTTTCCGGTACCATCGAGGAGGCACCGAATCTGCGCTGGAAGGGTGTGATTCCTTTCGCGGATCTGCTGCGCGACGCCACAGGCATTGACACGGTGCTCACCAACGATGCGAATGCCGCCGCCATCGGAGAAATGATGTTCGGCGCCGCATCCCATTTCCGCGATTTCGCGTTGGTGACGTTGGGCACAGGCCTCGGCAGCGGCTTCGTCGCAGGCGGAGAATTACTCTACGGCAGCACGGGCTTCGCGGGCGAACTCGGTCATGTGATCGTGGTGGAACAGGGAAGGCGCTGCGGTTGCGGTCGCCGCGGCTGCCTGGAGACCTATGTGTCCGCGCCGGGACTGCTGCGCACGGTTGCCGAATTGCTGTCGGAGCAGGGTTTCGGGAGTTCCCTTTCCTCTATTCCGTTGACATCACTCACCGCGGCGGATGTGGCCGACGCGGCACAACAGGGCGATGCGCTCGCGCGACTCGCGTTCGAGCGAACCGGCTCCCTTCTC
>DAOSDL010000028.1:0-64449 GCA_035362335.1 Bacteroidota bacterium
CATTTTCATTCTCCCGGGTGTGACGAAGGAACATGAAAGACTGTGGTTTTGAAACTCTGTTGATGCGCTCCGACAGATATCGAGGCACTTGCACCATTTTCATTCTCCCCGGTGTGACGAAGGAACATGTAAGACTGTGGTTTTAATCCCTGTGGTTTTAATCCTGTCTCGATATTGGCATCCCGCCTCTCGTTTCCGTATCTTCCCATGATTTCGTCCGATATTCCCGCCACACATGCCGGAGTTGTCATGATGCTACGCAGTGTCGTACTCGTTGTACTGTTTTCCGTCACGTCGTTGCAAGCGCAGGACATGGGCGTGCGCGATGCCGCGCTGCTCGGTGCGTGGAAGTTGATAAGCCAGAGTTGGGTGATCGGCAATCCTCCTGGTGGGTTGTCGGTGACAGGCATGGTGGTGAATGCGGATGGCTCGGTGGACAATCTCGCTTTCGATGCGGCCACGGGCACACTGGTGCGGAGTACGCACGGGAGGTTCAAACGCAGCATCGTCACCGCCGCCGACGGCAAGCTGATGCTGACGGATGATGAATTCAACCGTTCGCTGGTCTGCGATGGAAGCTACAGCATCGACGGCGACCGCCTCACGATCACACTTTCCACCGCTCGCGGTCCCCGCGGCGTGGAGGAATTCACCCGCGTGACGTTGGGCGAGCGCATTGCCGAGCCAGTGGAATTGCGCGCGAATATGACGAGAAACGGCGTGCCTCTGCGCCTTCGCTCGGCGAGCTGGACGTACAGCGCCATGGTTCGCCACATCACCCTTCCCTCGAGGAATAAAATCACGCTCGTTCTGAATTTCGAAGACGTCGCCGGTGTGGAGGAAAGTGCGAATATCGTGATCGAACCCTTCAAGGGCGCGGGCACCTACCCGTTGGGCGGCAACAACGAAGCGTACTATTTCGGTTATCGCGAGGGCCGGCAGGCGCTGAACATCCACGCCTGTGAAGCGGGCGACGGTTCGCTGGAAATCACCCGCTGGGATACCGAGGCGCGTCGCTGCGAGGGACGGCTGCGCGTGGTACTGGGTTGTGGCAATTCCGGTCCGGCCAAGGAACGCATCGTGCTGGAAGGTGATTTCTCCGTTCCCATTGAAACCTGGACGCGCGACGATGTGACCAGACACACTATCCCGATCAATCAGATGAACGGCATTCGATTGAATGCGGCGCCGGATGCCGTACCTGATTCGCTGAAGAAGCAAGGCGAATCCCGGAAGCTCGTGCAATGATGCGCGCGCTGCCCTTGCTCTGCATCGTGTTGCTCGGATGCGCGGCGTCGCGCGAATCCGAGGGCGTACGCGATCCCGCGCTCGTGGGTATGTGGTTGACCGAGGAGGAAAGCTGGATGTTTGTTCCGGATAATTTTCCGCAGCGTGTGCACGGCTTTCGACTCAATCCCGACGGTTCCACACAGGCACTGGGCTTTGAACTTGCCACGGGCAAACCCGCGCTGATAGCCGCAACGGCCAGGAGCAAGCGCTTCCTCTGGGCCGGTGATGGTGCGGTCGGCTTTATTGAAACCGCGCGTGGATTGGAGAAATACCCCATGCGCATGGAAGGCGACTACCGTCTGAACGGCGACACGTTGGCGCTGGATCTTGAGATTGACCACAAGCCAGCGAAAGCGCTGTACCGGCGTGTCCGCCCCGAGGACAGTATCGCTACGCCGGTGTATATCGAACTCGAAGCCGGGTTCGACGGACAACCACTGCTACACGACTCGGCCGGCGTCTGGCCCACCGCCACCGTGTACTATCTCAAGGAAGGCGACAGCGTGAATGTGAATTTGCGCATCGATGGGCATTGCGCGGACACGACGCTGGAGTTCGGAGTAAAAGTCCGCGGTTTTCGCGGACACGCAGTTTATCCCATCGGCAAGGAACGTGGTGATTCTTATCTGGGTCTCGAAGCCGACGCGCCGGGCGATGGCCCAATGCGCGGCTCGCTGCGTATCGCGGATCCGGACGGAAGCTCGCTGCGCATCGATCGGCTCGATCTCTCGTCGCGACGTTGCGCCGGGAGCTTCGACCTGCGGTTCAACGGCACATGGCGAGGCGAGACCGTGCAGCGCCGCTTGCGTGGACGCTTCGATCTCCCGCTGCAGATCATGCAGGGCAGCAATATCCTCGAGATACGTGTCGGCGGTCAACGCACGCCACCTCCGCGATTCTGAGTCTGTGCACCAGCGAATACGCCAGTTTGGAGCGCCGGTGACAAATTATCGTCACCTTGAGTCAGTCCACCAGCGCTTACGCCGGTTTGGATCGTGCATGACAGAGCTTCGTCAGGCTGAGCGCAGCGCCGAGCACGTATGTCCGAAATGGTAATGAGTGATTCCGGCGCGAAGTCGAAGCCTCCGTAGCCAATTGCATGACGCTTCGACTCCGAGCCCGAACCAGGATCTTCTCTCACCGAACGTCCTTGCCGCGGGCTCGTCGCTCAGCGTGACGATTATGCGTTGTGCGTCGGATGACCTATGTCATGTGCAGCTCGAAGATCCGCCGTGGCGGAGAGGCGCCATACATTCTCGGCACACAGACGTGGGAATTGTGCACAGAAACGAAGGGCATGACCGCGCGGCCATGCCCTTCGACGTAGTGTACACAACAAGTACTCAGCGCACTTCCACGGCGGCGCTGCGCTCGAGCACGGATTCCGCACCGTCGGGATACACCACGCGCACCGCGTAGGTGTAGGTGTCGCCCGCACGCACATCCTTGTCCTCGTGGCTCATCGATCCATCGGGGAGAGTCACGTACAAACGCACGGGCGTCGTGCCTGTACCCTTGTAAATGTACATCTCGCTCGGTCGCGGTCCGGTGAACGACCATTGCAACAGCACCGCACGCTTGACGGCATCGTAGCGCGCGCTCAACGCCTGCACGCCTTCACGCTGTGACACAGGCACGCGGCGCGCGGTCACAACATTGGACAGCGGCGAGAGCAAGCCGTCGTCGTCGCGGGCCTGCACGGCGTATTCGTACAGCACGCCGCTTTCGGCGGTGGCGTCGCGATGGTTTTTGCGCGTGGGATCATCCCCGCGATACAACTCCGTCCAGCGCTGCTCGCCCGCGCGGCGGCGGTACAGCACATGCTCGGTGGCATCGGATGTGGGGCTCCGGTACCAGGCGATATCCACCGCCTCGGTTCCGCTTTCCACTGCGTGAATACTAGGCGCCGTGGGTGGCACGATGTCGGGCTTTTCCACCTCGAGCGCCGGGGTGAAAGGCGAGTGATTGTAGTTGAGATCCAGCGCGGTGACGCGATACCAGATGCGCTCGGTCAAGGTTTTCAGTGTCAAAGTGTCGGTGTACATCGTATCGCGCGTGATCACCGTGGTGAGTTGCTGGAACTCATGCGTGGGATCGTTGGCAAAAAATACGCGATAGCCCTGCAGGTCGTCTTCGGTATTGGCCTTCCACCGCAGCGTGACAATGCCCGAGGAATCGATGTCCGCCACCAGTCCCGTCGGCGTCATGGGCGCAATGGAATCGGGGAAAAGCGCAAACACCGGCGCGGACATGCGCGAGTTGCCAGCGGTGTCGATGGCGGAGACAACGTAGTAATGCGGTGGAATGTCCTTCACGCGAGCATCGACGTAACTGCGGGCACTGCGCGGAAGCACATCGCTGATCACATCGTAGGGTCCATCCGGAGCCTCGCTTTTCGCCACGAGAAAGCCCGCGAGATCGGCGTCTTCCTTACCGTCGCGCACATCCCAGGAGATTTCCACGGAATGTTCGTTGACAATGCGATGCGGGAGAATGGCGGGTTGCGCCGGAGCCGTTTTATCGCGACCCATTGCCAGAACTTCGTTGCCCGGCGGGGAGAGCATGCCAAAGGCATTTCCACCACGTACGCGATAGCGCACGGGTTCGTAATTGCGCTCGAGCTTTACGCGGTACTGATGCACGGTGCTCGCATCGTCCACTTCGGGATTGACCAGAGGTACGTAAGGAATGTCCATCAGACGCGTGTAACTGCGGCCACCGTCGGTGGAGCGTTCAATGACAAAGCTGCCGTACTCCGCACTCTCCTCGCGTTCCCATTGCAACACCACCAACTTTTCATCCTCCGTTGCCTTCAGTGTCGTGATGGGCGTGAGGCCCGGTCCCGCAACGGCGCCGACCACCGCATACGCCGTATCCATCGGCAGATCTTCGCGTTGCGTGGCGGGAAACACGCGATAGAGGTAGCTCTGTCCGCGGGAGACGCCGCGATCCACAAAGCGCAGGCCGTAGCCATCGGCGATGTCGGGTCGAATATCGGCCAGGAACATCCCGAATCCATGCAGGTTCTGTTGCTGCAAATACATTTCATACAGCGAACCGAAGGGATCGGTGCTGGTGCCGATGCTTTCGCCGAAATACGATTGCACGGCGGCACCCGCCAGCGAGTCCTCTGGCGCGAAGCGCTGCCTCCATTGCTCGATGCTCAGCGGCCGCAGGGGTTGCGGCGTGAGCCGCGTCCACTGTGGATCGAGGTTGCCAGCATTGCGCTGAGCGAAGGGAGCGCGTTCGACAATGTAGCCCGCGGCGGACGCGGCTTTCCAGGTCACGTAATCGATGGCGCCCCAGCGCAAGGTGATGGAGTCGGGGCTGCCGTGCGCCGCGAGCTGCAGGTTGCGCATTCGCGTGGTGTCGCTTTGCGCGCGCAGCGCAGGCGAATTGCCCAGCCACACAATCGCGGCGGCAGCGAGGACGAGGAACAGCGCGCGTCCGTGGTACAAGGTACGGTGCTTGGTGATCGTCATCGTGCATCAATCCTTGAAGGTGTAGGTTTTATCCAGATAGTAATTCAAGCCGTCCACATGGAAGTGGAGGTTGATGGTCATGTTATTGGGGAATTTCATATCCCAGAAGTTGTGCTGCGTCACACCGATGGCCTGCGCGGTTTGCGCATCGAGATTGTAGCGCATGAAATGCCAGAACGCCGGGGTTTGTCCAAGCACATTGCCGTAGCGCCGCATCAATTCCTTGACGATAAGCTCGCGGTCTTTTTCCAGCACGGCGGGCACGTCGTAGCGCAACACGAGCTTGTGCCATTCGTTCATGGCGATCTCGCCGGGACCGTTCAGCTTCGGCGCGTTGTTGGCCGCCTTGATACCCACGGGTGCGATTTTCATGCCACCCCCGCCGCCTTGCGGTGGCGGATTGTAGCCCTTCCAGAACACGGCGTTGATCTCGTCGTTGGTGAGCTTGGTGGCGGGTCCGGTGCCCTGATAGGCGATGTCGGTGGCCCAGGCGGGGAATTTGATTTCCGACAAACGCGTCCCGTGAGTCAATCGACTGCCGGGCCGGTAGGCGTTTTCGCTGGGGTACACGCGCACGGTATTCGGATTTGCCCCTCCGTTGAGTGGCAGCGATGCGATGTACACGCTGTTGATGTAGTGATCGTCGAGACTGTAGCGGTAGTAGTTGTCATACAGCCAGCGCCAGTAGGTCTTGATGGTGTTCGGACTCGCGCCGTTCCTGGCTTCCACACGCAGGCGGGGCTCCACGTAATTCGTGGTGGATGCCTTGGTCCAGGAGTACTCTTCGATATCGTAGGGATCGAAGGCCTCCTTGCCAGTGAATCGCAGGTACAGCTTGTTGTAGCCATGCGAGGACTTGTCGTCGGACAGCCGGTACGTCTCGGGTGTGCTGTTGATGAAATCCTCGATCTTGTTCTTGTACGTGGTGAACTGACTCGTTTTGAAGGCCAGCTGATACACGAGGAATTCGTTGTCGGCCAGGCGGGTGGAATTGAGGCGCGCCGTGCGCTGGGTGATCTTTTGTCCACCGCCAATGGATTTCTGCTCGTTGGTAAGGGCGAAGTTGCTCTTCTCCTGTTTGCCGGCCTTGAGTTCGCGCACGCGAACGACCTGGGCGATGTACAGGGTTTTCGGCGTGAGCGTAGGCAGCGTGAAGCGGATACCCTTGAAGCCGCCGCCGTTTTCCCATTGCACTTCCGCATTGCCGATCACCGTGGAGCCACCACCGACGCGGTGATAGCGCATTTCGTAGCGGTAGCGATAGTTCGGGTCTTCGGGCTGCATCGCGGGAATGTTGCTCGGGTACTGTTTCATGGCGATGAAGCCTTGATTCGACTGCGAGTACGGGAAATAGCGCTGCATGCGTCCCGGGCGGGTCTGCACCACGTTGTCGTCGCGGAAGTACTCCGGAGCGGTACCTGTGCGGAAATTCACGGTGCGCGATTCCACATGGTCCTCGGCGCAGTTCGCGCATTTCTTGATGCGAATCCACTGGCCGTGTACTTTACGCTCGCCGTGAATTTCCACCTTGGTCACGAAATCGGTGAGTTCGTCGAACATCTCCTTCGGATCGAACAGCGCCGTCATCTTGTTGTTGTGCTTCGACCAATCGCCCGCAACGAGAGCGTTGCCGGTTTTTTTACGCACCTCGAAGCTTTTCACCTCGAAGCGAAATTGTACGAGTTCCGATTCATCCTCGTTTTTCATCACCTGCACCTGCATGATCTTATCCGATCCCACGGGCAGATTGAAGGACACTTCGGGGAAGGAGAACACATCCGCATCGTTACCGGTGGGCACGACATCGGAGATGACCTGCAGGCCGCCGAACGGATCGCCCTCGGTGGGGTCGCAGACGTCGCCGTACTTGAACTTGAAGTTGCACTGCCCGGTGAGCAGACCGTTCATGATGTTGTAGTAACCGCTCACCTCGCCTTTGAGCCAGGTGGGATTGGGCAAACCGCCCTTGAGGCCGGCGATGAGGCCGACTTCGAGTATCACGATATCCTTTTTCACGAACCACAGATTGATATCGATGCCCACTTTCGCCTCGAGACCGGCGTACACCTGGCCGGTGGCGTACCAGCCATTGAGGCCCATTTTGCCCTGCACATTTTCACAGGACTGATTGGTGTAGAGAATGGACACATCGTAACCGAATGCTATGGCGATGCGCGCATAGAAAATGAGGAAGCGCAGCTTGCCGGTGTCGATGCTGAGATTCTGTCCCATCGCGAAGCCGCTGCCGGCATTGACATCGGACTTGCGAGGATTCTGGTCCTTGAAGCTCGGCAAGGCACTCTGGAAGTCGATGGGTGACGTGGGCAAATCCGGCATGCCGGGCAGACTGTTCTTGCCCACCATGTAGTACGAGCCGATTTCCAGCAGGCCGAGCACGGTGAGGCCGAAGCGATTGTCGGGCTCGCCGAATTTGATGAACCACTTGTCGGGACTGAAATGCATGGCCGCATCACCGCCACCGGTGATGAGTTCCATGTTGCCCGCCTTGAGATTGAATTTGATGGAAACCAATCCATCGAAGGTTTTGGGCTGTGCGGCGTATTTGAACATCACCTTGGCGGTGATCACCGCATCGTTGCCCGGCCGGGCTTTGGGATCGAGGCTCTGTACGAAGTAGCCGTTGCCCGTGAGCGAAATCTCGTTCAACCCGCCACCCTGGAAAAAGGACGCTTCGAGCGTAATGTCGCCATTGAAGGCCTTCGGACTGGGCATGGTGCCGAGTACAATGGTGGCCTTGAAGCCAAAGGCGATATTCTTGTCCGGTTCGTACACCACGCCGGAGGATGTGGAGCCGGCGGCATCGACATCGAAATTGCCGGCGCTGTTCGGATCGCCTGCCAGGGATGCAGCCGACGGCGAGCCACCCACGGGCTTCATGTGATAGTAGGCGCCTCCGCCGAAGCCGTAAATGCCGAGTCCGGGGTACACCATGATGCCGGCGCCCATCACGGCCATGCCATCGAAATACCAGTAGCGGTAGGTGCTGGCCGATTGGTACTTGGTGCTGCCGAACTGCACCGTGGCCTTGATCTTGACCATGGGCCGGAAGTTCACTTCCAGCGCGCCGCGGAAGCCGTTGCCGAATTTCGGATCGCCGTTGTACAAATCCACCGATCCCTTGATATCGCAGGCGGCAACGCTGGCCTCGATCCAGATGCTGTTGAGTTCGGGCTTGTCGAGCGTCCACGACTGTTTGTTGTTCTGCTCCACCATTTTTCCCCACACGGTGAAGGAGGTGCCGCCGCTGATGGCACTCTCGTCGTTGCCATCGAGCGCCACCATCAAGGCCAGTTCCAGACCGATGCGGCTGTCGCCGTCAAACTTCAGCTTGATGCCCTTCTCCGGATCGATGGAAATGGGGAAGCCCGCGAACTTCTTTTCGGGGCTGGCCATTTTGAAATACTCGGCCGAGAGATAGGGTTTCTTGTTCCGGATGGTGAAGTCCTTGAATTCCACATCGGGAATACTGACGTTCACATTTTTCATATCGGGAAATTCGCCGTCGATGGTCAGTCCGCCGCTGAGCACGGCCTGCACGAGCACATCGTTGCCCTGCGTCTCCACCGTCACCGACGATCCTTCCTGAATGGTGAGCGTGGCCGCCCAGAGATCGGCGGACAGGTTGCCAAGATTGGACACGGAGAATTGCGTGTGCAATCCTTGCTGCGAATTGCTCAGCAAACAGGAGTACGCGAGATCCGATTTGGAAATCGGTATGCGCAGTTTACCGTTGAACTGCCCCTTGCTCAAGCTGTTGTTGGTGACGGCCAGTTCGATTTTATCAATGGAAAACGCCCAGCCACCGAGATTGCCCTGATCGGTACCGAACACCGGCTGCACCGTGACGCTGCCGGTAAAGCCCTGCTTGTTGATCAATGCGTGCGACAGCGTGATGGTGACGGGGTCGTTCCCCTTTTTCAGATAATCGGGAAGTACCGCGGTGACTTTGTCGAAATAGAAGCCACGCCAATCGTTGCCCTGCGGACCGTTGTAATTCGCGGGATACGACATCCCCTGCGCATTGCGCGTGTCGGAGAAGTCCATCACCACTTTATTGAATTCGAGCTTCAACCCTTCGAGACCGGCGATGGAAAAGGGATCCATGCTCACCTCGCCCAGCAGGTCACCCCAGGTCGTGCCATTGAAGGTGAAGCTGGCTTTCACCGGGCCGTTGCCTTCGCTGCGAACAAGCATGCCGCCTTTGAAGGTGAACTCGCCCTGGATCTGCACCTCCTTGATGCCCTCGCAATCCCAGGTCACGAAGGTACCGCCGTTGTTGCCATCCACCGCTTTGATGGTGCAATCCACATTTCCACCCCAAGGGAAGGTGTAGTCGTTGCCAAGCATGGTCAGCTTCTGTAATCCACCGATGCTGAGGCCCGTGGGATGGAAGCACACGTTTTTCTGTCCGAAGGCGAGAATCTTGTTGTTGGCCTCGGGAATGGGCATGTCAAAAAACGCGTTGAGGCGCGCGCCGTCGGGGGCGAATTCGATGGCAGCGATATTCACGAGTTGCACGTTGCCCGAGATCAGCTTGCTCATGGCGAACGGCAGTCCCGTGGAATTCACGTTCACGAAATTTTCCACATACTTCTGCGCGCCTTTCACGTAGTCGGTGACGCTTTTCACGTACTCGCCGGTCACATTGTCGAGATTGTTCGAGAAATCGCGCAATGCCTGATTCACCTGCGTGCCGGGATCGTACGCGCCGATGGCTGTACCGGCGAAGACCTTGTGCTGCGCATTCACCTGCAAGTTCTGGAAGGTCGCACGCAAGCGCGTGTTGAACAGCGGCATGTCGATTTCTCCCTCGCCGCTGAGATTGGATGCACTGGACGAGCTGAGCGAAGTGAGTTTGAGTGTGAAGTATCCGATTTGCACTTCATCACCCGGCAGATACACCTTGTTGCCCGCGGGACCGCTGGCCAGCGGCTGCGGCGCACAATTCAGCACTTCGCAATCGCTGGCGTACTGTTCCTGAATATCGTTGTCGCCTTCCTGCTGGCCACCTTCGCCCTCGCCCTGAAGACCTCCCTGCTGCCAGAGGAAGGAGCAGGCCGCACTGTGGCCGTTGTTTTTAAACAGTAATTTGGGCGCACCATCGCGCGAGCGCGCGGTCACGCGCCAGGCGTAGCGCTTGCCCGCTTCGAGCAGTGGCGCATCGGGACCGTAGAGAAAGGAATTGCTTTGTGTGACGGTGGAAAAGAATGGCGGGTCGGTGGCGGCCAGCACCGCTTGTGCAGGATCCACCTGCTGCGGTTGCATTTCCACGATAAGGACAACATACTCCACATGCTGCGGCGGCGCGCCCGCCGGCGCGGTCCAGCTCAACAGCAGATTCTGCGGCGACTGCGCGGCGGCGTTGCCGTTGCACAACGGTTGCAGAATGTCGGGCGGTTCGAAATGCGTGATGGAAAAATACGCACAGCCCGAGGGCGCCGGCTGCGACAGCGGCGTGCCGCTCTGATAATCCACCGCCTGCACGCAGAAGCTGTAGTCGCCTTCCGGCAGACCATTGCCCTGCACCACCTGCGCCTTGGAGATACCTGAGAATTGCAGAACGTCCGGATTGAGATAATCCTGCAACTCCGCACCCATCAGCGCGCGCGACTGCCCGGGTGCGAGATCGATGCTCTGCGGTGGCAGATAGTTCTGCGGGATGGTGACGGTGATTCCGCTCTCCCCTTCGATACGGCCCACCAGACGCACGCTGCGCATGCCGCCCTGCGTGTTGGTGAGTGTGATGACCACCTTGTTCTCTATCGATACGTAATCCGACAGGTATGGTGAATACGGTGGAAGCACCTGCGTGGTGACGAGAACGTCGTTCTGCGCCCAGACGCTATGCGTCGTGAGCAGCAGCAGTACGAACAGACCCGCGAAGCGCGATCGTGTATCAGAATGAGTATGCATAGCCAAGCACCGCTGTGATTTCTGAAAATGACTTCTGTGCGTAATACCCCGCCGAGGAGGTCACATGCGTGAGTTGCGCGCTGAAGGTATGGCGCCGCTGCACGTTGTAGGTGCTTCCGAGTGATCCGGTAATGGTTTCGCCCACGCCGTGGAAGGAGGCGGACAAGGTTCCGTTGACGCGCAGCGTTTGTTCGAGCATTGCCTTGCTCGCCCCGACGGAGACGCCGCTGTTGCGGAACGTGCCCGCGAGATTCTCCATGCGCGTGGTGTTGCCCGACAGCGAGAAGGACCAGTGCTGACGGGGCAATGCAAGCGCGTAGGTCGCGTGGACATTCGTGCTGTTGTATTCCGAGTAACGCGAGGTGAACGCGTTGTTGTCGAGGTAGGTCTGATACGTCAGGTTCACCAGGAAATTATGCGTTGCGGCCGCGGAGCTTATGGTGTAACGCGGCGTAAGCGTGATCATGGGATTGCTGCTATTGAGACGCGTGCTGTCGCTGAGCGGCTTGCGCCCCGCCGCCTGCGAGGTGAACACATCGGTGTATTGCACATCCACACCCCAGACGGGCGAGGGCTGATAGCCCAGCGAAACCGCAGGGAGCATGCGCGTGGTGGTGGCCGCCTTCTTGTCTTGCAGATTGTCCTCGCGCCAGGTCATGGTGGCATTCGCGCGAAACACGCCGTTACCCAGCATCACGCGCGGTGCAATGGCCACGCTCTGCATATCGCTGCCGATGTAGTAGGCGCCCATGGACTGATAATCGGGATCGATGCGCGTGTAAGTGAGTCCCATCCCCCACTGCCGCGCGTTCCAGGCGGCGCTGCCCCGCACGGCCGTGTAGAATTGCGAAGACGCCCGCTGGTTGATCAATCCGTCGAAGGCCTCCATGTGCGAATTCCCGGTTGTTTCGAGTTCCACCGCACGCACATCGCGAGTGTAATCGCTGGCCGCAGCATCCATCGAAATGCGCAACGCCTCGAACAGCGTCACTCCACCACTGAATCCCAACACAAGATTCTCGCCGGGCAGCACCAGCGCGTTGCGCGGTGTGCTTCGCAGGGACGCGGGATCGTCCTTGGCCTTCAGGATGATGACATCGAATTGATTTCCACCATCACCGATGCCAAGGCGTCCGGCGAAACCGCTGCGCTCATAGGCCGGTTGAACAAAACGCCCCGCCGCCGTGTCCTCGGCCACAGCGCGCTGCAAGCGGCCATACATGAATCCCGCGCGCAGCAGCCCGGGCTGCGCCTCGAAACCCGCACCCAGCATCTGATGACCCGCCAGCGTGTACGGAGAGAAGGTGACATTGCGATAGCCGAAATGTCCGGTGAGCCACTCGTAGCGCGGACTAACGCCGAATTGATTGAAGGGCTGAGCGAAATCGCGCTCCTGTTCGCTGAGTGTGAAACTGAAGGGCATGTCCACGCCGTACAGTTGCACGTTCACAGTGCCGTTCAACACCCAGGAGAATGGTTCGCGACGCGCGCGCAATTCGCTGGCTTGGTAGAATACCGCGCGCGCGGAAACATTGCCCCCCACGCGCAGCGCGGGTGTTTCGCTGCCCGAAGAAAAATCCTGCGCGTTGATCGGTGCTCCCGCGAGCAACGCGAACAAAGCGAGCATGAAACTGGTGACACAGGAGCGGAATGTCAAGCGTGCATCTTCCGACGGCTGTTGGCGTGTGATCTCCGCCGGACCACTGTCGGCTACGCCAAACCCGCGCGGAGATATTCAATTAGGATGTTATCTATCCTAATAAAAATTCCGTCGTGATGCAAGAAAAAAATCAAAAATTCACTTTTTCCAATATCGGTATCGACATACGCCGCTCAACGCAGCAGTATCGGACGCCATGAGCTGCGGTCCCGCCAACGCACATTAAGGACATACCAACCGGCCGTCAATCCGTGCGTGGATGGACGCAGGCGCAACACCGGTTCGCCATCGCTAACGCGCAGCACGATGCGTTCGCGTCCCAGCACGTCGTGTATGCGCACCGTGATCTCACCATCTGTCTCCGAAGGTGCAATGTGCAGCACGTCGTCGCTGCGCGCCGGCTGTGGCCACACTGCCAGGTCATACCGTTGTGGGAGTATATCCGTCGCGCTGCTGTTGTCCATACGGATCGCATGAGTCACCCAGTCACTGCCGCAATCACGTTCGACGCTGCGAACATACACCACCGTATCGCGAGTCAATCCCGAAAAGACAAATGAACCCCCGATGCCCAGCAAGGCGCTGCCGTCCGTGCGCGCGTGCCATTCCACCATCCCATAATCCGCACGTGCATCGAGCCGCACGTCACTCCCCGGTGGTACAACGGTTGGTCCGGTCACCACAGGAATGGGCGCAAGAAGCCGAACAGGAATCCCCACGCGTGGGCTCACGCAATTCGCCACCGCCACCTCCGCCCAATACATGGCCGCTTGCGTGAGCGGCGGTGTGACGAAGCGACGGCCTGTACCGAGGGGTTGCGCCGCCGTACTGTCAGCAAACCAGCGGATGACACCATCCGTATTACCCGCTTCCAGAACCGCCACACCACCCGCGCATGCGGCTGCATCAAGCGCTGCGAGCGTGTACAATGCCGCGCCTTGACTTCCGCCGTTGGCAATGAAAACCATGCGGCCATCGAGCACCGTGAACGCCCCGGGTGAGGACGATCCCGCACTGTCGATGTCCGCAACCAGCCTTGTCCCCTCGGCGCTCCCATCGCTGCACCACAACTCGTTCCCATGCGCGCCGTCATTGGCAGAGAAGAACAACAACGATCCCTGTGCGAAGATATCCTGAATTCCCGCACCGCTGAATGGATGAATATCTTTGACCAAGGTGGCGCCTCCTGCCGGAAACAGCTCCCACAATTCAGCTCCACTTCCATCATTTGCCACGCAAAACACGCGGTCGCCAAGTGCGGTGAAATGCGAGGGAAAGCTCCCCTGTCCTTTGCGAATATCCGCGAGCAGACGTGTGCCCTCGGGTGTACCGTCGGTGACGTAGGGTTCGTAGCTGTGCGTGCCGTCGTCGACGTACATGTACACCAGACCGTTGATGGACGTCACATCGCCGATCTGCGATCCCTCGGATCCGGGGCGGATGTCAGCGAGCAGGCGGGTCCCTTCCTCGGTGAGATCTGTCACCCACAACTCCGTGCCGTGGCTTCCATCATTTGCAGAGAAGTAGACTTTTCCATCTGATTCCGTGAATCCTGCCGGATCACTCCCTTGTGCGCCGGGGGCTATGTCCTTGAGCAGTCGAGTCCCCGCCACCGTTCCGTCGGTGATCCAGGGCTCGCTTCCATGCAACGAATCCTCCACCTCCAGAAGCATTTGTGTTCCCACAACAGTGACATCGAAATCGTTGAATGCGCTGGTGTGTGGGAAATGAGCGAGTCGCTGCGTACCGGAGCGCGTGCCATCGCTGCGCCACAGCTCGGCTTTGTCATGGCCGTCGTTGAGAAGAAAGAGCATGGCACCATTGAGTTCGGTAAGCCAGAAATTGCTGTACCCGCTTCTATCGTTCAGCTCAAGCAGCACTTCGTTCGCCTTTGTATCCAGATCCACGCGGTGCAGCGATGGACCGCCGCCCTCCTTGGTGAAGCCGTAGTACAGTGCATCATTCCACAACAATGCGCTGGCAATGCTACCCCGGTCGCCGCTCATACCTGGCACGAGCATGGCGCTGCCGCTGAGCGTCCCGTCGGTAACCCACACTGAGGCATCCTGCGCGCGAAATACGATACGACGGCCGTCTTCGGCCATAACCCACATACTCGATTGCCGGGAGGTATCGGGATCGAACAACATCTGGGCGAGATCCGTCATCACACGCGTCGTGGAAGCCACGCGCACCACCACACGCGACCGGGTGCTGATGCAAGAGTCCACCGCTTCCACATACCAAGCGCGGCTTTCCATCACCACGGGCGTGGCGAAGGTGCGGCCGGTGGCGAGCAGTGTGCCGCCTTCCAGCGCATCATACCAGCGGAATTCCTGCCCCGGCCCCTCGGCGGTGATCAGCACCTGCTCGCCCGCGCACAGCAGCGTGTCGCGCACGCGTGGTGCGGGGAGTTCGCAGCATTCGCGCCGCAGAGCGATAGCCACGGCACGCGCGTACGCGAGTTGCATGGACGAGAGCTCGTCGGCGCAAGACGAGTTGGTGTACGACATGATATTGCGGGGATTCGGCGCGTAGGGCATGTTGTTGGCATCGCGACGCGTACCCACGTACTGGCAGGCGCCGTTCACCACACCGAGCAGATTCGGATCGGCGGGCGTGTCGCAGAAGCGATCTCCATGGGTGGCACAGTTGCTGCCATCGGCCAGTTCATCGGTGGTACCGGTATTGGTGTAGCCATGCGTATGCGGCAGACCGAGTACGTGGCCGAGTTCATGGCTGAGTATGTTTTCGAGCGTGCGATTACACGAAACATTGATGGATACATTTCCCCCCATTTCCCAACCACAGCCGGTGGACGAACGGAACATTGCCACATTCACCGCGCGACTGTTCGTTGCCGGAGCAGTGGAATCCGGATAGTACCGCACATCCCCGCAACGCACGAAGCGCACTCCCGCCGCGGCGAACCATGCATTGGTTGCAGCCAGGGCTTGATTGATACGGTTCACCCCGATTACCGGATTGCCACCCTGCGTTTGAACGTGGAACATCACCGGCACATCGATGATGCTGCTGTCCGCCCGCCACACGGTGGCACGCGCACCCTCGCTGAAGAGCTTGTCATAACGCACCATCCAGGCACTGTCCGTCACCGTTTCACAAAACTGGCCATGCACGGGCACGGCCATACTCAGCAACAACACAACGAGCGGGGCGTAACGTGGCATTTTACAACCTCCAACATGACGAAGCGGGAATGTACCGATGTCTCGACGGACAGAGTTTTCAGCCTGCTGTGGCGGTGCCGACAGAAACCTCGCCGCACAGGGGAGACGCCACATGCCGAGCTGAAATTCTCGAGATAATCTGAGCAAACTTGCGCACAGTTCACAACGCGCCGTAATCGAATATGAACGAGAAGCATCCTCGACGCAGCGCGCGATGCGGCTCGCTGACAAGCGGTAAAAACGGTCCCGCCACGCTGCGAGCCATGTCGTTTGCGACCATGCCCCGAAGCGTGGCGGGAAAATTTGTTGAATCAGCGAAACGTGTTACCGAAGATGCGCGTGCCTTCGCGGGAGAGGCGACGTTCGGACACGCTCAGAACGACGGGCGCGCGCCGTTGGTACCGAACTCCACCAATTCCATCAGATTGTCGCCATCGGTGGACACCGAGCGAACGATGCCGTTCATCGGGACGGAGGGGTGGTAGAACGCTTCAACCGTATCCGACCAGAGCAGGAAATCGAATTCCGTGATGGCCTTGGTGCAGTTGTTGAACGTACCTGCCGGCACTTTTACGGCCGCCATGCCTTCGTCCTTGTTGAAGCGCAGGTACAATCCATTGAGCAGTTTCTTGTAGGTGCCGCGTGTAATGGAAAGCACAGGGCCATCGAGTTTCTGCACCTCTCCATCGTCTTGCTTGATCTTCACCCACACGATGTCGAGATGATCGGGGTCAAGAGTTTCCCAGGTTTTCTCCAAACCCGCGATCAGCATCTGCGTGATCGCTTCGTTCTTGCCATTGATGGTTTGGGATTCGATGATCCAGCCGTTGCCCTCCTTGCCCACGATAGCGTTGCGCAGCACCGAGCGATCCTCACCGCTGGTCATGCGATACACAGTATACTGGCCCACGGCTGGCGCCATGGGTTTCTGAAACAGGCCTTTTCCATCGAACATTTGTGTTGAGGATTTCGCATGCCATTCGAGCACGCGTTTCTCCAACACGGGATTGGTGGACGCGCATCCGGCGACCACGACCACCACCAACAACGACAAGACACTACTGCGCATACATCCTCCTGCGTGAGGGCTTCTGAAAGGGAATGGATTTATGAAGACATGAGGGCAATATACGCGAGAATTTCTTTTTCAAGAATGCCGCGACCGCAGTTGCGTCTGACACGGAAACAGACCATCGCATGGTGCTTACATCTCCCAGGGAAGACCGGCTTTCCCGAAATGCCCATAGTTCGTCGTCTGACGATATATCGGCCGCAGCAAGTCCAGCGTATCGATGATGGAAGCCGGACGGAAATCCATGCGGCGCACGGCTTCTTCGGCAGCGAGCTCATCGCCGGTGCCGAAGGTGTCGACCTTCACCGACATAGGTTCGGCCACACCGATGGCGTAGGCGACCTGCACTTCCACGCGCTCGGCGAGACCTTCACGCACAAGTGAACGCGCCACGTGCCTGCAGAAATATGCCGCGCTACGATCGACCTTCGAGGGATCCTTGCCGCTGAACGCGCCTCCACCGTGCCGCGCCATGCCGCCGTAGGTATCGACAATAATTTTCCGACCGGTCAATCCGCAATCCGCCGAGGGACCGCCTTCGGTGAAGCTCCCCGAGGGATTCACCAGTACGCCAATGGAAGGCGTATACCACGCACCGAGCACTTCGGGTAGGATGGTCGAGGTGATGAACGCTTCAATTTCCTTGCGGGTCACCGACGCGCGATGCATGGTGGAAACCAGCACAGAGGTGATTTCCGCCGGACGGCCATCGACATAACGCACCGACACCTGCGTTTTCGCATCGGGGCGCAGCCAATCCACCGTGCCCTTGCGCCGGTGGTCGGCCAGCGAGCGTCCGAGTGCGTGAGCCAGCACGATGGGTAGAGGCATGAGTTCGGGCGTTTCGGACGTGGCATATCCGAACATGATGCCCTGATCCCCCGCTCCCTGATCGTGACGTTCTGCCGCTTCGCGCGACACGGCGGTGTCAATTTCTGCCGCCTGCCTCGAAATCATGGAAAGGATGCGCACACCATCCGCGTTGAACGCTTCGGTGGCGTCGTCATATCCCACCGCTCGAATGGCTTCGCGCGTCACTGTTTCGTGATCCACCTCGGCGCTTGAGGTGATCTCGCCTGCCAACACGACGGTATCATGTTTGGCAAGCGTTTCGCAAGCCACGCGGGCGTGCGGATCCTGCGCGAGATGCGCATCGAGAATGCTGTCGGAGATGAAGTCGCACACCTTGTCGGGATGCCCCTCACTGACGGACTCGGAAGTGAAGATGAATGATTTGCTCATGAAAAATCTCCTGAAATGAAAAGGCGCCCTCGCCAGGGAGACGAGAGCGCACGCGCGTGTCCGATGGCGATTTAGCAAGTTGTTTTCCGTCGCTGCAAGCTGCCGCAAATGACGACATGGATCGATGATCCGGGGTCAATGTACAACCGGATGAATGTATGGATCAAGACAAATTTCCTTCGTGTAAACGAATCGTATTGACTCCCAGCATCAGCATCACATTTGCCTCGCCGCACTTCGTTGCCTCAATATTCCGTTACCAAGGGCAGGCGAGCGCCGCATGCATTCCTTCGAAGTAAACACTCAAGTGCACGCGGCCAGAGTGCGGAACGCGAAATACGGCAACTTCGCGAGTCCCCCGTTTCGGTGTTGCAGTTCTGCTGTTGCACTGAAACATGTCTTGCGGGATTCGTAACAACGCGGTATGTTGCGTGTTCCATTTCACCTTCATCCATTAGCGGGGAGCTAATGATGCAGCTAGAGATACCGTATCGGCACGCGCGCGCGCGCGGCCACAACTACTCCGAACCCGGCACCTACTGCCTGCGACTCGAAGCCGCGGGCGAAGAGGCGCCATTCGGCGAAGAGCACGACGGCGGATTGCGGCTCAACGCCTACGCGGAAATCGCCTTCGAGAAGCTCGCCCTCGCCGTACAGCGCTACCCCTGCCTGCGTCTCGACGCCGCGCGCTTCACCTCCGACGCGCTCGAAATCCTTGTCACCATCACCGAATACCGCAATCACAAGGCGGAGCATCCGGAGCTGTGGGGAAATCGCCTGCGCGCGCGTCGGCTGATGACCATCCCCATGTTCGTGGGCTTTCTGAAAATGAACAGCGCCCGAGCCATCAACACCGCGCGCGGCACACGTGGACGCGCCGTGTGGAAACGGCGTTACCACGATTGCATCGTCGCGGAGGCTGGAGAAATCCAGAATATCCGCTGCGCATTCAACGCTGCGATGCAGCGTACGCAGCTCACGCGCGACAAGGCGAATCCCTCGGTGCGCAATCTACGCACGGTGCTGAACGAGGCCTTCGCGCTGTTCGGCGAGGACCACGCCCGGTCACCGCGGAGCGATGCGCAGTCGGCCTCCGGATTGCTCATGCTCGGCCGCGCGGTGTTCCTGCGCGACACCGTGCTGAGATCGCCATCCATTGTTTCGGCATCGTCTCGAACGGGTAAGGGGAAGAAGAAGCGATCCCCCACGGTAACGGAAATGGTGGACGCCTCGCTGGCGATGCTGCACACCGTGGATCCGGAGGCGATGCTGCTGTCGCTTGCGCCGGGGTAGCGGACCGGGATATGGGACGGGGTGGTCCGCGATAGGCCGCCGCATCCGCTTGCAGTGAACGTCGATTTCCCAGTCTGGACCGAAGCGCCCTGCGGCGATTCGCGCGGGAGAGCTATGCGCGGAGGTGGAGGATTTGGGATGTGGGAGTGGTTTTTCCGAGATCCCTGCGGGCGTTTCGCTATTTCGGAGTTCGCGGTATTATGAATTTCGGGGGAAATCGGCTCGGGGGTGGGGCGGTCGAGGGCTGAGATTGCGACTTCGGGGCTCGGATTTGGCTATTCAATGAAAAACCGATGCTTGGGGCGGGAGGCGGGCGGTCGACCCAGATTTGGCTATTCACTGAATAACCCACGCCCTCAGCGGAACGTGGCGCGGTCGGCCAGGATTTGGCTATTCACTGAATCGCCCACGCCCTGAGCGGAAGGCGGCGCGGTCGGCGCGGATTTGGCTATTCACTGAATCACCCACGCCCTGAGCGGAAGGCTGTGCGGCCGGGCAGGATTTGGCTATTCACTGAATCACCCACGCCCCGAGGCGAGAGGCGGGGCGGTCAACCCGGGTTTGGCTATTCACTGAATCCCTCATGCCCCGCTGTGGGAGGCGGGGCGGTCAACCCGGATTTGGCTATTCACTGAATACACCGGCCCGGCAAGCGCGAGCAGAGTCCGACGTCCGCGCCCTGGCTATTCTCTCAATATCCCAGTCGTCGATTCCCATGTCGCGTCTGAAGTCTGGACCTTCACTACTTACTGAACATCTCAAACACCGATGATCGCGAATCGATGCAGAGGCCTTGCTATGCATCCAAAGTCCGCACTGCGGATGCTCGCATCCAGAAACCCCGCCGAACCATTCACATCATATCCCCGGCACCTGAGTCGATTCGCATTGTTGCCCTCGGCCTCCATTCATCCTCCCGCAATATCCGGAGTTTACAGTCCGAATCGCAATTCGGAAGTTACCGCACGACTCGGAGAGTGAGACCTTGCCAAGCCTTCCCAACGCGGCTATTGTTATCAAGCCAGTACTCCTGTCGGCCATATACAGAAACGCCGGGCGGGGACCTTCGTCCTTGCCCGGCGCATCGGAATATATTACCTGCGATGCGAGTCTGAGATCACTGCTTTCGTAGATTCACCAACTCGGTCACCACGGTGTCCGCAACCAGATCGGCGGAAAAGAGTGAGAGCCCGTCGGGACTGTACTCGCGCACCAAACCCACGCCGTCGGCAAACCACCATGTGGCCGTTCCCATACCTTGCATCGTGAATTCGTAACGCTTGGTCTTGTATGTTTTCCCCTGCACGGTAATGTTCTCATCTGTTGCCTCGCCTGTCGCGTACACGTGACGAAACAGCGGGAAAGGGCCATCATCGCTCACACCGTAAACGACATTCCCACTATCGATCACCGCGTAAAGCGACGTCCAATCGAACATGTTCGGCACACGCATGAACTGCCAGGTGTACTTGCCCTCCTCCGTCGTCAGGGTATCGAATTTCATCTCCAACGTGACTGACGGGTAACCGAATTCTGCGTAAGCGTTGGTTTGATAGGTCCACACGTTGCTCCGTGACATCGGGAAATAATCCGGATTGGGCTTCGGCGTCACAGGTGAATTGTCGTCATCGGAACACGCCACGAGCAGCACCATCGGAAGTGCGAGCATCAACAGGCGAAAAGGAAGTCGGAACGTTCTCATCTCTCTCTCTCAATTGAACATTGGAATGTGGATTCACTCCGGCTCCTGCGCATGTCGGTTCCCGGGTCATTCGACAAAACACAATTGTTGCCGGTAGCACTGATTGTACGCTGACTCAGGAAAAAGTTGCATTCGCCGATATTCACCGCGACGCAGCACAAGGGTGTCGGGACTCTCTTCGTACAACATGCCTCGCACACCTTTGATCCTGCCGGTGACAGGTGCGCTGAAGCATGAAAGCGGTGAAGTCATGTTCCGATGCCCGCACCGCCATCTGCACCATATCCGCCGTGTTGTAACTCAGCGCTGTCGACCGATGCTTGTGATGAAACCGCCATCGCTGGTGTTGCTAACATGGGTTGACCAACCCTGTTTCTCCACCGCGTCGATGAGCGGCGCGGGGAGGAACGGCGTGCGGAGGTCGAGCACGCCGCCCTCTGGCAACTCGCCGAGACGAGCGAACACGTCTTTCAGCGGGTGCGCACCGGCATCAAGTATCGGGGTTGCATCGAACAACTGTCGCGACTGCGCAGCCGCCAGCCACGCTGGAATTGCCACGCCCGCGCGATGTCCATCATCGGTCGAGGTAAGCATATCCTCCGCGATCTCCGTGTTCTGCCCGGCAGCTGCGCGAAGCTGTACCACAACCTCGTGAATCGGTACATCACCCGTCATCGCAGCTTGCTGCAAGGTTGCGACACGCGCGATGGTGCGACGAAGGACGGGATTGCGAAGTTTGCTGAACGCCGGAGAAATCCCGATCAGTACTTCTTCAAGTTCTGGAAAATGGTCGAGTAACTCCCCGACCTTCATCTGCGGATTGATCAAGGGTCGCGTCATCACGCCTCCTTCGCCGCATACTGCAGCAGCCGCTGCTCGCCATCCAGCGCGCGCTTCGCGGTCAGATCCTGCGATACTTCCAAGGTTCCGAGATACGCGCCAGTCGCATCGCGAAGAGCGAAATATTCAATGTGGATGAACTTCCCGTGCATTTGTATCCAAAACGGTGCACTGCTCTCCTTGCCGGAGCGGAAGTCCTCGATAATTCGGTCGACGATATGCACACTCGACGGTGGATGGCAGAGACGCACATCCCGCCCGAGTATGGCGCGGTTGCGATCGAAGATGCGTTCGCTGCCCTGAGAAAAGTACTTCACCTTGTCATCCTTGTCCACAAAAGTAATGTCGAAGGGCATGGTGTTGAGAATGGCGGTCAGTTCCGCCGGGGTGAGCGCGCCACTGGGCATACGCACCGCTCCTTGCTCCACCGTGGCTTCCGGACGCTCCTCGATGCTCCGCGGCTTCCACTCCACGGTGGGATCGTAGAGACAAAACCCGATCTCCGGCGTCTGCTCGTATATCGAGAACCATTCGAGATCCGTGAGTTGGTCCATGCACATCGGGAACAGGATGTCCTCTTCCTTCATCGTCATGTCCTCCACCGCTTGTATCGCCGGAAGAAGTAGCAGTTCGGCTGTTGCTGCCACTTCCTCACGCGTCATTCCTCCATGGCTTTCCAAGGCCTCGCGCGCTCCTTTCAGCATTTCCCGTGCTTGATCGTGCTTGCCCCACATGACGGTGGGTGGACCGGTGATGCCCTTCTGCTCCAGAAAGGGAAAAAGAAGATTTTCCTTCCTGCGGTAATGCTTGTCCACATCCCATAGCGCATTGAACAACGCGCGCAAACGCAGTATCGTTGATGAAACCTCCATCGCAGCGCTGCCATTCACCTCTTCCACAATCTGACGCACCTGACGCGTCAGTGCCAGTAACTCGCGATTCTCCTTACTGAACGTGTCCACCGGATGTCCCGGCGGCACCAGCGCCACGCCGCTGTGATCTATTTTTCCATCAAGTACGCGCGTGTGTATATCGCAGAATTGCAGCACTTCCTCCTGCGGAAGGCCTTCCGCGATCAACTCCTGCTCCACTTCCACCACTTCGCCATAAGGTATGCTGCCCAGCAATTCCTCCAGACGCGCACGCACCTGCTCGGGGGCTTCACCCTTGTGTAGTTGCAGAATCATGTGCTTGAGTAGTTCCTTCCGCTTCGCGGCATTATTGATAAGCTCGCTCATTCTGTCCTCTTGTTGTTCAATTCATCGACTCCATTGTCGACATTCAAACATAGACTATTTTGTCGATTATGTCAAGAGGGGATGCTATCAACCGGCGACACCAGGATCCTTCACATGGTGTTTCGTGATTTGAGGGTGGTGAATTTGATATTGAATTGTGTTACGCGACGAGTGGTTATTCCACCGAACAGACTCTCCCGCGCCTGTTCACTGAACCGCTTGGTAAAACCGAATATGTTTTCCTTTTTTCCCTTTCACTAACAATCCGTCGCCTGCAGGCCCTCGGTCAATCGCCGGCCGGTGTCCAGGGTGCGAAGCTTCCATCCATCATACTGCCATACACCCTTCGATACAGAAGGTTAAAAAGCGACTCCCACATCCAATATCCACTCTCCTCTTCCCTCTTCGTCCCAGGCGCGATCCACTCGGAATACCACTCCGTAAGGAAAGAGAAAATGCAATCCCACTCCCGAACCGCGATGCATTCGCTCGAGCGTCGGACGGTCCTTCCTCTCCCACACCATGCCAGCATCGGTGAATACCGCACCGTATAGTCCCAGTTTCCAGGTACGAAACTGCCGCACCGGCACCTGCGGCACGTGCACGTACAGGCGCGGCACGATGGGAATGCGAAGTTCGGCGAACATGCCAGCAGCACTCTCGCCTTCAAGTTCGCGGTGGAAATGCCCGCGGATACGTTCGGAAAATCCGAAATACGCGTGCTCGTAATTCGGAATGGCGGGTCCGCTGCCCACAATGCCGAACGCCCGGAGTCCTATCGACAACCCGTACGGAAGAAGATGATACGCCCGCACGTCCATCACTGTGGTGACCATGTCCACGCTCCCACCACCGAGCCCCTTCTTGGTGATGCTCGCTCCGGCAAAGAGTCCCTCTGTAGGGTATTCCACCAGATCGCGCGTGTCGTGCTTTGCTCCAATGCCGAGCGAAACGTATGAGTCGCGACCGTCCTCGGACAGTGTGCGTCCGGCCTGATGATCGCTCACCGTCACCAGATCCCACGCGGCCGTGATCCAGACACTGCGAAAATTGTCGAAGCGCTTCCCGATCGAACTGTTCACACGGTAGTGGATTTCGTCGAAATTCGGTCCCTCACCCTGCGAGATGCGGCTCTTGTTCACAACACGCGACCACGCGAAGCCGGCATCCATGAACATGTGCTGCTTGCCGAATATCCACGGATTGCTGTAACTCACCGTGGCCCAGGGGTTGTAACCGAGAACGAATCCACCGAACAGCTTCTCGTTCCACCCGCGCACATTCTCATGCTTCACTCCGAGCCCGTAGTACCATTGATCCCAATTCCTGTCAACGATACCCGCAAGAGGTACCGGATATAGGAACCATCGTTCGTCCACCTCGATCAACAACACCGTGCTGTCCATCGGTGGCCAGGTGATGTCGACACGATTGAAAAGGTTGAGGCTATAGATGCGATTCTTGCTGTACTCGATCTCTTCCACGCTGACCGTGTCACCCGGCTGCAACGTCAATTCACGGAGTATTATCTCCGCTTTCGTGATATCATTGCCCATCACAGCGAAGCCGCTCACTACAGGGGCGGATGGCATCGCGGTCCGTGCGGAGTCCAGCTGTGCACGGCTGATGGTGGCGAATAAAAATTCCGCGAAGAGTACCAGTATCAGCGAAACGGCGTGGCGTGCCACGGCGAGGCCTTTCTCAGAAGCGCCAGGTGATGCGGGTGCCGGCATAGAGATCGGCACGGCCGTCGGGCAGTGGCCGCAGCGATGCACCGGAACGGAACTCGATGTCCTTGTTCACGCGGGCCGCAGCCCAGGCCGCATCAATGGCGCTGAGGAAATGGTTGACGATGATGAGGTTGATGATGCCGCTCGCGTTGTCGTAATGGCGATTGGCGTCGCCGCGCAAGCCGGAATAGTAGAGAAAATTCGACGAAGCGTTCCAATAGTCGCCTTCGTTCTTGTCATTCCACCCGTAGCTGTACTGATTGTATTTGCCGATCAATTCGTAGTACTGCTGATCTCCGTGCGGTGGAAGGCGATGCGAGAACTGCGGAATGGCCATTTCCGTGGTGTGCATCTGATCCCAATTTACCCGCTGCCATGGGGGCAAACTCGCATCAGGATTGATGTCGATGTGTACCGCCTTGTCGCCACCGGGAAATAGATGCGCATTCGCGTTCAGCCACTCCGCGTATTTGACCACGCTCCAGTTCTGGTCCGCATAGCCCTCGTACACATCGGTGGCATCGTCGCCACGATTGTTTTCGCGCATGGCGAAATACCATCCCGTGGCCTCGAGCGCGGCGAACAATCCGGCAAGCAGATAATTGCCCGCGTAAACCTCGCCCACGCCGGGAATGGCAAGCGAGAGAATACCTGCCAACACGGGGGATTTCCTCGAAGGAAGGTCGGGACGGGCGGGAAACGTCCCGGGAGCGTTCTCATAGTCCGCATCGGTGGGGCCATACCCCTTCATCTCCAAGGCAATGGATAGCGGTGCGCGCTCGGACGTCTCCTCCTCCGCGTGCATATATTGCGCCTGGCTGGAAACGGTAAACGCGAAAGCAAGTAGCAGAGTGATGAACTGTCGCATGAAATCTCGTAAAGCCATGATCAAACAAGCTACATGGCCCAGGCCCCGCATTCAAGGCGAAAGTCCCGCACCATGATTGCGCCCACTAAAAACTCGGGATATCCTCCGGCTCGGGCAATTGCGGCAGCGGCATGCGCGTCTCGAGATTCTCGAAACGGGCGTAATCCGCAATCCACGCCAGATCCACCTCGCCCACCTCGCCGTTTCGCTGCTTGGCGATGATCACCGTGGCGCGACCACGCGTTTCCGGTGGTGCGTCGGGATCCTTATCGCGATGGATAAACATCACCACGTCGGCGTCCTGCTCGATGGCACCGGACTCGCGGAGATCGGCCAGCATGGGCTTGCCACCCGCACGTTGTTCCACGCTGCGGTTGAGCTGCGACAGCGCGATCACGGGAACGTTCAAATCCTTCGCCAGTCCCTTCAGGGCCCGGCTGATCGTCGCGATTTCACGCTCGCGGCTTTCACGCACCGACGGCGCACTCATCAGCTGCAGGTAATCGATGAAAATCACACGCACACCGTGCTCGTGTACCATGCGTCGCGCCTTGGCACGCAATTCCAGAATGGAAATGCCCGGCGTGTCGTCGATGATAATGCGCGAACGTTCGAGCTTGCCCACGTAACGCGCGAGAGCGTTGAAATCCTCCTCACGAATACGTCCCGTACGCACCAACTGCATGTTGACGCGTGCCTCCGCGCAAAGCAAACGCAGCGCGAGCTGTTCGGACGACATTTCCAGACTGAACACTCCCACCGGCGTTCCATGGTCAATGGCAGCGTTGCGGGCCATGGACAAGGCCAGGGCAGTTTTTCCCATTGAAGGACGCGCGGCGAGAATGATGAGATCGGTGGGTTGCCAGCCGCCGGTTTTCATATCCAGGAAATCGTAGCCCGAAGGAACACCGGTAACTCCGGTTTTTTCCTTCTGTATCTGATACACCTTGTCGAGCAGCGGCTTGACCAGCGTGCGCACTTCGGCGAAACTCTGTTTGATATGCTTTTCCGACAACGCGAAGATTTTTTCCTCGGCCTTGTCGATCACCTCGAAAGCGTCGCTGCTCTCGAGATAACACTCACTGACAATATCGGTGTTCAGCTCGATGAGCTGCCGCTTGATCGCCTTTTCCAACACGATTCGGCAGTGCTGCTCGATATGCGCCGGCGACACCACCTCGCCGGTCAGCCCCGAGAGATAGAACATGCCGCCGATGGTTTCGAGCAATTCCCCACGACGGAGTTCCTCCGCCACCGTAATCACATCGATGGGTTGCTGACGTTCAAACAAGCGTGAGATGGCATCGAACACCGTACGGTGCGCTTCGACGTAGAACGCGTCGCGACTCAGCAGCGAAAACACATTCGACACCGTGGCCTCGGGCTGCAACAGCATCGCACCAAGCACCGAGCGCTCCACATCCACAGCTTGCGGTGGCACACGGGTGGCGCTGCGCTCGCGACTGTCTGCGGCATGGGCGGAATACGGGACGAAAGGTGCATCCATGTCAATCGCCGCCTTCGGCACGCAATGCATCGTACATCGCGCGGAATTTCTGCACGTCGGCCCAGGTGTCTTTTTTCCAATTTGGATTGCGCAGCAATGCAGCGGGGTGATAGGTCACCATCAGGGGAATGCCGCGATATTCATGTACTTTCGCACGCAATGTTCCGAGCGTGTCCGTACTGCGCAGCAACGTCTGCGCGGCAATGCGCCCCAATGCGAGCATGATTTTCGGGCGGAGCAATTCAAGTTGCTTGTGCAAATATGGTTCGCAGTGTCCGACCTCGTCGGGCAGCGGATCGCGATTGTTGGGAGGTCGACATTTGAGAATGTTGCAGATGTACACCTCTTCGCGCTTCAGCTTGATGGCTTCGAGGATCTGGTTGAGCAATTGGCCGGCGCGACCGACGAAGGGCTCGCCCTGTTTGTCCTCTTCCGCGCCCGGGGCCTCGCCTACCAGTACGATGTCGGCCTCGGGATTTCCCACACCGAAAACGAAGGACTTGCGCGTATCTCCCAACGAGCATTTGTGGCAGTCGCAGATCATCCCGCGCAACTGCGCAAGGTCTCCTGCGCCTTTCCAGGCCTCATCCACCACGCCAACCGCGGTTTCCACCAATCCTTGCGATGCAAGTGTCACGCGACGCATAACGTCATGCTCCACATAGAGGATGTCGCCGTGCAGTTCGCGTTGCTGTCGAAGGTAGCGATACAGATCGGACACGTGCTTGCCGTTGTTGTCATGGTTGGGTGATCAAGGTCGATGCCACTCAATTTAGCAGAGTATCTCCCCTTCCGCAAAGTGCCTGAGCGGAAGGGGAGATCGAAGATGGATTGCGGCGTGCGGCCGCCTTCCGTACGAATACATGCGGGAACATCGCGCATCGGATCAGCCGCCGACGCGCTCCGTATGCAGCGCTAGAGCGCGATCGAGAATGATATGCGCGAGACGCTTCTTATCCAGAAGTCCGAGTTCCTCCACCGTGCCATCGCGGGTGAGCAACGTGGCGACATTCGTGTCGCCTCCGAATGCGGCCCCCTCGATGCGCGGATTATTCAGCACGATGAAGTCCGCCCCCTTCTCCTCCAGTTTGCGGCGGGCATTCTCGATTTCCCTGTCCGTTTCCAGAGCAAATCCCACCAGGACGCGGCCCGCCTTTCCACTTCGCTGCCCAAGCGTCCGGAGGATGTCCGGCGTCCTGCGTAGGCGCAGGGTGAGGCCGTCCGCATTGTCGTCGGATTTCTTGATTTTCGTCTCCGCAACGTGCTCCGCGGCGAAATCCGCCACGGCGGCGGCAAGGATGGCGATGTCGACCGTACCGGCTTGCTCCATCACCGCATCGTGCATGGACTGAGCGCTTTCCACATCCATCCGTCGCACACCTGCTGGAGTGGCCAGCACCGTCGGTCCACTCACAAGGAGTACTTTCGCACCCCGTTCGGCTGCGGCCGCTGCGAGCGCATACCCCATCTTACCGGAGCTTCTGTTACCGATGAAACGCACGGGATCGAGCGCCTCGTATGTCGGCCCGGCTGTGACAAGCACGCTGCGTCCCTCGAGATCACGTTTCGTTGTGAGGACCTTCTCCACCGCGCCGATCAGTACGGGAAGCTCTGGTAAACGTCCAGGACCGCTGAGTCCGCTGGCGAGTTCACCTGCTCCGGGTTCGACAATAGTCACGCCTCGTCCAGCGAGTATGCGCACATTGTCCTGCGTTGCTGGATGGACGAACATGTCCGTGTCCATCGCGGGTGCAAGCACCAGTGGACAGCGCAACGCGAGTGCCAGCGACGACAGCGCATTGTCGGCAAAGCCGTGCGCCAGTTTTGCGATGGTATTTGCGGATGCTGGTGCGATCAGCATCGCATCCGCCCAGAGCGCGAGATGAATGTGCCAGGTGCCCTTCGAGCGATCGGCGGGAAACATGTCCAGCACCACATCGCTCTGACTCAGCGTGGCGAGCGTGAGAGGTGTGATGAATTCGCAGGCCGAGGGTGTCATGACAACGCGCACCTCGGCACCCGCTTTCACGAGTTCACGGACGAGCATGGCGGACTTGTATGCCGCGATGCTGCCCGTGACACCCAGGAGAATATGGCGACCGGCGAGACTCACTCGTCTTTGTAATGATAGTTCACACGGTCGGAGAACAGATCCTCCACCGCGCGCTGCGTGGGCTTCGCCATCTTCTCGAACTCGATGCTGATGCGCATCTGCTCGGGATTGGTCTCGATTTCCTCGTCCGAATCCATGCGCGAGGAGAACATCTCCAATTCGCGGTTCAGACTGATTTTGATTTCCTCGTTGATCTGCCGTGCGCGGCGCGAGAGCACAACGATGGCCTCGTAAATGTTCTCGGCATGCTTGTCGATGAGACTGAGATCAATGGGTTCGAGGGACATGGACACTCCGGTCTACTGTGATAACGTGTTGGTATCGATTCCTGTAATGTGTGCCTCGATGAGGCCTTCCACTTCGGGTATGGAACGCGCGAGGTCGTCATTGACCACGATGCGGTCGAAATGCACCGCTTGTTCCATTTCCCAGGCGGCGCGGCGCATGCGTGTTTCCACCACTTCCGCGCTATCGGTGCCGCGATGTTCGAGACGCTGACGCAGCACATCCAGCGACGGGGGCTGGATGAAAATGAGCAGCGCCTGGTCGGCGTACAGACGTTTCAACGACAAGGCGCCTTTGACGTCGATGTCGAACAGCATGTGCTGTCCCCGCTCGATGGCGCCATCAATCTGGCTGCGGGGCGTGCCGTACAACTGCCCGTAAATTTCCTCCCACTCCACCAATCCTCCCTCGGCCACGAGTTGCTCGAAGCGCTCGCGCGTGAGGAAGAAATAGTCCACGCCATCGACTTCCTTCGGACGCCGTACACGCGTGGTGGCGGAAACCGAGAAGCGCAGCTGCGGAAAACGCGCAAGCACGCTGCGTGCGATTGTCGTTTTACCCGCGCCGCTCGGGGCTGAGAGGACGAAAAGCACTATTCGATATTCTGAATCTGTTCGCGAATACGTTCGAGTTCTTCCTTGATGGACACCACGAGATGCGCGATATCCGCATCGTAACTTTTGGAGCCGATGGTGTTGGCTTCGCGGTTCATCTCCTGCAATAGGAAGGACAGCTTGCGCCCCTCCGACTCCTCGGCCTCCAACGCCTCGAGGAAAAACTTGACGTGGCTGCGGAAGCGCACGAGTTCCTCGGTGATGTCCATTTTGTCGGCGAGCATGACAATTTCCATCTCGATGCGCTCAGGGTCGACACGGTCGTCGCTCAACACCGCTGCGATACGCTCCTGAAGGCGCGCTCGCTCGATGTCCACACGGCCAGCGGACAGCTCTTCGATACGGGCGATGCTCGCATCCATGGAGGATACGCGCGCGGCCAAATCGGTGCTGAGTTCGGCGCCCTCCTTGCTGCGCATGCTCAGCAGCTGTTCGGCCGCTGTTTGCACCGCCTGCGTGACCAACGCCCATTCCTCATCGGCAATGTCCACCTGTTCTTCGCCACCGAGAACATCCGGAAACTTCAGCAGCATGTCCAGGGTGATATCGCCCGCGATGCCCGTGCTGTCACGCAATTCGGTGAGCAAGGCCACGTAGGCCTTTGCCGCATCGGCGTTGATACGCGCAGGTTGATCCGCCTGCTGACCCCGCTCGATGGAAACACTGAGATTGACCTTGCCGCGTTTGATGCGCGCGCGGACGATCTCCTTCAGATCCAATTCGCGGGATTGCAGATGCTTCGGCAAACGCGCCGAGAATTCATAGAACCTGTTGTTGACGGAACGCATTTCAGCAGTGACGCTCATCGAGTCGTTCGATGTCGTTGCACTGCCAAAACCGGTCATACTTATGAGCATGAAAAAGTCCGTAAGTCGTTACGAACTTGTAATATATGAAGATTCCCGCGATAATCCAGCACCGGGCGAATTATTGACCACAGTTGTTCATCGGCGCTGGCCTCACACGATCCGTTGCTTGATGTGCGTTGCCAAAGACAGCGTTCGTCCGCGCCATCAGGCCAATGCTTCGTCGCAGTCGCTGATGGACGTTCGCCGTTCTGTTGGCAGCGAACGCCCGGTACGAACAACCCTCACAATTGCGCGAAGCGTCAGCGAAACAGCACCTCGATACTATCCTCGGTTTCGAAGCGAATACCCGGTATGCTGCGCATCAATGCCTTGATTTCCGCCGGATCAAGGTCATCCGCGCGCTCGAGTTTCGATAGTGCGTCCTCGTTATCGAGCAGCGCGTCGAAATCCACGTCGATCACCGTCACGGTGTTTCCTTCCCGGAAGCTGGCGTTGGTGCGCACGATCTCACCCTCTAACTGCACCACGATGGAGACGCGCATCCCACGAAAGAGCTGCTTCATTTCCTCTTTGTTCTGTTCGGCCATTTCCTGGGCTTCGGCCTGAAACTCGGCGTCTCCCTCCGGTGCCGTCGATTCCTGAATTGTCTGGTCCTTGTCATCATTTAATCCCGCCGGGGTAATCACGAGCTTTGCAGGCGAACCGGGTGTAAAAGCGAATGAGACCGTTTCGTCATCGCCCTGACCTTCCGTCTCCCCTTCGCCATTGTCACCGGGAAATTCGGGAATGGCCGAAGTGGGATTCTGGCTGGTGCGTACCGCATTGATGTCGCTGAAAGAATACACCGCGCGATAGCCCTGCTTTTCGCCGTCGTCGATCATTTCGTGAGAAACATACTGCACGCCGGCACCGAAGCGCTCGGCGCCTTTGCGAATCTGCTCCTCGCCGAGAGGATCGGACGATGGAGGCGGCGGTGTGGTGCCGTTCTGTTCGGCTTCGGCCTGCATGGCCGCGGCCATCTCGCGCATGGGACCGATGACCTGGGAACTCATCAACACAGTTTCGCGGATCGTCCCGCTGCCGTCGGGTTTCAAGGATAGAAGCAGGTGCATTTCAATGCAGCCGCTTGTGAGGAGCAGAGTGAGCAGCGACAGGGCGGAGAGGCGAAGTGCGCGCATGGGAATCCTTTGGGCTGTGAATGCGCGCAATGTACGGAAAATTCGTAATTCTCCAGCGCGGCACTTTGCCCAATGCCCCGCACATCGTATATTCATCCGACACGGATTTTTTTCAAATTCCCTTCCTTCACATGACACACCCCGCTGTCCTCGTCCTTCAGGACGGAACGGTCTACCACGGCACGGCCCTCGGGCATCACGGCGAGACCCTCGGCGAAGTCTGCTTCAACACAAGCATGACCGGCTATCAGGAAGTGCTGACCGATCCATCGTACCACGGACAAATCGTCGCCATGACGTATCCGCATATAGGCAATTACGGCGTCAATGCCGAGGATATGGAGAGCGATCGTATTCGCGTTGCGGGCTTCATCGTGCGCGAGGCCTGTTCGATGCCATCGAATTATCGCGCCGAGCATGCACTCACAGACTGGCTCCGTGAGCACAGCATCGTGGGCATACAGGGCCTGGACACCCGCGCGCTCACCCGCCGCATTCGTTCGCAGGGTGCGATGAACGGCATCATTTCATCGGACGGCACACCGCTGGATGTGCTGCGGGAACGGCTGGCGGCACAACCATCGATGGCGGGACTCGACCTCGCACGCATGGTGAGCTGCGGTGAACCCTATCGCGTGAGCAGCGCGCAACAGCCGCCGCGCTTCCGCGTGGCCGCGCTGGATTTCGGCATCAAGCGCAATATCCTGCGCTTGCTCGCCGATGCGGGTTGCGAGGTCACGGTCTATCCCGCACAGACTCCGGTGAATGTATTGTTGGCCGATCGTCCCGATGGTGTGTTCCTCTCGAATGGTCCTGGCGATCCGTCAGCGGTGGGCTACGGCATCGAGACCGTGCGCGAGCTGCTGGGAAAAACGCCGCTGTTCGGCATCTGCCTTGGGCATCAGCTGCTTGCGCTCGCGCTCGGCGCTTCCACCTACAAACTGCCCTTCGGGCATCGCGGAGGCAACCATCCCGTGCGCAACCTTGAGCGAGGCACGGTGGAAATCACGAGCCAGAATCACGGCTTCGCCGTCGATGCCACAACTCTTCCAGCGGATTGCGTGGTCACGCACTGGAATCTCAACGACAATACGCTCGAAGGATTTCGCTGCAACAGCATTCCCGCATTTTCCGTGCAGTATCACCCCGAGGCGGCTCCCGGGCCGCATGACTCCCGTTACCTTTTCCGCGAATTTCTATCCTTGATGGAACGACATGCCTCGTCGTAACGATATCTCTTCCATACTCATCATCGGTGCGGGTCCCATTGTCATCGGACAGGCCTGCGAATTCGATTACTCGGGCACTCAGGCCGTGCGCGCTCTGCGCGCCGAGGGCTATCGGGTGATCCTGGTCAATTCGAACCCCGCCACCATCATGACCGACCGTGGCATGGCTGATGCCACCTATCTCGAACCGATCACGCCGGAAATTGTAGCCGCGATTATCGAGAAGGAACGGCCCGACGCCTTGTTGCCGACGGTTGGTGGGCAAACTGCGCTGGACACCGCGGTGGCTCTGCACGACATGGGTGTGCTCGAGCGCTTCGGCGTGGAAATGATAGGCGCGAATGTGGACGCGATACGCATGGCGGAGGATCGAAGCCTGTTCAAGCAGGCCATGGACCGCGTGGGCATCGACACGGCCAAAGGCGACTTCGCGCGCACCATCGAGCAAGCCATGGAGTTGATCGCGAATGTGGGTTTCCCCGCCATCATCCGACCGTCATTTACCTTGGGTGGCACGGGCGGGTCCATCGCGTACAACATCGACGAATTCCGCGATCTCGCACGCGCGGGTCTCGATGCCAGCCCCATCTCCGAAATTCTCATCGAGGAATCGCTGCTCGGATGGAAGGAATTCGAAATGGAAGTGGTGCGTGACCGCGCCGACAATGCCATCATCGTGTGTTCCATCGAAAACCTCGACCCCATGGGCGTGCACACCGGCGATTCCATCACCGTCGCTCCCGCGCAAACGCTCACCGACCGCGAGTATCAAGTGATGCGCGAGCATTCCATCACCTGCCTGCGTACCATCGGTGTGGATACAGGCGGGTCGAACGTGCAATTCGCGGTGCATCCCGATACCGGGCGCATGGTGATTATCGAGATGAATCCCCGCGTCAGCCGAAGTTCGGCTCTGGCGAGCAAGGCCACGGGATTTCCCATCGCCAAGGTCGCCGCGCGTCTAGCGGTGGGCTACACGCTGGATGAATTGCGCAACGATATCACTGGCAGCACGCCGGCTTCCTTCGAGCCGAGTATCGACTATGTGGTGACGAAGGTTCCACGCTTCGATTTCGAGAAATTCCCCTCCGCCGAAGGCGTGCTGGGTGTGCAAATGCAAAGCGTGGGCGAGGTGATGGCGATCGGACGCACCTTCCGAGAGAGCATTCAGAAGGCGTTTCGTTCACTCGAAACCGGACTCCATGGTCTTGAACCAAAGCCGGGCGAAGGGCGTCCTCTCGACATGCGCAAAATGCGTCAGCCCACCGCATTCCGCCTGCTGAAAGTATGGAAGGCCTTCGAACAGGGCGCGGGCGTGGAGGAACTCTACGAGATTACTCGCATTGATCGCTGGTTCCTGCGCCACATTCATCGCCTGGCAACCCATGACGCCGAAACTCTCGACGCCGACACGTTGCGCGAGTTCAAACGCGAGGGCTACGCCGATGCCCAGATAGCGCATCGCTTCCAATTACGCGAAAGTGATGTGCGACGTCAACGCGTGCAGGCGGGCATACGGCCGGTGTTCAAAGAGGTGGACACCTGCGCCGCGGAGTTCGAGGCGCGCACGGCGTACTGCTACGGCACCTATGAGCAGGAGCACGATATCCAGCCTTTGACGGGCCGGAAGATCATGATACTTGGCAGCGGGCCCAACCGAATCGGTCAGGGCATCGAGTTCGACTACTGCTGCGTGCAAGCCGTGATCGGACTGCGTGAAATGGGCTTCGGCACCATCATGGTGAATTGCAATCCGGAAACCGTTTCCACCGATTTCGATATCGCGGACCGTCTGTACTTCGAGCCGTTGACCTTCGAGCATGTGATGGAAATTGTGGACTTCGAGAAGCCCGATGGTGTGCTTGTGCAATTCGGAGGCCAAACTCCGCTCAATATCGCGCGGAAGCTGAGCGATGCCGGTGTGCCAATTATCGGCACCACGCCGGCCGATATCGACCTGTCGGAGAATCGCGAAAAATTCGGCGCCATACTCGACCGACTTGGCATCCCGCGGCCGGAGTACGGCATCGCGCTCAGCGAGGACGAGGCCGTGACCATTGCCGAGCGCATCGGTTATCCCGTGCTGGTGCGTCCCAGCTATGTGTTGGGAGGCCGTGGAATGGAAATCGTGTACAGCGGCGACGCACTGCGCAGCTACGTGCGCCAGGCCGCGGTGATTTCCGCCGATCAGCCGATTTTGATCGACGCGTTTCTGGAGGATGCCTTCGAATTCGATGTGGACGCGTTGTGTGATGGCGAGGATGTGTTCATCGCCGCAGTGATGCAGCATATCGAGGAGGCAGGTATTCATTCAGGCGATTCGGCCTGCGCCATCCCTCCCTACCATCTGCTGCCGGAGGAGCGTGAGATCATCGAGCGTTACACGCGGCAACTCGCGGTGGAACTGCATACCGTAGGATTGATCAACCTGCAATTCGCGATGAAAGGCGGCGTAGTTTACGTTCTCGAGGTAAATCCCCGCGCCAGTCGCACCGTGCCCTTCGTGAGCAAGGTGATTGATATGCCGCTCGCGCGGCTCGCGGCCCAGCTCGCCGCCGGAAGAACGTTGTCCGAGCTTCGCCTTGAGCAACCTCGGAGCAATGGTCTCATCGCGGTCAAGAAGCCGGTGTTTCCTTTCAACAAATTTCCTCGTCAGAATGTGTTCCTCTCACCCGAGATGAAGTCCACCGGTGAGGTCATCGGCCTCGACAGCGGTTGGGGCGCGGCCTTCGCCAAAGCCGAAATCGGCGCCGGGAACCGCCTCCCGCGCGGCGGAACAGTGTTTCTCTCGGTGAACGACAGCGACAAGGATGCCATCATCTCCATTGCGCGCGATTTCAGCGAACTTCCCTTCCAGCTCGTGGCTACGCGCGGCACCGCCGCGGTGTTGCGCGAGAACGGCATCGCCGTCGAGGAGATCAACAAAGTGGTGGAGGGCCGTCCCCATGTGGTGGACGCCATCACCAACGGCGACATTCAACTTGTCATCAACACGCCACTGGGCGCCACCGCCCGCGAAGACGAATACGAGATCGGTCGCGCGGCCATTCGTCATCGCATCCCCGTGGTCACCACCTTGTCCGGCGCTCGAGCCGCCGTGCGCGGTATTCGACGATTGTTGGCTGGACCTCTGGACGTGCGCAGCCTGCAGGACATCGCCCGCGCGGCGGGGCGCGACTGATTATTCCCCTTCCGAAATCGACCGAATTTCAGTCGAGAAATTTTTCGCAAAAATACTTGCGTCTAACAAATTTTGCCCCTATTTTTGAATTGGATAGCGGATAAAAAAACCTTATTACATCCTGCTACTCATGCATCAGTTGGCCCGCACCTCACGGTTGACGCTACGCACCTTCACATTAGAGCGACTGCACCTATGAAGCGACCGATCCACCTCCTGCTGCTCGTCCCGGTCCTGCTGTTCGTGGCCTGCGACGACGACGACACCACCCCGCCGAATCCGCTGCAAGCCAAAGCGGATATCACCACATGCATCGGCTGCCACAGCGACGAAGCCACACTCAAGGCCGTCGCCGATCCCAATCCTCCCGTCGGACCCGGCGAGGGTGGTTGCGGAGGAACGCTTCCTGAAATGGAAGCATGGCTGAAGGTGTATGTAGGTGGAACGTACGGCGAACAATTCCTGAAATCCGCCCACGGCAAGCTCGCCTGTCAAAGCTGCCACGGCGGCAAGGAGCCAGCCAAAGACAAGCACGAAGCCCACGGTACGGATTTCGTGAAAAGCCCCTCGCAGAACGCGGACAAGTACTGCGGCAGCTGCCATCCCTCCATCGCCGCGCGCGACAAATATAGTCTGCACACGCAGGGCTTCGGTCAGAAGCGCATGGTGGCCGACCGCGCCGGTTTGCCCAGCTACGAGAACTATCCCGAGCAGCTCAAGAAGGGCTACGACAAAAACTGCGGCAAATGCCACGCCTCCTGCGGCGAATGTCATGTGATGCGTCCGCGCCAGGCGGGCGGCGGTTTCCTCGCAGCCCACAATTTCCAGAAGCAGCCCGACATGCGCCTCAACTGCACCGCGTGCCACTCCGCGCGCGTCGCCCACGCCTACTTCGGCGAAGCCCCAGGCAGCCGTCCGGACGTGCATTACATGAAACTGCCGGGCGGCCAGTGCACCAACTGTCATACTGCCGACGAGATGCACGGTACTGGACAGGTGGTCGAACAGCGGTATTCTGTACCCAACCAACCCAAGTGCGAGAAGTGCCACGGAGACAAGGCCACGGCCAATTCCTTCCACAGCGTGCACTGGAACAACGTCTCCTGCCAGGGTTGCCACTCGCAGGATTATCAGAACTGCGGCAGCTGCCATGTCGACACCGGCGTGCGCAATGGTCCCTACATGGCCTTCAAAATGGGCAAGAATCCATTGCCCAACACCAAGCGCTTCAAATGGGTGGTGCTGCGCAATGCGCCGCATGCTCCTGATACCTGGAGCAATTACGGCATCCCGACGTTGAGCAATTTCAACCAGCACCCCACGTGGCGCATGGCCACCCCGCACAACATCAAGCGCTGGACGAAGCGTACCGAGGTTGAAAGCGGCAAACCCTGCTACGACGCTTGCCACATCAAAGACGGCCGCAATGCGGAGTGGTTCCTCTTCAATGCCGATCTCAAGGAGCAGTGGGAGAAGGATGCCAATACCTCCGTCGTCGCCGATGGTGCACTTCCCGCAAGCTGGAAATAACAATGATCACCCTTCACCACACATATTCTCCACAAGGAGCACCTATGTCGATCCATGCTCTCCATCTCCGCCGCTATCTGGTGACCTTTCTGGTTGCCCTGCCGCTGCTTGTACTGACCAATGCCTGCTCCGATGACGACGATGGCACGCCGATCACCCCGGCTGTGAACGAAGCCCAACTGCTGGTGCAGGAACTTGAAAGCACCAACGGCGACTACCTCAATACCGCCGCTCCTGCAATCGTCACCGCGCAGAATGTGTACGAAGACATCAATGGCGCGAAAAAGATGTATCTCGTGGACGTCCGCGCCGCCGCCGACTACGCCCTTGGTCACGTCGCTGGCGCCGTGAACGTGCCCATCGCCAACATTCTCACGCACATGAAGGGCGTGAACCTCGCCAACTACGACAAGGTCGTGATCATTTGCTACACCGGCCAGTCCGCCGCCTGGACTACCGCCATTCTGCGCATGGCCGGCTACGCCAAGGCCTTTTCGATGAAATTCGGTATGTCCTCGTGGCATGCGGATTTTGATCGCATCAGCTCGAAGGTTGGTAGCCAGTACTCCGCCCAATTTGTGAAGACCGCCTCCCCGGCCAAACCGGCTGTTGGCAATCTCCCGACGATCAGCACCAGCAAGACCACCGGCGCCGAGATTCTCGCCGCACGCGTGGAAACCATCCTTGCCGAGGGTTACAGCAAATCCAGCGTCGAGGCTTCCGCTGTGTTCGCTACGCCGGATCAGTTCTACGTGGTCAATTACTGGCCGGAAGCCGATTACCTCGGCGTCGGTCACATCCCGGGCTCGCTGCAGTACACGCCGAAGGCCGATCTGAAGCTCGCCACTTTCCTCAAGACCTTGCCGACCAACAAGACCGTGGTGATCTACTGCTACACCGGCCAGACCAGTGCCAACGTGGCAGCCATCCTGCGCGTCATGGGCTATGATGCCAAGAGTCTCTCCTTCGGCACGAACGGCATGATCTGGGATCTTATGAAGGCTGCAGGCAAGACGCGCTACGAAGCTGGCACGGATTGCATGAATTTCGAATACGTAAAGTAAGACCTCTCCTCGACTCTCTCTTGAAAGAGGCCCCGGCAACGGGGCTTCTTTCGTTTTGGTTTCAGACATGGCACAATGCCGATGTCATTCGGCTTTCTCTCCCCGGATTGCTTCCTCCACGTACGGAACATTGCCTCAACTGTTGAATATCTCAGCATCGATGCGGATTCATGAATCCGCATCGAGAAGCCCATCACCCCCAAAGGGCGCATTCGCGCCGGGAAATGTTGATCTTTTCATCATTCGGCATGGATTCATGTCTTCGCATCCGGTCTGTCCTGCCTCCGTGCGACGGATTCATGAATCCGCATCCTGCCAACCACACCCGTATAAACACGAAAGGCTCCCAACGGGAGCCTTTCGCGAAAATGACATCCGAGCTGCTACATCATGCTCAACAACGAAAGACCGAAAACGCTGACCAGTATCGCGGTCAACACACTCAACAGGACAAAGTACACAATCATGAGAATCACGAAAGTCACGATCATGTACACCACCACCTTGTCCTTGGGCGTCTTCATCATATGCGGGAAACCCAAGTACATCAGGTAGATGCCGTAGAGTCCAAAAAGCGATCCAATCATGGCGATGGGCGGGAAAATCGCAAGGATACCACCCAGCCATGCTGGCGTGTATCCGTAGGCCACAAGCTGCAGAGCGCGACCGAAATTTTTCTCCGAACCGAAACTTCCCGCGAGCGCATCAACGATGAAGGCCGTCGCGAACACCGCAACGGTGGTGGAGATCAGCGACACAATGCCCTGAACAATGCCCAACGTTGTGCTGGCAAAACCCATGATACCGATGAAACCGGTGCCGATGAAGGTTGCGATGGCGGCGACCGCTGCGAGTGGCAGCACGTACCCCATGAAGATTCCGCCAGCGTCCGGGGTTTCCTCGGCGATAACCTCCCACTCGGTCTTCGGGGATACGATGATGTTCTTCACACGATCAACGAGATTCATGATGCCTCCTATGATGGATGTTGCGATGCGTCCTGTGCGGCAATGAACGGCCACCGTGACCGGCGACCTTCTGGACTCAATACTGTCGTGAACGTCGCAATGTGCGGCATTTATCGGCCAAAGTCAACCGCTGCAAGGGAGAAGATGTGAAGAATCAACATCACCAGCAATTTGAAACCCATTCGCAGCGTACGCTCGCGTTCCCTGGCGGAGCTGGATTAGGCATCGTACCGATCCGGCCGGTGCACCTGTCGATCCGACATTTGTCACTGGACAATCATGAACGGAAGCTCTCACGATCCGGTTGATCAGCTCCGGCACGATTTTCGCCCGTATACTCCGCGATCAAGTGAAGCCTCATCCCTCCCACGCCCGCATTATCCGGACACGAAAACACCCCGCAACCTCATCGCACATCACCATGGTGAATTTGACAACATAGAAGCCATGAAAAGGAGCGCAACGACGGAGACGCGCCGAGTTGCACAATGAACGTGTCTCATGTCTGTAATCGTGTTGGGGATCCATTGCGACGGAGGGTTCCAACGATCCATCAATTCCCGAGACCAACGAGCAGCACCCCACCCCTGATTCCGGACGCTGAATGAACAGTGAGGATGTATTTTCCTTCGCTCACTCCATTCAGATCCAAACGAACATTTCCGCTACCATGAATCGTCTTGACCTGTTTCATGATACACCGCCCGAGCAGATCGTGCATATAGATGGTGATCGTCGACTCTGCGCTTCGTTCCAACTCCCATAGATCGGTGACAACCCATCGATGTGCCGGATTGGGATACAGATTAAGACGGGCAGTCATATCAACGGCCCGAGCGGGCTCGTTCAACCGTGTTACGGTTGTCGTGTCTGTGATGGTCGCGCCCAGCAACCAATCGAAGGCGCTCCAGAGTAACCCCCAATCCGATTCCGTGTCGTTCAGTTCCGATCCGAACAATGTCCCATCCCGGCTGTCACCTTCCTCAATCTCGGGATGGGGTCCGCACAGTAGCACACGACCACTTCCATATTGGAAAGAAATAATGGCTGCCTGGTTTCCGAGTTCCGTCCATGTCGCGATTGTGTCTACGGCGATGCGTCCATTCGGATGGAAGGAAGGGCCTCCAAAGTACATTACTCGCAATCGATGTTGCTGATAACGGTTCACCGGATGTGCAGGATCGAGCGAGATGTCCGTCAACGCGTACTCCGGCCATGGTGCGATATCATTCAGCGCACCGGATGCGGTCCCTTCGAACAAATCCAGCTCCCCGAAATATCGCGCACCTTCCCATTCGATGATTCCAGCCGCGTAATACGCGCCGGCACAGATCCCGAAGTACGCTCCCCCGTTCTCGGTATAACCTCGAAGTGCTCGATTACCAGCTGCGTTGATCGCAGTGGAGTAATCCCCGGAGTAACCTCCGGGAAACACCACCACCGCGCAGTCGCGCGCGAAATCACCGGAATTGATATCGCCGCGCAGTATCCTTCTGCTTTCCAAACCTTTCCACCGGAGCATGTTTTCCAAAGCGATGATACCCTGCTCCCACGTGCCGGTATCCGAGTAGATTTTTACAATACCATTGGAATTGGATGGAACTTGTGCGTGGCCCGGCACGGGCATCATCGATGCCATCACCATCGCGCACACGTAGAGCGTGATGGAGCGGATTTCACTCCGACGGATTGCGGTACTCATCGTCATCGTACACAGCCTCCTTGTGAATTGCACGTCGCGTTTCGGTGCGGACACACTCCACATGGCAGAACAACTACGGAGGAGCAAGCCGTTATGAGGGAGGACCCCGGCTCCCGACAGCGAAGGATCACGGGCCTGCTGTCGAAGAAACGTTCCCGCATGACGAGACACCGACGCTCCGTGATCAAGCTCGGGGGCGCTGCTGCTGATTGCGAAAACGCCTGTACCGGAAAGGAGATATCAGTCCTTTTCGCCTTCATGTCGAGCCCGAACGGAAGCGGGCTCCTCGTTCCGCTAAAACAGGGATACTCTCGTCCGAAATTCGCCGTTGATGATGATGCTGCTCAGGCTGTCGAGTTTTACAAGCATGGCATCCATACGGCGCACTAAAGTGGTGTCATGCAAGGCCGTGTGCAGCAGTCCCCTGCTTTCGCGGATCTCCGCCAGCAGCGAGCGCACGTCTGTGACCAAACTGTCGGCATTGCCGAGCACGGTTTCTGCCTTGTCAATGCCCGTGCCAATGCGTGGCTGCAAGTCGGCCAGTAACGTATCGGCTCTATCAGTGAGACGGAGAAGATTGCCGGTGATGCGATCGAGTTTGTCATCGTTGCGCGAAACGTATCCTCGTAAATCCCCTGTGATCGCATGGAGATTGGCCACGGTTTCCTTTACGGAAGATATCAACGCTTTATCCCCCACCACAGCATTGAGCGAACGGAGCAGCGAATCGGTCTGCGCCGTGATGCTCGTGATGTCGCCCTCAGCCTGCCCAAGTACACCCAAAGCCCCGGCGATATCCGGGTCCACCCGGCCTCTCAACACGAAACCGGCATCGGCGGGAGCGCCTGAGCTGGATTGACGAATGTCGATTTTCTTTCCTCCCATCAACTCCAGCATCTGTATCACCGGAACCGCGTCCTGGTGCACCACCACATCGCTTTCAATCAACGCCGTCACCAGCACACCGCCGTTCTCCAAGCGGACGTCGGCCACCTCGCCGCAGCGCACGCCGTTCACGCTCACTTGATCACCACGCTGCAATCCCGACGACTGCGGGAAATGCATGCGCAATTCATACTGATCTTTGCCGATGCTCCAGTTCTTGAACACCGAAAAGCCGAACAGCAAAACGAGCAATCCGGCGATCACGGTGAGTCCGACCTTTATTTCATTGCGTTGTTCTTCCTTCACGTCGCATCCCCTCTGTAATGGCGGTACCGCGTATGTCGCAGCGATGACTGAACGCGTTCAATAAGTTACTCAACCCTCATCACGGGTACAATGCACTTCGCGCATCCCCTGATCAGGGTTTCTTTCCGAAAAGGGCATCGAGCGGATTGCCTTTGGGGCGTGAAGCAACGACATATTTCTCGTGCATGGCCACAAGTTTCTGCCGCGAAAGCTTGTCGAGATCCTCGTCGTCCTTGTTCCGCTTGCGGAACATGTCGAACGTCTCCTGCTCCTCGCGCGACATTTTCATTTGAAAATCCATCAAGTCAGCGATAAGTCGTTTCTGCTCGGCGTGTGTCATAAATCCTCCGATTACATCCGTCTGTCGTTCACGAGCGTGGGATCCACTGCATCGCGCAGGCCGTCGCCTACAAGGTTGAAGCACACCACGACAAGTACGATGGCGAATCCCGGCAGCGTGGATATCCACCACGCATTGGACATGAAGTCCTTCCCTTCGAAAATGATGTTCCCCCAACTCGCCGTGGGAGGCTGCACGCCGATGTTGAGATAACTGAGTGCCGCCTCGACCAGAATAATGCCGCCGATGCGTAACGTTGCGTTGACAATGATCGGCGTAAGCGTGTTGGGGAGAATATGCCGCAGCATAATGCGCATATGGCTCAATCCCAATGCCTGCGCGGCGAGCACGAATTCCCGCTCCTTCAGCGACAACACCTCGCCACGCACCAACCGCGCTATCCCCATCCAGGAAGTCAATCCCAATACCACCACGATTAGAAAGATGCGGGGAACCGAGATTTGATCGAACGCGGCGATGATGATGAGAATGAGAAACAACGCCGGAAAGGCCAGAAGTATATCCACAACACGCATGATCACACTGTCGGACCAGCGGCCGAAGTAGCCCGCAACGAGTCCGATAAAGGTACCCAATGTCACTGACAGGAGGACGGCGATGAAGCCAAGGGACAGTGAAATGCGTGAGCCGTAGATGATGCGACTGAACAGATCGCGGCCGTAGCTGTCTGTACCCATCAGATGAAAACGCGTATCCGCGAATTCCTCCGGGTCGGCGCTGACCAGCGAGGAAATGGGAATGATCGCCAACTCATCGCCCTCGGTGGCGAACACATCCGATTGCTCGATACGAAAGGCATCGACCGCACGTTCGCGGTTGAAACCCGCATCGCGAAAATCCTGGTGAATGCGCAACAACCGCTCGAGTACGCGAGGATTGCCGGTCTCCAAGGTTATGTGCTCGAACTCCCGGATGGGCACGCGATCCTCGCGGAGCTTGAGAATGCGCACAGTCGATAGCGGTGGTTGGAATTGCGTTACCACACCATCTTGAAACGCATTGGGATCGTAGGGCGCGATGATGGGGCACAGTAGCGCCGTGGTGTACATCACCACGATCGCAAGCAGTGCCAGTACCGCTATGCGGTTTCTGCAGAATTCCCGCCAGGCGATCAACCATTGACTTCGCTCGTACTCGCTACCGTCTTCTCTGCTCCTGCGCACACTGCGCCTGTGCAGCCGCCACAAGACAAAGGGCATGATGAGGATAAAGAGTGAAGCGACCCAATGCTCGATGACGTCACCACGAAGAAACAGACGGGCATCCACCGAATCCGCCACGAGCAGATACAGCGTCAACGCAAGCGATTGCAAGCCATCGAAAAATGTGCCCGCGTACACCAGTGCTAGAAATGGGAAGAATACGGTATATCCGAACAGTATCCCGCCCATGCCCCGCCTCCCGTCGCGCCATTGCAGCACGCCAGGGATGTGCTCAAGTGCCATGCGACGCACTGTGGCAAACCTGTCCACCCGCTCAGCCATAGCGAATCCTCGGGTCCACGAAGGCATATAGGATATCCGCAACCAGATTACCCACGATCACCATCACTCCCGAAACCAGCGTGCAGGCGATGATCACCGGATAGTCGCGCGCGAAAATTGCGTCCACCGTGAGCTTTCCCATACCAGGCCAGCTGAAAACCGTTTCCACGATCACGGCGCCGCCAAGCAGGAACGGTAGCGACAGACCAAAGAGTGTGATGATCGGGATCATGGCATTGCGCAACGCATGCTTGCCGATCACAACGAACTCGCTCAAGCCCTTGGCCCGAGCGGTACGGATGTAGTCCTGCTGCACCACTTCAAGCAGACTCCCGCGCATATACCTTCCCGTAGCCGCAGCCGAAGCCACGCCAAGCACGAATACCGGCAACACCATGTGCTGCATCAGATCCCAGAGGTATTCCCACGTTGGAAGGAATTGCGCCAGCGGAGAGTGGATTCCCGAGGCCGGGAGCACGTCGAGATTCAATGAAACGCCGAGAATCAGCATCAAGCCAAGCCAGAATTCCGGTATCGAGTACAGGAACAGGGCCAGCACGTTCAGCAAGTGGTCCACTGGTTTTCCGCGCCGCAAGGCAGACACCACTCCCAGCACGATTCCGATTCCAAAGTTCAGCACCAGCGCGAAAAACGTGAGCAGCATGGTGTTGGGAATCGTACGCGCCAGAATATCCACAACTTCGTCGTTCAGACTGAACGACGTCCCCAACTCCCCCGACACCACACCGCGCAACCATTTCACGTACTGTACTGGCAAAGGGTCGTTCAAGCCCAGAGTGGCGCGCAACTGCTCGGCGTAGTGTGGATCCACATCGCCACGAATGTACATGGCGGTGGGATCGCCCGGGGCAAGCCGGATGATGAAAAACGTGAATGTCAGCAGCCCGAACAACAGCGGGACTGCTGACATCACACGACGTACGATATAACGGAACACACCGCGCTCCGATGATGAGCGTTGGAGACGCTCGTTACTGGGTCATCGCCGTATTCGGATCGCCGATGGTCCAATCCCACATGCGGTCCGTAATGCCCAGCGTGTTGATGTTGGTGTTTTTCAAACGGCGGTTGACACCGACGATTTCCTTGACCCAATACATGAAGGTCACGGGCTGCTCCTGATGGAGAATGGATTGGATCTCCATCCAGAACGGCCCTGCCTCGCGCTCGTTCTGCACGTGCAGCCCCAGTTTCAGCAATTCCGCGATTCGGCTGTTCTGGAAGCCGACGGTATTGAAGGGATTCATCACATCACCCCAGCGATCCGAAGGATCGATGGCCAGACCAACCGAAAAACCGTCGATGAACGCGTCGTACTTCTTTTCGTCGATATTCTGATACAACACGATGTTTTCCACCGCTTGTATCTTGCAGCGGATACCCAATTGCTTGAGATTGTCCTGCACCACCGTGGCCACGTACTCGCGGCGTTTGTTGCCCGCATTGTAGTAGAGGGTGAATTCGAAATTTCGCCCTCCCTTGTCCAGAATACCATCTCCGTTGCTGTCGGACCAGCCAGCCAAACGCAAAAGCTGCCGCGCCTTTTCGGGATCGTAGGGATACGGCACCAGCGTCTTGTTGATAGCCCAGCGGAAAATGGGCGAGAAATCCGTCACCGCCAACTCGCCGTAGGATTGCAGCTTCTCGCGCAGTATGCTGCGCCGGTCGATGCCATAGGTCAACGCCTGGCGCACCCGGCGATCGCCGAACAGTGGATGCGGTTTGATCACCTTTTTGTTGTGGTAGGCCTCGATATCGATATTCATCCAGCCGATGTAATCGTAATTGCGCGGCGGCAGGGTGATCAGTTTGATGTCGGGGTTTTTCTCCTGAATCTCCTTCACATCCTCGGGGTACACCGGACGCATCAGGTCCACCGTCCCTTTCTTCAGTTCCGTCAGGCGTGTGGTGGGTTCGGAGATGACACGAAACACCACGCGCTCGAGCTTGGCCGGATACGGGAGTGCGGCTTTACCATTGCGTACGAGTGTGATCTGCTGCTGGCGTACCCATTCCTCAAGACGGAATGGACCCGCACCCATGGCACGCTCGTTTGCGGGATTGGTGCGCAGCGTGCGACGATCCGCGTTGTGATACACGTGTTTGGGGATCGGAGAAAGGTTCAGGTGGAACAGTTGCAGCGGATAGGTTTTCACGAAGTGAAAAATCATCGTCGTATCGTCGACGATGGTCACGCTCCTGTCGATGTCGAACTTGCCGTTGGTGAAGATCATGCTCTCGACGTAGTTGCGTCGCGGGCTCGCGACATCAGGATCGCCGTAGAGCTCATAGCTGAATTTGATGTCCTCGGTCGTGACAGGCATGCCGTCCTCCCATCGCACATCCTTGCGAATGTGCAGGATCACATCCTTGCCATCATTCGCAAATTCCCACGATGTCACGAGACCAGGTCCGAATTTCAGCTTGCCCTCCCGGAGATCGAACTCCACATCGAACATCATCGGGTACACACCCGAAGCGATATCCGAGGCCACCGTGGTGTTTGCCACCACCGGATTGAGATTGTCGGCATCGCCGGAGATCGCGACCACCGCGGTCTCGGCCATGGCATCCTTGTCGGCGGACCTCTTGCCGCAACCGATCAGCATGGCACAACAGAGAACACTGACGAACAGTAACCGTGGAGTCATACTACCTCCGTTCAAATGATTGGAGCAAGCCCTGGGAATACCCGTTCTCAACCTGCGGGACAGGTAATGGATACCGGAAAAAAACACAAAACTGTCGCGAAAGTCAACTGTGCAACCGATGGATTGGCACTATTCGAAGTCGTGTTCGAACCAGTCGATGGCCCGTTGGCCAGGCTCGCCTTTCGCTTTCTCGTCGAGTCGCTCCTTGAGAATGCGCGAAAACTCCTGCGCCGCATCGTAGCCGTAATGCTTGAGCAAATAATTCAAGGCGATCACTTCGGTAATCACCGTCACGTTTTTCCCAGGATAGATTGGCAACTGCACGATTTGAACCGGGACGCCGAGAATCTCCGTCGTGTTCGTATCCAGGCCTGTGCGTTCGTACTCCATGTCGTCGCGCCATTCTTCCAGTTGCACAACGATTTCCAGGCGTTTCTGGAAACGGATGGCGCGAATGCCGAACATCGCACGAATGTCGATCAATCCCAGTCCGCGGATTTCCATGAAATGCTTCACCAGATCGGTCCCCGCTCCCATCAGGATGCCCTCGCCTTTCTGCGTAACGACTACCACGTCATCGGCGACGAGGCGATGTCCACGCTCCACCAGATCCAGCGCGATTTCGCTCTTCCCGATACCGGATCGGCCGATGAGCATCACACCTACGCCGTACACATCCACGAATGCTCCATGAATGGCGGTGTGCGGGGCGAACTGATCGTCGAGAAAATCGCTCATGAAATAGTTTGCCTTCGTGGTCTCGAAGGGCGTGTAGAACACCGGAACGTCGCGCTCGGTGGCAAGCGCCAACAGCGAATCCTCGAGTGTGTTGCCGTTGGTGACCACAATGCACGGGACATCGAACTCCAACAGCTTACGCAAACCCGCCACGCGTTGCTCTTGAGTCAATGAAGCCATGTAACGCATTTCCGTGTTTCCGAATACTTGCACGCGGTGGAAAGTGAACAACTCGACATAACCCGCGAGTGCAAGGCCTGGACGGTGCAAATCCTTTTCGACGATGCTACGTGTACTGTGTTCCAGACCATTGGCCGAACGCAAGTGGATACGGCCGCGATTGCGTTCGAAAAACTTGGCGACGGTGATACTGTCCTGTTGCCGGATGGTGAGATTCTTCAGGGGATCGTTCGAGGATGGCATGGGCGTCAATAAAAATGGGCGGAAGACTCCGCCCATAAGATATATTCAGGAATGCCGGGAGTCAATCATATCCCGCGGCGCTTCCCCTTGTATTTCAAGAGTTGCCGTTCAAGCTTCTCTACCGCGTTGTCGATGGATTTGTAAAAATCCTCCGATTTTTCGATCGCAACAAGATTGGTACCATAGACGGCGAGATTGATTTCCGCGATCTTGGTGGAATCCTTCGCCTTTTCGAAGCGAAGGACGATCGAGCCATTGACGATACCGTCGTAGTATTTCTTGAGCGTGGACACCTGGGACAAGGCATAGTGCTTGAGACCGTCATGTGCCTTGAAGTGTCGGGCAGTGAAGTTGACGTTCATGACAACGCTCCTTTGAAAAAGGTGATGGTTACGCGCGCGGATGCGCTTTCGCGTATTCGCGCTTCAGGTGATCCATGCTGACGTGCGCATAGATCTGCGTTGTGGACAAGCTCTCATGACCCAACAGCGCCCGCACCGCTTCGAGATCCGCTCCATGGTCAAGCAAATGCGTCGCGAAGCTGTGGCGGAGCACGTGAGGAGAACAGCGGAGTTGTTCCGAAACGGCCCTGAGATAGAAATGAACGACTGTGTAGATGCTGCGGCTTGAAAGCCGTTTGCCACGGGAGTTGACGAAGAGCGCCGGATCGTCATCCGTTCGCTCCGCATCACGGAGTCGCAGGTAGCTCCGAATGGCGTGCAACGCCGGCTCGCCCACCGGAACGATGCGCTCCTTGCGGCGCTTGCCCATGACGCGGATCGCTCCGTTGTCTGTCATGGCATCGCGCCTGTCGAGTTGCGCCAGCTCGCTGACGCGCATTCCCGTCGAATACAGCAATTCGAGAATGGCCGCGTCGCGCGCGCCGCGCAAGGTGTCGCGATCGGGAAGCTCCATCATCGCCTGCAGCGCACTCTCCTCCGCGAACGCGGGCAGGCGTCGCCCTGTTTTGGGCGAACGCACATCCGCTGTCGGATCGCGCTCAACGAGACCGCGCTTGAGCGCAAAGCGGAAGAACTCGCGGAGGGACGACACCTTGCGACCGATACTCCGGGTGTCGAGCTCCTGCTGCAACAGCGCTCCCATATACGAGCGAATGGTATGGCGATCTATGGCGGTGATGTCCGTTTCCTCTCCTTCCATGAGTGTGTCGAGCCAGGAGATGAACTGCTCCACGTCATGGCAGTACGCGGTGATGGTGTGTGGCGACGCCGCACGCTCCACCGTCAGATACTCCCGGAACATGAGCAGCACATCTCGCATGGGCATGATACTCAGGCTGCGACTTGCATCGGATCGAATGGATCAAGGTCCTTCGTGAATTCTTCCTTGCACGCAGGACATTTGAGAAACTCGCCTTTCTTTTGAGTGTACTTCGCGAGAAGATACGGATTTTTACATGAAGGGCAAACATGTGGCACAGGCCGATCCCAGGATGTGAAATCGCAGGAAGGATAGGCCGTGCAGCCGTAGAACGTTCGCTTGGTCTTTGTCAGACGTTCCACCACCTCGCCTTTCGCGCACTTGGGGCAGGCGAAACCGAGCGTAATGGGTCGCGTGAATTTGCAGTCGGGATAATTGCTGCATCCGATAAATTTGCCGTAGCGGCTCTGCTTGAGTACCAGCGGCTTGCTGCATTCGGGGCAGTCCTCGTTGATTTTCATGCGCTCGGCTTCCTCAGGCAACGGCTTGGCATTCTTGCAATCCGGATAACCGCTGCATGCCAGGAACTTGCCGTTGCGACCCCAGCGAATGATCATCGCACTACCGCATTTGTCGCACACCTCGTTGGTTTCCTCCTGCAGGCGGGCGGATTCCGCCGACACACTGCCGAGTAATTCCATGAATGGATCGTAAAAATCACGCAGCACGTTCATGTAGCTCGCTTCGCCCGAGGCGATGGTATCGAGTTCGCCTTCCATCTGCGAGGTGAAGGACACATTGAACAGGCGGTCGAAATGCTGCGTCAGCAGTTTGTTCACATCCATGCCCAACGTGGTTGCGAACAACCGTCGGTTTTTCTGCTCCACGTAGCCGCGATCCTGAATCGTGCTCACAATGAGCGCGTAGGTACTCGGACGTCCCACGCCATTGGCTTCGAGTTCGCGCACCAGACTGCTTTCCGAGTAGCGTGGCGGTGGTTTCGTGAAATGCTGATGCGGATCGAGACTGCGCGCCTGCACGCCGTCTCCCGTGGCAAGTCCCTCGGGAATGATGGATTCCTCCTCATCCACATCGCTACCGTTGTCGCCGGCGAAATCGTCATAGACTTGTAGAAAGCCACGGAACGTATACACCGAACCCACGCCTTTGAATTGATAGGGACCGCCCTGCACGAACACCGTCGTTTGCAGCATACGGGCGGCGGCCATTTGACTCGCGATAAAACGCTTCCAGATCAGTTCGTACAGCGCGTATTGTTCAGGCGAAAGATACTGGCGCACGCGTTGCGGTGTGTATTCCATCGAGGTGGGCCGGATGGCTTCGTGGGCATCTTGCGCGCTGGCTTTCACCTTGAACGTGCGCGCATCGGTAGGCAGGAATTCCTTGCCGTACACCTCGGTGATATGTTCACGCACAGCGCCCACCGCCTCGGCGCTGATACGCGTCGAGTCGGTACGCATGTAGGTGATAAGGCCAAGGGCTCCCTCGGGACCGAGTTCCACGCCCTCGTACAACTGCTGCGCGATCATCATGGTGCGCTTCGCACTGAAACGCAGGCGATTCGAAGCTTCCTGCTGGAGTGAACTGGTAATGAACGGCGGATTGGGCGAGCGTGTGAGTTCGCGCGACTGCACATCAGTAATGGCGTACTGTTCGCCGCGCAGTTTCTCCAGCAAGCCCTGGGCTTCGCTCTCGTTCGGAATGCTCGGCGTTTCTTCACCGATTTTCACAAGTTTCGCGTGAAAATTGCCATCGCCGGGTTTCTGAAACTCGCCGGTGATCGTCCAGTACTCCTCGATCACGAAGCGATTGATCTCCTCCTCGCGTTCGCAGATCAGTCGCAGCGCTACCGATTGCACACGCCCGGCTGACAAGCCTTTGTAAATGGTTTTCCAGAGAAAGGGGCTGACTTTGTAGCCCACGAGGCGATCCATCACGCGGCGGGCCTGCTGGGCGAGCACGAGATGCTCGTCGATACGCCGAGGATGCTTCATGGCTTCCTCGATACCGCTCTTGGTGATCTCGTTGAACAGCACGCGGTACACGTTTTTATCGCGCGTCTGCTTCTCGAGCTCCAAGGCGATGTGATGCGCAATGGCTTCGCCTTCGCGATCGGGATCGGTTGCGATATAGACAGCATCGGCAAGTGCGGCTTTCTTCTGCAGATCCTTGATCACCTGCGCCTTTCCGCGGATGGTGACGTACTTCGGGACGAAGCCGTTGTCCACATCCACGCCAAGTTCCTTCGAGGGGAGGTTTTTGATATGCCCCACGGAGGCTTCGACCTGGAATTTCTTTCCGAGGTATTTGTTGATGGTCTTCGCCTTGGAGGGCGATTCGACAATGATGAGCGATTTTGACATGCGTGTGTAATAGGATGACGTTGATGCGGACCACAGTGACCCGTCGTTGCGCCGGGTCGAGCGCGCCGTGACGATCCGGCGACGATCAGTGAATCGTGTCCTTGCTGTTGAGCATGAGGCGGCTCCCGATCCGATTCGAGTCGTCGTAGTCGAACATGACCGAGACGACAACGGATTTCATCTCGACAATGGTGACCGAGCCGAAGCCCGCCATCATGATGCGATCGATGATCAATTCGATTTCCATGTCGTCGAGCAAGCCAAGTTCGCGCATCTCCAGCAGATAGCCGTAGGCCTCCGCGGTGATGACATTGCGCTCGGCGTCGTGCAGGACGCGATGAGAATGCTGCGAACGTCGACGTCCTGCAGGCAGGATGTTGTCGCCGAGATGGATTTTATCGAACAGCCAACTGAAGGCGGTGCTGATCTCGTTTTGCGTGTAGCCTTTATCGGAAAGCACCCGCAGATCGATCTCGCCCAGCCGTTTATCGGCGTGCATTTCGTGAATCAGATAGACAATTATTTCTACTATGCGTTCCTGCATGAACCAGCCGGTGAATAGTGAAGCATCAGAAGAATGTAGAACCTCGCGGCCCGAATGTCAAGTCACGCGCTTTTCCGGTCCAGGGCAAGGAACATTTCGAGCAACTCATCCTCCCGTTCCTTCATGCGCTCACGCGAGGTTGTATCCCTGTCGTCGTACCCTGTGAGATGCAGGACACCGTGAATAATCAGACGCGCGAGTTCTGTGCCCACCGTTACGCCGTATTCTGCCGCCTGTCGTCGCAGGACACCGGCGCCGATCAGCAATTCCGCTTCCAAGGGAGACTCTTCGAGGGGAAAGGTGATGATGTCAGTGGGATAATCGTGTCGAAGAAAGGCGCGATTGACCTCGCGAATGCTTTCATCGTCCATGATCACGATGGAAAGCATGGCTTTGCGCATTCCCTGTTGTCGCAAGGCGAAGTGGGTCATGCGTTGAATGGACGCGGCACCGATATTGCCGAGACGCGTCTGGAACCGTACCGCGACGTCAGGGAGCGACGGTGTCACTCGCGCCGTCCTCCGGCTCCGTAAGCATGATTTCGGTCAGCGACAGGGCAATTCCCGAGAGCATCACTTCGGGGCCGAGCCGGGTGAAATCACCGGACAGCAGGCTTCGATCCACGTTCGAGTACATCGAGCAACCGCCTTCCTTTTCGATGATCAGACCCGAGAGTTTTCCTGCGGCTTCGGCAAAAAAGGTGATTTCGCCCATCATTTCACTGGCCACCATGCCGGTACAATGCTGCAACTGCAGATTGGCATTCGGTGTGAAGACGCTGATCAGCACCCCATCCTGATCACCGATTGCGATGCGTTGGTACACTTCGAGTGCGACGCGGCGTTCGGCATCCTTGCCGGTGATTTCGAAGCGATAGTGATTGCCATAGTGCCGCGCTTCCACACCGAGTATCGCGGAAATCTGGCCGATGTGTTCCTCTGTCAATTCGAAACTCATGCCTGCTCCATGTCGTTGCGATGCGCGTTCCCCCCGCGGCAGCGGGCTGCCACGCACGGCCTTCGTGAACTCCCAAAATAGCCCACGATCGGCCCGAATGTCAATAGGGGCGAGGTATGCTTTCACTGTTGCATCCACTCGATGGACGTAAGAACCGGTGTATTCCGAATTTCCTCTTTCTCCTGCGGATGCTCCTAACCTGCGCGCGCAGCGCATGGCCGCCGCGGGGGATCCGAACATACGAGGTCGGAAAGTGGAGAATGATGGTGGTCCTAGTACCATTGTCGATGATGGTTCGGTTGCATTGGTCCAAGTGAATCAGCGTGGAGTTTCGTCCGGCCGCCCGGCTTTGAGCGTGGGGACTCACGGCGGAGCACATCAGTGAATAGCCAAGTTCAGGGCTACGGCATGCTCCTGCGGACAGTATTCAGTGAAGGGCCAAGCGCACAACGCTCGCAGTAGCCTGCGAACAGCATTCAGTGAATAGCAATGCCATGGTCTTTGGCTCCACGCCGCAGGCATCGGCTGGGATGTTCAATGATTAGCCACCTCACACACACAACGGACGCAGTTTCCCGCCTTCGCGACATCGGTGATTCACTGAATAGCCAAATCCGGGCCGTCCGCCCCGCCCTCGCCCCGGGCATGGGTTATTCAGTGAATAGCCAAATCCGGGCTGACCGCGCCGTGTCCCGCGCCGAGCGTGGGTGATTCAGTGAATAGCCAAATCCTGGCCGACCGCGCCGTCTCCCGCGCCGAGCATGGGTTATTCAGTGAATAGCCAAATCCGGGCCAACCGCGCCGCCTCCCCGACCGAGCGTGGGTTCTTCAGAGAATAGCCAAATCCTGGCCGACCGCGCCGCCTCCCGGACCGAGCGTGAGTTTTTCAGTGAATAGCCAAATCCGGCCGACCGCGCTGCCTCCCGGACCGAGCGTGGGTGATTCAGTGAATAGCCAAATCCGGCCGACCGCGCCGCCTCCCGGACCGAGCGTGGGTTTTTCAGTGAATAGCCAAATCCGGTCGACCGCGCCGCCTCTCGATCCGGGCATGGGTTATTCAGTGAATAGCCACATCCCCGCCCCGAAGCCGCAATCTCAGCCCGGAACCACCCCACCCCCGAGTCGATTTCACTCGATATTCATAATACCGCAAACTCCGAAATACCGAAACGCCAGCGGCAACCTTGGAAAAACCACTCCCATATCCCAAATCCTCCGCCTCCGCGCATACCTCTCCCTCGCGAATCGCCGCAGGGCGCTTCGGACCTCATTCAGTGAACAATCGTTTACTGCAAGCGGATGCCACGATCTATCGCGGACAATCCCATCCCATATCCCGCCCGCTACCCCGGCGCCAGCGACAGCAACATCGCCTCCGGATCCACGGTATGCAGCATCGCCAGCGAGGCGTCCAGCATCTCCGTTACCGTGGGGGTCCGCTTCCGTTTCGCTTTGCGCGTAGTGGAGGAGGTCGGAACCGCTGTCGGTGCCCGCAGCACGATATCGCGCAGGAACACCGCGCGGCCGAGCATGAGCAATCCGGAGGTTGGCTGCGCCTCGGTCCGTGATGACCGGGCGTGGTCCTCGCCGAACAGCGCGAAGGCCTCGTTCAGTACCGTGCGCAGATTCCGCACCGAAGGATTCGCCTTGTCACGCGTGAGCTGCGTGCGCTGCATCGCGGCGTTGAATGCGCAGCGGATATTCTGGATTTCGCCAGCGTCCACGACAATGCAATCGTGGTAACGCCGTTTCCACACGGCGCGGCCACGCGTGCTTCGCGCGGTGTTGATGGCCCGGGAGCTGTTCATTTTCAAAAAGCCCACGAACATGGGGATGGTCATCAGTCGGCGCGCGCGGCGGCGATTTCCCCACAGCTCCGGATGCGCCGCCTTGTGATTGCGGTACCCGGTGATGGTGATGAGGATTTCCAGCGCGTTGGGCTCAAAGCGCGCCGCGTCCAGGCGCAGGCAGGGGTAGCGCTGTACGGCGAGTGCGAGCTTCTCGAAGGCGATTTCCGCGAAGGCGTTGAGCCGCAGCCCGCCGTCGCCGTCCTCGCCGAACAACGCCTCTTCGCCTGCGGTTTCGAGTCGCAGGCAGTAGGTGCCGGGTTCGGAGTAGTTGTGGCCGCGCGCGCGCGCGTGCCGATAGGGTATCTCAAGTTGCATCATTAGCTCCCAACTAATGGATGAAGATGAAATGGAACCTGCAACATATCAAAGATGTCCGATTCCCGCAATGCACAATAGGCCTCACACTTTCCTCACACTTTCCGGTGCCGTGGCAAGCAATCGCGGCGCGCATCGGCGCACTCGACCAAAGGAGCGGTACCACCGTTTCGGGCCGCTTCGATCACCTCTTCCACATCGCGATGAACAATGCACGTGAATCATCCTTGCCCTTCTCCCCTGCGGCTCGTACCTTTCCATGCTATCAGCTCGGAAAGGAAAAAATGAAACCGATAGATATTGAAACTCCCGGCACCAGTGGCACGCAACGCGAACGTCGCCCCGAGTGGCTCAAAGTGAAGGTTCCTCTAGGAACCACATTCAGCGAAATCCGCCGCCTGGTGGACGCGCAACGACTGAATACCGTGTGCGAAGACGCACGCTGCCCCAACATGGCCGAGTGCTGGAATCGCGGCACGGCCACGTTCATGATTCTGGGCGACGTGTGTACGCGCTCCTGTGGTTTTTGCTCGGTGAAAACAGGCCGACCCTACGATCTCGACACCGACGAACCCCGGCGCGTGGCCGAGGCGGTGGAGCGCATGGGCCTGCGGCACGCGGTTATCACCTCTGTCAACCGCGACGAGCTCCCCGATGGTGGAGCCGGAATTTTTGCCGCCACCATACGCGCCATTCGGGATCGCCTTCCCGCTTGCAGTATCGAGGTACTCACCCCCGACTTCCAGGGCAAGTCCGAAGCGATTCAAACTGTGATCGACGCCCGGCCCAGTATTTTCAACCACAACATCGAAACCGTCCCGCGACTGTATCGTCGCGTGCGGCCTCAGGCGAAATATCAACGTTCGCTGGATTTGCTCTCCATGTGCAAACGTCAAGGTCTGCGCACCAAAACCGGTATGATGCTCGGCTTGGGCGAAACCGCCGAGGAAATCCAGGCCGTGATGAACGACCTCCGTGCCATCGACGTGGATATCCTGACCCTTGGCCAATATCTGCAACCAACGAAAGCCCATCTCCCGGTGGAGCGCTATGTGACTCCGGATGAATTCGCCGCGTGGAAACGCATCGGTCTCGAACTCGGCTTCGCGCATGTGGAATCGGGGCCACTCGTCCGCTCCAGCTATCATGCGGATGAACAACGCATCGAGTCGTGACGGCCCAACTGCGTGATGGATTGATGCCAAAGGATCTATTCAATCCTCACTTCCAAACATGTTTCGCGGGGCTCGTGTCTGCGCGGAGTGAGCGACCAAGGATGAAAGGACAACGATGTACGCTCGCTCAACGCCTGTGACGAGCCGCGATCACGCGATTATCATCGCACTCTTCAAAGCACGCTGTGAGCGCTGGAATCTTCGTTAACCTCGCATCCCGGATTCCATACTCCTTTTTGCCGTTGTTCGCTGATTGCTATCATCGACGTCTTGCCGTGCGCGAGTCCTTCGTGTCGGAGCGTTCGTTGGTCCACATTTCGGAAAAAAAACGGGCTCCTCAAGGGAGCCCGCACGTACTTCATTGCGAAGCAACGAGACTTATTGACCACCAGCGGGAGGAGTGGCCGGCTGCTGCTGTGCAGGGGCCTGCTGTGCAGGAGCCTGCTGTGCGGGGGCCTGCTGCTGCGCGGGTGCTTGCATCTGCTGCTGCTTCTGCACGGGCGAAATCGGCTGCTCGGCTGCGCTGCGCTGAATGATGCTCTGCTCGGTCGCGCCCGAGGGCAGGAAGAACATGTTGACCATGAAAATCAGCACGGTCATGCCGATGGCGAGTCCCCACGTGGTCTTCGCGAGAATATCGGAGGCGTGACGCACGCCAAGCATGCTGCCGAAACCGCCGCCTGCACCACCGAAGGCGCTGGAAAGACCGCCGCCCTTGGGATTCTGCATGAGAATCGCCATGGTCATGACGACAGAAATAATGAGGATGAGCAGCATGAGGAACGTAAACATGATCGAGTATTCTCCAAAATCATTATGAATTTTAAATATACAGAGTCGCGCAACCAAAGACAAGCGCAATTTCAGAACACGGGGATCGCGGAGCAAACATGAGGCCACGGAGGGATGCGACCAGGCGCCAATACCTGCGATTTCTCTCGACCACCCCGTCCTGTACTACTCACCGGTGCGGCTCGGCTCGCCTGCAAAACGTCTTCACCTTGTCTTCAACCGCGCTTTCATGGCTTGAATGCGATTCCAGGAGGTGTCGATGCGAGCGCGGCTGACCTTGCCGGAAAGGACGAGCTTTTTCAGCGTCGCATGCGCCTTGCGCGGCAGGTCGGGGACGAAGGTGAAGCTGTTGTTTCCGAACAGCAGAATGTCCACTCCCGCGTTTACCGCTTCGCGCATGGCCGTCTCCAAGCCGTAGTTGTCGACGATTGCTTTCATGTTCATGTCGTCGGAAATCACCACACCGTCGAATCCGAGTTCCTTGCGCAATACTCCGTCGATGGTCCGGGCGGACATTGTCGCCGGATAGATGCTGTCGAGTGCGGCATTGAAAATGTGAGCCGTCATCACCATGTCGGTCTGTCCGGCGCGTACGATGCGTTGAAAGGGCTGCAACTCCCGGCGCGTCCAGGTGCCGGTGACGTCCACGACACCGAGGTGTGAATCGTCGCGCGAGCTGCCGTGCCCTGGAAAATGCTTGATGGCGCCAAGTATGCCCTTGTCGCGCAATTGCTCGAGCACGATGGAACCATGGCGCACGACAATGTCGGGATTCGCGGAGAAACTCCGCCCGAGTTTACCGATGACGGGGTTGTCGGGATTGACATCGAGATCCAGCACCGGGGCGAAATTGACATTCACTCCGGCGATGGCAAGCGAACGCCCCATGAGATCGGCATAGTACGTGGTGCTGTCAACATTGTCCATCGCACCCAGATACTTGGCCGACACATTGGCGGGAAAACCCGCCTTCTGTTTGAAACGCGCAACCAATCCGCCTTCCTGATCCACGGCGATAAGCAGCGGAGCAGCGGCATGACTGCGCAATTCCGCGGTGAGCATGGCCACCTGCTTCGGCGATACGATGTTGCGGCCGTACTTCCGTGTCTCCACATCGAAATCGAACAGTATCACACCCCCGAGGTGGAGGTCGCGCAGATCGCGCGCTATGGACGTTCCTTCGGCCGCGCCTATGCCGCGAAAGCCCACCATGAGCATCTGCCCGATTTTCACATCCAGGCTGTCATCAACGGCGGCGGTGGCGATATGGAGAAATAGGAATGGAAGGAGGAGCTGGAGAGGTGTACGGCGCATGGGAATTTCACATGAAAAATTGCATTCTCTACATTACGCGCTTTCCACGTCGGGTGCAAGGCGCGGACGCCGCCCCATGGCGGCGTCCGCACGTGCGCTGTTATGCGGCGATCTCCACAGCTCCCTCCGCGCCGATGGCCACCTCGAAACCGCGTTGCTTCCATCCATTGAAACCGCAGGTCAGATTACGGATGTTGTGCACGCCCTGTGCGCGAAGCACGCTGGAGGCGATGCTCGACCGATCGCCCGACACGCAATGCACCACAATGGTCTTGTCGCGCGGCAACGTGTGCGCTGCTGAGGTGAGATACCCCGCGTGCAGATGCTGCGCGCCGGGAATGTGTCCTGCGTGGAATTCGCTTTCACCACGCACATCCAGCACATGAAAGCGCTCTCGCTGCGCACGCAATTCATCCACGGTGATCTGATCGAGCACGCGCATCTCCACGCCTGCATCGCCCAGACGATCCAGATCCGGCACATAACCGGCGATGTTGTCGAGTCCAATGCGTATCAACGCGCGGGTCAACTCGGATACGCGATGTTCTGAGGCGACGAGAAGAAAAGGTTGATCATAGTCGAGCAGCCAACCTGTCCAGGTGCTGAATGCGCCGTTGTCCTGAATATTGAAACTACCCGGCACATGGCCGCCCGCAAACGCCAGCTTGTCGCGCGTGTCCACCACTGTCACACCTTCCGCGCGCAACTGCTGGAATTGCGCGAGCGTCAGACGCGCGGGGTGCGGGATGCCACCGAGTACTGCGGGACCTCGCTTGTTGAGAGTTTTCATCATGGCGAAATAGCGCGGGGGTTCGGGTTGGCCCTCGAGCAGGGCGACGATGAAACGCTCCTCGTCGTCGATGCGCAACGCCCAGTTCGCCAGCTTTTCGTAGCCCACCGTGCTGCTCGGGACGGCGCCCAGCGCCTTGCCGCAGGCCGATCCGGCACCATGCCCCGGCCACACTTGCACGTGATCGGGCAACGCGGTGAAGCGGCGCAGAGAGTGGAACATCTGCCGCGCGCCGGTGATCCTCGTGCCTTGTATGCCCGCGGCTTTTTCCAGAAGATCGGGGCGACCGACATCACCCACGAACACGAAGTCTCCGGTGAATATCATCACCGGTGCCTCGCTGGCCGCAGTGTCGGTGAGAAGAAAAGAAAGATGCTCCGGTGTGTGCCCGGGAGTGTGCAGCACATCGAGTCGAAGTTTTCCGATGACTATGCTGTCACCGTCGCGCAGTCCCACATGCTCGAATGCATACTGCCAGTCCGGGCCGCCCTCGCCCGAGAGGTACAGCGTCGCGCCGGTGGCGGCGGCCAATTCGCGCGCGCCGCTCAGGAAATCCGCATGAATGTGCGTTTCCGTGATATGGGTGATGCGCAGCTTGTTGCGCTCGGCCGCTTCGAGGTACACATCGATGTCGCGCCGGGGATCGATGACGATGGCCTCGCCCGTCGCCTGGCATCCGATGAGATAGCTGGCTTGCGCCAATCCCTGTTCGTATATGTGTTGAAAATACATCGTATCCGCTCCTGTTACTTCGTCTGTCGTGTACGTTCTCAGCGCTCGAGTGCGCCGCTCCAGTCGAACAGTCCGTCAGCGAGATTGTAGACCTCACCAAAGCCCAATTTCACCAGCACCGATCCGGCATGGTAGCTGCGGCTGCCGCTGCGGCAGTACAGCAACACGGGACGGCTGCGGTCCAGAGCTTCGATATGGCCGGCGAATGCCGGATCGTACATGTCATAATTCAGCGCGCCCGGGATATGTCCTTGATGAAATTCGCCCGGCGTACGCACATCGATGAGCTGCGCGTCGGACTTTTCCTGAATAAGTCGCTCGAACTCGTTGCCGGCCACATTGACCACAGCGCTCTGCGAAGAACGAAACCTGGAAAGTATATCGTTGAACATGCCTGTATTCCTTGAATGATGTTACCGTGTATGATGCAGCAATTCCTTGAAAAGTATCGCCGTGCCCATGAGCAACGTGAACCACCCGAAGGCAGGTTTCAGCGTTTCCGGGCGCAGACGCCTCGCCAGAAGCGCTCCCAGCACGATGCCGAGTATGGCGAGTGCCGATATGGTTGCGAGAAATCCCCAATCCATCGGTACACGAAGCGCATCGCCGGTGAAACCGATCAGGGATTTGGCCGCAATGATCAGCAACGAGGTGCCCACGGCCTGTTTCATGGGAAGTCCGCCCAGCAGTACCAGAGCGGGAATTATGAGAAAACCGCCACCGGCACCGACAAGACCGGTAAGCACGCCCACCACTACCCCTTCCAGTACGGCAAGCAGCGGTTTGGCACGACGCGTCTCCGTTCCCACAATCGGTTTCGTGCGCCGTATCATCGACACGGATGCGGCCAGCATGAGCGCAGCGAAAAGCAGCATGATGAACAGATCCCGCGTGACCGCCATTCCGGCGAGGGAGAACAGCGTGTCCGGCAAGGCCGGCACGAGCATACTGCGGGTCAGAAACACCGCCACGAGCGAGGGCACACCGAAATGCAATGCCGCACGATAGTCCACCTCGCGTGCGCGCATATAAGCGAAAGAACCCGCCAGCGCTGTGATACCGACGATGAACAGGGAATAGGCGGTGGCGGGCAGAGGCGCCACACCGAACAGGTACACCAGCACAGGGACGGTAAGTATCGATCCACCTCCGCCGATGGTGCCCAGCGATACGCCAATGAGCACTGCGGCGATGTAACCCGCGATTTCCAGCATCACGCCGCCACCTCGCAGCACTCGCGCACGCAGCGTACAATTTCGATCAGGCGCGGGTGGCGCAGCGAATAGTACACATGCTTACCTTCGCGTTCCTGCAGCAAGACTCCGCGATCCCGCAACAATGACAGATGGTGCGATGCTGCCGCCTGTTCGAGTCCCACCTCTCCGAACAACTCGGTCACATTCTTGCGCGCTCCTCCATCCAAGGCCTGGATCAATGCCATGCGTGCGGGATGCGCCACTGCTTTGAGCATTTCCGCCGCTTCAACCAAGACCTTCTGTTCCTGTGCTTCAATCACCATCGTCTACTCACATCGATACATTTAGATAACTCGATATGTTCACAACCCGCGCGCGCTCGAGGGAGTTCCCGGAGAGTGAAGGGTTGGCGGGAGGCAACCCTTTTCACCCCAACGCGAGGGAATCGAACCGCACTCCCTCAACTGTGCCAGGGTGGATATGAGGAGACTTCAAGCAGCTCGTCCTGGAGCGTGTGCTCACCAAATCATCGCAATGAATTGGTATCGTTCGTGGCGATCACGGCGAGTTCGGCGAGTGTATCGGGATTGACCAGACTGCCGGTATCGCCGGGATCCTGGCCGAGCCAGGCAGCGCGCACCATGCGACGCATCACCTTGCCGTTGCGGGTTTTGGGCAAATCACGCACCGCGACGATGTGTTTCGGTGCAAGCGCCTTGCCCATGTCATGCGCAAGCAGCGCGCGCAATTCAGCGAGCACCTCGGATGTCAACGTGTGGCCGGGATTCAACACCACGCAGCACACGATTTCATTGCCCTTCACTTCGTGCGGTATGCCGATCACCGCCGCCTCGTTCACCGCGGCATGCGCCACCAGCACCGATTCCACTTCGGCCGGTCCCACGCGCTTGCCCGCGATCTTGATCGTGTCATCCGAGCGACCGAGAATGTACCACATGCCATCCTCGTCGATGGCGGCAAAATCGCCATGCACCCACACGTTCTCCCAGCGCGACCAGTACGTGTCGATATAGCGCTGGCGGTCGCGCCAGAAGCCGCGCGTCATGCCGATCCATGGCGCGGTGATCACCAGTTCGCCCACAGCGTTGCGAAGGGGACGTCCCTGCTCGTCGTACACATCGGCCGCGATGCCGGGGCAGGCGGCCGAGAAGGACGCGGGTTTGAGCGGCAGCACGGGAGAACCCATGACAATACCGCCGCTGATTTCCGTACCGCCGCTGTAATTGATGATGGGACGCGTACCGCCTCCCACCTCACGGAACAGCCACATCCACGGATCGGGATTCCACGGTTCGCTGGTGGATGCGTAACAGCGCACGCTGGACAGGTCCTGCGCGCGGACAGGATCGAGGCCGTGCTTCATCAGTGATCGAATCAATGTGGGCGAAATTCCCACGACGTGCAGACGATGCCGTTCCACCAATTGCCACAGGCGACCGGGTCCGGGATAATCAGGCGCGCCGTCGTAGAGAAACATGGTGCCACCAAGTATGCTGCTCCCGAACAGCAGCCAGGGTCCCATCATCCACCCCATGTCCGTCATCCAGTAGATGCGGTCGCCCCGCTGCACATCCGTGCCGAACGCCATGTCCTGTGCCGCCTTCACGGGAAAACCGCAATGCGTATGCACGGCACCTTTGGGCTTGCCTGTGGTGCCCGAGGTGTGAATGAGCATGAGCACGTCTTCGGCGTCGACGATCTCGGCCGGGGCCTCGCATGACTGCGCGGGAATCAGCTCATGCCACCAATGGTCGCGTCCCTCGCGCATGGCCACCGCGTTGCCGCAGCGCCGCAGCACGATCATGTGCCGCAGTTCGGGCAATTCGTCGGCGGCCTCGTCGGCGATGCGTTTCATGTCGGCGATGCTGCCGCGGCGCCATGCGCCATCGGAGGTGAACAAGGCCACGGCCTCGGCGTCCCGCAGGCGGGATACCACCGCCTGCTCGCCGAAGCCGGAAAACAGCGGAATGATCACACCGCCAATGCGCGCGATGGCGAAGAATGCGACGACGATTTCCGGCGTCATGGGCATGTACAATCCAATGGCATCGCCGCGGGAGCAACCCAACGCGCGCAGCGCGTTGGCGCAGCGGCCCACATCCTCGGCCAGTTCCGCGTAGGTCAACGCGCGCGTTGTCCCCTCTTCGCCTTCCCACAACAACGCGGGACTGTCGCGCATGGAATCGTCGGCCACCCAACGGTCGAGGCAGGATTCGGTGATATTCATGCGCGCATCCACGCACCAACGCGGGAAGCGCGGGTCGTCACCCGTATCGAGCACGGCGCTATACGGCTGCGCGAAGCGAATGCCGAGGTAACGCAGCACCGCGTCGGTGAACCAGGCCACATCCTTCGTGCTGCGATGCAGCAACTCCTCAAAATCCGCGATCTCATGCTCTCGCATGAATGCGTACACCGCACTGCGCTCCACCACCTCGCGCGAGGGACGATACACGATTCCGCCACCGAACGTCCATTGATCGGCCATGGCACACCCCATCAGATACTCGAAAAACGCTGATCAATAAATGTGTGCCACTGGGGTGAGAATAACAACAGGAATGTGTCATGTGCAGCCGTTTCGTAACCATGACTGCATCAGTGGAAAAATCCTCGTTATTGGTGGA
>DAOSDL010000029.1:0-62287 GCA_035362335.1 Bacteroidota bacterium
ATCATGTACGCATTCGCGCCATGTGCGTCGGCGAGGCATTAGGACAATTTTATCGTTAAATACGATTGCCCGAAAGTTAGAAGGAGCTTTTCTCAAAAGCAAGTGAAATCGGGCGGCGGCGTATTAATTTTTTGTAATGCGATGCTTGAGGGGTGGAGGGCATGGAGAAATGAGGATTTATTCTCCGTTGTATGTCTCAACTTGCCAAGAACGTGATACATTCGAAAAGAGCGCGGAGAGCGCAGAGGAGTGGTTTGAGGGCGCTTCCCGCTCGATCCGTGCGCCTCGCGGCAATCGAGTCAACGCAAAGGCGCAGAGACGCAAAGCCGCGATTCCTCTGAGCCCTCCGTGTTCGCGAAGCGCTCCGGGTTCTCTGTGTTAGCGAAGCCCCGTGTTCGCGCGAAGCCCTCCGTGTTCTCTGTGTAATCGAAGCTCCGCAAAACACGCACCACTCCCCGTTTCCAACTGACCCCCGCATTTCGTATACTTGTGAGTTCAGACTCACAGACAACCATTCACAGGAGGACACATGACGAAGGGTCGCTTTTCCCTTCTGTTGCTGCTCTTCGCGGCACTGACGATGCAGGGCTTGGCACAGACAACCGTCGTGGTGCGCGATGCCGCCGAGGACGACGAGGACATGCACATCAAGGTCGGTGTGATGGCGGGACTCGGGCTCGCGATGAACACCACCGACTATCACGTGAGCAATGTCTCGCGGTCGCTGGGCCTGGGCTCGCAGTTCGGTCTGCGCGGCAGCTTCCCGCTCGGCCGCAAATCGCGCGTGGTGGGAGGCATCGGCTATCACACGCTCGCGTTTGCGGATGAGAATGCCCGTATTTCCTTCAGCGATGCCATAGAGAACCACAGCACCAATGTGCCGGAGAATCTCGGCAAGCTCAAAACCGAGGGCAGCTTCAAGTACACCATCATTACGGCGGGATTCCAGTTCAGCCAGTTCTTCATCACCTTCAGCTACGGCCTGCCGATGTCGAGCACGCTGGAGAACAGCCTGAGCAATGGCACCATCGACGCCGACGGCATCGATCCCGCCGCCGAGTGGAGTCAACGCCCGGATCTGAATCCCGACGGCAACCGCATTCGCGCCGACATTTCGCCGGAGAAGGACGACATCAATCCCCTGCTCGAATTGCGCCTCGGCGGTGAATTCCCCGCGGTGAAAACCGCTCTCGGCGATCTGAATTTCGGTATCAGTCTGGCCTACACATTCAACAACATCATCAAGGACGGCCGCACGAATCTGCCGACCTACGAGGATCAGTTCCATCTTCCGAACGTGCTGTTCCACCTTTCCTACATGTTCAATATCTGATCCATCCCGGTACTACGCGATGTTCGGGCACGCCGCGGCGTGCCCGTTTTTTTCGTCCTCCCTCGAGCCATACACCTTTCGTATCAGCAAGCCCGTGTGAAAGCGCGAAGCCAATCTGGGAGGGTCGCTGCATCGTCTGTGAAAATCTGCTCTGAAAATACTCTCGCCGCTTGCATCGTGCTCTTCTGCGCGGTGATGAGTTGAGTAAAGAGTAAAGAGTAAAGTTTGACGCCGCAGGAGCCAACCCGCACCCCTGCCGTCCCCGCAGGCAATGGACACGTGCTTCGCGTCACTTTCGAAAACGGGTGTTGGATTACTTCGCCTGCGGCTACTGCTCGGATCCTTGCGGACTTCCAAGAATAATCTGTGCTAATCTGTGTGTAATCTGTGCAATCTGTGGTTTTGAAACTTGGTCGATTGATCGCGCTGACGACGCGTGGCGCATTACGATGGGTTCGCGTTCCGCACTGCGCAGGCGCGGAATATTTCGTACATTGAAAAGCTACAGGTTTACCACCGAGGACACCATGAAGGCCACCGCCTCGATCGAAGACATTCTCCGCATCGTATTCACCGAGCATTACGATCCCTACACCGTGCTGGGCATCCATCGCGTGACGCTGGACGGCGAAGCCGCCACCGTAGTGCGCGCATTTTTGCCCGAGGCCTCGCAGGCCTGGGTATTGCGCGAGTTCTCGCCCGATCACGTCGAGGAATACCCGATGGAGCGCGTGCATGAGGAGGGGTTTTTCGAATGCGTGTTCGCGGATGACGCCGAACCCTTTCCCTACACCCTTCGACGTGTGGCCTACGATGGCAGGGACGAGCGCTTTCACGACTCGTACGCGTTCTATCCTCAACTGACGAATTTCGATCTCTATCTCTTCGGCGAAGGCAACCACTACCGCGTGTACGACAAACTGGGCGCGCAGTACCGAGAGATCAACGGTGTGAGTGGCATCGAATTCGCCGTCTGGGCGCCCAACGCCCGCAGCGTGAGTGTGATTGGCAGCTTCAACAACTGGGACCGCAGGCGGCACGCCATGCGCGTTCTGGGATCCTCGGGCGTCTGGGAGATTTTCGTTCCGGGCATCGATGACGGCGAGCTGTACAAGTACGAGATCAAGACGCAGGATGGCCACGTGCTGGGAAAGACCGATCCCTTCGCGCGATATATGGAGGTGCGGCCGCGCTCCGCGTCCATTGTCCACGCATCGGCGCGCTACGCCTGGGGCGATGCGCCGTGGATGGCGCAGCGCCGCGTGGCGAATCCTCTCGACGGTCCTGTGTCCATATACGAAGTGCATCTTGCCTCATGGCGCACCGCCGACGACGGCAGCGGACGCATGCTGAGTTACCGCGAACTGGCCGAGCAGCTCGTGCCCTATGTGCGTGATATCGGATACACGCATGTGGAATTCCTCCCGATCATGGAGCATCCCTTCGACGGCTCCTGGGGCTATCAGGTGACGGGCTATTACGCACCCACGAGCCGCCTGGGCACACCCGAGGACTTGATGTTCCTCATCGACCGCTTCCATCAGGAAGGCATCGGCGTGATACTCGACTGGGTGCCGGCGCATTTTCCCAAGGACGGGCATGCGCTGGCATGGTTCGACGGTTCGCATCTCTTCGAGCATGCCGACCCCCGCAAAGGCGAGCACATGGACTGGGGTACGCTCATCTTCAATTTCGGCCGCAACGAAGTGCGGAATTTCCTCATCGCCAACGCGTTGTACTGGATAGACCATTTCCACGTGGACGGCCTGCGCATCGACGCCGTGGCCTCGATGCTGTATCTGGACTATTCGCGCAAGGAAGGAGAATGGCTGCCGAACCAGTACGGCGGCCGCGAGAATCTCGAAGCCATCGATTTCCTGCGACAGCTCAACTGGGTGATACACAGCAACTTCCCCGGCGTGATGGTGATGGCCGAGGAATCCACCGCCTTCCCGGGCATCACGCACGATGTGGACAATGACGGCCTGGGCTTTGATCTGAAATGGAACATGGGCTGGATGCACGACGCGCTGGAGTACTTCGAAAAGGATCCGCTGTTCCGAAAATACCATCACAGCAATCTCACCTTCGGTCTGCTCTACGCTTTTTCCGAGCGCTTCCTGCTGCCGATTTCCCACGATGAAGTGGTGCATGGCAAGCGCGCGCTCATCAGCAAGATGCCCGGGGATTACTGGCAGCAATTCGCCAACATGCGCCTCTTCCTCGGCTTCAAGATGGGACATCCCGGCAAGAAGCTGCTGTTCATGGGACAGGAATTTGGTCAATGGAATGAGTGGAACCACGACCAAGAGCTGGACTGGAATCTGCTGGATTTCGATGCGCATCGCCAGTTGCTGCAATGGGTGCGCGATGTGCACGCGTTGTATCGCGACGAGCGCGCGATGCATCGGGACGATTTCTCCTGGGAGGGCTTCCGGTGGATCGATCTCAACGACGCGGATCATTCGCTGCTGTCCTTCGAACGCATCGCTCCCGACACCGGAGAGCGCCTGGTCTTTCTCTGCAATCTCACTCCCGAAGTGCGCCATCACTACCGTTTGGGGGTAAGCGAAGCGGGCTTCTACCGCGAATTGCTGAACAGCGATGCCGCGGTGTACGGTGGCAGTGGTGTGGGTAATCTTGGCGGCGTGGAGAGCGATCCCGTGGCCATGCATGACCGCGATCATTCCTTGCTCGTCACCGTGCCTCCCCTCGCGGTGATCGTGTTCAAACGCGCCTGAGCTTCACGCTCCGCGACGCAACAGCATACCCGCGCAAGGCGGTACCGCCACCATTCTCCCAACGTGTGATCGCAGGACTGCGTGTCCAGCGCATTCCGCGTCGACAAGCACTTCCCAGGGACCATCATCGTCGAGCTGGTAATGCGCCGTCCGGTCGTGATTGGCATTTGCCAACACCGCGAGCACCGGCGATCCCGACTCATCCATCACCACATAGCCGCTCGCCACGGGAACATCGGGAATGAGAAAACGGCAATTGCTCACCCGCATATCGCGGAGGGCCGGCAGCGAAGCACGCATCGCAATCAGTCCCCGGTAATAGCGCAGCAGCGCGGCATTGTCCGCAGCGTAACGGTAATCCAGCCAATTGGTCGTGTCATCCTTTTCATAGCTATTGGCATCCACCACACCGTGGCGCACAGCGGGCATGCCGATGTCGGCCACGAGCTTGCCCCGACCGAATTCCTGTCCGGCGTGGAGCATCAGGGGTCCGGCACTGGTGAAGAGCATGAAGGCGGCAAAGCGCGCAATGGCGAGCTGGCGCGCATCCAGCGTGCGATACGCGGCGATGTCTGCCACGGCTTCGCCCGGCGCGACACTGCCAGTGGCAATGCGGATGAAGTCCGCCAGTGTGTAGCCATCATGGGATTCGAGATAATTCAGACTGTGCTCAGCCGCGAGCAGCGGTCCGGCTTTCTCGCGCACCGAGCCCAACACCCATGTGCCGTAGGCCTCGGACGGGCTGGCGCCCCAGTGTCCGAAGATGTAGCCCGTGTGCCTCTGCGGGTCCCAGCCCTTGACGCCGTTGCGGAACAGGTCATTCCACACCGTGTAATCCAGCTGAGAGAAACCGTGCGGATCGTAGCGGTCGCCTCCCCAGGGTTCGGCGAGCAGGAGCACATCGGGGAACAGCGCGCGCGCTTCCTCGCGGATTGCTTCCAACGTTTCGCGATCGAGCAACGCACCCAGATCGAGTCGGAAACCGTCCACATGGTACTCCTGCAGCCAGTGACGGATGCTATCCACAATGAGCCGCCGCATCGCAAACCGTGCGCTGTGCGTGTCATTGCCGCAACCGCTGGCACTGGTGAAGCCGCCCAGACGGTCGAGGCGATAGTAATAGCGTTTGTCGAGATATTTCAGGGGCTGATAATCGTACTGCGAGGTGTGATTATACACGACATCGAGAATCACGGCCACGCCTTCGCGGTGCAGAGCTTTGACCATATCCTTGAATTCGGTCTGCGCCTGGACGACCGCGCTGTTCCACTCGCCCACCGTCGTGTTCGCCGTCGAGGCGTAGCGGGTTTCTGGCGCGAGGAAGTACGAGGTCATGTAACCCCAGTGATTGCGTTCCCAGGGATTCCAGTGATTGTACACATCATCGCCGGCATGCGTCCCGTACGGTGGCTCGATCCACGCGAAATTCTGACAGGGCAGCAGTTCCACGGCATTTACACCCAAGGCGCGCAGATGCGCCAGACCGCCGCGTCGCGAGCGAAGCATACCCGCGTAGCTGCCTTCGTAGCCCTGCTCGGTTTCGCTCGAAGGATGCGCGGTCATGTCCTTGATATGCATTTCATACACCACCAGATCACGCCGTGGAATCACGACATGAGTGTCACCTTCCCAATCGTACTCCGGGAGCCGATCAGGCAGCAAGGCGCGTCCCGTGTGGCGAAAGGTGTTCAACGTGGCCACGCCGACCGCGTAAGGATCGCCCACCACGATGGCGGGATTGAACATTTCACCTTCGCCGCGTGGTCCATCCACACTGTAACCGTACCAGCACTCGGTCATGCCCTTCGGCAAGGCGATCGACCACACCCCCTCGGCTTCGCGTTCCATGTCATAACGATCGCCTTCCGCGTCCTCGGGACGCAGATACAGATGGAGGCGCACGCAGGCGGCGCGGGGCGCGAAGACGCGAAACACATAGTACTCCTCTTCGACACTGCACCCGAAGGGACCTTGCGGCCGCAGCGAATCCAACCACGGCGCGGGATCCACCGGCAACATGCCATGTCCCCGCGGCAACACCACATAGCTGAGCGAGGCGTCGAGTGTTTCCACTTCGAGTACAAGCGACAGCCCCTCGACCCGCAACGACTGAATGTGTGCGTGCGGAACCAGGACGATATCGGAAGCCAGGAACGCGGAGGGAGCTTCGGAACAATCGAGACGAATGTGCTGAAGATCTTCGAGTAGCGCTGCGTGAATCTGCATTGCACCTGCGGACACGTGATACGAGTCGCCACGGGTACCCGTGGCGAAGGAATAATGTAGCCACGGACACCGTCCCGTACAATGCGCCTCGCGATGCGATCGCCGCGGTATGCAGTCTGTTGCTTCGTCCCGCAACCGCCGGTAAATTGAATGCATGCGACTGAGCAATCCCACACAGCATTATCAGGAAGACGCCCGGCATTTCGATTATTTCGAAGAGCGGGGCCGCGCGGATGCCGACGCGGCGCGACGCATTCAGCAGGCGGTGTTTTCCGCGGCGCGGCCGCGTGCCGGCCAGCGCATCCTCGATCTTGGCAGCGGGAATGGCTGGCTGGCGGAGGCCTGCGCTAAGGAAGGACTGCCAGCACCTGTCGCTGTGGACATGGGCGTACGCAATCTCGCGGAGTTGCGCACGCGGTATGGCGATAGCGTGCTGTGCGTCGCCGCCGACGCCACCCTGCTCCCGTTCCGCGACGGAAGTTTCGATCTGATCATCGCCTCCGAAGTGCTCGAACATGTCAACGAGCCCCTGTCTCTGCTGCGCGAGGCGTGGCGCTGTTTGCGTGGAGAAGGCCGTCTCGTGGTGAGTACGCCGTACCGCGAGCGCCTGCGCTACGCGTTGTGCATCCATTGCAATCAGGTGACGCCGCTCAACGCGCATTTGCACAGCTTTGACGAAGAAGCGCATCTGCGAGCGTTTGCCGAGGCGGGCTTCGTCCAAACGCGTTTCGAGCGAGTGATAGGCAAGCTTTTCCTCTACTCTCGCCTCTCCTCGTTGCTCTCCTTTCTGCCCTTTCCTCTTTGGCGTATTCTGGATAGATTGAGTGTTGCATTTATTCGCAAATGGACCACGATCATCGTCTCCGGCAGCAAACCCTGACAACGAACCACCGTCATCCCGAAGCACATATGCGCAGGCACATCCATCCGATCCTGGCCCTTCTCATCCCTGTTTATTTCACACTCGCCTCCACAGTCGTCGCGCAGGAGTTCACCTGCGGCATGCGCGAGTCCGCGCATGCGAAAGAACACGCCTCGGCGGGAGCGCCGGATATCCACGCCTCGGGCATTGCCGCGCATAACGGAGCGTATCTGCCGATGCGCGGACAGGTGCGCGGTCTTGTGGTGTTTGCGCAGACATTGAACGATGACAGGCAGGATGAGACATGGCCGCTCGGGCGCGTGCCGAGCTGGGCCGAAGCATACACCTCGCGCCTGCACGAGTACTTCCACGACATGTCGAACGGGGCGTTGGATCTGCGGCTCGACATTTTCCCGCACAATATGACCACGCGCAACACCGAGGACGGCTACATTTATTGGGAGCGCCGCTTCGGGGATGCGATCAAGGAGATCATCGACTCGCTCGATCAGAGCATCGATTTCGGGCAGTACGATCTCTGGAGTTCACAGGGGAAAATGTACGATGTGACAGCGGAGCAGGACGGCCAGGTGGATTTGATCATCGTGATTTTCCGCCGCATCACCAATCCGTATTTCATGCCCTACAGTGGTGTTTCGGACCTCGGCTTTGCGGGCTACAAGTTCGTGGATGGCTCGCTCGCCCGTTTCGTTTACGGTGGCAGCGGCCAGGCCAACGATGCCGCCGCTTCGGGCGTGTCGATTTGTCGCGCGCCGGGAAACGGCTGGATACCGGATTTTGATTATGTGTTCCGCACATCCGTCCATGAAATCGGGCACAAGCTGTTTGGCGAAGCCCATCCCGCGGAGCTGTACGGTGGCCTCGGAGTGATGGCCCATGCCGGCAACGGCGACGCCATGAACAGTTTCGAGCGGCAGATCGCCGGATACACGAGTTTCACCGGCCTGACCGCCGGAGTGGATACCACCATCACGATGCGGGATTACGTCACCACGGGCGAGGCCTTTTTACTTCCCGTGCCGCAGGCGTTTCGCAGTTACTACAGTCTCGAATTCCGCGCGAAAAAGTCGAAGTGGGACACGGCGCCGGTGGAGGGTCTGTACATTTACCGCATCTACGATTCCATTGACAAATCCAGCAAAACCATCGGCATCACCAGTGCCGAGGGACGCTTCGATTGGCGTCTCGACAGCGCGACGCAGTCCATTTTCCCCATCGCTCCCAACGCGCTGCGTGGCTACACGCGCTTTCAGCGCATTCCTATCGGCAACAAGATTTACTGGGCCGAGGGGTGGGCCGGGGACGAACGTGCGGCATTCACCGAAAAGCGTCCGGAGCTGTCGGTATTGAAGAATCCCACGCCGGACTTCATTTTCGGCTCGGACACCATTCGCACCGGGTTGCGCATTCTGTTGCTCGGTCTCACCGACAGCAGCGCCACCGTGCGCATCAGCTATTCGCTTCCCCCCATTCTCTCCAACGACGCGGCCGGAATCGCCGCGCGTTTCGATATCGGAGCGGCCTATCCTCTTCCTGCCACCGCGGGCGCCACTGTGTCGCTGCCCTATGCCGCCCGCCAGGACCAGGAGGTGAGCGTCGAAGTGTTCAACAGCATCGGGCAATCCGTTGCCCGGCTCGGTCGCACACTCACCGCTGGAACAGGCACGCTGGCGTTGCCATCGCACATGCTCGCGCCGGGCGTGTACCATGTGCTGATCGACGCCGACGGGACGCGACACAGAACCGCCATCGTCATCGCACCCTGAAAGGACAGCATCGCGCATGAAGGAACTCGGCATAGACCACAACTTCCTCGGCATCGAGGATCAGCACTCGCGACTGGACAGCTCGGCGATCGCGATACTGCAAGCGCCTTACGAGGCGACGGTATCCTACGGCAAGGGCACGGCGCAGGGCCCTTCAGCGCTGATCGAGGCGTCGCATTACGTGGAATTCTGGGACGAAATGTATCAGCGGGAATTGTGCTTCGAGAAGGGCATCGCCACCTTGGAGGCGCTGGATTTTGGCGCGGCCACAGGGCGCGCGATGCTCGACCAGTTGCAGGAAGCAGTGAAGACGTTGCTGGACATGGACAAATTCGTGGTCACGCTCGGCGGCGAGCACAGCATTTCCACCGCACCCATAGCGGCGCATCTGGAACGCTATCCCGGCATGAGCGTGCTGCAAATCGATGCGCATTCGGATTTGCGGGAATCCTATGAAGGCACGCCGTATTCGCACGCGTCCATCATGGCGCGCGTGCTCGAATTCATGGACCCCGCGCGCATCGTGCAGGTGGGCATTCGCGCGCAGTGCCGCGAAGAGTTCGAGACCATACGCGAGCGTGGGATCAACACCTTTTTCGCATGGCAAATCCGCCAAGGAGTATTCGGACAGTCCTGGAAGGAACGCGTGCTGGATGCGCTGGGGGACGAGGTGTACATCACCTTCGATGTGGATGGCCTCGATCCGTCGGTGCTTGGCGCCACCGGTACACCCGAACCCGGCGGCCTGTTGTGGGACGAGACCATGCAGCTTCTGGCCATGATCGGCAAGCGCAAGCGCATTGTGGGCTTCGATGTGGTGGAACTCGCACCCGACGAAGTCAATCCCTATTCGGCCTTCGTCGCCGCCAAGCTCACGTATAAACTGCTCAACGCGGCGTTCAGCGGTACGCGCTGATTCGCCTGTACCTTCCACTTCGCGCACATAATCCACTTCGCCCCTGCCTACCGCTCTGGGCGCGCCTCACTGCTCCGCCGCTTCGGCAATCAATGCGAGGGCCTGTTGCATGTCTTCGGGCAGGGCGGACTCGAAGCGGATTTTTTCCCGCGTCACCGGATGCACGAACCCCAACGTACGCGCGTGCAGGGCCTGGCGCGGCAGCAGGGTCAGCAACGCATTTACCAACATTTTAAAGCGCGTCGTGACAGTGCCGTACAGAATACGTCGTCCGCCATACGTGGGATCGCCCAGCACCGGATGGCGCAGATGCGCCAGATGCACGCGAATCTGATGCGTGCGACCGGTACGCAGCAGCAGCCGCACGTGGGAGCACCAGCCGTAGTCGGTGATCACTTCGTATTCGGTTGCGGCATACTTCCCTCCCTCCACCACCGCCATTTTCTTTCTGTCCGACGGGTGGCGCGCGAGCGGTTGCTCGATGAGGCCGCGGCGAGCGGGCATGCCGCCCCACACGATCGCCTGGTATTCGCGCTCGATGTCATGCACGGAGAATTGCTTCGCAATGAAACGGTGCGCCTCATCCGTTTTTGCCACAGCGAGCAGGCCCGAGGTGCCCTTGTCGAGGCGATGCAGAATACCCGCTCGTTCGGGCCCGCGTTCGTGGGAGAGTTGACCGGTGTAATGCATCAGCGCATTCACCAGCGTGCCACTGTAATTCGCATAGGCGGGATGCGTTACCATGCCGGCGGGCTTGTTGACGATGAGTAGCGCGTCGTCCTCGTAGACGATATCGAGCGGAATGTCTTCGGGGAGAATGTCCGGCGGAGGCGGTTTGGGCACGATGCACTCCACCACGTCGCCCGGAAGAACGAGGCGGCCGGGTTTGAGTACCACTCGTTCATTGACACGCACGCCGCCCGCTTCGATCAGCGCCTGCACTTTGTTGCGTGAGGCATTTTCCACACCGCGCGTGATGAATTGATCCAGACGCACGCGCTGTGCGTTCGGTGCCGAGCGCAATTCGTAGCGCGTCACCGCGGCGGCGTCCGGGACATCGATCGGGAGGTCGCCCTCGGCATCCTCGTCCGGGATATCTTCATCCGAGACTACTTCGTCGGAGGGGTCGTCGGCGGGAATCGCGCCGGTGGAAAGCACGACGTCTTCCTCCTCTCCCGGAAGTTCGGGCATGGCGGAAGGGTCGACGTCGTGCGCGTTCATGGGGTGCGTATGCGAAACGGCGTTCAGGCGCCGGTGGATTCGGAGGGCTGTTCCACCGTGCCGAGTTTATGCGGCAATCCGGTGATCAGCAGCATGACCACGCCCACCGACACCGCCATATCGGCGATGTTGAAAATGGGCCAGAACTTGAAGGAAGAACCCGCGAGGTTGATGACGAACAGATCGAGATCGATGAAATCCACCACATTCCCCTCGAAGAAGCCCGCCGTGCCGTAGAGCACGCCGTGGAAAATCCTGTCGATGAGATTCCCCACCGCGCCGGCGAGAACGCAGGCCAGCGACACACGGAACACCAGTCGATCGGTGCGATGCCGGTACAATAACACGATGATGGCGATGGAAGCCACAATGGCAAAAAGGATGAGAAACACTTTTCCCACCACATCGATGCCGAAGGCCATGTGGGGATTTTCGATGTAGGTGAATTTGAACCAATCGCCGAAAATCGCATACGACTCGCCATAGCGCATGCCTTCGTGGGAAATACCCAGCCAGGACAGGGAAATCCCTTTGACAAGCACCTTGGTGAGTTGATCGGCGATCAGCACGCCGAGGGTAAGAAACAAAACACGCATGCTACCGCCTTGTCCGACTCATCGCACCTTTGTTTCCTGCTTGCAGGAAACGCACATGCGCGCATGGGGCACGGCTTCGAGGCGACCTTTCTCGATCAGATTGCCGCACACGATGCAGATGCCGAAATTCCCGCTCTTGATGCGCTGCAGCGCGTCGGTGAGATGCGAGATGAATTTGCGTTCACGGGCGGCGAAAAGATAGGCCTTCTCGCGCTCCATGGCGTCGGTGCCCTGATCGGCCATGTGCAAGGAGTACGTGGCATCCTCGTTGTATTCGCCGGAGGCGGAATCCATGAGCCGCTCTTCGATGCTGAGCAGCTCCTCGTTCGCGTCATGAATTTTCTCCATGATCAACACGCGGAAGTACTCGAGGTCGGCGGGGGCGTAGGTTTTCACCTCGGTGGTGCGCGTGACGGCCACGTCCTTCGCGCCTTTCTTTTTCAGCAGCGACACCTGCTTGCCCTGATACTTGGGCACGGGAGCGGGTGCTTTTTTCACACGGCGTGTGTACTTGCGCTTTTTCTTGGGCTCCCCACCTTCCTCGCCGGTATCGGCCTGCGCCGCGGGTTTGGCTTTCACGGCAGAGGGACGGGCCTTCTTTCCTATCGGAGCTACAATCGACGGTATGCTCTTTTTCTTTGCCGGCTCGGCGGCCGGAGCTTTCGTCTTGACGGGAGCTTTGCTCTCCTTCGCCGGTGCGACGGCCTTGGGTGCGGGCTTCGCTGCGCTCGTTTTCGGTGCTGCGGCTTTCGGTGCGGCGGCTTTGACTTTCGTGGCGGCCGTGGTAGTCTCGCCCGCTTTTTTCACAGAGGATTTCGTCGAGGGCGCCTTGCCAGCCGGAGTCTTCGTCACTTTGGCGGGGGCAGGTTTTGCGGGAGCGGCGGCTTTCGCTGGCGCTGCTGCTTTTGCTGGCGCTGCGGATTTCGCCGGTGCTGCCTTGCCTGCGGCGGGCTTGGTGGCGGTAGCTTTCGCCGGTGCTGACTTTGCCGCTGCGGCTTTCGCAGGCGCGGCTTTCGACGGTGCTGCTTTCGCAGGCGCCGCCTTGGCGGCGGGCTTGGCGGCTTTCTTCGTCGCGTCCGCTTCCTTGCCGGCGGATTTCTTCGCGGCTGTGCTCACGGGCTTGGTCGAGGTTTCCTTTACCGCCTTGCCCTTCGCGGGAGCGACAGGGGCGTCCTTCGCTTTCGCGGCTTTGGTCGTGGGGGTCGTTTTCGCTGCCATGGTACGATCTCCGTTAATGGGCGGTACGTTCACACATCCGCTGGTTACTGATCACTGACTTTCTCGATGCCGACAATACAGGGTAAATCATTGATAGCGAGCTGCACCCCGTGTTCCGGGGCTGCCGCGGTCCGGATGACATTCAGCGCGAGAGTTTCAGTGCAAATATACGACTCCATGCTGATAATTGCTTCTTCCAGAAGCGACTCGCCGGTGTGCACGGTGATGACGATGCGGTCGGTCACATCGAGACCGCTGTCCTTGCGGAGGTTCTGCACCTTGCTGATAAATTCACGCGCGTGGCCTTCGGCAAGCAGCTCGGACGTGATGGTGGTATCCAGCGCCACGACGGTGCCTGCATCCGCGCCGATGGTCCAGCCCTCGATATCCTCGTAGCGGATTTCCACATCCTCGCGTCTGATGGTCACCGCTGTGCCGTCGATGTCCAGCGTCAACGCGCCGTGCGCCTCGATGGCGTTGGCATCGTCCACGCTCAGGGCGGCGATGCGCTGGGTGAGTGCCTTCACCAATTTGCCGAATTTCGGACCGATGGCTTTGAAATTCGGTTTCACGCTTTTGCGCAGCATGGGCGAATCGCCGGCGATGAACTCGATGTCCTTGATATTCGTCTCTTCGAGAATCACCTCGCGCATGGCTTCGATATTCGCGCGCAACACCTCGTCGCTGGAGGCAATGAGAATGCGCGACAGCGGTTGCCGCGTTTTCATGCGGGTCTCCTCGCGCAAGGCGCGCGTCAGTGCCACGATGCGCTGCGCGTCGTGCATCTTGCGACGCAGCGCTTCATCCACCGCGCCGGCCTCGGGCAAGAGACTCAAATGCACCGAGAGATGCCGCGCGCTGCCGGACAGTCCTTCGGTGAGTTTACGATACAGCATGTCCGAAAGGAAGGGCGCGAACGGCGCCATGAGCTGCGCCACCACCACCAGGCACTGATGCAAGGTCTGATAAGCGGAGCGTTTGTCCTCGGACAACTCCCCTTTCCAGAAACGGCGGCGATTGCGGCGCACATACCAGTTCGACAGCTGATCCACGGTGAACTCGGTGATGGCACGCGCGGCGGGCGTGGGGTCGTAGGCATCCATGTGTCCGCGCACCGCGGCTATCAACGCCTGCAACTCACTGAGAATCCACTGGTCGATCTCCGGTCGGCGCTCGAGGGGCACGGCCTCGGACGAGGCATCAAAGTCGTCGATGTTCGCATACAGCGCGAAGAACTGATACGTGTTGATCAGCGCGCGGAACATGTTCTTCTGCACGCCTTCAATGTCCTGCTCGTTGAACATCGTCGGCCGCCAGGGCGGACTGTTCACCGTCAGATACCAGCGTGTGGCATCGGCGCCGTAACGCTCGATCACGTAGAAGGGATCGACCACGTTGCCACGGGATTTGGACATCTTCTGTCCCGTTTTATCCAGCACGAGCTCATTGACGATGAGATTGCGGAAGGCCGGCTTGTCGAACAGCGCCACCGCAATGGCATGCAGAGTGTAGAACCACCCGCGCGTTTGATCGATGCCCTCGCAAATGAAATCCGACGGGAAATTGCTCTCGAAAAATTCCTTGTTCTCGAAGGGATAGTGGAACTGCGCGAAGGGCATGGCGCCGGAATCGAACCACACGTCGATGAGTTCGGGCGTACGACGATACAGCACACCGTTGCGTTCGAAGAGAATGGCATCCACCCAGGGTTTGTGCAAATCCACGTCCTCGCGCTTCGGCTTCACACGCTCGCCGTCCACCAGCATGAACCCTTCGAGCAACTCGTCCACCGAACCCACGATGAACATGTCCGAACCATCTTCCGCCAACCAGATCGGCAGCGGCGTACCCCAGTAGCGATCACGCGACAGCGCCCAATCCTTGTTGTCCTCCAGCCAGTTGCCGAAGCGACCGCTGCCCACCTCGGGGGGACACCAGTTGATTTCCTTGTTCAACTCGATCATGCGCTGCGCATACGCGGTGGTGCGGATGTACCAACTGTCGCGCGCGTAGTAAATCAGCGGGTTGTCGCAGCGCCAGCAATGCGGGTAGCTGTGCAGATAGTCCTTGGACGAGCGATAGATGCGCCCGCGCTCCTTGAGCAGACGCAAGATGTCGGGATCTGCGCCTTCTTCCTTGTGCGTGGCGAATTGCAGCGTCTTGACCAGACGCCCGGCGAAGTCCGTCACCTCCTCGGTGAAGCGTCCTCCGGTGGTGACCGGCAGCACGAACGGCAGGTCGTATTTCTTCATCATTTCGTAATCGTCGAGACCGAAGGCCGGGGCGATATGCACCACGCCCGAACCATCCTCCACGGTCACAAAGTCCCCTGCCAGCACGTACCAGGCCTTGCGATCCACTTCGACGTAGCTGAACAGCGGCTCGTACTCCTTCCCCAGCAGGTCGCTTCCCATCATCTCGGCGAGGATGGTGTATTCCTCGGCGATCACGCTCAGCCGGTCCTTGGCCAGGTACAGCACGCCATGCCCCGCCACGTCGGCTTTGACGTATTCGACATAGGGATTCACCGCCAGGGCGACATTGGAAATCAGGGTCCACGGCGTGGTGGTCCACACCAGGATGTTCGCATCCTCGTCGCGCAGGCGGAATTTCACATACACGTTCATGTCGCGCACATCGGCGTAGCCCTGTGCGAGTTCATGCGTGGCCAGCGGGGTTTCGCAATGCGGACATTGCGGTACGATTTTAAAGCCCTTGTAGATCAGACCTTTCTGGTAGAATTGCTTCAGCGCCCACCACAGCGATTCGATGTACTCGTTCGTGCAGGTGATGTACGCTTCTTCGAGGTTGATCCAGTAGCCCATGCGCTCGGTGAGCGTGCTCCAACCCTCGGGGTAGTTGATGTGATGGTAGACGAAATCCTTGGCCTTGCGGTTGAAATTCGCCACGCCGTATTTCTCGATGTCCGACTTCTGCTCGAACTGCAATTCCTTTTCCAGCGCCACTTCAATGGGCAGGCCGTGCGTGTCCCATCCGGCCTTGCGCTGCACGAGATGCCCCGTCATGGTTTTGTAGCGGCACACGAGATCCTTGAGTGTGCGCGACATGACGTGGTGAATCCCCGGCTTGCCGTTCACCGAAGGCGGGCCTTCGTAAAACGTGAAGGATGCGCCGGAGGCACGCTCGTGCAGACTTTTCTCGAACACCTGTTGCTCGTTCCAGAAAGCGAGCACCTGCTGCTCGAGTTCCGCATAGGAAAATTTCTCGGGAAATGGTTCGAACCTGGACATGGATGAAGTATCAGTCGTTGTTGTTGGAAAAACCGTGAATCACCGCTACCAGCGCGGTGAGGAGCAAGCCGATCAGTACGCTGCTCGTGAGTGGCAAATACAGATGCACGCCGGGGAGGGTGATGCGCAGATCGCCCGGCAACGCACCGATGAACGGCAGCGGTACAACACGCGTGGTGGCGATCACCACGAGAATCGCCACGATCAGCAGCACCGCCAGCAGACGCAGCACACTGGCCACATCCTCCTTTTCCGGGACCACCGCTTACACCTCGAGGCGGGCGATCACGCCCTGCATGATGCTGCGCAGTTTGGGCTCGGTTTCATTCGCCACTTTGATGATGGCGGGCACATCCACCGCTTCGAGCGCGTCGGGGAAGCATTCGTCGGTGATAATGGAAAACGCCAGCACACGCATGCCCATGTGTATGGCCACGATGTTTTCGGGCACGGTGGACATACCCACCGCGTCGGCCCCGATGCCGCGAAGGAAGCGGTACTCCGCGCGCGTCTCCAGATTGGGTCCGGCCACAGCCACGAACACGCCCTGCTTGAGCGGTATACCGGCGGACAGCGCCACATCGTGCGCAAGCGCCATCAAGCCTGCGTCATAGGGCTGACTCATGTCGGGAAAACGCGGACCCAGCGTGTCGTCGTTGGGACCGATCAGCGGATTGTCGCCGATGAGATTGATGTGGTCCCAGATCATCATGATATCACCGCGACGGAACAGTGGATTCATGCCACCGGCCGCGTTGGAGATGAGCAGCGTACGCACTCCCAGTGCGTGCATCACACGCACGGGAAAGGTGACTTGCTTGAGCGTGTAGCCCTCGTAGTAATGGAAGCGCCCCTGCATGGCCACCACCGGTTTGCCGGCGATATGGCCGAAAATCAGTTTACCGTGATGCGATTCCACGGTGGAAATGGGAAAATGGGGAATGTCCTGATAATCGAGCGCGACGCCATCCTCGATCTCGGCAACAAGGCCACCGAGGCCCGTGCCGAGAATGATGCCCACCGCGGGTTGCACGGCGGTGTGCGAACGGATGTAGCGTACGGCTTCGTCCATCATACTGCGTAATTCGGACATGGATTAGCTCTCCCGATCCTCGAGTCGTTCAATGATATCGTTCAGGTCGCCCGCGTCGAGACCTTCGCGCGTTTTGCGCGCGCCGAGCATGCCGCCGGCGCTTTTGCGCGGAGTGTGTTCGAGCGCGGCAAGAAAATCCGTTTGCGCGCGCAGAATGGCCTTCATGCGGCTGATCAGCGCGATTTTCCGCGTTTCGATCAAATCGATCTGCTGTTGCAGCGTGGCGAGCCGCTCGTTGCCCTGGGCCACAACGCGTTCCGCGCGACGTTCGGCATCGCGGATCACAATGTCCGCTTCGCGGCGCGCCTGTTCCAGCACGGCTTTGCGCTCCTGCTCCACTTTGTAGCCCGCCGCAATGGCTGTGGCCTGCGCGTGCCCGCTGATGTTTTTGGTGGCGCGCTGCAATTCGGCGAGCATCGCGCGCACGCGTTTCTCCATGTCGCGCGACTGGCCGAGTTGCGTTTCGAGCGCGAGAATTTCCGCGCGCATGGCCTTGTTCTCTTCGGCAAGAGCGAGCAGCTCGGTGGCGAGCGCATGGATGTAGGAGCGCACTTCCTTCGGGTCGAAGCCCTTGCGCACCTGTTTGAAGGTCCTTCCGGCGATGTGTTCCGCGTCCATCGTGTTACCTCATGCTCTGGGACCAAACAATGCGCTACCGATGCGCAGCATCGTCGCGCCTTCCTCAATCGCTACCTCGAAATCCCCGGTCATGCCCATGGAAAGCTCCGAGCATTGACCAGCGGGAAACAGCGGCGCGAGCCGCTCGCGCAGCGCGCGCAACAGACGGAACTCCGGCCGCACGAGTTCCGCCTCATCCACCAGCGAACCGATGGTCATCAATCCGCGCACGCGCACCCATGGCAGGGTTGCAAGGGCACGGGCCACGTCCTCGGCCTCGTCCGCTGCGACACCGGCTTTCGTTTCCTCGGCACTGGTGTGCACCTGCAGGAGGATGTCGACGACGCGACCGATGGCTGCCGCCCTGCGGTCGATTTCGCGTGCGAGTTCCAGCGAATCCACCGAATGAATCAGGTGGACCACATCCACGATATGCCGCACCTTGTTGGCCTGCAGGCGGCCGATCATGTGAAAACGGTGTGGCAGCAACGCATCGCATTTGCCGCGATACTCCTGCACACGGTTCTCGCCGATGTCCACGAGCCCCGCCGCTATTGCGGCGTTCACCACGTCGGCGGGTTGCGTTTTCGTCACCGCCACCAATCGCACGTCCGTCCGGGGCCGTCCCGCGCGTTCGCAGGCAGCGGTAATACGTCGTTCGATATCTGCGATGCGCTCGGCTACCATAAACGGATGAATATATTCGCGGGAGGGGTAATATCCAATTCCGCCGCGGTGTTTCGCGCAGGCGCCGATGCTTCACAAGGACCCGAAGCGCGCCTCGGCATGGGGTGTGCGTGCATCAATTCGGGATGCGGTCGTGTGGCGTACGAGCCGCCGAAGCAGCCGGGAGTTCATGCTTTGCGATACGGCGGGCAGGTGTTATATTCCCGATTGACGTTTCCCATGCCGTTCGGCTTTCTTTTCTGACGAATAGAGGAGCAACAGGGATGAACGAAGTGAAAGCACCTCCCGCAGTCGTACATGATCTCACCACCGTGGGCGAGGCCTATGTGGAGATGTGGACTGAAGGAGCCACACTGCCCGAAGCCACCACCTTCACACGCCGCATCACGGGCTCGGCCGCGTTGATCGCGATGTACTACGCCATGCTGGGCGGAAAGTCGAATTGCGTGGCGTGCCTCGGCGCCGACGCCCTGGGCATGTTCGTACAGAACGTCCTGCGGCAACACAAGGTGGGGACGTCGGGCTTGCAGTTCTCGCGCGATCATCAGACCAGCATACTCTTCAGCGCGCGCAATGCGGGGCTTGTGCAGTCCTCGTATTACCGGCTGTCCGACTGGCAGTTGCACAACACCAAGGAGCATGTGCTGCTCGCGCAATCCTCGCGCATCGTGCACGGTAGCGGCTTTCTCTTGCTCAAGCATCCGGCCCGGCACAGCGTGTTTGAAATGCTGCGCCTGTCGAAAAAATTGGAATCCACCACCACCGTATTTCAGCCGCATTACGATCCCGCCATCTGGCGCGATCGCAACGAAGCGCAGCAGACGATCAAGAAAACGCTGCAATTCGCGGATATACTCACGCCCACCATCGAGGATGCGGAAAACCTGTTCGGCAAGGGCACGCGTGAGGAGTACCTGAAGCATTATCACGATATGGGCTCGAAGCATGTGGTGATGAGCATGGGCAAGCAGGGCGCCCTGGTCAGCGATGGCGTGAAGGTTGTGCGCGTTCCCGCGGTGGAGGCCGAGATGGTCGATCCCACGGGTGCGCAGGACGCCTGGCATGCGGGCTTCTACTACGCGCTCAACAATCACAAGCGCATGCCCAACGCCGTGTACTTCGCCAATGCCGTCGCCGCCTTCGTCGCCTCCCAGGTCGGCAATGTCATCCCCCTCCCCGCCCCCGGCGAGATCACGCAGCAGCTGCTCGGGAAGGCGTTCGAAGACGTGTAGCGGAGTCGTGAAGCGTTAATCGTGAAGCGTTAATCGTTAATCGTTAATCGTGAAGCGTGAAGCGTGAAGCGTGTAAAAGGGTGAAACTACTCTTCTGTGGGTGCGGGGATATGCTTGTGGAGATCGCGCGCATTCCCGCATCACATGGTGAATCGGATTAGTCACACTCCGACTTTCGTCGTCCTCGTCACACGCGAGACAATGAACCTGGCGCAGGCGGCGTGATTGTCCTGAGAGCCGTGGATCGCGGCCAGCACTGTCACTGCGAATTGCGCCCTCAACCCATCCTCTTCGCGCTCTCCGCTTCGAATGTATCCAGTATTCAGCCGCCTCGCTGAAAACCTGAAATAGGACCACGCAGTCTGATAACAGCGAAGAACAAACGAGTCGCTTCGCCCTTTTCCCTTTTCACCACACCGCGCTCATCGCCCGCCTGCAACAGCAGCGCCGCACTCCTTACGTTTCACGTTTCACGATTCACGATTCACGATTCACGACTCACTCCCTCCCCACGACACCTCCAACACCAGCGCCTCCTCCAGCAATTCGAGATAGCGCGCTCGCGGAACATCCTCCGCACCGAAGCGGCGCAGATGCGGCGTGCTGTATTGCACATCAAGCAAGGTCATTCCGCGGACGCGCATGTGCTCCACCAGCGCGACGAGCGCAATTTTCGACGCGTCGCGTTCGATGTGGAACATCGATTCTCCAAAGAATGCCCCGCCGAGCGCCACACCGTACAGACCACCCACCAGCGCGCCGTTGCGCCATGCCTCCACGCTGTGGGCCGCGCCACGCTCGTGCAGCAGCACATAACTGCGGATGATGTCGTCGGAAATCCAGGTTTCATCGCGGGCGGCACATTGGCGCATCACCGCGTCGAAGCAGGTGTTGAAACGGATTTCGAAGCGGCCCGAGCGCCAGGTGCGGCGCAGGGAGTCCGGGACGTGGAAATGTTCGGGAAGGATGATGGTGCGGGGGTCGGGGCTGTAGAGGTAGATTTCGCCGTCCTTGCCGTCGGCCATCGGGAAGACGCCCGACGCGTACATGCGCAACAACACATCGGGCGGAATGGCGGTCATGGCTCGTCCTGGTCCTCGCCCAGCGTGTCCTTGAGCCGCTTGAGGGTTTTCAGCGAGGCCACACCCATGCTGCGCGCCACGAACTCCGGTGAGTTGCCCGATTGCAATTGCGTTGCCGCGTAAGTGTTGCGCAACATCGATGGCGTGATGTCCGGTATGCCCACCTGCCTGCCGATGCGCTTGACAATCTGATCCACCGCCTGTTGTGTGAGCGGCGCCCCTTCGTAACTGAGGAACAGCGGTTCGCGGCGCAGGCGCTTGGCGAGTACGGAAATGCCACGCCAGCGCATGTACTGGCGCAAGGCGTTTTGCGCGCGCATGCTCAGATACACGAAGCGCGTGGTGCGTCCGCGCAAACCCTTCACAAAAACGCGGCCCTCGCGCGGCGTCATGTGCACATCGGCCACGGTCAAGGCGCACAATTCGCTGCTGCGCAGACCCGCGTGCAGCAGCAACAGGACCACCGCCGCATCGAGCGGCGAGGCGCCGCGCTCGGCCGTACGTGCGAAGAGCAGCGCATCCTTGCGCTGCAGCACCGTCGGGGTGCGCGGCTCGGCGTTGATGCCGAGAATGGCGGAGGCGGGATTCGCCGGCATCAATCCAGCGGCCGTACAGTACTCGAAGAACTGCCGCAGCGCGGTGATCTTGCGATTGACCGACGCCGGCGAGGAATTGCGCGTCAGCAGGAAGCCACGAAAATCCTGAATGTCGCTGCGCGTCAATTCCGCGATGGCAAACTCCTCGCCGAAGGTGCTGTCGGCCCAGGCCACGAACTGCTTGATGTCGTTGCTGTACGAGCGAATCGTGTTGAGGTGCTTGCCTTCGCTTTCGAGATGCGCGTAGAAGGACGCCGCGATATCCCGTATGTTGTCGTATTCACCAATGGGTTTCGATGCAGTAGGAACCATTCCGGAATATTGTTCCTCCGGCCGAGAAATAAAAATTGACGCGGCGGAGTCGACGGGCGGAAAGAACGCGAGCAAGTCCAGCCGCTCCCGGCCCGCGCGGCCGCTCCCATGCAGCGGTGGCCACTCGTTGACGGGGATGCGACACGGGAGGGACGGATGAGCGGGGGCGGAATCCACCATCCGCAATCCGAAATCACTTCGCTCCCCGCTTTCCCGAATCGCCAAAATTCCGTAAATTTATGTGATATACTGATTCATTCAGATTCCTTCGAAGGACCAATGTCCACTGCCTCCGAAAAGATCCTCCGCGTCAGCATTGAAGACGAGCTGAAGAACTCCTACATAGACTACTCGATGTCGGTGATCGTGGCACGCGCCATTCCTGATGTGCGCGACGGCCTCAAGCCCGTGCATCGCCGCATTCTCTACGGCATGAGCGAATTGGGATTGATGCCCAATCGGCCGTACAAGAAATCCGCCCGTATCGTCGGAGAGGTGCTCGGCAAGTACCATCCTCACGGCGACTCGGCGGTGTACGACACCATGGTGCGCATGGTGCAGGATTTCTCGCTGCGCTACCCGCTGGTGCAGGGACAGGGAAACTTCGGTTCGGTGGACGGCGACTCGGCCGCGGCCATGCGTTACACCGAGGCGCGGCTCTCCCCTATCGCGCTGGAGATTTTGCGCGACCTCGAGAAGGACACCGTGGACTTCACGGCGAACTTCGACGAGTCGCTGCAGGAGCCGCGCGTCATGCCGGCCCTGCTTCCCAATCTACTGGTGAATGGTTCGGGCGGCATCGCCGTGGGCATGGCCACCAACATCCCGCCCCACAATCTCGGCGAGGTGGTGGATGGACTGCTCGCTCTCATCGCCAATCCCGAATTGCCTGTCACTGATTTGATGAAATTCGTCAAGGCCCCCGACTTCCCCACCGGCGGCATCATCTTCGGCTATCAGGGCGTGCAGGATGCTTATCTCACCGGACGCGGCAAAGTGCTCGTGCGCGGCCGCGCCAATATCGAGACGCTGAAGAATGGTCGCGAGAACATCATCATCAGCGAATTGCCCTATCAGGTCAACAAGGCCAATCTCATCGAGAAAATCGCCGAGTTGGTCAAAGGCGGCAAGATCGACGGCATCACCAATATCCGCGACGAGTCCGATCGCGACGGCATGCGCATCGTGATCGAAACCAAGCGCGACGGCAATCCCGAGGTGGTGCTCAACAACCTGTACAAGCACACGCAGATGCAGGTCACCTTCGGCACCATCATGCTGGCCTTGGTGGACGGACGTCCCAAGGTACTGACGCTGAAGGAAATGATGCAGCATTTCCTCGATTTCCGCCACGAGGTGGTGGTGCGCCGCACGCGCTTCGAACTTGCCGAGGCCGAACGCCGCGCCCACATTCTCGAGGGCTACATCATCGCGCTCGACAACATCGACGAGGTGATCGAGACCATCAAGAAATCGAAGGATGTCGAGACAGCGCGCAACAACCTCATGAAGCGCTTCAAGCTGAGCGAGATTCAGGCCAAGGCCATTCTCGACATGCGCTTGCAGCGCCTCACCGGACTCGAGCGCCGCAAGATCGAGGACGAGTACAAGGAAACCATCAAGCTCATCACCCGTCTGCGCGGCATTCTCGACAACGCCCAGCTCCGCTGGCAGCTCATTGGCGACGAACTGCGTGCGTTGCGCGACAAATTCGCCGACGAGCGGCGCACCGAGATCATCTACGACTACGCCGATTTCAAGCTCGAGGACATGATCGCCGAAGAGGACGTGGTGATCACCATCAGTCATCAGGGCTATATCAAGCGCACGCCGGTGAGCACCTACCGTCGGCAGGGGCGCGGCGGCAAGGGCGTGGCCGGGTCGGCTTCGCGTGAGGATGATTTCGTCGAACACATGTTCATCGCGTCGACGCATCACTACATCCTGTTCTTCACCGACAAGGGCCGCTGTTACTGGCTCAAGGTGTTCGAGGTGCCCGAGGGCGGACGACTCGCGCGTGGACGCGCCATCGTCAATCTCATCAACAAGCAGAAGGACGAGAACATCGCGGCCTTCGTCACGGTGAAAGAATTCACTGACACCGAATTCATTGTCATGGCCACGAAAAAGGGCACGGTGAAAAAGACCGTGTTGAGCGCCTACGGCAATCCGCGTTCCACGGGCATCATCGCGATCAACCTCGACGCCGGCGACGATTTGGTGGAAGCCAAAATCACCGATGGTAAAAGCGATCTGCTCATCGCCACGCGGCAGGGGCAGGCTATTCGCTTCTCCGAAACGGATGTGCGCGACATGGGACGCAACGCCACCGGTGTCAAGGGCATTTCCCTCGCCGACGACGATTACGTGATCGGTATGATCATCTGCCGCGCCAACAGCAATGTGCTGGTGGTGAGCGAGCATGGCTACGGCAAGCGCAGCGAGGTGTCGGATTACCGCCACACGCGCCGCGGCGGCAAGGGTGTGATCACCATGAACATCACGCCCAAGACAGGTCCGGTGATCGGTCTCAAGGAAGTGTCGGATCAGGACGATCTCGTCATCATTTCCACCAAGGGCCAGGTGATCCGCCAGCACGTGCGCAGTATCCGCGTCATGGGCCGAAACACGCAGGGCGTGCGTCTGATCAACCTTCAGGAAAGTGACAGCATAGCCGATATCGCCCGCGCGGCGATGGAGCAGGACATCAAAGAGGACGCCGACGCGACGGCGACAGAGTCCTGATTCTCCGAGGCTCACCCGCGCCACCTCGCGTGGCGAATGAATGCGGCGATGATAAGCCGCGAAGGACAATGAGGAAATGAAGCGCGGCTTCCAGAACTTTCGGAGCTTCAGCTTCCCTTCTATTGACTTTTAAGCCGTTAAAAGCTAGGTTTCAGCATACGAAACATCCGCGTGTATTTGAGTCATTCATAACACGACAACATACTCAGAATTTTTCCATGCGTCCCGGACCCTTCGCGGTCCCGGCCGAGTCGAGGTGCCCATGCGAATCATCGTCCATTTCTTCCTGATCGGTATTCTGGCACTGCTGCTCACACCGTCGCTGCGCGCGCAAGCGCAGCAGGGATCGATCGAATCCTCGTGGAATCGCGCGCCGCGTCAGGAGGCGCCGCGCAAGGAGGCACCGAAGCAGGTGATCATCGAGGAGAAGCGCGTGCAGCGCACGCTGCCGCCGGCCGGGTCGGTGTGGGACAACGAGCGCAGCGCGACGTCGCGTCCCTGGCCGTTGCCGTCGAATCCGGGTCCGCGTGATTATTACACCGCGAACACCGCTGTCATCGATTCGCTGGCGCGACTCTACTGCCTCTCCCCGGGGTACGTGTCGAGTTTGCGCCTGCGCAACGAGGAATGTATGAGCACGACGCCGGGCAACGCGCCCAAGGATTTCAGTTATCAGGGTCAAAAACCGCAGGCCGCCGCACGGCCTTCGGTACAGGCCCTCCACCGCGAGTTGCTGCAGTTGCTGGAGCGCTGCCTGAGTCCACGCTAGGCCTCACGCGTCACATCGAGACTGTCAGAGATACACACTTCAAGGAGCCAGTACATGAAACGCTTCGCTATCGTATCCTTCCTCGTCCTGCTGGGGGTGCCGTTCCTCTTCGGCTGCCAGCCCATCGTCACGGATGATACCGACAACTGGATCACCTACGAGGTCCGCGACGGTCTTGAGTACAACGAAGCCTGGATGGTGGTTGTGGATGCGCTGCTCACGCGCGGATATCAGTTCGAGACGCTGTCGCGCGACGACGGATACATGAAATCCGAATGGTTGCACGAGACGGTGGAGTCGCAGGGTGTGGAAGTGCGCACACGCATTTCGGTGAAGTTCACGTACGGGCGCCGCACGGTGCGCGTGAAAATCGATGAGGACTACATCATCGGATACAAGGAGCCCGGTGTGGACATTCCCCGCATCGCCGATCTGAAGGTGGAATTGCGTGATCGCCTGTTGTGATCCGCACAACTGGTTCAGAGTACGCTTCGCACGCCATACTTCACCGGAGGCCTTCATGACATCACGCAACGCACACCATACACGCGCACTCGCCGCACCATTCGCCGGCCTGTTGATCGTGATGGTGCTTCTCGTGGCACCCGGACGTTGCCCGGCGCAGAGCTCCGCCATGTTCGACATCGCGCAGCAATCGCTCACGCAGCTTCCGGAGGGAATGACCAGTCTGAACATGGCCATTCACGGCGTTTCGCTCGGCATGCAATGGGGCGAAGCGCGCAATGTGCTCGACCGCGCGAACGTTCCCTACATTTTCCAGAAGGGCACATCGCCGATCGTCTACCTTCCGCCGCAGAATTCCACATTTTATTTCGTCCTCAATCCAAGTTCCTACGCCGTGATCGAGATGGGCATTATCGGCAACGGCATTTTGCCTCTCGACAACCAGTTTCTCTTCGACGGGCATCGCTGGCGCCTGACCACGGCACGCACGCAGTTCTTTGGCAACGAGGGTGAATACATCGTCAACGAGGAAGGCGAGCTGTACAACTTCCCCTTCCAGGGTTTCGTGCTGAAATTCCTCTCGCCGGAGCAATTCCGCTTTGTGATGGTGGCGCCCACCAACTCGCCACTCACCACGGGTTACGGCAAGCGTCCGGCAGCACCGGCCACGCAACCGGTGTCTCCTCCGCCGCCGCCGCCTCCTCCTCCGGTACGTGAGCCCGATCTGGAGCGCTGGCTGCAGAAATTCCAGATGGCGCGCAACAATTTCGAGGCGCGTCGCTACAGCACCGCCCTCAGTCTGTTTCAGGAAATCGCCGAGCAGGCGCCCGACGCCCTGCTGCAGGTGCGCAGCGTGTACTGGATGGGCGAGACCTATTTCGGCATGAAGCGCTACCGCGACGCCCGCGAGCAGTTCGAGCGCGTATTGAGTCTCACAGACATCGAGACGCTGCGTGTGCCCGCCGAGCGCATGATTCGCAACTGCAACAAGTTCCTCTGAGAGCGGACATCCACCGCCCTCTACAACCGGAGTTTCGACTCCGGTTTTTTTTTGCCCCTCGGCGAGCGCGCGGGGCGCGCGAAGGGGTTCGCGCAAATGCCCGCTTTTCGGTACATTGTGGAATCGCCAGTGGGCGACGTAGTATGTTCATTTATCAGGTAGCAGCAATGATCAAGCGCATCGCGCATATCGGCATCGCCGTCAAGGATCTCAACGAAGCACAGAGCACCTTCGAAACCCTGCTCGGCATGCATCCCTCGCATGTGGAACGCGTGGCCGAACAGAAGGTGGACGTCAGCAGTTTTCATGTCGACGACACCAACATTGAACTCACCATGGGCATCAGCGAAGACAGCCCGATCAGCAAATTCATCGACAAGCGCGGCGAAGGCATTCATCACATGGCCTTCGAAGTGGATGACATTCACGCCGAGTTGCGTCGCCTCAAGGATGCCGGAGTCCGTCTTATCGACGAGGAACCCCGCATGGGTGCCGACAACTATCTGGTGGCCTTCATTCATCCCAAATCCGCCGGCGGCGTGCTGGTGGAAATCTGTCAGCCCGCATCCTGATCGAGGATCGCGGGTCCGGTTCCGCACGCGGGTCCCGCCTCACCGCGGGACCCGCGCCGCATCACGGCAAGCCGCCCTCGGGGTACATGTACAGCAATGAGCGATTCTCCCCTGCCGGACATACTTCAGCATAAACTGAACACCCTGCCGACCTCGGCGGGCGTGTATCAGTTTTTCAATGCCGAAGGCAGCATCATCTACGTCGGCAAGGCGAAGAATTTGCGCTCGCGCGTGCGCTCGTATTTTCAGGAACGTGGCGCGCCCGATCCCAAGCGCGATGTGCTGGTGTCGAAAATCGCCGATCTGGAATTGACGGTCACCGATTCCGAAGTGGAGGCGCTGCTGCTGGAGAACAATCTCATCAAGGAGCATGCGCCGCGCTACAACATCCGCCTCAAGGACGACAAGAGTTACCCCTACATCGTAATCACCAACGAGCCGTTTCCACGCATCTTCCCCACGCGCAGGGTGATACGCGACGGCTCGCGCTATTTCGGTCCGTATTCCGATGTGAAAGCGATGCATCTCATGCTGCGCACCATTCGTGGCATTTTTCCCATACGGAGTTGCGACTACCGCTTGGACGATGAGATGATCGCCCGCCGCAAGGTGACGCTTTGCCTCGACTACCACATCCGCAAATGCCAGGGACCCTGCGAAGCGCTGGTGTCGGGCGATGACTACCGCGCGATGATCGCGCAGGTCGAGCAATTGCTCAAGGGCAAGACGCGCGTGCTGCGACAGATGCTGGAAGAGGAGATGCGCTCCTGCGCCGAGCGCCTGGAATTCGAGAAAGCCGCGGATTTGCGCAATCGCCTCCAGGCCTTGCAAACCTATCAGGACAAGCAGAAAGTGGCGTCCAACGATTTCAAGGACCGCGACGTGATCGCCCTGGCCCGCAAGGACGCCGATGCCGTGGGCATGGTGTTCCGCATCCGCGATGGCAAAGTGGTGGGAAAGCAGAGTTTCACCTTCACCGGCGCGGATGTGGAGGAGGAAGCGGATATCGTCGAGCATCTGCTGCATCGCTATTACTCGGAGACGCTGGACATTCCGCCGGAAATCCTGCTCGGCGAAGAACTGGATGGCGCTGAGGCCGTGAGCGAGTGGCTGCGCGAGCGCGCGGGAATGCGTGTGAGCATCGTTGTGCCGAAAATCGGCGACAAGCAGAAACTGCACGCCATGTGCGCCGCCAATGCGCGTTTTCTGCTCAACGACATCCTGCTGCAGAAAATGAAAACGGATGCCATGCTCCCGAAATCCGTGGAGTTCCTGCAGCGCGATCTGCATTTGCCCCATCCGCCACGGCGCATCGAATGTTTCGACATCTCCCATTTTCAGGGCGCTGAAACGGTGGCGTCGATGGTGTCTTTTCTCGATGGCAAATCCCGTCGCAGCGAGTACAGGAAGTTCGCCATCGCCACGGTGGAAGGCGTGGATGATTTCGCATCAATGCGCGAGGTGGTTTCCCGCCGCTACACGCGTGTGCTCGAGGAAGGCACCCCCCTGCCCGATCTCGTTGTCATCGATGGCGGCAAGGGACAGCTTTCGTCGGCCGTGGCAGTGTTGCGTGAACTCGGACTCGGCACGCTGCCGGTGATCGGACTGGCGAAGCGCCTGGAGGAAGTGTTCGTGCCCGGAGAGAAGCTGCCGATGAACATTCCAAAAACCTCTCCCGGATTGCGGCTCTTGCAACGCATCCGCGACGAGGCGCATCGTTTCGCCATCACCTATCACCGCGAGCGCCGCAGCAAAGCCACGTTGCAGACCGAACTGGAGCAAATCGATGGCGTGGGTCCGAAGCGCGCACAACTCTTGCTCAGCACATTCGGCTCCGTGCGCGGCGTGCAGGACGCCAGCGTCGAAGCCCTCGCCGCGCAGGTCGGCTGGTCCGCCGCGAAACGCGTGCATGCCTGGTTCCATCCCGATGACGATGCGACTGAATTGAACGAGTCAGCGGACAGCGTGAACGAAGATGCGGACAGCGTGAACGAAGATGCGGACAGCGTGAACGAGGACGCGGACAGCGTGGACGAGGAAGCGAATAATGTGACCGAGGACGGCGGTGAAGACTGATCGTCGCGGTGAAGCGCGTTGCATTCGCCTGCGCCGCGACGCGCCGGCGTCCCATCAAGTTCCCGAGAAAGGAGAACGACAATCCGCATGAGGAAGCTGTTTCCACTCATTGCCCTGTTGGCCTGCGCTGCCATGCTGTGGCGCGCCGAAGCCCAGCGCATTCCCGATGCGCGGCTCCATGATCTTATCGTGGACGGTATCGAGCGGTCCGGGAAGCAGGAGTACCGTGCGGCCATGCGGCGATTCGACGAAGCCATACGCACCTTCCCCAGGCATCCGGCCGGCTATTTCAACAAAGCGGTGCTGCTGCAAGTGATGTCGCTGGATTTCGAAACGCCGGTGCACGCGAAGCAGTACCTCGGTTTACTGGAGCAGACGCGGCGCCACGCCGAAGCCATCGCAGCCACCGCCGAGGGGCAGTACTATCTCGGCATGGCCAAGAGTTATGTGGCCTACTACCATTTTCGCGACGGCGAGAATTGGCTGAAGGGGTTGCAACACGGCCTGAGCGCCACCGGCTATCTCGAGCAAGCCGTGCAGAAGGACGCGGACGCCTGGGACGCGCGCACGGGCATCGGCACGTACGCGTATTGGAAAAGCCGCAACATGCGCTTTCTGACCTGGACGCCGCTGATGGACGACGAACGCGAAAAAGGCATCGCCATGCTGCGCGAAGCCGAGCGCAAGGCCGTATACACCGGCGCGCAGGCGACCAACGCGCTGATCTGGATTTACATCGAAGAAGAGCGCTGGAACGACGCGATACATTGCGCGCAGGCGATACTCAAGCAATTCCCCGGCAATCGCCTCTTTCTCTGGGGTCTGGCGTCGGCCGCCGAGGGCAAGGAAGATTGGCGTCTGGCGCGCGAGGCCTATCAGCGCATCGTGGCCTCCATCGACGGCGAGGTGCGCGAACGGCGCTACATCGAGCTGCAAGCGCGGGCGAAAATTGCCTTGATGCACGCGAAGCTGGGAGACGAAACCAATGCGCGCAAGGAGGCCGCCTGGGTGCTTCGGCAGAAATCGATGGATCTTTCCGTTTTCACACAGGATGGCAAGGACCGCATCGAGCGCCGCATCGAGGAAGTGGAAGACATGCTCGACGATCTCTGAGCCGAGGCCGGCCGGCGATGCGCAAGCGGCCTGAATCTGTTAACCAGCGCTAACGCCGGTTTGACTCGTGAATGACGCTTCGTCTCCGAGCCCGAACGTAGTCAGTGCGGCTTGCAAGGATGGTCGCGCGGGCTCGTCGCTCAGCGCAGTGCGGGCATTGGCAATCCTCAATAGCGCCTTGAGGTATCGTCAGGCTGAGCGCAGCGCCGAGCATCTTTGTCCGAGATGGTACTGAGTGATTCTGGCGCGGAGTGGAACATTCGCCGGGGCGGATCGAAGCCTCGGTAGCCAGTTGCACGACGCTTCGACTCCGAGCCCGAACCACGATCTTCTCTTACCGAACGTCCTTGTCGCGGGCTCGTCGCTCAGCGTGACGACAGATCTGCAACCGACTTAGAGACCATGTCATGAGCAGCGGAGAGATGCCGCCTCAGTAATACTTCACCCGCAATTCCACCGTGGACTTTCTTCCCGCGTCGTCCAGACAGATGATGCGATGCGTGCCGCGCTGTGGTGTGAAGAACAACTTCCCGCCTGGAGCGCTGTCGCCCAGCGCCTCGCCGTCCACATACCAATGCAGCACGCGCACACCTGGAGCCGCCGCCGCCTGCAACGCGATTTGCTGTGCGCTCCCCTTTTCGACATAGTATTCGTAGGCCGCGAGCGGCGAAATGATGACCGGCGCTTCGCCACCCGGACGCGCCGTGCAGCGCGGATTGTGCGGTGGCGGTTGCGGCACGTCCACGTTGTTTTGCTGAAACCAGACCTGCAACTCCGGATCGTACACCGGATAGCGCACCACTTCGGCACCCTCCGCGGGCAGGCAGTCCATGCAGTAGTGCATGCTGCGTGCCGCGTCCACATGGTACTCGCGCAGCAGCGAACAGCGCGCCGAGGTGGACACATGCTCGATGGCGAAATCCGTGCTCAGGTGCTCGCATTCCGCCGATGGAGGCATGCCGCTGCGCGCGCAGACGCTGCGCTGCCGCACTGTGGACGGACGCTTGAGCCAGGCCTGTCCACTGTTGTAATCGATGGCGTTGAACACATCCACCAGCAGCGGCACCGCCATCACCGCACCGGAAAGTGTGGGAGCGCCCTGTCCGTTGAAATTGCCCATCCACACTCCCACCGTGTAGCGGGCATTCCACCCCACTGCCCAGGCGTCGCGCTTGCCGTAGGATGTGCCGGTTTTCCACGAAATGCGCGGGAGTCGTGTCGAGGCGAGGAATTCCGGCGGCACGTCGGCGCGCTGATGTTTCGATAAAATCTCCGACACAAGCCAGGCGGCGCCGGGACTCATGGCGCGCTGCCCTTCGTTCAATGGCGCGTTCAGCAGATAGCGCAGCGGTGCTATGCGCCCCTCGCGCGCAAACATGGTGCTGGCCCGCGTGAGCTGTTCGAGCGACACCCCGCAGCCCCCGAGTATCAGCGACAATCCGAGCTTCTCGCGTGCACGTTCGATGCCGGTGAAGCCCAGTGAGGAAAGAAAGGTCACGAAATCCGGCACGCCCTGCCGCGCCAGCAGGCGCACGGCGGGAATGTTCAGGGATTGCAGCAACGCTTCGCGCACGGTGACTTCGCCGCGAAAGCTGTCGTCGAAATTCTCCGGCATGTAGCCGCCAAAATCGGTGGGAATGTCCAGCAGGCGCATTTCCGGCGTGAGCGAACCGTCGTCGAAGGCGCGCGCGTACAGGAAGGGTTTCAACGTGCTGCCGGGCGATCGCGGCGCCGTGATGCCATTCACCTGCCCTTGATGCAGCGCGTCGTCGAAATCCGCCGAGGCGCAGTACGCCACCACATCCATGCTGTCGTTGCGCACGATGAACACCGCGCCATTGCCCACACCTTCGAGCATGACGCGCTGCACGTAGTCGCGGAGAATGCCTTCGGCCGTGGCCTGCAACGCGGGGTCGATGGTGCTGACGGTGATGTCGCTTCCGCTCAGCGCGGGCAGCAGGCGCGAGAGATGCGGGGCGCGTGTGGGCATGGCGTGTCGCGCGCGTTCGAGATATTCGTCGCGCGCGGAGGCCAGCAAATCGCGACGAAACAGTCCGCGGTCACTGAAGCGCCGCACCCAGACATTTTTCAATGCATTGACGCGGCTCTCGTCGCGGTCGAGGCGCAGGCGATTGGGATTGTTGGGGATAAGCGCAAGGGCGATGCATTGTGCGAGACTCAATTTATCGGGCGGTCGGTTGAAATACAGATACGCCGCCGAGGTCACTCCCTCGATATTGCCGCCCATCGGCAACAAGCTCAGGTACATTTCGAGGATGCGGGCCTTTGGATAGCGACGTTCGAGTTGCACGGCGCGCAACATTTCGAAGAACTTGCTGCCGTAGGTGCGCGGGCGTTTCTCGAGCAGCCGCGCCACCTGCATGGTGATGGTGGATGCGCCCGACACCCGGCGACCCTGCACGAGGTTGGACCAGAGTGCACGGAGCACGGCCACAGGGTTCACCCCGGGATGATACAGGAACCAGCGGTCCTCTTTCTCCACCATTGCTTCGATGAGTTCCGGGGTCACCGCATCGAGGCGCGTACGCAGGCGCCATTTGTCGTCACTGCTTAGAAAAGCACTGAGCAGCTGTCCGTCGCGCGCGAACACCTGCGCCGACCATGGAGGCGGCGCGGGCGGTGGGAAGAGCATATCCAGCGTCGCCACCACCACGCCAGCCAGCAGCAGCAGCACAAGGATGGCGCGTCCGTGAAACAAGCGACGCGCCATCGATGTCAGGGTTCCACCGCCCATGCTATCGCGTGGCGCGCACGCTCGCCACCGCCACGCGGCGGGCACCGTTGTACGAGCGGTATTCGGGATCGTACATGGCCTCGGCAGCGATGGGCGGCAGGTTGAACGCGCCCTGATTCACCACGCGCAGCAGGTACACGAATTCACGCGTGGCACCGCCTTGCAGGGACGTGAAGAGAATCATGCGATCGTCGCGAATGTCCATCGACTGCACGTTCATCATTGCGTCCGACGACCAGCCGAGCGCGGTGGATGCGCCGAGGCGCGGGTTCTCGATTTCGCAGCCCGCGGGAATCATATCGGTAATCACCACATTCTCGGCCGACCTGCCCATGCCGGTGAGCGTGATGCGGCATACCAGGAGCTGGCCTTGCCGCAAGCCGCCCCAGTCAACGGACTGACGTGTCCGGTAATCGAGATAGCTGCGGCGCACCTGCATGTTGACATCCTCTTCCGGTACCGCACCGCCGGATCTGATGCCCTCGCGCGACCAGAGGTAGTACGCGGTGCCGCCGCCCTCAGCTTTGAGTTCGACCTGGCCGTCGCCCAATTCCTTGTGCGTCAAACGCAGGTCCTCGCCGGTATACGTGGCTTTGGCTTTGCCATTGACCAGCACCGTCACCTTGAGCTTGCCCGCTGCGCTGCGCTTCGCCGCTTTGCCCAAGGCCAGCATGGCGAAGGCGCTCTCCTGCGTGGAGTACATGTTGTCCATGCGATCGGCGAGGTAGCGCAGGATGGTCGGGATGTTTTTATTCGCGGGATCGTTGTCCAGCAAAATGTTGAGCATCAGCGCGTTGGCGCGCAGCTCGGAATCGAAGCTGCCGCCACTTTCGCGCAAGGGGCGCGCGCTCTTGAACGAGGAGGGAACGAGATCGTGCCAGGCGTTCCACTTTCCGCTTTGCGCGAAGGCACCAGCCAGCAGATAGCGCGTGTCCTCGGCCAGCAAATGCAGACGTCCCTTGTAGTAATTCATCGTCGACACGTCCTGTCGGCCTGCAAGTGCGAGCACGTAGAGTCCGTAGAGAATCTCCTTGCGCGCTTTCAGTTCCGCGCTGCGGCCGCCACCGCTGTAGGACACGAGTTCGTAGGTTTGCCGCTGCCGCGACTGCTTGGCAATATAGGACAGCAGGCGCTTGAGGGTCTGTTCGTTCACACGATAGCGTGCCTTGCGCGCCTCGACAAGGAAATGCGCGGCGTACACACTACCCCACCAGCTCGCCTCGCTCGAACCAGCCCAGTAGCTGATCGAGCCATCGTAAAGCTGCATGCCCTCGATCTTGCGCAGGGCTTCGTTCACGTAATACGAAGGAGCGTTGCTCTGGAATTGCTCCGGGGCGACGAGTTTCAGCACGCTCTCCAGGTAGAGTTGCGGAAACGCCCGGCTCACCGTCTGTTCGAGGCAGCCATGCGGGTAGCCGATGAGTTGCTTGAGCTGCTTGCCGAAGCGCACCGCCGGGAAAGCGCTGATGAGCAATTCGCTTGACGCCGTGCCTCGGATGTATTCCGCCGACGCGGGAAGTTTTACCGTTGAAGAGCGCGTCAGCACGCCGCCCTTGCTGTCCACCGAATACGGCACGGAGGGACGCACGGCGACATCGAAGCGCTCCTTGACCGCGGCGATGCCGCTGCTGCTGAAACTTAGCGTGCCGGCGCCGGGCACACCCGAGGCGCTCACGCGGAACTCCACAATAGCCGTTCCATTGGCGGGGACGGTGGCGCTGGCCGAAGCCGACGAGCGCAGCGACAGCGCGCCCGTGGCCGAGGCGGTGATCGTGGTCTTGCCGCGCTTGTTCGTGGTGTTGACGATGGTGACGGGAATCACCAGCGAATCGCGCGTGGACAACAGGCGGGGCACCTGCGGTTCCAGGATGAGATCGTCCGCAACCTTCATGCGGCGCTCGGCCGATCCGAAGCGCTCCTCGCTGTACGCCACCGCCATGAGGCGCACTTCGCCGTTGAATTGCGGCAGAGGCAACGACACCGTCACCTTGCCGCTGCCATCCGAGCGCTTGATGCCGCTCCAGAACGAAAGCAGACGGTAGCGCTGCACGGCGATGGGATTGAGGCGTTTGCGCAGGCCTTCTTCGAAACCGCCGTCACCGCCCGTGAGCGAGGACGAGCGCACGATTTCGGGCAGGAGGAATTTGTACAGATCGTACGGCTGTACTTGCAGCGCGCGCTTGGCATACATGGTGGCGTAGGGATCGGGCGTGCGATAATCCTTGATCTGCAGGATGCCCTCGTCCACCGCCGCCAGCGTCACATGTACATCGCGCTGGGGCTGCACCTTGATGGTGATGCTCTGCGTGGTATTGGGTTTGACGCGCTCGGGCGCGGTGATGCTGACAGGGATGCGATTCTCCTTTTTCTCCACCAGCATGGAGGCGAAGCCATGCCCCACCAGGAAGGGCACATCCTTCTGCTGGCCGTGCTTGCGGAACAGAGTGGCGGTGATGTACGCGTTGGGCAAATATTCCGGTTCGATTGACAGCGACACCTCCGCCGAACGTTCCTTCACATCCACATATTCGTGATGCAACACACCGTTGCGCTCCACAGTCACGAGCAGACGGCCCGCGAAGGGACAGAGGAACAGCACCTTGGCCTTTTCGCCCGGGCGATACTGTTTCTTGTCGAAGACAATATCCACGCGGCCTTCCTTGTCCACTTCGAAAGATGATGCGGTGGTGGCACCCCAGCCATAAGCGTAGAATTCCGCGAACACATACTGCGGAGAGCCCGCGGGAGAAATGCGCAGCGCGTACTTGCCGGAACGCCGCACTGTGACAGGAATGGACGTGGCGCCGTTGAGTGTCATGCGGCGTTCCCATTCGAGAATCTCACGTTCCTCCGATGCGTAGTAATAACGGTCCGCGTAGTCCTTTTTCAGCACCGTCTGCCATTCCTTGCGCACCAGGCGCACATCCACCTGCTCGCCATTGCGCGCCTTGTCGTTGCGATCCACGGCCACGGCGCGCAGGTCGATGGCTTTGTTCACGCTCACATAGCTGCCGGGCGATTTGATGCCGAGATGCACGGCGTTCGGATGCACGGTGAAGGAAGCGGCGCGATTCACCGTCCGCCCGGTGAGATCGAACACGCTCACGTAAATCGCGCCATCGAGATATCCGCCCGTGCTGATGGCGGCCGGCAGCGTGTGGCGCAACTCGGCGCGACCGTTTTCACTGAGCACGCCATCGAGTTGCACATTGTCCAGCATGCTGTTGCTGATGGAGGTGCGGGAAAAATCGAAATCCTTGAACGACGCGCTGCGGAACGGCATATGCTTGAGCTGCACCTCCGCCTCGTAGCGGAGATTGGCGGCGGGTGCGCCGAAGAGGAATTCCGCATCCACATCCACCACCACGTCCTCGCCCGGCAGCAGCTTCTCCTTGCGTGTGGCGAGTGTGACGCGCACCTTGTCGGGCACGAAATCCTCCACGCTGAAATTGTACACACCCAGCAGCACATCGCCGCCGGTGCGCAATTCCACGCGATACTCGCCGGTTTGCGCGTGCGTGGGAATATCGATGAACTGCTCGAAGGACCCTTGCTTGTTCAGCGAGGTGTTGTACTCGCCAAAGCTGCGTCCGCGCGGCGATATCACTTTCACCAGCACGGGCACATCGCGCATCATGCCGATGCTCTCGGTGCGCACGATACCCGACACCACCGCGCGCTCGCCCGGACGATACAGGTTGCGATCGCCATAGAGAAACGCGACATGGCCGCTGCTGTACTGCCGCAGACCGCCCACATCGTAGCGCGAGGTTTCGACCAGCGCGTCCTGCAAATCGAGGAAGTTGAAATCGTCCTTGCCCATCGCGGTGACCAGGCGCGCGGTGAAATCCTCCATGCTCGCGGCGACGTCCGTGAAGGTCACGACGCCTTCCTTGTCGGTGCGGCCGGAAAACAGCGTCTGATTGTTGGTGGACACGACGTTGATCTCCACATCCGCCAGCGGCGTCGCATCTTTGACCGAGTTGGCGAAGACAGTGATCTGATCGGGTGCCACGCGTGCGATGAGCGCGATGTCGCTCATGGCCACGATTTTCGAATCCTGAATCCAGCCGTCTTCGCTGGAGCTGACGCGCACCACGTACAGACCCTTGTGCCGCGACTTGAGCGCGCGGTCGAGATTGATCACATGCTTGCCCAGCCAGTTCCGTCCGGCGCGCACGGGAGCGGTTTCGCGGTACAGCTCATGGCCGAGATCGCCGACATAGTACTCCGGATTGTACTCGTAGTCCGGATCCCACCAGCTGTTCTGGCCGAGGAAATACAGCACGTTGTTGCGAAACACCTCCGACACCGTGACTTCGAGTTCGTCCACATTCACCGCGTGGACCTCGAGATTACGCTCTCCATTGCGCATGAGGTAGCGTCCACGGCGATCCGCGAAATTGACGCCCGGAGCGATATCCACAAAGGACACCTGCTGGCGATATTCGCCTTGCAGCACACCTCCGAACAGTCCCGGCAGGCCTTCGCGCAGAACGAGTTCCACCGACTGCTCGCTTTCGAAATCGCCTTCGATGCGGAGAATGTTGTCGCTGGTAAAGAAGCGCAAGTCCTTGCGCGGTTCCACCGAGATGAATTCCTTCGCGCGCGCGTCGTCGATAGTCTGCGTGGTGGCAACTTCGATCCACCCCGTTTCGCCATCGTAGCCCGCGGCGACGCCCAGCACGGCGAGTTGCGTGATGGGCGGGAGTTCGAGCGTGAACTCGCGCGTGTCTGCCAGCGGCTCGCGCCCCAACACCGAAGCCAGTCCTTCGCGAATGCGCAGCGTCAATACCTGCTTCTTGTCCTTCTGCTGTGCCTCGCCGATGGAAATCGCAATCACATCCGAGGGCTGCTCGGACAAAATCTGTACATCCTTCACCGGCTCGCCGTCGCGCAGCACCTCAAGGTGTCCGCGCAACCGATCCGGCTGCACCGGATAGGTGAATTGCACATTCGCCTGCATGGTGACGGTGTAATACTTGCGCGGGATATGCGTCCAGAACAGATCCGCCTTTTTCACATCGAACGCTGGCGTGTGAAATTCCTGCGTGTCGAAATCCCCGTTCAGTTCCGAGGAGAACAACACCGCATCGCGCACCTCCGCGGTGTAGGACTGCATCGGTTGCAGCGGTGTGTCGGGCGAAAACATCAGTCGGCGCGCACTGGTCCATTTGAAGCGTCCCTTGAGTGCGGGCGTAAAGCGGATGTACTCGTCCGTTGTCCACTCCTGCTGCTTGTCCGGCGGCGCCAGATCGTGCGAGAACTCCACCTCGATGGTTGCCAGCATGGGCGTTTCGCCCGATGGCGAGAAAGAGACGATTTCCACCGAGTTCGATGCGCAGCCGGCAACGATCACGGCCAGGAACAAGGCAACAATGCGAATCGCGCGAAGAGACGTCATGAGCGCTCCGGGAAAGCCATGGGGAATAATGGATAGGTGCAAGCTACGGAAAATCCCGTTGGGGGGAAAATTGCGCGTGACACGTGGCGGACGGCTGTTCGTGAGCGCCGCAACCAGTGTCTGACGCGCTTTCATTTTATCAAAATATTTCTTGATTTTTCACAAGTACATTTTTATTTTTCAAAAGCTGTTTTACACTTTTTCAAAGAGTATGAACGACAACATTCCGGAATGGGTGCGCGGCCTCTCGGGCGAGGATTTGCAGTTCATCAAGCGTCTCGTGCTTCACTCGGGGTCGCTCAAGGCCGTTGCCGAGGAGTACGGCGTGAGCTATCCCACGCTGCGCCTGCGTCTGGACCGGCTCATCGCCAAGCTGCGCGTGCTGGACGAGGAGAGCGGCGACGATGCGTTCACGCGGCACATCCGCCTGCTCGCGGCCGACGGAGACATCTCCCCCGCCGTCGCGCGCGACATTCTCCAGAGTTATCAACAATCGAAGAGGAAATGAACAATGGAAACCTTGTGGTTCAATCCCGATCTCTACGCGTGGATTCCCGGCACACTGGTGGGAGTGATCGGCGGAAGCATCGGGGCCGTTGCGGGCATGTTCGCCTCGGCGGGCCGGCATCGCGGACTGGTGTTTGCTCTGCTGTACGCCTTCGCCGGCTTTGGCGCGGGATTGCTGGCGAGCGGAGGTATCGCCCTGTACGACGAACAGCCCGCGGCGATATGGGCGGCATTGGGCGGACCCGGTCTGCTCGCGCTTATCCTGGGGCTGTTTCTCTCCGCCCTGATGCGCAAAGTGTACACCGAGAGCGAATTGCGCCGCATGTCGTCCATGGACGTGCACGGTTGAAGAAGGAAATGAGCGGTCAGGCACGCTGATGCGGACACGTGGCGAGGCGCCCGCCACACTGCCGGCTTCACGAAGGGAACAACGAAAGTGGAATCACTCCGTGGGGGTGATCAGACGGAAATTGCGCAGCACCGCTTCGACGTGCGGGCGGATGGAGAGGAACTCATCGCGCGGCGCGGTGAAGGAAAGAAGATAGGCCTTGTCGCCCCGCACCAGCATGCAATGCGCCGCCTGAATGGAAACAGGCACGCCATCGCGATCCCTGCGCTGCGCGCGGTACATGCGATAGGGTGCGCGCACTCCAGCCAAGGTGATTTCACCATCCTCCAGTAATTCGAAGCTGTCGAGCACGGCGGCTGTGGCCTTGGTGCGGGCATCGAGCAGAGTCGCCGCGGACTGCAGCGAAGTGTTGCGAAGGAGATGGAGGGTGAATTCCACGCGGCTCCCCATTTCCGGCAGCATGTGCACCGCGACCTCGTTCGCGAGATCGCGTTGCTCCATGAACCACTGCGGCGTGGGAGCGGTAAGCGCGCAGCGGAATTCCCTGTTCGTGTACACCCCGCCGATGATGCCGGTTTGCAAATCGTTGCTTCCCGCGCCGCGCGCCAGATCCACGCGGTCCACGCGCACGCTCAATATGCCGCGCAGCTTCTCCGCGCCTGATCGCAACTCCTCCACTGTGGCGGCATCGAAGAGACGGATGTACGCGGCGGACTCGAGCAGCCGTCCTTCCTCGGCGAGCACAGGAACCCAATCGTCACTCCAGGCCTCGGCCCACACCACGCCGCGCCAGCGTCCTTCCACCGGGCGCAGACCGAAGACGAAGCGCGCGGGCAGTCCCACGGCGCGCGCGAGGGCGACGAACATGAGCGTGGCGTGCAGACTGGAACCACGGGCATGCGCCACCGCGCCACTTGCGGGGATGACGGGCACGAGATCGTCGCGGTGAAACTCCCGCAGCAACATGGCATTGATGGCGGTGATGACGGCATCGGACGGTCGGTCCCAGGCGCGCAGCGTATTCAAACGCGAACGAATCGCCGTGTGCTCGAGATTGATCAGGGAGTCGCTGCGCAGATAGTCCATCAACGATTTGTCGAACACGGGCAGGGGCAAGCCGGTGGGACGCAGATACACACGCTGCATTTGCACCGTAACGGCATTCGCGGCGGCCGGCTCGGCGACGATACTTTGCCGCAAATCCTCCGGGGCAAGCGTGGCGCCCACATTGCGCGAGAGGGTGAGCGTTGCGCGCAGCAGTTTGATTTCCTCGCCCGGAATGTCCATGCCCGTCGCACCCGCGTCCCACTCCACTCCCGCCGCCAGAGCGCAGTGCTGCGGACGCTGCCGCACTGCCGACGGCTGCAGCCACTCCACGGTGAGCGCGGGAGCGGAGTATTCCGTCAGCGCGCCAGAGGAGTTCACCGTCCAGTATTCCAGTTCATTGACGATGATGGACGTGGCGGCTTCCGTGCGCTCCACCTGCAAGGCGGCGGCGGACGATTCCATATCGCGCAGGCGGATGATGCGTGAAGGAAGCTCGGCGCGTTTCCAGCGTGCGAGTGCGGGGAGCATGATGTCGAGCACGGCGTTGCGGCATTCCTCGCGGCGGCGCTCCACACGGCCGTCCCCATAGTCCTCGGCCACGTACAGCACGCCTTCGGTTACCCGTCCCTTGATCGTCACGAGTTGCATGCCCAGTTTGCGCCGCGCTTCAATGCTGATCGGTATCAGCGAGCTGTCGGCCAGGCATTCGGCGGTGAGCGAGTACTCCACCTGTTTTCCCAGGCGATCCACGACGTTGCGACGCTCGCTGTAGCGGCATTGCACATAGCCGTTCGCCAGATACTCGAAAGCGATGTCCACGGAGCCGCACGTCTGTCCGCCACTGACAATGGCAAAGCGCTGCTGCTGCGCCTGCGCCGTGGGCACGGCCAGCATCGCGAGCAACATCAACATCATCAATGCGCGGATCGTCCTTTTCATCATGCGTGCAATTCGGTGTTTACACAAAACAGTGTAAGATAGCGAAAAATCGCGGAAATTTGGTCGTCTCCCCTGGTCGGGAGGTGGGTAGTGAGTAAGCTTTGCCCGGCGCTCGTCGATTGGCTCAGCCCGTCGCGTGCAGCATTATCGTGAAGAGTGAAGGGTAAAGAGTAAAGCGGGGGCCTCGTTCGAACGCTTCGAACGGGATCGGCCTCCGTGATTTCGGACTCTTTACTCTTTACTCTTCACTCTTTACTCTTCACTACTCCCCCGCTCCCCCTTCCCACCCCGCCTCCATGGCGCCATCGGCGTCGATGATCCACGGCATCCATGCGAGCGCGAAGGTGTCGATGCCGATGTCGGCTTTGCGCGGAGCGATGGTCACTTCCTCGATGGGAAGGGAGGAGACGTCCACCGACGTGAGGAGCGCGGCTTCGTCGCGGAATTGCCGCTCCAGTTCCTGCAGTTCGGCGTGTGCAGCGGCGAGTTCGGCCTGGGCGCGGGCGATGTCCTCGCGTTCCCGTCCGCTGCGGCGCACATGCGAGGCGCCGCGGCGCACTGCCGCACCCGCGGAGCTGCGACGGCCGAACAGCGCACCCAGCAAGGTGGCGCCGATGTCCACCGCCGAACTCACCTGCTGCTCGCGCAACTGCGCTTCCTCGCGCGCGATCTTTTCCTCCGCGCGGCGCACGCGTTCCTGCACGCGCGAGTAGCGGGGCAAATACCGCGCGCGCAACTTTTCCTTCTCACCGTCGCGCTGCTCGCGCAGCTGTTGCGAAAGCCGCATGCGAAAGGCCTGCTCGGGCTCGTCGGGCGCCGAGGTGAGCTTCAGCGCGGGACTGGCCCAGAGCGTCAACGCCTCGCAGCGATACAGCCAGGTCTGCGCCGCTTTTTTCCACGTTGTCATCATGGCGCTGTTGCCCACCGACGCGGGCAGCGCCGAGAAATCCGCCTCCGCGACGGGCTCGGTCTCCAGCTTCGGAAGATCGTCGGTAAAGCGTATGGCCTGATCCCAATCGGGATTGCCCGGTCCCTGAGGCAGCATGGCCAGCAGCGATACGCGCCGCCACTCGTCCACGCGGGACTTGGCCTGCACGTAATGCAGCGCCGCTCCCAGCAGAAGCTGCGGACGGTACAGTACGCGTTCGCTTTTCCCCGGCGAGAGCACACAGGGGAAGAACACCTCCGGCAGGGCGCCGGGCAGGAGACGCGCGCCTGAGTGTTTCGCCCGCGCATTGGCAGCTCCACCCTCATCCGCAGTGGGCTTCGGGCCGCCCGCCGTGGCCGCACCCGTCGCGCTTGTCCGCTTTGCCGAAACACCCGACGGCACGGCCTGCGTGCCGCTGGCCTCCGCCACGGCTTTGCGCCCGGCCATCAGTGCTTCGATATGCGCTCGGGTGAGCGGTCCGCGCAAATAGGACATCACCCATCGTGTTTCAAACAACACGGGAGCATCATCGTGCACATTGTGCATGAGAAACACCCGCTTGCCAAGGCCGGAGATAATGCCGTCCATGGCCGAGCGGTCAATGCCCTTCCCCGCCGCCGCGCCGGCGGACTCCAGGCCATCGAGTACGCGCAGTTTGTCGCGCTCGGTTTGCAGGCGGCCGATGAACCAGGTGCCGGTGTTGCCGAGGCCTTTGTAGTCGAGGTCCACGGGATTTTGCGTGGCCAGCACACAACCCACGCCGAAGGCGCGCGCCTGTTTGAGCAGCGTGAGCATGGGCGTTTTCGATGGCGGATTCGCGGCTGGCGGGAAAAATCCGAAGATTTCGTCCATGTACAGCAGCGCGCGCAGACTGGACGTGCCCGATTGCCGCCGCATCCAGGCCACCATTTCGTTGAGCACCAGCGTGACGAAGAACATGCGCTCGGCATCGGAGAGATGGGCGATGGAAAGAATGGACACGCGCGGACGTCCATCGCGGGTGTACAGCAGTGTGGGTATGTCCAGCGCGTCGCCGTGCATCCATGTGGCGAAGGAGGGCGAGGCCAGCACATTGTTGAGTTGCATGGCCAGGGCGCGCCGCTCCTTTTCGGGGTAAAAGGATTCGAGATCGAAGACGCCGAGTTGCGTGAACGGCGGCGTGAGTATGCCGCGAATCACTCCGGCCATGTCGAGATTCCGGCCTTCGCGCCAGGCGCTGTCGAGAATGTTGGAAAGCAGAATGTGCTCGCGGCTCTGAATCGGGTCGGCTTCGATGCCGATGAGCGCCAGCAGACCGGACACGGTGGAGAGAATGCGCTCGCGCAGCGCGTCGCCATCACCGCGCTGTTCCGGTGGCGGCGCCTCGAAGGAGTGCAGCACGCTGAGCGACAGACCCGCCGAACTGCCCGGAGTATAGATGGCGAAATCCGCCGCCGAGCGCAGCATGGCGATGCGTTCGGGTGTTTGGCCCCAGGAGGCCAGGCCCTTGCGCCAGAGTTCGGCGGTGGCGCGGGCGTGCTCGTCCACGGATACATTGTTGCGCTGCGCCTCACCTTCGTCCACCCATGGCGCGAAATCCTCGCCCCGCAATTCCGGAAAGGTCAGCAGCAGATTGCCGATGTCGCCTTTCGGATCGATGACCAGCGCGGGGATGCCGTCGATGGCGGCCTCCTCCAGCAGTGCGAGGCAGAGACCCGTTTTGCCGCTGCCCGTCATGCCCACGCACACGGCATGCGTGGTCAGGTCGCGCGCATCGTACAGCAGCGCACTGTCGGACGTTGCGCCCTGCGCATCCTTGAGTTTGCCGAGATAAAAAGCACCTGGAAGTTCGAAATTCTGCATATGGGCATCCCCTGCTGTGACCATCTACCGCCAGCGCAATCCACGCCGCGCATCCGCCGCCGTGCGTGGCAGCGGACAGCGGACTCGTGGTGGAGCGATCACGCATACTAGCGAGCGCGCAGGGAATTCGCAAGCGCGTCCGTTTGCACGGCAATGGAAACGCTCAGCGGCTGATTCGACCGAACATTTCCGCGACTTCCCAACTATCCTGACACAGGTCGCGCAGTTCCTCGACGAGTTTGAGAATCTCATTGTCGCAGCACATCACATTGATGTTGGGAGTGACGCCTTCCGGAAGATCGAAGGACAATCCATCCTGTGTGAAGCATTCCTCGATTTCATCAATGGCGAGCTGCAGATTCAAATCGATGAACTCGTGTACGTGGGCGGCGGTGACACTGGGATGCGGCTCGCGCAGCATGTGCTCGCGCATCACTTCGCGCAGCGCATCCACCGCCATGCACACCTGCGCGAAATCGAAACCCTGTCGCTTGCGGTCGCGGGCAAGGAGGCGCGCGTAATGCCGCACCGGCATGCGGTCGCGGGTGCGAATAGCGGTGACGAGAATTTCGAAGGAGAGCGCCACGTACAGACGCAACGTGTCGTCGGTCATACGATCATAATCGTGACGCGTGGCGCGGGCCTGGCGCGCGCGGATTTCTCCCACGACCTCATTGACGATGACGTCGCGACGGCGGCGAAGCCGATTGTACAGAATAAAATTCGGGCGTCGCGCCGCGTGCACGAAAGCCGCTTCATTGCGCTGTCTCCACAGCTCCGGCTGGGATTTCATGTTCTCGATGAGAATAAGCAGACGTCGCGTCAAATCGTAGCGAGGCGTGGGGGCCCATTCCAGCACCCGCTGCGTGCGCGAGGCATCCACGCGCAGTTCGCGATCAATGTAGCGCATCATCCACAGGCGCTCGAAGGGCGGCGCTCCGAGCGCGTCCATGAACAGCTGACGAAAGGCGATGAAGGGCACGGCCATGATGCGTGGGATATGGAAGGCGCGACGCTCAGCACCGAAGAGAAAGCGCGTGGCCGCCTTGTACATGTCCAGATGCGATGTGGTGTGCGAGGGCGAGGCGTTGTACACCGCGAAGCGCGGGAGATCGTCCGCACGCTCGATTACGCGGAGGATAAGCGCGATGAGGTCCTTGATGTGGAGATACGGCACGGCGCTGCGACCGCGACCTCCAAGCATGGAAGCGTTCCACGAAGAGGATAGCCAGGTCCGGAGAAAGGCGTACACGGGCGGATATTCGCACCAATCGCTGTACAAGGCAGCGAAGCGCAGCACGCTGCGGGTGAACGGTCCCGGATGCTCGCGTATGAGGTCCTCGGCCGCGCGCTTGCTTGCCGCATAGGGAAAATCCGCGTCGGGTGGCGTGTCCTCGGTGATGGACTCGCCGTCGCGTGGGAAGCGGCAGGCCGCGAGAGAACTGCTGTAAATGAAATGCTTCACGCCCAACGCGGCCGCGAGGTCCAGCACATTCTCCGTGCCGCGGACATTCGTGCGCTCGTACTCGGCATTGGGCTTGTAGGTGAAATCATAGAAGCCGGCCAAATGCAACAACGTTGTGGCGCCGCCATGCTCGTTGATGCAGCGCGCCACATCCAGGAGCGCACCGCGATGCGCGATGTCCACCTGTGTCCAGCGCTGATGCTCCATGCGTGGGATGCCGGCTTCGAACTGTGATCGACGCGCGAGACAGAAGAGACGGAATTTTCCGTTGGCCGCTTCGAGCACATGTCGACCCACAAATCCCGACGCGCCCGTCACCACCAGGCCGGGCAGCGAACGATCATAATGTTCCAGTGTCATCGCTTCCGCGCTCCTTTCGCCCAAAAAACCACACCATCATCGCCATCACACCGTCACCCACACCGGAGAGGGCCACCAGCCAGATCGACTCCACCGCGACGTAGTATGTGAGCAGGAACAGCGCCGCCACGCCTTTCACAAGTATGATGAAGCGCAGCAGCACTGTACGCGCAGAGCCGGGACGCAACGCCTTCACGTACAGCACGGCCATGAGCATGTGAAACACACCGCCCTGCGCCGGGAAGAAGCTCTGCCGCACCTCGCCCCAGCCGCCCCAGCGCAGCAGGAAGTCGGGCTGCGCGAGCAACCCGACCCCCGTGAGAAAGGAATGCAGCGCCATGAGTGTGAGAAGCAGGCGCAGCGGTCGCGTGTCAGGTGGCACGACGACGCCCATAGCCGGAGCCCCAGCCGCGGCGTCCGCCACCGCGACGTCCGCCCTGCCCGCGCTCACTCTCCGCCCTGCCACGACCCCAACCGCGTGGCCAAAGCCCTTTCGCGTCATCCCGTTCTTCCTTCGCGGCTTCGTCCGCGCCCTGCTTGTCGCAGGGACCGCGACCGCCCCCTGTCAGCGGACCGCGTCCAGCCGGTCCTGTTCCATCAAATCCAGGCATGATTGCCTCCTGTGAAACTGTCCTGTATGAAAAGTGTCGCGCCGGTACGACCTGCACCGGCGTCGTGTCACGGTGTGGTGCGTTGTTGTTTGTACCAATTCCAGGCCTCGGCCACGCTGCCCTGCCCTTCGAGCGTGAGGCAGGTGATGCCGGCCGCCTCAAGCGCTTCTGCGGCTTTCGGACCGACGCGTCCCGCCAGCAGCACTGCGACGCCCAGTTGCAGCAAGCTGCGCACCGCTCCCGTACCCGCGCCGTGCTCGGCATCGGCGGTACCGTTGTCGACAAAGCGCCAGGCGCCACTTTCGCTGTCCACCAGCGCGAAGCCCCGGGCCCGGCCGAATCGTTCGTCCACTTCCGCATTCCATCCTTCGGCGTGCGCCGGTATGGCGATAATCATGATGTCACTCCATGGTTGAGTAATGATGTCCAGATGAAATCCAGGGACGCGCGAAACGGGGCTTCCGGCATTTCCGTGAGCGTTCGTCCCTGACGCAACGATTCCGGAAACAGCGGCGACCACGGAAATTCCGCGAGCACGGGAATTTCCTCCCGTTCGCAACGCTCGAGAATGCCGGCCCTGCTCACAGCATCGAGATCGGCCTTGTTGACGATGCAGGCAGCGGGCATGCCAAAGCGCGCACGCAATTCTATCATTCGCGCCAGATCGTGTGCCCCGGCCGCGCCCGCCTCGGCCAGCAACAGCAGCGCATCGACGCCACTCATCGCAGCGATGGCCGGACAGCCCAGACCCGGTGGACCATCCACCAGCACGAAGTCCACTCCTTCGCTTCGCGCGCGCTCGTCGGTAAGTTGTCGTACGCGCGTGACGAGTTTGCCGCTGTTCTCCTGACCCACGCACAGCTGTGCGTACACCATCGGCTGACCGAAGCGACTGACGGCCTCGATGGTGTGTCCCGTCAGCCGCTGCGTCATGCTGATGCAGCCGTCGGGACAGACGCGGGCGCAGATACCGCAGCCCTCGCAGGCGGCCGCGTCCACAGCGTACTGTCCGTGACGCAGCGTGATGGCCTCGAACACGCAGGCCGATGCGCACATGCCGCAGTGCGAGCAGGAGCGCGAATCGAACACGGGGAGCGCTCCCGCGAGGAAGCGCTGTTGCTGTGCCGCCACCGGTCGAAGCAGCAGATGGAGATTTGCCGCATCCACATCGCAATCCGCCAGCACGATGGGAAGCGGAGCAATCGCGGCCAAAGCCGCGGTGAATGTTGTTTTACCCGTGCCGCCCTTTCCGCTCATGACCACGATGCGTTTCATACCTGTTCCTCCGCGAATGCTTCAATGCGCTGAAGAATCCCGAGCAGCAATGGCGCGCTCCACGGCAGCGCGTGCGGCAGCAGCCAGCCACGCGCGCAGGCCCGCGCTACATCATCGTCGAGAGGAATGGCGCCGATCAAAGCCACCCGCTCGGCTTCGCACCAGCGTTGCACGGAGTCGTCGTGTGGCACGGCCTTGTTGAGCAGCACCACGAAGCGCTGTTGCAGTGCGCGCAGCGTTTGCGCGATCAGATCGAGATCGTGCAGACCGAAAGGTGTGGGCTCCGTGACCAGCACGGTGAGGTCCGCGCCGCGCACTGCCTCCACCGCCGCGCAGGCGCAACCCGGTGGCGCATCGATGACGGTGACTGTGGAGCGCGAGGTGGCTGCGAGGTTGTTTGCCGCCGCCTGCGTGCGCGCGCGGGATTTCACCGCGCGAATGAGGGCGGGCACGTCGGTGCAGCCCACATCAAGACGACCGGTGAGCACGGTGAGCCGAGGCAGGATGCGCTCCTCCACCACACCGATGCGCTTCGTGTCGTCGACCACCGCGCCCACCGGACAGAGCACCACGCATCCGCGGCAGCTCTTGCACAATTCTGGAAACAGCAGCACGCGGTCGGGCAGCACGAGCAGCGCGTGGAAGGCGCAGACGTCCTGACAGACGCCGCAGCGATCGCAGTATTCCTCTTCGACGCGTGGAAGCATCACGCGAACCTCCTCGCTGCCCGCGCTGCGCACATCGAAAAAGAGATGGGCGTTCGGTTCCTCCACATCGAGATCGAGCAGCAGCGTGTCCTGCTCGCGGGCCAGCAACAGGGCCAGCGACGTAGCCACCATGGTTTTGCCCACACCTCCCTTTCCACCGGCGACAGCGATGGTCATGGCCGTCCCCTCCCCGCGCCGCGGCGTTGCGCCCCGCGCCTACGCCCGTACAGCACGGCCTGCGAAAGATCCACCACGCGCTCCGAACCGCAGATCCGGCAGGATTCATCGACAGTCGCGTCTTCTGCCGCGTCCGCCGCCTCGTGCAGCACTTCGTCGCCGCAATCGGCGCAGCGCTGCAGCGATTGCTCGAAATCCACCTCGCCGCCCTCGATACGCAATTCGCGACCTTCGATGATGCAGGACGCCACCTTCCCATGCGCGCTGTCGATGAGGCGGGAAAAGGTGGAGCGTGAAATGCCCATGCGCGCCGCCGCCTCCAGATGATCGAGCCGTTCGTGGTCGGCCAGGCGAATGGCCTCGAATTCATCCACACTCAGCGTCACGCGCTGCAACAAGCGACGCGGCACACCCATCGGCTTGAAGGTGAGAAAGCGCGGTGGCAACAGAATGCGGCGTGGTATGCGGGGACGGGGCACGGTTCCTCCATTATGCACGTATGCTCAAAACAACTCCCGCAACATAATGCACATATGCTCATAATGCAAATGTGCTTCGCGGAGCGGAGGAAGCGAGCCCGGGATTGAAACGCGGCGCGCCCCGTATTCCCATTCCTGCGCCGCGTGGAATTCTTTACCCCGCCATGACAATCCCGTGACCGCGTTGCGGCGACGCCGGCGCAGATTGCGGACAACACCATGGAGGACGAGACGATGAAACGCTTGCTGCCCGTTCTGCTCACCTTGATACTCGCCGGCACTGCCACGGCGCAACCCGAAGTGATCGTGCATTTGCGCAATGGCATGGAAGTCGAGGGCCAGCTTGGCCGTATGGCCGATGACACCATACAATTGATAGAAAACAGGCGCGTGTATTATCCCGAGAAAAAGTACATCGCCTCGACGCACAGCATTGCGGTGAGTAGTATCGACCGGGTGGAATTCGACCGCGTTACCGTGGGTTCGGCCACGCTCACCGGCTTCGGTATCGGTGCGGGGGCGGGAGTACTCGGAGCGCTGATCGTTCCGACGGGTGATGGGATGTTCGCCGGACTCGCCAAGGCCTTCGTGCTCGTGAGCGGCGTAGTAACGGGAACGGTCATCGGCTTTCTGGCCGGGCTGTTCTCGGCCGAGGACGAAGTAGTATATCATCCCGAGCAGCCGCATGACGCGGCGGCGCTCGCCGTGTTGGGTGCGGGAATAAGAGACAGGGGTGTGGTCGACACCGCCCACACCGGCGCCTCGGGCGGCGCGTCGCTGACACAGTACCTGCGCGAATACGCCCCACCGTTCATGCTCACCACTACGGGGGGCGAAATCATCGATCTGCGCTTCATAGCCGTGGACCAGCGCGGTGCGCATTTCCTCCCGGAGTATCCTATACGTTGGCTCCCTACGAGGCACGACGGCAGCATCATCCTGCCCTTGAGCGACATCGCCGAAGTGGAAAGTGGCGATCGCCCCAATCTTGTGACGAGCTTGATGGTCGGCGCGGCCATCGGTGCCTTGCTCACGCCTTCCGCGGAGGAAAAGTTTGACAAGCAGCAGATGCTCGGCATGGGAGTCGGCGCGTTGTGCGGACTCGGCGTTCACAGTATGCGCAAGAAGAACCAAGCCCCGCCCCTACGCTGGAAGCGCGGCGACGACCCCGCCATACTGCAACGCCAGTCCCTGCACCATCTCCGTCCCGACATACGCTGGGAGGGACTCGAAGCCGCCGCGCCCTGACGCTTCGACGCCGCGCGCGGCGCCGTGCGCATCGCGGAGTAACGGCGGATACGCCTTGTCCCGCAGGCCCGCGCGCGCTATATTAGTTGTTTGCGGGGTGTAGCGTAGCCCGGTATCGCGCCTGCTTTGGGAGCAGGAGGTCGTCGGTTCAAATCCGGCCACCCCGACAGCAAAAGGTCCAGCGATGGGCCTTTTTTGGTGATTCAAGGGGGGTAGAGCCAATACAAGAGCAGAAATCGGCGGCCTTCACACCTCGGTTTGTAGCAATTTCTGGAGCAATTTTTGGAGCAATCCAGAACGGACTTGATGCCAATATCTCCCGCACGCCAGAAAGAGTCAAGGGGCCGTCAGAAAAGTGTCAGCTGCATCCCCTCTTTGTGCCCCAGGATGATGAGGTAGTCGCTGTTCCAGACGGACCTGTTCGTCTCCGCGTCGTAGCCGGCGAGATAGAACTTTCGGTTGTGCCACCCACCCACAACGACGTAGTGATCGTGCGGCTTCGAGGGAAGAGCCTTGCGTCGCCACCGTGGTCTTCGAATTTGGTCAAGGTATTTGGGACACCGACATCCCCTGTGAATTTCGACGACCTCGTACACGGTGCTCGAATAGCTGGTACGGATCACGTCACCGATTCCGATTCTTGGCATCACATACCTTCCTTTCCGGTTCGGGTTTCGGATCAGGGCATCCGTCGATCTCGCGTGTGCCGCACATCCACTCCCGTTTGCGATCATCATCCCTGCGGGTTCTGTAACCAGCACCCAACGTGAACACGCCGGGGTCGGGACGCGGCCAGTAGCATGAACGTCGAGGGCAATCGCGGTCGCAAACGTCGACGTTCGCCCGCATGTTTCGGTCACGGATCTTCATTCGTGTTCATCCTCATGTTGGTCGCAATACCACGACGGGCCAATGATCCTGCGCCCGCAGTATTCCACTTCCCAGCCGTTGTCATGGTAGATGTGCCGGCATCGCCCGTAGTGGCATCGATGCTTCGTGCCGTCGACGTTGGTGGGCTTCCCATCCTCGATGGTGATGGGTTGCTTGCAGTACCGACACTCGAAGGGTCTGTCCGCGGCCCTCTCTCTCTCACGTATGGTGGCGTTGGTGTCACGCAAGGTATCGAGCGGTGTTTCCAGACGGCGGCGCGTCTTGGGGGTTTCCAAAACAGCAATGCTGCCACTGTAACTGACCAGACGCCACACATAGCCGCGGTTCCTGGCCCAGGACGTATGGTACAGACGCCCGATCACGTACTCGGTGGGCATATCGTCCATCATAACCATCCATTCTCCGCGAACGAGACATAGCTTTCGCCGCAGATGATGATGTGGTCTTGCACGTGGATGTCGAGCAGATTGCCACCCTCCACGAGTTGCTTCGTAATAGCGTGATCCTCGCGACTGGCCTCCCGGACGCCACTTGGATGATTGTGCATGAGGATGACACTGGCTGCCGAACGTTTGATCGCTTGCTTGAACACCTCGCGCGGGTGGACGAGGCTCGCATTCAGAGTGCCCTTCGATACGGTGACATCCTCGAGGATACGACCCGCGTTCGTGAGCAGGATCACATGGAATTCCTCAACCTCGAGTGTTCTCATCCGAGGCCCGAGGGCATCCACCACATCCTGTGGAGAGCTGATCGCGTGTTCGGGCAGCGGCCTGTCCACCGCGTACCGGATGCCGATCTCGAAGGCCGCTTTGAGCTTTTCCGCCCGTCTGCGGCCGATGCCGGGAATCGCCATGAGTTCCTCAATGGACATGCCTGCCACGTCCTTGAGTGAAATGCCGTCGACGGCAACACCAACGGCCGAGAGTAGTTGTGTATCGGTCATTGTTCCTCTTCCTTGTTCGTGATTATCCAGACGAAGTGGTTGTGCTATGCGGCCTACACGCCATGACGCCGCTGTATCTCATACTGCACCTTGAGGATCCAGCCTATCACGCGGCGGATGTGGGCGTTGCGTATCGATCCGACGTTGTTGTCCTCCTTGTTCAAGCCGTACTTGAAGACAATTGCATCATCCGCGAAGGTCCGAAACACCGCAAAGGAAATTTCTCGATGCTCGGGCGGGATCTTCGGATTGCTGTTGCATGGCTTGCCTACTCCCGTATAGTCCGCTCCGTCGATGCTGATGTGTGGGCATATTGTGCAGGATGGATCCTCAGGGTCCGTGGATTCATCCAAGTACAAGACACACAACGGGCACGAGAATGGCGGGTAACTGGGATTCTCGTAGGAATACCGCAGTATCTTGAGTGCCTTCTCCATCTCCATAAGCTCGCCGAGCGAGAGGTCCTGGAGTGTCATGCGTCCTCCGTGTTGCGAGCGAATTCCATGTCGCAGTACTGGCAGCGATACCACATGAGTATGCCCAGGTTTCCCATCTCGTAGGCATCCCCTCCGCACGCGGGACAGAATTCGGTTTCTTCGAGAATGATGTCGTCCTCTTCATCGAGGTTCCATTCGTTGTTGTTCATGCGTACCACTCCACGATGTATGCGAATCGGAGCCAGCGGACGATGATGATGTTGTCGACGAGGATATTCCTCTCATCTTCGATCGAGGCCCGTTGCTTGAAATGAATGCGGGGCACAAGCCTCAACCTGTACCCCGTTGTCATGCTTGTGCGTGCCATGTTATTTCCGTTTTGGTGGTTTCCTGTAGAGATACAATCCACGCTCAATGGCGTTGAGAATGATGATCCCGGACATATTCATTATCACCACGGCTGGCTTCGGTACGTTCAGCCATCCTGCGGGCATGAAGACCGCGCGTCGATGGTTGGCAGCGTCTTGGAGTTCGTGAAGCGTCATGATCCGTCGCTCCGCGTGTTCGATGGAGGGCGTCATGCTTCCACCACGTCCTTCGTCTTTGCGTATCGGAACTGATAGCTCACGACTTCGAATCCCGCCCGCAGCGAGAGCAGCTTCAGCCGTTCGATACGATCGATGGCCCGCCATGTCGGGATATCGACCGTGATGGTTTTCTGTTCTTTCCGTTTGCCTTCGCAGATCACATATACACATCGTTCCATGATGTCTCCGTAAATGGTCCGGCGGTGTGCGGCCCGCCGGTGATTCGAGTTGCGAGGAAACCACCCGCACGTGGGTGTGGGTATTGAGTCTGTTAAGTGGAAGCCAGCGGTGGGTCCGCCGGCGGCGCGTCCGCGTCACGATTGATGATGCTGCCCTGGGCGGCGATCAGACGGACGTTCGAGCCGACGTTCGCGTTGAGGATGGTGGTCTGGATGAACTTGTTGAGGGCCTTCTGCATCTCGCGGAGATACTCGACGGGCGACTTGCCGAAGGGATTGTCGAAGTCATCGGGCGTGAAGATGGCCGTCGGGTACACCGTGAGCGGCAGAATCTTCTCCTCGATCATGTCCTCGTAGCCGATGATCGTTCGCTTGCGGACGTAGATGTTCTCGGTGTAGCTGGTAAGACGGGCGTTGTGCTTTTTGCGGAAGGTATCGAGTTCGCGCTCGGACGTGAACACGCGACGGGTGATGTAGTGGGATTCCGCGTCGGGGTTCGCCACGTTCAGCAGACAGTAGATCCCGTAGACCTTCTCGTATGCGTCGCGTATGAGGACGTTCTCGTTGTCCTGTTCCTCGGTCGTTTGCCGCCAGTCGACCTTGATGAAGTTGCCACGGTCCTCCGGCACGAAACCGTAGATGTTCTGGACCTTCCGCTTCGGCATAACCTTCGCCACATACATGCATTCGGCATCCTCGAAGCAGAGTCCCGTGCGCTTCGCGGATGGATCGATGTAGAGGTCATTCCACGCGATGTGATCGAAGGTGAGATTGAACTTACCCCGACGGTAGAACGTCTGCGGTTCGACGATCATGCAGCCGATGTAGGTCAGCAGCATGTCCTTGATGGCCTTGCGGTAGTGCGCGTCGCCGAACGAACGCTGCCACATGGCTCCCAGCAGGGCGTCGTAGAGCTTTGCCACCTTCACGTCGTAGTCCCCGAATGCCGGCAGCACGCGACCCGTCGGGCGGTCATTGGTGAGCGCGGCCTTCTGGTTCATGATGATCGGCATGATCATGTTGATCGACACGATGGGGTTGCGAAGGTTCTCGAGGGCCTCGATCTGCTTCTTTGTGTACTGCGTGTTCGTGCCGTCGCGATCGTTGTGAAACAGTTCCCACGCCTCGATAGCCCGATGGTCGAGATTCGTGCCTCGCTCGGATTGGTAGTGTTCGAAGCGACGTTTCTCGAATTCGGCTTCGTCGCTACTGAGTTTCGTGGGTTGTGGGCGCTGCAGCTTCATGATGTCAAGATGAGCATCGTCGCAGGGCGATTGGATCCTCCTGGGTGCTGTTCGTCCACGATATTTCAAACAAAAAAAGCCCCTCCGGATGGAAGGGCTTGATTTGGCTCGCAGGTTTTCCTTATTGTGTCATGATCTGAAATACCATCTGTAGGATAAACGAATTAGAAACAGCACTGACCAGGGTGAGAGTCAGCAGGTATTTCGTGTTGACTACGCCTTTTTGTTGCAGAATGAAATAGATCAGATGTGAATAGGACAAGCCGAACGACAGTGCGACCATCAAGCCACCTATCCAATCATTCCACGATTCGAGCAGCAATTGTGCCAGAAATGCACCACCAGCAACACCGCCCGCGATGACAACGAAGGTGGAGATACTGATTAACAGGCTGCTTTTATCGAACTTTATCATTTTCTGTCCTCCGCATCATTAACGTGTTCTGTAGATTTGCTGAGAGTACAGGCCCTCGTTATTTCTTTTTCTTTTCTTCTTTAAAAGTCTTTTTAATTTGTCGTCCCATCGCACCACCTTGGAAGAGATCTAGTATGCTAGTTGCTGCGCCTACTTCAAGTCCTCCTTTTAAAGCACCGGATATGAAACCGCCAGCAACCAACGGAAGACCAACTCCTCCCGTCGCGGCCCCTGCAAGCAGACCCGCCGCAGCGCCAGATATACCTCCAGCTACCGCCCCGGCAGCCGCTCCAGCGGCATCAGAGGTAACAACATCCGAGGCCAGATTCTTCTTATCCTGTTTAGTTGTCTTCCCCGGATCAGCACCTCTGGTCAAGTATATTTTACTTCCGTCAGGATGAGTTTCACTTGGCCAGTACGGGCGACCAAGAGTGTCTAGCTGATAAGCGTAACTATGACGGGCAATTGCGGAAGTACACAGCAACACAGCTCTAGTTTGCGCGAACGATGAGTCGCCATTCTGAATGAGGTTTGTCTCAAGTTGACGAATCTCCTCAAATACATCTGTGCAGGTGGTATCAGAGAAAATATCGTAGAGCGATATCAGATAGTCCTGCACCTCAATTGGGAGGGTAGTGAAATTCGTCCAAATTGAATCTCCCGGTGGGATGAAGAAATATGTATTATAAAAAGCGATCGACGAGTCGACAGTGGGATGGAGTAGCTCCACACCGATGGTGTCACCATCCTCCTCGACGATCACTAATACTTCAGGCACAAACTCGCGCGTCAACTCGACGGCGAGCTGCTTCCAGCTAGCCTCAGTAGTGGGCCACCCGTTCATTTCGCAATAGGCGGCGAAATACTGAAGTCCATAGTTATGATAGATCCCAACAAATTCGTAGGGATTATCATTGTTTATTGCTTCAGTGCACACACGCGGTGTAAAAGGCACGCTCAAATGACCTGCAGGAATAGTATCCACAGCGTACGGAGCAGGATCCGAGCATGCGAGGATCTGGAGAGAAGCAATTGCAATTACTGCTAAGATAATCGACTTCATAGCGGGCCTTCTGGAAAATTAACTTTCGCTAAAAAATGATGGGGGCGGGGGGATCAGATTCATTATCTACGACACAACACCCTAATTGGAATGGAACATCTCATACATTAGGGCTTGTCATTCGAGCGTCTTCATGCGCATGATTGTCCTGGCAACATTCCCGTACTCTCATGCCTGAAGGTGGTTGAACACAGTCGACTCAAGCTTCCTTCCTTAGCCAATAAGGACCTCTCGGTATGTTTTACATCCAAACGACACCGCTAACATACAACGCACTGATCCGTTTTCCAAATTAATTTTTTATCAGATGATATGGTTGAGTGTTGCAGCTATTGAATGCGTATGACCATTTATCGCGCAAGTGCTTTATTATTAGGCCTGTAGCTGTATTCTTTCAACAAGGTCATGCATTGCGTCTGGCTGCAGATGGGCGTACATCTGCGTGACCCTGATCGTGCTGTGTCCCAACAGCTTTCCCACCTGATACAGTGACACCCCATCCTGAACCAGCCACGACGCAAATGTATGCCGGAGCGAATGGAAATGGATGGCATCCGGCAATCCCGCCACCCTCACGCAGCGTTTGAAGGCGGCTGAGACGCTATCGCGCCGGTAGGGATGTCCATGGTCGTCGAAGACGTACTTCGTATCCTGTGGCCGTGCAATGAGCGTGGCTTGAGCCGTATCGTTGAGGGGAACGATGCGTTGACCACCCGTTTTCGTCTTGAATGTCGGGGATGAAACCACATGGATCACACGCTTGCCGAGGTCGACGTGGCGCCACTCTAGGTTCAGTATCTCGCCCGCCCTCATTCCTGTGCACACGGCGATCACAACGATGTCCCGGATCCATGTTTTCGCTACGACCTGATGCAGTTTCGCGAACTGCTCGCGGGTTAAAAAAACGGGGGGCACATCGGGAACACGGATCTGCTTCACGCCAGCGAAAGGATTCTTCGCAATGCGTTCCCATCGTAGCAGCATATTGAATGCCGAACGAAGGGTGCGGATCTGCATGTTCACCGATGTGCCCGAGATCTCTCCCCTGCGGACCGAGATGAAGCGGTCGACATCCGCCAGCGATACGCGACGGACATCCTTGTTGCCGAGAATGCGAATGAGACTGTCCAGAGACAGACGGTAAAGTTCGTGGGATTTCAGGGAGTAGTTCAGGGTCACGAAGAGCAGGATCTCTTCGCGCGCGTCAGAGAGAGTCAGAAATTTCGGTTTCGGTTGTTCGGGAGACCATGACCTGAATACTTGCAAGGCTTCTGCTTTTGTGCGTTTTCCTGTCGAGAACCATCGGTCAACATCCTCACCCCTTTCGCGGATGTAGTATATCCCGTTGGCCCGCCGATATAGTCCCAATTTCCCTCTCATGGTAGCAATTCCTGGAGCAGAGAGGGGAAAAGGCGCGATTCCGTGCTGTATTGGCGGATTCTACACTGCTTTGGGAGCAGGAGGTCGTCGGTTCAAATCCGGCCACCCCGACGAAGTACTTGTCTTGCATCGTGTTCGCAAAATACGCGGTACGTTTACGGGACGGTTCTTGCAGCCCGCACCCTCACCCGGTGCGGGCTGTTGGTTTTATTTGGCATGGGTTGGCAGGGATTGTGGGGGCATTTTTTAGAGTTCCTCGAATCTGGGGGAGCTCATTTTTCGGGTTTTGGGGCCCTCTGTGGCGCGCATATTCTGAGGCATATTGGGACTTGGGTGTCCTGATCGGTCATTCTGGCGGTCGCTGTGCGCAGGAGCGCGCCGTGGGATGGTGGGATTAATGGAGATCTGGCGAATGAGTTTTAACGAGGATTTTTGCGGTTATGATGGCCGGATCGTTCTCGTAGCCCATTGCCGCCAGCAGTGAAAGGCTAATCATGATAAAGATCTTGGATTATTTCGATCGCATCGCGGTATTCATCAATGGAACTCTGTAACCATGAAGCAGCAACTGATTCATGAATTCGGTGTTCCTTCACCGCAGATACGATTTCATAAGCGAAACGCCCTCGCCTAGAAATTGGAGTATTGCGGGGCTTAAAAAAATCAAGTGTATAATCCTCAGCTGCTAGCCATGTAACGCTTGGCTTAATGTCATCAACCTGCAATGACGCAAAATCAATCTTGCGATCAGACGCGTTAAAGATTTGGAATCGGGCGGCAGAAAAGCTGATACCGAACCTCTCCATCACTGCACGCAGACCATTTCGCACTTCTTGTTCTGAAGTGAAGACATCCAAAACTACGGATCGCGGCGCTAAAAACTCTACCGCAAAGGCATTAGCTCGAGCTTCCACATAATCGGAACCAGAGGAATTCGGCTCCTCATCCCATCGCTCAATAGAATCGGAATCATCAACGACGAGATTCTTCAAATGTTGATCTGGGTCCCATAACAAATGGCCAAGCTCATGGGCTAATGTAGAACGACGTACCAAGACATTTTCGTTATTACCACGAACATTAACGACGATGCCTCTGTGACCATTTGAGCTTAGCGTTGCTCCGGCGATTGAGTTAGGTAGTTCCATCTGAATAACCGGAATATGTAATTGGTTCTCAAGAAGACCTCGCATCGAGGATATTGGATCTTGCTCAAGAGATAGAATATCTCGGGTGCGTTTTGCTAGATAGTAACCATGCAAATACGCTGGATAATCTGGATTTCCGTAATTTGGGCTAGGCTCAAATCGCTCAGTCATGGACTTTACACCTCGACTCAACGAGAGTTGAGCCTGTTGTTGTATCACCCATGCTGCTTCATTTAATTCCCTAACTAGTCTTGGAGAGAAGCTTGCCTTGCCACTTCCTAGCTTTCGCAACCGCACCGCGAGTGCCTCATCACCCCCAGCACCGTGCGAGATACTGAGCATAAATTCATCGAGCGCGAGTGATTGAGCTATTCTCTGTAGAACACTGAATGGTGATCGTATGTTCGGGTCTTCGGCACTTCGGACGGCCTTCTCATCAACTTTTACAGCCTTAGCAACCTCGATCAAAGACAACCCAAGGGATTCTCTGCGTTCCCTCAGAGTGCTGGATGGCTCATTATGACAGATGGGGAGGATCGCGCTCCCATAGTTTAAAACCTCACGTAGTTTATCTAGCCCATAAAGGTTCAATGCTTGCCATGCTGTGAGACGAAGCCCCGTAGCGGGCGCGGAGTCAAATGCCAAGTGGTCCTGACTACGTACAAATATCTGTTCAGATTTTTGGGCTCTTGATTTGATATCATTGCTCTCGCCCGGACCAAACAGCTGATCAAGTTCTTTGGGACTTAGATTCATTTCCATCTGAGCTCTCCTCGCTTTATCCTAGACGCTCTACCTGACCCTTCATCCCAACCTAAATGCGCTGCCATGTATCCGGATTCACTTAGTGCGGTGACAATTTCATCAAGCTCGGTTTCATTCCGAGGCTTGTATCGACTGGAGCCTCCATTTATGACAACCTTTCGGCAGTCAAGGAACCATGCCTCACCACCAGAATGAGCCTCGTCTCCGCCCGTAAGATTGGTGTGTGACAAAAAACCTCGATCAAGGGTTTTCCGGTTTTCACCTTTTTCCAACGCTAATCTAACATCGGTTTTAGCTACCACCCAGAGATATTTTTGCGAGCTTGTATTCCAGAAATCTTCTATTCTGGCGTACTCTTCGAGTTCGACGGGTGGATTAGAGAGACAAAATAAACCGTCTTCAGCTGTGATAAGGTGGAGCTCATCATCGTAACTCATATTGGACAAATCAGGACTTCGCGCGATATAGGTGGTCCGATAATCCATGAAGGCTTCGTCGATCGTCTTGGGTATAGAAGTCATTTTTATTTTGGATTTTAGGCCGATATTTAGGACAAAAGCCTCGCCGTGTTTAGCTTCTCTATTGGAAAATAGGGATTTTTTGACATTCTTCACAACAAGACACGAAGGATTTTGAGAAAAACTCAGGATCGTTAAAAGACTGGACATCACCACACGCCAGCAAATGTGTTTTGGCCTGCTTCTATCAAGATTTTAGCTGTTCCCAATGGAGGCCCTGAGGCCACCCCCTACTTGAATGATCGTACTGGCTGATCCACAATCCTCCCGGGTGCGCGTTATGGTCCGATCGACGAACGCTGCGAATCGTTCGATGAGGGCGGCAGCATATCGGTCGCAAACATGATTGCCGTTCCAGAGCCCGCTACTTCGGATTTCTACAGCCGGACTGAATTTTCCAAGCCACTCCTTGCCGGGAGGGTCGACCGGATTGCATTGTCTGGACAGGAGAGCTATGGCGTTGCGCTCGATGAATGCGCGGTCGCTCACCACTCCCGGCTCATCGGCAACTTCGATCCACAACACACGCATGCTGCCAAGGTAGGCGCTCACGCTTTTCTCGTGCTCGGCCTCCATTGCGCGTATATCGCGTGAAGCGGAGCCACCATGCCCCCATTGCGAGAGCCGCGCATCGCAGACGGCGTCGCGCGCAATCATTGCGGCACCGGCATGACGATGGAATATCGACGCCCGATGGTTTCCACGGCCGTCTTTGCTGCCGCGATGTGCGCGGAGCCTCTGCCACAGCGTAGTTTTTGAACCAGTACTGACGGCATGTGTGCCAACGCGTATGATGCGCTGTTGCTGCGGTTCCCTGGTGCGATACTCACCAGGTTCCATGAAAAAATACACTCCACGCTGCGGCCACCGCACCAACCCGGAGCATTCCGACAGCAACATACCCTGACCTGGCGACTCTGCCAGCGCAGCGATCAGCGTGTAGAATCTCTCCAAATCTTTTTTCATGCCGCAGCCTCCTCCGACAGATTGAGAAACCTAAGTTGCCGACCGATTGAGAGTCCTTCCATTGGAATGGGAACCATATTCCCTCGTGCCAGCAGGAACGGGACAAGATGCTCTCGGTAGCGCTGCCCAGCGAGAATGATCACCTCGGCGTTTGCAGGGATGGCAGCTAGCAATTTTTTTTGAACTCGTTGCCCCCACGCCATGCGATCGGCTTGCCCCATGTTGTTGAGCGTTTTCTCGTACGGGCGCACAAGCTTCCCAGGTCGCAGCAGACCATACTCCGCAGAAAGGATGTACCATTCATCTGCATGACGCTCCGCATAACGCCTGCTTGCACGGAACCATGGCGATGTATAAAGCTGATCAGCTCGCGCGATGGTGGGGAGCTTCGACTTGACGCAGGAAACGAGAGCGATGCGGCGGATTGCCAACGTGCCGCGCTCCTAGTAGTTGTCTGTATTATACATCGGATTGGGCCTGATGACGGACTTATAGAAACCGCCTTTGGAATCAGCATTGAGCCACGCTTCCCAAGTCTCACGTTCCAACCCTTGAAAATCATATCCTTGAGAAGGATTGCTCGTGAAATACACAACGAAGCGCCGGGTCTCCGATTCCGGCCAATACTCGACCTTTGTGATTGCCGTGCTTTGCGGCGTCATTTCGAGTTTTACGCCGTCTCCGCATGCTGTCACCACGCCGAGCAGGTAGAGTGCAAGGAGGAGGGTTCCGTTCAATAGCTTCATCGTTATTCAACCCTTTGTCGGATGGAAGGCGTCGTCTCAATTAGACGGCTAAAGCACTGAGAGTACGCGACAGGGCATCGATGGCTCTTTCTGGAAAAGCAGGAATTCACTTGGCACAATAATGTTACCTGAGGCCGTTGTGTTACAGAGCGTGCACTGTCCAAGGTCTGAGATCCACTGATTGAAGTTCCGCGACTGGTGATCATGGATTTCACTCATCGTTTTGGGTTGCTCAGAGAATTGCATTCTCAAAAGCTCTCCGAGTTCTATCATTCTCGGGCACTACTGTCCGGCTATAAGTTGAATAATAACAATTGGTTAGAATTATCATGCCCCCCGGAATGGGACTTGATGCCGCTAAGTACTTGATTTATCGGGACTTTCTCGAACAACGTCAC
>DAOSDL010000030.1:0-62016 GCA_035362335.1 Bacteroidota bacterium
CCCTCTGGGCCCTCGGTGTGGCGAAGCCCTCTGAGTTCTCTGTGTTCCCGCAAGGACGCAGCGACGCAAAGCAGCGAACCCTCTGGGCCCTCGGTGTGGCGAAGCCCTCTGAGTTCTCTGTGTTCCCGCAAGGACGCAGCGACGCAAAGCAGCGAACCCTCTGGGCCCTCGGTGTGGCGAAGCCCTCTGAGTTCTCTGTGTTCCCGCAAGGACGCAGCGACGCAAAGCTGCGATTCCTCTGAGCCCTCCGTGTTGGCGAAGCCCTCCGGGCGCTCTGGGATAGCGAAGCTCTGTGTTCCCGCGAAGCGCTCTGTGTTAGCGAAGCTTTTCTCGATTCACTATTCCGCTCTCAGCGCAGCACGTGCAGCGTTTGTGTATGTACAGCCGATTCCCCAAGCAGCCGCAGGGTATACACACCCGCCTCCAATCCGGAGATCGAGGAGACGAGCGTCCGCTGTCCCGAGGGCAAGGCGCCGTTCCACAACACATGGCGCACACGCCCGAGCACATCGACCACATCGATGGTGGCGTTGCGGGTGGTGGAGGGATTGTCCACATGCAGGGTGAAGGTCGCGGCACCGTCGCCGTGCACGGGATTGGGGTACACGGCGAGAAGCCGCGCATCATCCGGTATTGCGGGAGGCGGGTCGCTGGAAAGCGGGCGCAGTATGCCGAGATACTCGCCGGTGCCGCCCAGCAATGCCCGCGCTGTAACATCGAAGGAGCCGGCGCTGCCGCAGTTCATGTCCTCGTAAGTGAGAGCCAGCACCTTGTCGCCATGATTGAGCCAGAACCAGGATTCCGGATAACGATCCGGCGTGCCGGTGGTCCAGGACACGAAGTAGTCATGCGGCTCGATACCGCCCGGAAAGCGCGCGCGCACCGCATCGATATAGCGGCGCTGCGCCTCGGCGAAGAGATCGGATGTTCCCTCGGCGGCATGGAACACGAAATAGCGCTTGCAATCGTAGGCCGAATGTAGATTGAGCGCCACCTCGATGGGCGTGCTGCTGTTCATCAGAGCTTCGAGATGGCGGCGCAAGGCCTGTACCTCGGGTTCGGGCGAGGAACTGCCCCAATTGCTTTCGAGATCGATGCCATTGGCGTTGTTCCGCGGTAGACGCAGATTCACCCCGTCGGGATTCAGCATCGGGAGTATGTGTATGACGCAGTGATCGAGCAGGGTCGTGGCCAGTTGCGAACCCGAGAGCAATTCCTCCACAAGCGCGCGCGCGATGGACGAGGACTCGGACTCGATCGGGTGCGTGCGAGCATGCACCCACACACGCCTTTTCTGAAGCCGCGACGAGGGATTGGTGAGCACCATGTGGTACAGCGGTACCCCGCGCACGCTGCTCCCGATGACATCGATGCGCACCCAGGGATGCAGCGCCCAGTTTTGCAAATCGGCGAGTAGAGCGTCGGTGCCGTAGCCCCAGAGTTGTGATTCCTCTGTCAGCGCTTCCTTGCCGAAGCGAAAACCGCAGGGATCGTCCTCCCGCTGCTGCGCATGCACAGCGAACAGAGGCACGAGCATCGGAATGATGATGATGGCGGTGGCGAATGAAATGGATCGAAAATAACGCATAGGTAAAAATTCATGAAAAATTCATGTATGGAACAAGGGAAATTGCCGGAGACAACGTAGTTTCCCAGCGTGCCACGATTCCATTGTTTTCGCTCGGAATTGCCATGACCCGCACACTTTCGCTCACGATTCGCGCATGCACTGGAGGATTGCCGTCCGCACGATGATTTCGCGTTTTCTTTCCATAGTGCTGCTGCTGGCGTTGGTCGCCGTGCACGGTGCGGCGCAGGCGCCGGCGAGTTACGAGGATGTGTTGCTCATCATCAACGAGAACGACAGCAACTCCGTGGCTATCGGCGGGTATTTCGCCGCCCGGCGTGCGATACCCGCGGTGAATGTGCTGCGCGTGCGCTGTTCGTCGTCCGAAGTCGTGGATTTCGCCGAATTCACGGTGCTGCGCGAACAGATCGAGCGCCATCTGATCGCGAGTGGTAGGAAAGATTCCATCAACTACATCGTCACAACCAAAGGTGTGCCGCTGAGCATCATGCACGGCGGAGTAGACGATCAGCGCAATGCCTCGGTGGATGCCGAGCTGATGCTGCTGCTCGGCGCGCATGCCGCGCATATCGGGGAAAACACACTTTTTCCTCCCGGCGGTTCGGTGACCACGCATCCGTATTTCAATCGCGACACCAGCTATCGGCGTTGCGACACCATTCCCAACAGCGTGCCACGGGCCTCGTACGATCTCTACCTCACCACGCGGCTCACGGGACTGACGCGCGAGGATGTGTTTCGTCTCATTGACCGCAGCGGGCCGTACACCTTGGTGAACAAAGACAGCGCGCGCTTCGTGTTCGACCGCGATCCAAATCCCATTCAACTCTATCCGCTGGATATGAATCTCGACGATGCCGGAACGCGCATGCGCGAACGTGGGTGGAACGCACTGGTCAACAGCGATTCCGTGTATGTCACCGGCGAAAGGAATGTGATCGGCTACGGAAGTTGGGGTTCGAACGACCACTACGATCATCTGTTCACGGACTTTGCCCGACCCCATTTCCACTGGCTGCCCGGCTCGCTGGCGGAGACCTACGTCTCGACGTCGGCGAGGAACTTCACTCCTGGACAGACGGAAGGACAGTCGCGCATCGCCGATCTGATCACGGAGGGATGCACCGGAGCGAGTGGTTACGTGTTCGAACCCTTCAGCGTGGCTATCACCTGGGTCAACACGCTGTTCGACCGTTACACGCGCGGGTACAACCTGGCCGAGAGTTTTTACATGGCCAATCCCACGATGTCGTGGATGACAGTAATCGTGGGTGATCCGAAAAGCAGCATCATCACCTCCCTTCCACCTCGGCCCTCTCCGGTCATCGCGCCTCCGCCGACCACGTGCGCCGGAAATCCGCTGCGGCTCGAAGCCGACAATGTGTCGCCGGGCAACATGCGCTGGTTCAGCGGTGACTCCGCTACCGTCCGCTCCCTGGGTCCGCCGTACGATCATCGGCATCCACGCTACCTGGCTTCGGGTCGGAGTTGCACCGCGACAATGGCGGAGGCGGGCGAGGCGGTGTTTTCGTTTTTCAATGAAAATTTCGTCGGCGGCTCGTGGAGTGAGCGGCGCGTGCAGATACTCGCACCGTTCACCGTGCAGCTGCAGGCATCGGCCGACACCGTGTACCTCGACGAAGGCGGCATGGTACGCGTGAGCGCGGTTGCGGAAGGCGCGGCGACGTTTACCTGGGACATGGGCGACGGCCGTGGTGGTTTCGGCGCAAGCTTGCAGCACATCTATTTTTCTCCGGGTGTTTTTCTCGCACGTTGCACCGCCGACAACGGTGCGTGCAGTACGACGGCGGAAATCCGCATCACCGTTCTGCTCAAGCGTCCCGCCGTCAGGCCCTCGCAGAACATCCTCCCCTTCGGTGATGTCAAGGTGGACAGCACCGTCACGCGCACACTCACGCTGAGCAACGGACTGAATTATCCGGTAACAGTGGAAGGCATCGACGTTGTGGGCGAGTTTGCGCAGGAGTTCATTCCGCGCAGCGTGCAGCGTCCCATTCCTCTCGATCCCGAAGGCAGCACGCGCATCGACATCGACTTCACTCCAAAGGATCTGGGCATGCGCAGCGCCACCATCGTCTGCACACTTTCGCATGGTTTGCCGCCCATCAGCGTATTGCTGCGCGGTACCGGCAAACCCTCCACAACGAGCATTGTGCCACTCGCATTGCCAACCATCCCGATGCTGCACAGCATCTATCCCAATCCCGGCCGCGATGTGCTCGTCGTGCGCTATGCCTTGCCCGAGCCGGGCGAACTCCGCCTCACACTGGTCGACGAAGCGGGGGGCGGCGTGCATTCGCTGCTCGACACGCATGCCGCATACGGCGAAGGAAGTGCCACGGTGGATGTACGCGGCGTGCCGGCGGGAAGCTACTGGCTTGTGTTGGAGTCGCGGCAGCGGCACGACTGGCGGCGGCTGCTCATCATGCGCTGAGCGGTTTCGGCAACGGAACACGCATGTCAACGGAACACGATCCGGCCTGGCATTGCTTCTTGTTCTGATTCGGAGTATATTTTCCTGATTCTTCGCCTGCATTTCGCAACCTCACGCTGTTCCACCCGCTACGGAACGATTCCATGTCTCAGCGTTACCTCCTCGTGCTCCCGTTCCTCTGCGTGTTGCTGGCTCCGCTCGCTGCACAAGCACCTGTGGATTACCGCGACGCCGTACTCATCATCAATCGTAACGACACGAATTCCGTCGCCATCGGCGCGTACTTCGCCGCGCACAGGGATATTCCCGAGCGCAACATCCTGCGCCTCGATGTGCCGGCGAAGGAAACGATCACCTTCGAGGAATTCACCACACTGCGTACACAGGTGGAGCAATTCCTGACCAGCACCGGTTTGGTGGACTCGGTCAACTACTTCATTACCACCAAGGGCGTGCCGCTGCGCATCACCCACGGCACGAGCGACAATCTCAACAACGCTTCAGTGGATGCGGAGCTGATGTTGATACTCGGGCGGCACGCCAGCCACATCGGACAGAACACTCTGATCAATCCCGATCAGTCCGTGAATGTGCATCCATACTTCGGCCGCGACCTGCGCTATCGCAGAACGGCCATGGTGCCCGGCAGCAACCCGCCCGTGCCGTTCGATCTGTTCCTCACCACGCGGCTGATCGGCTTGACCAAAGAGGATGTGTTCGCGCTGATCGACCGCAGCGGGCCTTACACCTTGGTGAACAAGGACAGTGCCTTGTTCGTCTTCGACCGCGACCCCAAGCCCATACAACTCAACCCCTACGACGTGAATCTCGCAAGCGCCGGGACGTTGCTTTCGGCACGAGGTTGGAACACCATGGTCAACGAGGACTCGGTGTATGTCACCGGTAAGCGCAATGTGCTGGGCTATGGCAGCTGGGGATCGAACGACCACTACGACCATCACTTCACCGAATTCGCCCGGCCGAAATTCCACTGGTTGCCCGGCTCTCTCGCCGAAACCTATGTGTCGACTTCGGCGCGAAATTTCGTCCCCGGAAGCACAGCGGGCCAATCCCGCATCGCGGATCTCATCGCCGAGGGCTGCACCGGCGCGAGCGGCTACGTGTACGAGCCCTACACCGTGGCGTTGACCTGGGTGAACAGTCTCTTCGACCGTTACACGCGCGGGTACAATCTGGCCGAGAGTTTTTACATGTCGAATCCCACGCTGTCGTGGATGGCCGTGATCGTGGGCGATCCGAAAACGAGCATCATCACTGCACTGCCCCCACTGCCCTCTCCCACGGTGGAGCAGCCCGGTCCTGTCTGCGCGGGCATGACGGTGACCTTGGAAGCTACCTCCTCCATTGACGGACTTCGCTACTGGTTCGCCGGCGACAGCACACAGGTACAGGCCCTGGGCGGACCCTTCGACAGCAGGCATCCGCTATGGATCGGCGAGGGAGAGCAACTGCTGCGGACGATGAACGAAGCCGGGGAGAAGTCCTTCTGCTTCCTCAACCACAACTTCATCGGCAAGGGTTGGGCACAGTGCGTGGTGCAGGTCCTACCGGCTTTACGGGTGACGATACACCGTTCCGCAGACACGTTGTACCTGGACGAGGACCCCACATTGAATGTGAACGCGACTGCGGATGGAGCAACAACGTTCGGCTGGCTGTTCGGAGACGGCGCTTCCGGCAGCGGCGCCAACGCCACGCATCGCTACACCAGGACGGGAAGCTTCCGTGTGCAATGCACCGTTGGCAAAGGAATCTGCACGGCGTCGTCCGAGGCAATGGTACACGTTCTCGCCACGCGTCCCACGGTGCGTGTGGCAGAAGGGTTGCTCGACTTCGGCATTGTGACCATTGGTGCAACATCGTCGCGATCGCTGACGGTGCGCAACGGCTTGTCCACCGCGGTTTCCATCACCGCGATCGGCATTCAGGGTGCGCAAGCCGGGGAGTATCAACACCGTGCCATAACGCTGCCGCTGGCGATTGCCCCGGGCAGTGAAGCGGTATTGCAGGCGGACTTCACTCCCGCCGCCGAGGGTTCACGTGTCGCTGAATTGCAGATCGCCCTCTCCGATGGCCTCGCAACGCTCCGTGTGCCCCTCAGTGGTGTGGGAACAACGGTGCAAACCGATGTCGACGCACTCGCCATAGCCCAATCGGTGAAGCTGGAGGCACATCCACAGCCCGCTTCTTCCATACTGCGCTTGCATTTCCAGGCAGCGGACGCGGGCGTGTTCCGCTACCGCGTACTGGATGTGGCTGGACGCGAGGTGCTGCGCGGGGTGGATGGCGCAGCGACGCAGGGCCCGCGAATCGTGACACTGGATGTGACAGCGCTGCAGCCCGGTTTCTATCTTCTGGTGGCGGAACGTGGAAGACAGCACGCGCGGACGAGCATTCTCATCACCCGTTGATACCGTACCTGACCGTAGACGGACAGCGCCCGAACCTGGACGATGGTTCGGGCGCTGTTGCGCTCGGAAACTCTCAGCTCTTCCGGCGCGATCCTGCGTCCTCCTTACGAGACACACTCACGGAGTGAGTTTGACAAGACGCTGAATTTCGGGGGCGTGACCGTCTCGCTGAACAATCAGGAAGTAATTGCCATCCTGCAAATGTGACGTTGAGAGCGGGATGGCCGTCGATCCCGACACCATTCCTTCATACACCACATCGATTTTTTGCAGAGCGCTGTTGTACAGCGCGATGCTGGCCCACTGTTCGCCGCGAGCCTCCACCGTCAGTGTGAGGGTTTCACCGAAGGGTAAGGGGTGAGCGCTGAGCGTGAAGTCCAGCACCGCGCCGTGCATATCCACAGATACGGCTGAAGTGGTCTCGCTCGTACCGTCGCGGTCGATTTGTTTCAGGCGGTAATACACCTTGTCCGTGGTGCGCAGGGGAGCCTCATCGACAAAGCGGTACTCCTTCGGCGAGAAGGAATTACCATTGCCCTCGACGAAGCCCAGTACATCCCACGCACGCTTGTCGGCACTGCGCTGCACTTCGAAGCCATAGTTGTTCAGCTCCGTGGCCGTGCGCCAGTACAGATCCACCGTGCCGCTTTTCAGCAGCGCACGGAACGCGACCAACTCCACAGGCACAGGGTTGGGAGTGAAGGAGATTTCATCCAGATAGAAATTTCCGTTGGGCCAAGAACTTGTCGAGACTCCATAAAGGGAGCTACGTCGCATGCGAATGTACCCCCCGGCGGGAATAGCGTTGGGGAATATGCAGAGTTCCTGGGAATTGCTGGTGCTGAACTGGCTGGAACTCACCTCGAAAAATGCGCCACTCGAATCACTGCCCACACCCTGCTTCATGCTGTTCAAGACCGTTACCCGTAGTCGTCCCTTTGCATACGAATTGTTGTATGCGTTCAGCGTGAAAAGGACCTGATAAGCAGGGATGCCGGTGGGGAATGGGCCGAATTCGATGTAGTCGCGTGGATGCTCAAACATCAGCGAACGTGTGTTATTGTAGGAATAGGTCCCGCTGCCCAATTCGAGGCCACCATTGGCCGGAAACGAGATCGATTGCCAGCCATAACTGTAATACGATTGCGTGTGCGCCTGACCACCGAAATCGGAAATAATCGAATACGCATTTTTCAGTGCAGTCCCTCGCGAGGTGGGATTCGCAAAACTGCCCAGCGTACCGTTCGATAATCCGCTCGCCTGAAAATCAATGGTGGTCGTCTGCCCCGCCGCCCCCACATGGAACAGGAGAATCAGGACGGGCAACATGGTAAAGACGTATCTGAGGTTCATGGACGATCCTTGAATGGTTCGGAGAATGTCGATAGACTCTCCACTCTCCCTTTCAAGAAGCGTGCCATGGTACGATCCCTCCCGCCGCGTCGGCGCGACGGTGGCGGCCGCGCGCGAAAGCCATTGATTTTGCGGGTTTTGATGGTGTTCTCCGTCCTCCCTCCGCGGCGCGGCACTGCCGACATCGGGCACGCCACGTGCCGCTCACCTCCGCAATGCACTGCGCAGTCGCTCCGCGCCATCGACGGCAGGCTGGCAACTACCCAGAGCGTTCCCTATAAGAGTCGGTTCTCCGTTATTCGCAAAACAGGCCCGCCGGGCGCATTGACCGCGTTTTTCGCGAGTGAATCATCGCTCGATTGTGGCGATTGCCGCTTCGGATATTCAGACATCTCCCTATGCAATCCGTTGAAGGGCCACTGTTCGACGCGTTGCATGTATACCGCGTTGCATAGTCCGCGAATGCACGGACGACGCGAACCTCGTACAGCAGCATCGCCACACTGCAGCGGGGCGGCGACCTATGGAATGCATCGCAGTGCGAAGCCTCCCTGATGTTGCCGGAAATTCTGTTTATCCTCTGGTATGCTGCCTTCGCATGCGGAGTCGCTGTGTGGGAAATGTGGCCTCGCTTGCAAAGCGCACATCCTCGATGGTGTAGAACGAAGTCGGGTCGATGCTTTTCACCACGTCGGTTACCTGCGGCAAATCCTTGCGGCGCACCACGGCGAATATAATGACGCCAGGCCCGTTTTCGCCATGCGCTTCGACGTAGGTGACGCCATACCCCATGGACTGTATCGCGATCACTATACCCATCATGTCGCTTTGCGTGATGATGCGGATGATCGACAATCCCATCGCCAGCTTGTTCTCTATCCAGATTCCGACGTAGTTTCCCACAGCGAAACCCCCGGCATAGGCGATGTAGTTGACGGGATCGTTCAGACTGCTCATGATTTCGCCCAGCACGATCAGCCACACGAGTATCTCGAAGAATCCCAGAATGGAGGCGAGAATTTTCATTCCCCTGGCAATGAGAATGATGCGCACGGTTTCCAGACTCACGTCCACCACGCGCGCGAGAAATATCAGGAACGGATAGACGAAATACAGATTCGATGCAGCATCCATGACGAAACCAAATCCCTTGTAGAGTGTCTAGGGAATATGCCCAGAATTTCCAATGTTGTGCGCCCGAGCGCACATGCGCGAGAGAAGCGTTGACTCATCAAGATACACAGTTTTCGACAGGACGAAAAAGCGCAGCCCCGGCCGCCGTCGCGTGGACAGGTCTGCTTCCGCTGGCATTGCTGCTCCTGCTGGCGCTGCCGCCGACCGAGGCCGCTGGCCAATGCGCCCGGGTCGCGGGTGTGGTGTTGGACGAGCACAGCCGCGCCGCCATCGCCGATGTACATGTCTTTTCCGGCATCGATAGCATGGGAACGGTCACCGACGCCGCGGGCAACTTTCTCCTGCGCCTCGGCGCGCGGGGAGCGGGTCAGATGATTACCTTTCGCCATCTCGGCTACGATACCCTCTCCATCCCTTGCGAGCGCATCACCCCTTCACGACCCGTCCTGCTGCGTCCACGGATTATCGGACTGCAGAGTACGGAAATCTCCGGCCAGCGGCCTCCTGAGCGCGCTGTGCGCGAATTGCGCTTCGCCACGGAATCCATCGACGCGCAACGCATCGAATCCTACGCACCCGTCGACGCTGGCGAATTTCTGCGTACGCATGTGAGCATGCGCGTGGAAGAGGACGTGAGCGGACGCAAGGAACTCTCGATGCGCGGTGGGAACAGCGACGATGTGGTGATCTTGCACGACGGCGTGCTGCTCAGCGATGGCTACGCCCGTGGGGTGGATCTGGGTGGCATCGAGTTGGAGGGCGTCGAGCGGCTGGATATCATTCGCAGCGCGAACTCGGTGCTGGTGGGACAAGAGGCATTTTCCGGTGTGGTGAATATCGTACCGCGCGACGAACAGCCCTTCCACGTACGGGTCTGGCAGCAGATTGGCTCCTACGATGCGGGTCTGTGGGGTGCGCAATTGCATCACCGCCTGGGACGGTGGAATGCCTCATACAGCGTGCGGAATGGTGGCACCGCCCGTGCGTTCGCCGATGCTCCGGACGCCCTGCTGGGCACGAGCCTTGTGCAGCATCAAGCCCGGCTGCGCTTCCGCGTCCCGGCTGCCGATGGCGACGCAGGCACGGTCACCGCGCAATTCCGTTACAGCGATCAGGAGTACGACAATCAGCGTGACGATGAATTCCTGCGCGACCGGCTGTTGCTGGCCGCGCTGCGCTATACCGGCGCTGTGGGACCGACCACGGGATGGACGGGGCTGCTTGCGGCAACGCGGGCCTTGCGCATGCACACCGTGCCTCGTGAACAACGGAGGACGACGCGTGAGGTGCGGGAGGACGGCGTACAATCGCGGCTCGACAAATCGTGGGACGTTGCTCCCTTTTCCCTGCTCGCGTCCTGGCAACTCTCCGCAAGTGCGGTGGACATTCCCTCCTACATATCCGAATCGGGAGCCGTGTTCGGCGAGACCGGAAGTCCTGAACGACTCCGCCAGGCCCTTGTCATACTCGCAACACTGAAAGACGAGCATGGCGAAGGGTTGCTCCGCGGCTTCACCGTGGATGTGGCAGGAAGACACGAGTGGATTCGCGACGATGCCGACGCTGCGGGCACGCGAGAATGGAAAAGCACGGTGGGAAAGCTGTCCGTGGGAATCAACGGCAGCCAGCGCGACATGATATTGGATGTGGGCCTCAGTTTCGGCGTGGGCGCGCGCGTACCCTCGCTGTATCAACTCTGGAACAGTGCGGACGACGTTGGAAGCGCTTCGGCGCGGCCCTGGTCGCTGGATATGGAGCGAAGCAACAATGTCGAAATTTCCGCCACCCTGCTGCGCGAGTTCGAACACGGCGCGCTGCGCGGCTGGGAAATCGGTCTCGATCTGTTCCAGCGGAATTACACCGACAAGCTGCGGGGTATTGCCGCACCGCATGTGCCGGTATTGCTGTATGACAATGTGGACGATGCCCGCATTCATGGCCTGGAAGCGCGCGCCGTGCTGCACGCGCTGGACCGCCGTGTGACCGCCGAATTCGGCGGCGCGCTATACGACATTCCGGATGCGGCGGCATTCCCCTTCAAGTCCGAAAACAAACTCACGTTCTCACTCACGCTTCGACACGCCGGGCACATGCTGCGGCTGTTCGCGTTTCGCGAAAGCGCACAGACCGGCGTTCTGCGCAATGTCGACGGCGGCATCGCGGAGGTTCAACTTCCGTCGTTCCGCAACATCGACATCAGTGCGTCGAGCACGCTGCGCGTGGGTGCGGGCACGCTGACACTGCATGGGGGAATGCGCAATGTGCTCGGAGACAGCGCGGTGGAGTTGTCAGGACTGTCACTACGCGACAGGAGATACTATGTTGCCATCGCCGCCAGCATTTGATACACAGCAACCTGGGGATCGCCTGCACAGCCGTAATGATATGACGGCGTTGCTCGTCCTCGTGGCGATCTTGGCGCTGGCCTGTACGGACAATCCTTTCGAGGACAGTAGCACCATCACGGCAGCGGGCCGGAGTATCAGTGGAGTGGTGCAATTGCAGGGTCGTGTCGATCACGGCGGCGTCCGCATCGTTCTCGAGGGCTTCAATATCAGTGTGCTCACGGATGCGCAGGGAGCGTTCACGCTGCGCATACCCACCGAGACCATGCAATCGGGCGCGGGTGAGATCAGCGGAGTATTCGCGCTGTACGCCTTTCTGGGAAATTTCACCATCGATTCAATACGCGTGGCGGTGCACAAGGGATCGCTCGTGCTTCCGTCCGAGAAGCTCGACGAGCAGGGACGTCTGCGCACGCCGATGGTGCTGCGTGAGCGTTTCAGCATGGACGTGCAACTCAGTCCCGCGTCCATCGATGCGGATTCGGCGCGCACCATCATGGTGAGCACGGTGCTCAACAGCGGCTACACCTCCGATCGTGTCTATTTTCCCCGGCGCCTGGGAAACGTCGAAGGACCGATGCTGTTGGTGAACGAAAGCAGCGGAGAGATTCGCATCACGCCGAGCACGGTGACGGGCATTGAATTGTCGGACAATATTCAGCTCGGCGGCATGAACTATTCGCGCACGCAGATTCTCCTGATCCCGAAACACACACTGACGGCGGGACGGTATCTGGTGATTCCGTATATTCTCGCATCACCCGACAGAATGCCCGCCGCACTGCCATTGAGTCTGGGCATGGATGTGCGTTCCTTCGGTCCCGGATATCGCTGGTATCCTATGCTGCGCGGCGGGGGCGTTCTCTCCGTTCGCTGAACCGCCGACACGGCGACTGCCAGCGAAGCGCATCAAACCTTTGTGCCCCGTGGCCTGTCGGACCATGCATGGTTCTTTTCTCGCACATTGTTGGAGTACGCATGCGCACGCGTCTTGGACTCTGCACCCTGTGGTTGCTGCTGACGGTACCTGTCATTCCCCTGTCCGCCCAGTTACCTTTTGTGGACACGACGATACCCGTACGGGATGGGAAGGTGCTCGCGGCGGATATCTACCACAACGGCGGTATCGCCGCCAAGCCGGTGGTACTTGTGCAGACCCCGTACAATCGTACGGCGTACCGTCTCTCGTTGGGGAGGCCCGTGTCCGTTTTCCCTCTCGATACAACATGGTATCACTATGTGTTCGTGGACTGGCGGGGGTTCTATGGCTCCACCAGTGCTGCCGTGTCCGGGTACGACCGCGGACTCGACGGTTATGACATTGTGGAATGGATCGCCGCGCAGCCGTGGTGCAACGGCAAGGTGGCGACCATCGGCGGATCGGCGTTGGGTAACATACAATTTCTCACCGCACGACATCATCCACCGCATCTTGTCTGCGCCTCTCCCACCATTATCGATTATCGGAATGAATACTCCGATTACTATTTCCACGGCGTATTGCGTCTCGAACACGTCTCCACACTCGAGCGACTGGGCTTTCTCACCGTCGACGCGATCACTTCGCGTCCCGTGGAGAACGCGTTGTGGGATGTCGTGCGCAATCAGACCGATTTTCCGGAAGACATCGCCGTTCCCCTGTTGATGTGCACGGGATGGTACGACCACTATCCCAGCGACATTGTGCGCGCATTTCGCGATTTGCGTGAGCGCAGCGATGCGAAGGTGCGGGACCAGCACAAGATCATCATCGGGCCATGGTCGCACGGTGAGGTGGATCAGGCCGAGCAGGGCGATTTGCGTTTCCCCAATGCCGCAATGGTATACCGCGACGCGGTGTTGCAATTCCTCGCCTATCATTTGCTCGGGGCGAAAAACGGCTGGCCACTGCAGCCAGCGGTACGCTACTATGAAATGGGTTCCAACATCTGGAAAAGCGCCGCGTCATGGGAAAGTATCGCCACCACGCCGTTCACGTTGCACATGCACAGCAATGGACGGCTCGGCGAGCCCCGCAGCAGAGATGAGGGCGTGCGCATTCTTGCCTACGATCCCCGTTATCCATCGCCATCGTACGGTGGGGCGCGCTTCAATCCCTTCGACCCCGACGCGCTGCCCGGACCGCTGAATATTGCCGGCACTGTGGAGTCGCGTCCCGATGCCCTGCTCTTCACCAGCGACGCCCTCGATGAAGCATTGAGCATCGTCGGCATGCCGCGCGTGGATTTCACAATACGCTCGGATCGCACGGACACGGACGTGTCGGTGCGCTTGTGCGACGTGTATCCGGACGGCCGGAGCATCATTCTCTCCGACGGCATCCGCCGCATGCGTTTTCGCGATGGCACCGACCGGGAACGGTTCATGCAGCCCGGTACTGCCTACACATCCTTCATCACGCTGCCCGTTGTGGCACACAGCATTCAGCCCGGACATCGCATACGCCTTGTGTTGTCTTCTTCGGACTGGCCGCGCTTCGACCGCAATCTGAACAATGGCGGGACGATGTACAGTCCCGGCGATACAGTAGTTGCGACGAACAGCTTCATTTTTTCCACAACAGCGGCGGCATCGCTTACACTGGAGGTCGTACCGGGACCCACCCCGGTGTGGAGTACCGCCGAGCCCATGCCCGTGTCACTGGGTGTACCCTACCCCCACCCTTTCGACGCCAACACACTCACGTTGTCCATTCCAGTGACCACCGGAGAAGCACATGCCACGTGTACCATCACCGATGCACTGGGACGTACACTCGCCACCTGGCAACTCGCGCGAGGTACGAGTACAACCCTGCGCTGGAACGGCCTCGATACCCGCGGCCAACGCGTACCGCCGGGGATGTACAGCATTCGTCTCGCGCATGAGAATGGCGTGCTGTATCGCAGTGTGATTGCGGTGCGCTGATCGAACGTGGCCCGCGTGGGCAGGGCGGTACAGTCCGCGACATTCAATGCGATTGTGAGAAGTGAAGAGTGAAGAGTAAAGAGTAAAGCGGGGACGCGAGCCATGCGCACTTGCACGCTCAGCAGTCCGGGCCGTTCACTTGGCACGCTTTACTTTTCCTCTTTCTCTCCTCGTTATTTGCTCTGCAAATTCACCAGCTGCAAGCGTTAATCAACCCTGTATCCAAGTGCTCGAATCCTCGCAGACTTCCACGATCCATCTGTGATAATCTGTGTGAAATCTGTGCAATCTGTGGTTTCCCCCCTGTGTTGACGAGTGAAGCGGAGACGCGAATCGAACGGAATCGTGTCAGAACGGAATCGCCCCCTTGCCTCCCACCCTTCGCCGGAAAGTGATATATTTCATTTTTCCACCATCCCGAACCCTTCATGACCGCGCCTCAGATCCATCTCGACAACAACACTTCGGAATTTTCCGGACCTATTTCTCCCGCCGAGGGACCAGTCACGGGAGTGATACGACGCACGGTCAGGCATGGAAAGGAGCGGGAATTCGAGGAGTGGCTTAAAGGCGTCGTGGGTGATGCCGCGCGCTTTCCCGGCAATCTCGGCACGAATATCATGCGGCCCGCCTCGAAAGCGCGCCCCGAGTACATCATCATCTTTCGCTTCGATACCTATCAACATCTGCAGGATTGGGAAACCTCCGAAGTGCGTCATCGCTGGGTGGAGCGCGTGCAGCCGCTGATCAGTGGCGAGACGCAGATACACCATCTCACCGGCTTGGAGTACTGGTTTACCGTACCAGATCATCAGGAGGGGCACCCGCCGCCCCGCTACAAGATGGCGCTGGTCACCTGGCTCGCACTGGCTCCCGTGGTGATGGTGGTGCAGCCCTTGCTGCTTCCTCGGCTCGACGCACTACCACCATGGCTGCGTACGGTGATCATGGCTGGCGTCATGGTGCTCGTCATGACCTGGCTGGTGATGCCCGTCATGACGCGTGTATTCAAATTCTGGCTGTTCAAAGCGAACAGCACTGGTTGACAGCGAAGGCACTCCATTGCTGTCGACGGATCTTCTTATCGATCTTCTGTTTCATCGCACCGCCACCTGGCTGGTGCTGCTGGCTGGCGTGACCGCGCTGGTGCTCATGCTCGGTCGCTGGCATGTGGCCGTCACGCGCTGGAGCGGCGTGCTGCTGTGGATAGCCGCGTTCACTCTCTACGATGTATTTGGCTACGATTTTCTCGCGATGACCGACTCGACGGGGCAAGACACCATGCAGAGATTGCCGGAACTCCGTCCCGCCTATGAAGCCGCCGTCCACTCCTACCGCATTGTGCAGGTGACGTTTCAGATCGTGCTCACGGGCTTCGTCGCTCTGGCGGCCGGACGTCGCGCCGCGATCGCGGCATTGCTGCTATGGTGGGGTGGCTGCTGCGACCTGCTGTATTACGCACTCACATTCAAGCCGCTTCCAGCGCTGTGGAATTGGATGTGGTTCACGCCGCTCGGTCTGTTCCAAAGTGAACTCTCGCTGACCGTGGTGATAGCACAAGCCGCCGTGTTGTGCACGGCGGCTGTGATTGTGATGACATGGGGAGCAACGCTGCTCGTGAAACCGCGGATCAATCCTTTTTCACGAAATCGATGATTGCGTTATTCACCGCGCTCGCCGCTTCGAGTTGAACCATGTGCCCTGCGCAGGGAATTTCGATCAGTCGTGCGGACGGAATGCGCGACGCGCCCCATTCCATGACCGAGGCGGTGCGTCCGCCGTGCAGATAGGGATTGGGGATAAGATTGTCGTTTTCGCCGTACACGATCAAGGTCGGGACCGTGATGTCGCCCAAGCGTTGCCACACGGGGCCGTCCACCATCGCCGCCACGCTTCGCGATACTGCGTAAGCAAAACGGTCGAAATCGTGCGCCTTGCTCATGCGCATGCGCTCCTCCACCATCCACTCGAATTCATCGCGCCAGGAGTAAAAATTGCTCACGAGATTCGCGCGAACGCGATCCTGCGGAGTGCTGATGACGAATTCGGGTGTGACGGAATTCTTGAGCCAATCCCCCTCGCCACGTTTGAACGACTCGATACCGGCGGGCGAAAGCAATACCAGCGCCGCAACGCGGTCGCTTGACCGCAGGGCGGCGGTGAGGGAAATCTGTGCGCCCATCGAGTGACCCACGAATACCGCCTTCTTCAGCGCGAGATGGTCGAGAAGGCGTTCGAGCGTTTCGGCGAACCACTCCATGCTGTACGGCGCGGACCAGGGTTTACCGGATTTTCCATAGCCCGGCAAATCCACGGCGATCACACGGAATCCCGCATCACGCAGCGGTCCGATATTGGATCGCCAGAATCCTGCATTGCTCGCCAATCCATGCACAAGCAGCAGTGGCGTACCTTTTCCCCCACTGTCATACCACGACAGCAGGGTGCCGTTGATTTCCGTGCTCGTGGTGGGAACGCCGTAGTCGAAATCCTGAAATTCCATGGCTGCATCGTTGTGGTAAAATCCGCTGCCGCCGCAGGCCGTGAGCAGAGTGGATGCGAACGCGGCGAGGGCGAGGAGGAAGTAACGGACGTGCTGTGTGTGTCGATGTGTATACATTCCGGCCTCCATCAGAACATCAGCCACGATGCGCTGGCGAACAGCACCCAGGGTGCGTCGGGCTTGCGCTCGGTATTACGGACGAATGGACTGTCGTAGAAATCTCCGGGCACCATGTAGGCCGCGTGCAAGCCGAAGTTGAGAAACACACGGAAGTTGTACTTCAACTCGGCATTTCCTTCGTAACCGATGAAATTCCCTCCGAATTGCGGTTCTTCATTGGCCATCGCCGCGGCCGCGCCGAGTTTCACGCTCAGTACATTCGGAACGAGATCGTTGTAATAGTTCAGAAACAGAGCGGTGGTGCCATAACCGAGATTGGAGATGTCGTGCACCGCCGAGTAGTAGCGATTGATGACTTGCGCATCCGGAAAGAGGAGAAACGCGCGATGCGAGGAGTATATCCCCACCGGCGAACCCCAGATATTGCCCGTCACCACTCCGGAGTACGTCCCGTCGGCCGCACCGTCGGCATCGCCCGTGGTGTACATGGCTTCGATACCCACGCGATCATTGAGCGTCTGTCCATACTTGTAGTACAGCGAGGCCTGCCCGGTGATGCCAAAGAGATCCACGCGCTTCCCCGCGCTGTCGCCGGGTCCCAAGGTATCGATGCTGCCGAAATTTGCCATGGCGAGTGCATGCGCCCACCAGCGGCCACCGTAGGCAAAATCGCGATTCCACGAGGCGTTCACTCCCAGCCAGCCCACATCAGCGGTGTAGCGCGGATTGTCGAGTTGCAGGCGCGCAGCGCCATTGTAGCTTGCGAGCGAGGAATTGAAGCCCTGCCCGAGCACCGACACACCTCCCTGGCCCGCTCCGCGATCACGGACATACCAGACGTTGCCGCCCAACTCGAGCCGGGGGTGGAGCTTGGTCTCGGCGTCCACCATCCACAGCACCACGTCGTCATCCATCTGTATCTGGTTTTCGTACAGTTGGAAATACGCGAGTCGTACATCCGTGCGCGGCGACGGTCGGAGATAGGAAGACACGCCCACACCCTGTGTGCCCCAGAACATCAGGCGGTTGCCACTGGTCTGGTTGGTCCACAGCGTGTTGGTGTTGGGGTCGCGCGGATTGTCGAAAATGCGCTGCAGACCGACGACGATGTTCCAATCCTTCGAGGGCTTGATCTCGAGATTCGCCATCAGGGTTTGGATATTCACCGTAGCTCCGCTGATGGCGCCACCGGTATTGTTGCCCACGCCGTACGAGGCATCGCCCCAGGTGAAGTCCACCTTGAACAGGCCACGGAACACTGCGGCGCCGTCCAGTATCGACGGACGGTACACGAACAACGGCACAAAACGCGATTCACCATACACGCTGCTGCGCGGCAGGGTGGTGGTGGTGTTCGCACCGAACAGGCGTCCGATGATTTGCCCCCGCAGCAATTCATTGGTGGGAGCGATGTTCGAGGTGGTGAAACGATTGAAAAGATAACCGATGAACTGCAACTCGGCCGCCGGCTTGTCGGGCACGGCGTCGGATCGATCATCATCCACCGGATAATTGGGAAGTTGCGCCCACGCCGGCGCTGCCAGCATCACGAGCAGCAGGAGCACTCGTCGCATTGTTCACCTCGTGCTTCGTACAGGATGGAAGGAGCAGGAAAAAAATCCCGGAGCCACGCAGTGCTTGGGCCGGCTCCGGGATACTCGCTTCGATGATCAGTTCTTGACGTACTTCTGCACATTGATCGTGCCGAGCACACCACCCGATGTGCTACCGAATCCTCCAGCCGGTGTCGGCTTGGTGACGCCGGTGAGAGGCGGCTGGGTCTGCGCGATCTCATACTGCATGGTAATGCTGTTCGTACCCACGGTCACCTCGTAAATGCCCTCGGCTGTCAGCGGAGTCGGGGTACCCTGCGTGACGGTGATGGTGCGAATCTTGTTGTTCGGAGCGGGGGCACCTCCGGTTGCGGTGAGATAAGTGCCGGTCAACGTCAGCGATGTGTTGTTGCTGTCGGTCTGCACCACGATATAGCTGCCATCGGCCTTGAATGTGGCGACAATCTTGCGCACGTTGAACGGGGGGCCGTAGAGCAGCGGCGCCACGTTCGCCACGCCTTCGGACGTCCAAATACCGACGATGGGATCTTCGACAGTGAACTGGAAGGATACTTCCTTGCCGGTGCCGCGCTTGAGTTTCACGGTTGTCGGTCCATTGGGAAGATCTGCGGGGACTTTCACCTTGATTTCGGTGTCCGTCACAGACATGGGCGTGGCCGGATACGCGCCGAAGGTGAGGGTCAATTCTGCCGCACTGGTACCGAAATTCGAACCCTTGATCGTGACCACCGTGCCGATGGGTCCCGAAATGGGAGTGAAGGTACTGACATTCACATTGGTGCTCGGGGTGACCGGAGTGTTGTCGTCGTCATCGGAACAGGCGACGAACAGCAGCGCCGGAAGAAGCAGGAAGGAGAGCAAGCGAAGCTTCATGATACAACTCCTTGTATGGGTGTGGACAAACAGATGTTCAAATCTACATGCTGCCACGCGGGGAGACAACCCCGTCAGGCGCGTCGCGGCATCAGCAGGGACTCGCCTTCGGCCACGATGTCATTGTGTTGATTCACGCACCGTGTGTTGAAACGCACGCGGTTGCGTTCGACGATAATCTCGGCCACCTCCACCACGGCGGTGATGGTGTCGCCGATGCGGACGGGTTTCTTGAAGGCCAGGGATTGCGAAATATATATCGCTCCAGGCCCGGGTACATGCGTACCGAGGACAGTGGAAATAAAGCCGGCGCAGAGAATGCCATGCGCAATGCGCCCTTCGAACATGGTGCCCTCGGCGTATGGCGCGTTGATGTGCACGGGGTTGAAATCGCCGGTGATGCCCGCGAACGCGTACACGTCGTACTCGCTGACAGTTTTTGTAAACGACGCCGACTGCCCCGGCGTGATGTCATGAATCGTGAGTCCGTTCATCGTGCCAAACCCGCAGTTGTTTCTTGAGTATTTTTCCACTGTCGCTGACGGGGAGTGCGTCCAGAAATTCCACATACTTGGGAATTTTAAATTTTGCCAAATTTCCTGCGCAGCCACGCAGCACATCGTCCGCTGTGAGTGTCGCATCCACCTCGCGAACGATATAGGCCTTTCCCACTTCGCCCCAGGTGGCGTCGGGCACACCAATCACGGCCACAGACTTCACACCCGGAAGCGTGCGCAGGAAATGCTCCACCTCGGCGGGATACACATTCTCTGCGCCGCTGATGTACATATCCTTTTTCCTGTCCACTACGTAATAGTAGCCCTCGCTGTCGCGGCGGACGAGATCGCCGGTATGAAACCATCCATCGCGAATAGCCATGCGAGTGGCTTCCTCGTTGCGCCAATAACCCGGCGTGCACACCGGACCACGCAGCACGAGTTCGCCCACCGCGTCGGCGCCAAGCTCCGCACCGGCATCATCCACGATGCGGGCGTCGATGTAGAAATTCGGGAAGCCGATGGAACCGATTTTCCGGATGGCATCCTCCTCGTTCAGCGAAAACACGTTGGGACCGAATTCCGTCAAACCATAGCCCTGTCGAATCGGTACGCCCTTGTTCTGCCAGACGCGAATCAGCTCCACAGGCATGGGTTCTCCACCGACAATCGCATAGCGCACGGAGGCGAGGGAAACCTCCTCGAACAATGCTTCCCTTGCCATCATATCCATCATTGTGGGGACACCAAAAAGAATGCTCACTCCACGTTCGTCGCAGAGGCGCAGCACTTCCGCCGGGTCAAAGCGATCGAGCAGGATGAGCGAGCCCCCACGATGCAGAAAGGGCGTGGTGAGCACATTCCATCCACCAGTGTGGAAGAATGGTGCGAAGGTCAGCGTCACATCGCTCTGCACGAGATTGAGACGCATGCTCGTGTTGATGGAGTTCCAAAACAGCATGCCATGCGTGATGATAGCTCCCTTGGGTGCGCCAGTGGTGCCCGAAGTGTAGAGCACCATGCACGGTGTGTCAAAATCCACGTCCTCACCAATGGCATCATCCCGTCGCGCATTGTCGTGCATACGCGCCTTCAAGCCATCCTCACCATCAAGACTGATCATCGCCGCGGAGCACTCGGCCGGGAGGGCTTCGCGCGCGATGGTGTCGAAGCGCTGTTGCACGACGAGCAATGCCGGCTCGCTGTCGCGCAGCACATGGCGCAGTTCGCGCGCGGTCAAGCGGTAATTCATCGGCACCAGTATCGCCTCGATGCATTGCGCCGCGAAAAAGAGGAACACATACTCCACACTGTTTGTGGCCAGCATGGCAATGCGGTCTCCCCGCCGCAAGGACAGTTCATCACGAAGCACATGGGCAAGACGATGGATGATGCTGTTCGATTGCGCGTAGCTGAAGCGCCGCGCTCCGGCATGATCCTCCAACGCTATCGCCGATGGTGCATAGCGGGCCCATTGATCGAACCACCGCGTGCGTATCATGTCGTGACGCCCTCCTTCTCGCGTCCCGCGAAAAGCCGTCCCGCGAGGAGCACGGCCATGCTGGCAAGCAAGGCGCACGCGGCGGTGACGCCGGGATTGTTGTGGTACATGCTGAGTTCGAAGTAATACATGCCGAAGTGCGTCAACAGCGCGACGACAGCTGCGGCCACGACAAAGGGACGGGCAACGCGCAAACCAAACACACCCACCAATACCGGCGCAAATGAGGCCGCGAACACGGCATACACGCCGTTCTGAGCGAATATCGCAACTGACAACGATGGATGCAGAATTTGGTCGTAGGAGAGGAAAAACGTAACGGGCGCGAGAACTACGAGGAACAGTCTCGCATAACGGAGGGAGTTCTTCTTCCACGACTCGGTGGTGGTAAAGCGCTTTGGCAGTACTGTAGTGAGAATATCATTGGAGAAAATCGAGGACAGCGCCACCAGAATCCCTTCCATCGTGGAGAATCCAGCCGCAAGAATTCCCATGCTGATGATGGCCCGCATAAGAGGTGAAAATTGCTCCACCATATACGTGGCCATCACCACATCGGGCTTGAGCACCTCGCCGCTCAACGCGAGTCGCGCGAACAGACCGGTGGTCAGCACGGCGAAGAACAGCATCGCCACGGCGATTGCCATCCCGAGGTAGCGGCGCATGTCACTTTCAGTGCGCAGGTACAAGGCCTTCGAAATGACATGCGGCTGCAGAATGATGGCGAGACCGATGATGAAATTGGCAAACACGACTTCGAAATAGTCGCGGAACAGCATGCTGTCGGGATTGGTCGCCGCGGCGTAATGCGGACCCACGGCCTGCAGGCGCTCCACAAACCCGGCGATGCCTCCGTCAAAGAAGCGCAGACCGGATGAAAGAAAGAGCAGCGCCACGGTGATCATGATCGCCGCCTGGATAGTATTGTTTATCACGTGCGCACCGGCACCGCCGAGCAACATCGAGAGAAAACTAAAGGCGATGACCAGCATCAAGGCCTGCACCGTGGTGATCCCGAGCGTGCTCCGCAACACCACCGACAAACCCACCACGATGAGTACGAGGAACGTCACCTGCAGCATACTCAGCACGCCGAAGCCCAGGGTGAGGCGACGGTCGCCGAAGCGATCACCGATCCATTGCGGCACGGTGATTACATGCGTCTTGTCGCCGATGCGACGAAACTTTCTGCTGAACACCACCAGACCAATGAAGATACCCAGCGGCGAGGCGATGGCGTAGCCGAGAACTCCCGCCCAGCCGTAGAGGTAGATGAGGCCGGGATTGATGACGAAGGTCGCCGCGCTTGTCAGATTCGCGGCCAGCGAAAGACCCACGAGCCACGGACTCACGGTTCGCGACCCAACGGAGAACGCTTCGATGGATCGTGTCCGCGCACGGCTCCACACCGCTACTCCTGTGATCACAACGGCGTACAGTCCGAAGGCAATCCACGAATACGCGCTATCGCTCATCCCATCCCCCAGCGCAGTGCAAGGGCAGCCATGCTGATGCCGCCACCGGAACCGACGAGCATGAGCACATCGCCATCATGCAACAACCCCTGCGCGTCTGCATCCGCGAGCGCCATGGGAATGCAGGCGCTTCCGGTATATGCGTAGCGATCCATGACGAGATGAGCGCGCTCACGTGGCGCATCGAGCAGATCCATGGTCTGCATGATGCTGTTGATGTTGATTTGTGTAAAAAAGTAGCGCTGGACGTCGTACGGCGAATAATCGCAGCGCGCGAGTACCGACCGAACGAGGCGGGGCCAGTTGTCGGGGTTGGTTTCGGGCGGGATTTTCCTGGCGAATCGGAGCAAGGTATCCTTTGCATCCACCGACGCGTGTGTGGCCGGGATCCTGGTACCTCCACCGTAAATGCCCATCGCGTCGTGCCACTGGCCATCGGCCCACAACTCCGAAGCCAGAACACCGCACGCGCCCTCGCTCGCCGACAGCAGCACCGCTCCAGCGCCATCGGCGAAGAGCGTGGCGATTTTGTAGTCCTCGAAATCCAGAAACTTGCTCATTCCATAGGCGCCCACCACAAGCACATGCCTGTAGCGTTCATCGGTGGCGATGAACTTCGAGGCGACATCCAGTGCCGTGACGAAGCCAGCGCAGGCGGTGTTCAGATCGAACACTCCCGCGTTGCGCGCTCCCAAACGATGCTGTACCACCGCAGCGGTGGAAGGCGAGAGGTAGTCCGGTGTGTCCGTCGCAACAATGATGAGGGAGAGATCCATCGCTTCCACACCTGCGGCGCGCAGCGCTTGCTCTGCGGCGGGCAGAATGAGATCCGAGGTCGCCTGCTCCGGCGCCATGTAGTAGCGTTGATGAATGTTGCGTTGCTCACGCAGGAAGGAATCCACATCCAGCCCGTACCGTTCGTTGAACACCGCGTTCGGTATGGGTTCGCCCGGCACGTACAATCCGGTACCGCTGATGCATGCACGGTTCCGCATTCCATTCTCCTTCTCGTGTTTATCCACCGCGTTCCTCGCGCTGCGGCTGCTGCTGCCGCCACAGCACCGAGAAATCATTGTAAAAGCTTTCCATCAACGTGTAGAAGGCGTGCATGCGTTGCAGATGGAAGCGCATGCCCTCGTGCCCTTGCTCGGCGCGATCGCGCACCGCACCCAGAAAGCGCTCGGCGATGGCTCTGTTGCGCCGCACCGTCTGCATGTTGCGCAGGTGATTGTGGTGAAAGACTTCCGGATCGATTGCGTAGTAATCACGACGATGCTCGCTGCCTTGCACTTTGCGGATCATTCCCGCAGCGGCGAGCTGCCGTACAGCTTCCGATACCGGTCCTTTACTGCGCGCCAGGGCTTCGGTGATGTCATCAAGCGAGAGCGTGCTATCGGTGGCCAGCAGCAAACCCAGGATCAGTCCGTCCAGGCGCTTCCAACCATATCCGGCGTAGAGATTGCCCATCTCCTCCACAAAAGCACGCTGCACCTCGCTCAAATCCGGCACCATATCCACCTTTCGTGCATTTGATATTTTTCAAACATTCCAAATATACCATATCCACTCCAAGAACGCAATCCCCACCTTCCGTACCGGCAACGTGCAGGCATTGCATGCTCGCAGTAGCGCGCGAGGCAGCATCGCCCCGAATGCAGCGTCGCCCCGATCCGCCCCCATTGATCCATGAGTCGGCTCTTGCTACCTTTCTTGATGGACAATTTTTTCCGACACTTCCTACGACAATTATGAACAGCACGCTTTATCTCGACGGCTCCTCACTCACGCTCGACGACATCATGCGCATCGCTCATCGCGAGGTTACGGTGGCGCTCGCTCCCGAGGCTCTTCCCCGCATGCAGGCATCGCGCGATCTGGTGGAGCAATGGGTGCGCGACGAGCGCGTCATGTACGGTATCACCACGGGTTTCGGCGAATTCAGCAACGTCTCCATCGGCACCGATCAGCTCGAGCAGTTGCAGCGCAATCTCATACTGAGCCACGCCGTGGGCTGCGGCGATCCCATTCCGGTAGAGATCACGCGCATACTCATGGGATTGCGCGCCAATGCGCTGGCCAAGGGATTTTCAGGCATTCGCATCGCCACAGTGGAATCGCTGCTCGCCATGCTCAATGCGGACATCATCCCGGTGGTGCCCTCACAGGGCTCGGTGGGATCGAGCGGCGATCTGGTGCAGCTCGCGCATCTGGTGACCTGCATGATGGGCCTCGGCCATTGCTGGACGTCTGATGGACGACAGGTGACGAGCGGTGACGCGTTGCGGCACGCCGGACTGCATCCCGTGGTGCTTGCCGCGAAGGAAGGTCTCGCGCTCATCAACGGCACGCAGATGATGACCGCGTATCTCACCTTCACCACAGCGCGTGCGCGTTCGCTGATGCGACAGGTGGATATCGCCGGAAGCATGTCGCTCGAAGCGTTGCTCGGCACCACCAACGCCTGCGATCCGCTGCTGCACGGTGTGCGTCCCCATCCGGGACAGCAGGCGGTGGCTCGGAACATCCTTCGTCTTCTCGACAAGAGCGCGATACGCGAAAGTCATCGCTACGACCACGATGCGGTGCAGGACAGTTATTCGCTTCGCTGCATGCCACAGGTGCATGGGGCGTCACGCGACGCCATCGCGTATGTGGAGGAGGTTCTCCTGCGAGAAATCAACAGTGCCACAGACAATCCTCTCATTTTCGCGGAGGAAGGTCGACTCATCGAGGGCGGGAATTTCCACGGTCAGCCGGTAGCACTTGCGGCGGATTTTCTCGGCATTGCGCTCGCGGAATTCGCCAATATTTCCGAGCGGCGCATTGAGCGCATGGTGAATGGCAAGCTAAGCGGCTTGCCACGTTTTCTCTCCCGGCATGGCGGGTTGCACTCCGGTTTGATGATCGCGCAGTACACCGCGGCGGCGCTGGTGTCGGAGAACAAGGTACTCGCGCACCCCGCCAGTGTGGATTCCATCCCCACCTCCGCGAATCAGGAGGATCACAACAGTATGGGATCGATCGGCGCGCGCAAGGCCTGGCAGATCATGCGCAATCTGGAACATGTCAACGCCATCGAATTCCTCACCGCCGCGCAGGCGCTGGATTTCCACGCTCCACTTGCACCCGGCGCCGGCACCGGTGCCGCACACGCCGCCATCCGCGCCGTCAGCTCCCACCTCGAGGAGGATCGTTTCCTGCATGGTGACCTTCAGGCTGTTGCGCAGCTCGTACAAAAAAATGCTATCTTGGAGGATGTTGAACGTACCATTGGCGCTTTGGAATAATTCCCCACTGTTCGGAAGGGACGTGTCATGACGACGATGAAAGACTTCGGGATGGATAACGAAACGAAGGACGAACAAGGCATACTGGCGTTGGAGGTAACCGACCTCCGCCGCTCGCTGCGTACGGTGATGAAGCCCGCCATCACGGTGGACATCGCCATGCCGGTGAAGGATGCCATTCATCTCATGCAGACAAAACGCATAGGTTGTGTGCTGGTCACAAGCCATCGCAAGCTTCTCGGTATATTCACCGAGCGCGATGTGCTGAAAAAAATCGTCGGTTCGTCCTTCGATCTACGTGTCACGCCTGTCAGTGAGGTTATGACCATCAATCCGCAGGCGCTGAATGAGGATGACACCATCGCTTACGCGTTGAATTTCATGGACCTCGGCGGATATCGGCACATTCCGCTGGTCAACGACTTGTTCGAACCAGTGGGTCTGGTATCCGTCAAGGACATCGTCTCCTACCTCGTTCAGCATTTCGCCGATGAGGTGCTGAACCTTCCTCCCCATCGGTTGAAAATCACCGAGGACGATGTGGTCGACGACATCGAGGATGGACTTGCTGACGACGGCAGCGAGGACGAGCAATAGGATGTGAGGGGCGGGGTTACGACTTCGGCACGCCTTTCGGTGTGCCGTTTTTTTTCCAACCCGGGAGAGCTGAGCATTGCGGGTTCGGAATCCGCGGGATAGGGTCGGTGGAGGACTCAGAAGAACTGCTGTGCGCGACTGATGAACACTTCAACACCACTGACGGATTCATGAATCCGCATCAATCCGCATCGGGGAGAACGAAGCGAAGTTGCGCGTAAATTTGCGGAATATTTCAACACCCCGCCGCAATCGCACTACCATCTCTCAATGCCGGCACACCCTCGGCGACGGATTCATGAATCTGCATCAATCTGCATCGGGGAGAACAAAGCGAAGTTGCGCGTTAATTTGCGGAAAATTTCAACACCCCGCCGCAATCGCACTACCATCTCTCAATGCTGGCACACCCTCGGCGACGGATTCATGAATCTGCATCAATCCTTATCGGGTAGAACGAAGCGAAGTTGCGCGTTAATTTGCGGAAAATTTCAACACCCCGCCGCAATCGCACTACCATCTCTCAATGCTGGCACACCCTCGGCGACGGATTCATGAATCCGCATCCACATGCATCGGAGGAGAACATTCGATGCGACTTCCTCGCACATCTCAACAAACAGGTCGAGATCGAACCGCTTCCTGTCACCTATCGCGAAGGAGCGGAAAGTAACGTCCGAAGACGACGCAAATCCTCCTCCGCCTGTCTACGTCGTTCCGCGTCCGCTTCGAGATGAATATAGCGTTCGTAATGCTGTTCCGACTCCTCAAGACGGCCCGCCTGAAACAGGAGTATTCCGAGATTTCTGTGCGCCGCCGCGAGATCGGGATTCAATTTCACCGCCCGTATCCACGAGGCATGTGCGCGTGGTGCATCGCCGCGCTGCATCCACATGTTGCCGTAATTGTACCAGGCGAGAGCTGACGTGGAGTCCATCGCCAGAGCGCGTCTGTATTCCACCACGGAGGCGTCGTAGCGCTGCGTTGCTGCGAGGGTGTTCGCAAGATTGATGCGGCCGTCCACAGTCTCGCGCTCCTCCAACGAGCGACGGAAGTATGTCTCCGCTTCAGCAACATTCCGCTGCTCGAAGGCCAATTGCCCGAGACGCAAATATTCCTGCTCAAAGCGCACGTCCATTGCCGGTTGAAGCAGCAGGATCAGAACGCCCAACAACGCTCCCCCTCCGAGAGGGAGCAAACCTCCCGTGTCTTTGAGACGCACGAATTGAACCGCGGCCACAGCAGCGTAGGCGGCGTACAGATACAGCAACGGGAGCACGGGAACGCGAAGACGGCCGTTCACAAAGAACAGCGAGGTGACCGCGACGTAGGAGAACAGAAACAGCAACAGAAACCAATCCCCCTTGCCCTTTCTCATCGCAAGCACTATGCCGGCTCCACCGAGTATCAGTATCAGCACCAGGCTCGCACGCGGTAGAGCAGGCACAGCTCCATACTGCTGCTCATGAAATGCCATGCTTATTCCAAGCTGATCGATCTCGTCTGGGTGAAAAAACAGCAGGAGTTTCCGCGCATACAGCAGGACAAAGTCGCCCGGATTCGCCGCCACCCACAGCAACGCACGGTTCCTCCACCATGATGACACCTCTGCGTCATTCATCGCCTGGCCGGTCTGACTTTCCACGTGGCGATGACCATTCGGATCGGTGTATAAATCCACGCCCGGCGGGGGCGTATAAAGGCCTGTTGCAGCTTCATTATTGCCAGCGTACAAATTAAATCCGAACGAGGAAGTGACAGGCAGAAACACCCGCTCGACACCGTAATTGTGTACAAACGCCGGAGTCAGAACGAGGAAGCCGGCCACCATCCAGGGCACAGGGCCTCGCAGTACACGCTGCCGTTCGTCCTTGCGAAACAAGCAGGCAATGACAAACAGGGGCACGAACACCACCATGTTGGGCCTCGCGAGAATCGCAACACCCATCAGTAGTCCGGACACAATCCAATGTACGTTCCGCCGTGTCTCTAATGCGCGGTGAAGCACATAGAGCATGAAAACGATCAAGCTGGTGCTGATCGATTCGACAAGAAATGCATTGTCGTAATACACGAGTTGAGGCGATACAGCCATCAGCAACGCGGCGAGCAACCCTACGCGCGTTCCGAAGAATGCCGTCCCCAGCTTCCACAACACCCACATCGAGGAACAAGCCACAGCAATCTGCAACAAGCGAACACCGTACTCCGGAACAGCTCCCATCCAGCTCAGCGTGGCTATGATCCAGGGATAGAGGGGAGCCATGAACCAGGCGCGTGTCAGGCCCTCTTCACTGAGTAATCGTTGCGCCAACTCGGCATAAATGCGACTGTCGGAGAAGTGCGCAAGGAAAAACGGGGATTCTTGCGCCTGTGTATAAAACAACAAACGCAGCATGCATCCCAACGCGATAACCGGCCAGATCAGCCACGCGCTATCCCAAAACTGGCGCACCGATGCGATGACCGGACGAGGGCTCTTCCTTGATGAAGACATGGAGGAAAACTATCAGCGTGTCACGGTGAACTTTCGCGAGAGGGTACCATCACCGCCGATCAATCGATAGTAATACACACCGGGCGTGAGTGCAGCGGTCTGTAATTCGGCCACATGCGCACCGGCGCCGAACACACCCGCGACAGGCACAGAGAGCAGGCGACCGAGAGCGTCGTACACCTCGACGCGAACACGTTGCTCACGTGGCAAGGTGAAGGACAATACCGCGCTTCCATCGGCGGCGCTGACCGGATTGGGATAGCATTGTCCTATATCAAAGCGCAACGCGGTAGCATCGAGTTGCAACTCCACCACAGGGGACATCTCGGAGCGCCCGTCGAAGTCGATCTGGCGTAGACGATACCGCACCACCCCCTGCTCGTCGGCGGCACCGTCGATATCACGATCAATGTACTGGTAACCGTGTGGCTGCGTGCTCGTCCCATGACCCTCGACAAAGCCGATGCGTTGCCAGAGATTCAGACGATCGTTATTGTCGCCAGGCTGGAGCCGGAGGATTTCGAAGCCATGATTGTTGGACTCCGTGGCAGTGTTCCATTGCAGCAACGCGCCGCCCGGTATGGACACGGCGGAAAGATTAACCAATTCCACCGGAGTCCCGTAGGGATAACAGACTCTGGCCTCCGCAATCAAATCAACCGAATCTCCCCGCAGATTAAGTTGCGAAGTCATGAATGTCGTCGCGAGCGTGGTCGTGCCGTTCGGATTGATAATCACCGAACGCAGCGGATTTATCGCTCCGTCCTTCACCTTGATGCGCGCTTGATCGGTGATGGGGCCCTTCAGGCGCCAACTCAACCAGAAGTCCCCCGGCGGATCGATCCACGCCTGCGGGGAGGCAAACATGAACTCCGCAATATAGTTTGCATCCGGGAAGTTCCCACTGAGATTGGGCATGATCTCGAATTCAATCTGGTCGAGGAACATGAAGGAAGGAAGAATATTTGCGAGCACCCGCACTTGCATCGTATCCCGCTTCTGTGTGGGCACAGTACGATTGATGCCAAAAAAGAAATAGGCGGTGTCCACCGTTGCTGTCCAATTTACCGACATGCGAACACCAAACCACGGTGTAGGCAAGGGATGCGTGTAGGTCAACACCGTCCCGCCTGGATTGTAATAGGTCAAGGGTTCACAGATATACTGCGCATGGCTGCGAGGAGCGCAAAGCAAGGCGAGGAGCACAATCACAATCGACGAGGCGGTCCGCATGGGTGTTCCATTGGATTGGAAAAACATATGCAAAAATGTAAGAAATGCGGCAGAGAAATCCGAGCGATGGTCAATAAAGAACAGGACACAATAACGAACAGGCGCCCCGTATGGGGCGCCTGTCGTGGACTTTCGTCCGTTCAGCGTGGAAACCAGCGCTTACTTGGACAGCAGCATCTTCTTCGTGCTCGAGAAGGTCGCGCCACCCTTCACAGGTGTCGCATCGATACGATAGAGATACGTGCCGGAGGTGAGGTCCTTGCCGTTCTGATCGAGACCGGAGAAGCCGACATTGTAGGTACCGGCGTTCTGCGTCGCGCTCACAAGCGTGGCAACTTCGCGACCGAGCAGGTCGAGGACGCGTAGCGTCACGACACTGGCCTCGGGCAGCGTGTAGCTGATCGCCGTGGTCGGGTTGAACGGATTCGGATAGTTCTGCTCGAGCGAGAACGCAACCGGGGCGCTCTGGTCCGTGCGGGTCGATCCACCCTTGCGGTTCGACGGCACCGTGTACACGATACCGAGGTCGCCGCTGAGGTCGCTCACGTAGGTGATGGTACCGAACTTCGAGCCGGTCTCAACGGGAATCACACTCTGATAGGCATCATAGCCATCGTACTTCTTCATCGACTGCGTCGGCTCTTTGAGCGTCATGTCATGCGATGCGATGTACTTGAGCAACTCTTCCTTCGAAGTGAATTTCGGGAGATCGATCGGAGTCACGGTTTCCTCGATTTCGCCATTGTGGCGGAAAGAGGCGGCGAGTTCGACATTCGCGTAGTCAACGTTGCCAGCGCGCTCGATACCGTACAGACCGTCGATCTTCTCGACAGTGTATCCAATGCGATCGTTGCGATCGAACACGAAGGCCACGTTGTTACCATTGGCAACGGCGGACTGCAGTTCGAGCTTCGCATCACTGGTCATCGTGCCGAGGAAGAACACCGTGCTGTTCTTGTAAGCAGAGAGCTTAGCAGTGGACATGTTGACAAACACGGGATCGAGTCCGTGACGACCGACGCGCTCGGCGGTACGATCGATGAGAGCGCGGTCGGTATTGTTGTCGTAAGCAATAACCGGCTGAGCGATAACTTCGAGGTCGTATTCGAGCTTGTCGTTGATCGGATTCTGATCGTCAGGATTGCGCGTAAACCACACGCGAACCTTGTAGTTGCCACCGGTGGTCGGCGTCCACTCGTCCATCTCCACGGACAAGGTTTGGTAACCCTGGATACCGTTGTACGGAGCATTGTCGACGTTCACCATGTCGCTGTACAGCAGGTTGTTACCCGGATCGTACACGGCGAGGTACACGTTGAAGCCCTTGGTGAGACCACCCTGATCGGAGTACGCGGTCACGTTCACATACGGCGTCACTGCCTGACCAACGGCAATGTCTTCGGTGGGCGAGGTCTGGCTGGACCAGCGCACGTAATTGATACCGAAATCGTTCAACGTCGCCATGTTCAGACGGAGCGGGAACGCATGGTTCGACAGGTTGCGGCCACCGAGCGTGCCCCAGGCGGCTGCCGGAGGATTGCTCACGTTCAGGGACGCGTAGGTCATGCGGGTACCCAAGGTGCTGAAGGGACCGAGCGGACCGAAGTTGTCGCCAAACAGGTAATTCCAATGGCGATCCTTCAGCGACGGAATGGCAGCGTAGGTGTACGGGTAGATGATGATGTTGTTGACGGGATCAACATTCTCGAGCGTCACAGCGTACGTGCCCGGCGTGAGATCCACCGAACCACCAAGGTTGAGATCCGGCGCGCCACCCGCGGTCACGGGATAGAGCGGGAAGGTACGCCAGTTGCCTTCGATGTACTCGTTGAGCGTCACGTTGGTCGAACGGGCGACCAGCGTGGCCGGAGCACCGGTGAAGCCGGAGATGCCATTCACCTTCCACAGCGACATGCGAGTGGTGGCGCGCGGCGTGACCACGGTACCCTTGTCAAACTTGTAGTCGACGCTGGTCACCGTGGTGTACGGATTCTTGAACAGAACGAAGGTCTGTGCAATACCGATATTCGGACCGATGGTTCCGCTGGCAACAGTGTTGGCCTGTGCGGGATCCACGAACTTGTTCCAAAGCGGGATCTGCTCGCCATGGTAGGAGAGGGAGATCGGATTCACGTTGATGTCGGCCGATTCCATCTGGTTGTCGGCAAGATCATCGTCGTAGCGCGGCTGCGTGAGGTTCACGCGAAGGTTGTAATTGCCTTCCGGAACGATCAGGAGGTCGGCATTGACCAACGCACCAGCAACCAGCGGATTCGCATCGAGCGAGCCCGGGTAGGCATACGGACCGTGGTAATGCGTCGCCGAGGGAGGAGCGTAGTTGCTCTGATCGACGGCCTGAATGCGCTCGGTGCCCGTGGCATCCTTCGGATACAGTTTCTGGGTAGCCCAGAACACCATGATGGGATCCTGCTCCTTGGCGTTCTCGCCGTACGGCGGAATCACACCAACGACATCGGAGAGATAACCGAGCGGAGCGCCGGTGAATGCACCCGGTATGGGCACACCAAGAAGCGGACCGGCAACACCCTGATGACGGATGGGATCGGAAATCTCACCACCACCGACGATGTACTCGACGTTCAGGTAGGTCACGCGAATGTGTCCGTAGGCATTCTGGTTGTCACCGAACGCATCGTACACAGTCACATAGTACAGACCGTCAACCGGCAGACCGTTGAGCGAGCTGAAGGGCTGTTCCGGCTTGTAGGTGCCGTAGAAGCCGCCGCTCGGACCCGGAGGCAGATTGCTGGCGATCTGATCGAAAGCGAAATCGTCAAAGGTCACGCGATCGTAACCGTAATCATCCACACCCGGCTGCGGGGTGAGGCAGGCCGCGAGGCGGACACCGCCGTACAGGCCGCTCGTACCGCCCTGCAAGGTGTTGACCGTGCCGGCGCCCGTGGGCCAACCGGAAGCGTTCTTGGCCTGGAAACCCGGATCGCCGAAGCTCGGCGGAGCGGGAAGCGGAGCGGTGTACGTCGGCACGCGACCGAAATACATCGCGATGTCTTCGGTCAAACCCGCAAGGAAGGGGCTGCCCGGAGCATAGTTCGTCTCAACGGTAATGGTGACGCGGAAGCGACCAGCGGGATAACCGTTGGCGGCTGTTCCAATCAAGGCACCCGGATGTCCGGAGATGATGACAGGGAACGCATCGCCGTTGACGCCGAGCACCACGTTGGGATCATTCGGCGAGGGGTTGCAAAGAAGACCACCGAAACGCTCGTTCGGGATCTGGGCACGGTTCGGGTCCGCGAAGGTCGCGGTCGTACCGTTGATCTGGCCACGAATCGAAGCGCCACCCGGGAAGAGAATATTGATCGGCGGGTTGAACGGCTGGATCGGCTCCTTGATCTGCTGATTGAACATCAGCGTCCACTCCTCGAGGAAGCCTTCCTGCGGCTGGGCATTGGCGGCGAAATTGCGCTCGTCGACAATGTTCAGCACCCACCAGCCCTGCGACAACTCACCATTCATCAGCGCGAGCGGCGTGGCAGGATTAATGGGACGATCATTAGGCGGAACGTTGCTCAGCGCATTGCCGCCCTGTTGGAACAAGGTGAGCGAACGCGGCGAGCCGAGCGATCCGTAGACCGGCGCGGCACCAGGATTACCGCTCTCCTGCTTCAATACGACCTGCACGCCGTGCGGCGAGGTCAGGGTGATACGCAGAGAGGAGTACATCACGGTCTTGGCGTAAATACCGACGCGCACATCCGACACCTTCACGTTCACAGGAACGTAAATCGCGTCCAGAGTCGTCTGGCCGCTGGTGATCGGAAGATGGGGCTTGCGCGAGTATTTGTACGAACCGTTGGCGTACCCCACCTGCGTGAGCAGTATTCCAAGCATGCATACTGCTGTAAGAAGGGTCAACTTCCTCATGAAATACCTCCAGGCAGTTGGGGAATAAAAGAGATGTTATGGTTCATGCTCTGTTGTGGCAGCTTCAGCGGAATCGAGAACGTGAATGCAACCAAGGTGTGCTGCCGCCTGTGAATCGAGGGGATCAGAACTCGGGTTGCGTCAAGTCTCTTTCCAAAAACGTGAGATGTCTCCGAAACAATAGTAGTAATGTAACCACGTGCTGAAAGAATGTCAAGCACGACGAGGGCGATAAACGCGAGTGTCGCCGCTGCCTGCATCCCGCGAGAATCACCGCGCAAGATACATCTTTTTTGTTTGAGAACCAGCACTGGTGCGCATTTTGTAAAAATAAACGCCACCCGGCAAGGTGCCCGCGGCGAAGCTCGCGCTGTGCGTTCCAGCTTCCTGCCGCTCACCCACAAGTACAGCCACCTCGCGACCCATCATGTCGTACACCGCGAGATCCACACGCGTGCGCTTGCTCAACGTGTAACGGATTACCGTACTGTCCGTGAAGGGATTCGGGCTGTTGTCCTCAAGCGTGAAATTCAGCAACGTCTCCGTCCCGATCGGTACTTCGGCCGAAAACAACACCATGCCATCGGTGGTGATTTTCCGCAACCGGTAGTACGTGATCGTCTTGCCACCCCACGTGTCGCTCAAGGAATACAGTTGATGCCGTTCAGGAAGTCGTTGTGGCTCGACTTGACGCAGGACGGAATACCGCCCGGATTCCGTCCTTTTCTCCACTTCGTACAGTCGCACCTTGCTCTCGTCGTACGTCTCCCAGGTCATCAGCACTTCCTCTCCCGTGCTCATCGCGGCAAAGGAAATCGTCTCCAATCGCAACGGCGTGGTCGAAACCACCAGGCGCGGCCGATTGTACGCGTATGCCACAAGCGAGTCGCTCTGCGACACAGCTGGAAGCACTCCGTCGCTGCCGCCATCGAAGGAATACAGCGCCACCAGCGCGCTTTCAAAGCCGCTCAGCGTGAGATCCTTGTAGTAATCCACTTCCTGTTCGTTGCGGCAGGTTTCCCAGAAACGTAACTCGTCGAATTCGCCTTCGGCGAAACTTGATCGCGCCGGCGTGCTTCCGAGCAGCAACTCCGACCCTTCCACCATGCGCATGCTCTCGGGCACATACAGGGTATCGGCGGGTGTCCCGTCCACGAACACGGTGTAACGCAAGCTGTCGGCGCAATAACTCACCGCTACGTGATGCCACAGTCCATCGGCGATCAGCGGTCCGCGGCCACTGCGGTACGTGGCCCTTCCATCCGCGCAACGCACTTCCGCTTCGCCGTACAGATTCACACTCAATTCGAAAGGAAACGCGCCATGATAATCGTCGGGGCGGGAACTCAGCAATGGCACGCCGTTGTCCACGGTGCGACACCACAGCTCGAGCGAAAAATCGCGACGCAACGGGAGGCGGAAATACTCGCTGCCGGCAAACAGCAGATATTCGCGCTTGCCGCTGAGCGCGAGTGCGGCCGTACCGTTGCGCTCGGGATGCACCACACGCACGCTTTTCACCAGGCGCTCGTCCACCAATTGAGCAAAATCCGTCAGGTTAGTCGGATCTGATGCGCGCCAGATCTGGCGGCCGCGGTCCTCATCGCTCGCTCCACTCATGAACTTCAGGGTAAAGGTGCCAACCGCACGCGGTATGAATCGAAGCTGCACACGCAGATCGGCATCGTTCGAACGGCTGCCTGGCAAAGAATCCGCCAACACCACCACACTGTGCCCCTCCTCAGCGGTGTAGCGCTTCGCCAACGCGCCGTGCTTGCGCAATCCGCGATGCACATTGAGCCCCACGTACTGCGCACTCACCAGTTCCAGATGCTCCGGGACCTGCACAACGAGAGCCGCGACCCCGCCGCCGTGCCCCACCACGCCTCCGTCCACGTACACGGCGAAAGGCTGCTCCAAGGCAACCTCGGACGGGGCGTACACGGCGTTGATCAGCGACAGACAGCCGGGTAAAAGCACTATCGCCCCGCAGAGGGACGATAGCAACAGCATTCGTATGGCAGATGCAAAACGGATCACAAGCGGGATTACCGATGTGCGCGAAGATACTCCAGGCGCGGGCGCAACTGCTCGACCGGGGTCAGCAGGCGCTCCTTGTTGAAAATGGCATCCTCGTATTTCGTGAACGCCATCTCATAAGTCTGGCTCATGACTATGGCTTCCTCGGGACACACTTCCTCGCAGAAGCCGCAGAAAATGCAGCGCAGCATGTTGATTTCGAACAGCGCGGGGAAACGCTCCTTTTCATCGCTGGTCTCGGCCGCCTGCACTTCGATGGCGAGGGCGGGACACACGCGCGAGCACAATCCGCAGGCCACGCAGCGCTCCACACCGTTCTCCTCCTGCACCAATACAGGTGCGCCACGGAAGGATGCGGGCGGAACCCATTTCTCCTCGGGGTACTGCCGCGTTTCCTTTTTCCTGAACATCTGCTCCAGGGTCAGCTTCATCCCCTTGAGAATCTCGGGAACGTACAGCTTCTCCCAGAAAGTCAACTCATACTTGTTCACGGTTGTCGACGACATATTGCATCCTTTCCGGCGTTTCGTTGATCTACATCAGCAACAGAACAGCGGCGGTGACCACGACGTTCGCCAGCGCGATCGGCAACATCACTTTCCAGCCCAGATCCATAAGCTGGTCGTAGCGGAAGCGCGGCACCGTCCAGCGCACCCACTGGAACACGAAGAGCATGAAAGCGACCTTGAGCACGAAGGCGAGCAGTTGCGCGATGACATTGGCCCACACCGGCAGATTCAGGAGTTCGAGGTATGGAACCTGCCAGCCCCCGAGGTACAGCGTGGTGATCACGGCGCTGGCGGTGATCATGTTCGCGTACTCGGCGAGGAAAAACAGGGCGAACTTGAAGCTGCTGTACTCGGTGTGATACCCGCCCACGAGTTCGGGCTCGGCTTCGGGCAAATCGAAGGGCGCGCGGTTGGTCTCGGCGAAAGAGGCCACGACGAAGGTGATGAAGCCCACCGGCTGCAACACCATGTTCCACATCCACCCCGATTGATGCTCCACGATCTTCGTCAGTTGCAGCGAACCCGCAACCATCACTACGCCGATCACACTCAAACCCATCGCCAGCTCGTAGCTGATCATCTGCGCGGAAGAGCGCAGACCGCCGAGCAGTGAATACTTGTTGTTCGACGACCAGCCGCTGAGTGTCAATCCATACACGCCCATCGAAGTGAGAGCGAGGATGTAGAGTATGCCGATGTTCACATCGGCGATGACCAGCGTGATTTCGCGATCGAACAGCGTAAACGACGCGCCCGCGAAAGGCACCACCGCCAGCGTGCTCATCGCCACGACGATGGAGATGATGGGTGCGAGCGTGTGAATGAAGCGGTTCGCCGCGACGGGGACGATGTCCTCCTTCAGCAGCAGCTTGATCACGTCCGCGTAGGGTTGCAGCAATCCTCGCCATCCCACCCGGTTGGGGCCGATGCGGTTCTGTATCCAGGCGCTGATCTTGCGTTCGGTGTACACCAATTCGGCCACCGTGAACAGCACGATACCGAAGACAATGACGATCTTCGCCAGTGTGATGAGTATGTCCGTCAGATCCATGATGCTCCGATTGTTCCGTTATGCACGCACGTCCGTGTACACATAGGGCAGCAGGTGCGCCCGCGGCGTTCCGCCGATACGCACACCCCAGCGGCCGATGCGCTCGTAATCGAGACCGCGCAAGGCATCGATGGTGGATGCCATGTGTTCGAAAATATCCTCTGGATGCTCGTGCTTCCATTTCGCGCCGAGCACCATGGCGATGTTGCCGAGTATGCGAGCCGTGCCACGCGCATCGTAACGTGTGGCGCGACCCCAGCGATCGAATTCGGTGCCGAATTTATCCAGACGGCTCATGGCGAACTGTCCAGCCCAACGCTCGTTCTCGGCGGTAGTCAGCGCGGGGCGCAGTATCTGCAACTGGCCGTCGCAATTGAGCAGCGTCCCCAGTTTTTCGGCGAATGTCGATGCCGCGAGCACGGCGTCGGCACGCTCGGTCAAGGCCGAATGGTTGCTGACTACGGCCACCACATAGCGGGCCCGCTCCAGCGCGTCCATCAAGCCGGGATACATCGCGGCGCGCGTGTCGGTCACGATCACGGCCTTGATGCGCCCGCTGTTCACACCTTCGAGTATGCCTGCAATGCCATGCGCCTCGTCCTTGGGCACGAGCCCGGCGAGACGGGCACCGGCGCTGTTCGCGGTTTTGTCGGCACGGATGAGTACTGCGTCTTCGTCGCCAGGCAGCGTGTGCGGGACGATGTCCATCCACGGACTGCGCAGCACATCGCGGAACAGCCGGGCGGCGATGTGGCTGTCCTCGCAGGTGTCCGACGCCGAGGCCAGCAAGGCGATTTCCTCACCCTTCCAGGATTTGAGTTCGGAGGCGACTGAAGCGAGCGCCTCGTCCCAATCCGCAGGCACGAGCACATCGTCCTTGCGCAGCAACGGTTGACCGATGCGCGTGTCGGCGTTGACATGCTTCCAGCTCTCGAGGCGGCCCTTGTCGCACATCCAGAAGTTGTTCACTTCCTGGTTTTCACGCGGCGTAAGGCGCAGGATCGTGTTCTGACGCACCCACACATCGGTGTTGCAGCCGCGGGCACAGCCCGTACACACGCCCGGTGTGTGCGACATGTCCCAGGCCCGCGATTTGAAGCGGAAATCCTTGCTGGTGAGTGCTCCCACCGGACAGATATCGATCACGTTCATCGAGTAGGGATTGTCCAGTGTTTTTCCGGGGAAGGTTTCGATGGTGACATGGTCGCCGCGCTCGACGAAGGTGAGTTGCGGATACCCCACCACATCCTCGCAGAAGCGGATGCAGCGCGAGCAGGAGATGCAGCGTTCGGCGTCGAACATCACATTCGGACCGAGTTCCACGCGTTTGCGCTTGTGCTGCTTCTCCTCGTCGAAGCGGCTCTCGCCCACGGAGTAATTGTAGGCGTACTCCTGCAGCTTGCATTCGCCGGCCTCGTCACAGATCGGACAGTCGAGGGGATGATTGATGAGAATGAACTCCATCACCGCCTCGCGCGCCTGCACGGCTTTCTCCGAATTGACATGCACCACCATGCCATCCATGCAGCGCGTGGAGCAGGCAATGACCTGCTTGGGCATTTTTTCCACTTCCACAAGACACATGCGACAATTGCCCGAGATGGACAAGGCGGGGTGCCAGCAGAAATGGGGAATGTAGATGCCGTTCTCGAACGCCGCATCGATGATGGTCTTCGAGGGATCGGTCTGGATTTCCTTGCCGTCGATCGTGATGCTTATCATGTCGGAGCTTCTGTCCTTTCGTTACGGGCGATTGTATTCCTCGATGCCCAGTGCGATCAGTTCCACCGCGCGCCGGCAGGCGGGTGCGTTGAGCACATAGGCCAGGCGCGCCTCACTCATGCCGCGCCCCTGCGTGGCGTAAAAGCCGGGTCCGGGGGCGATCATGGTGGTTTCGCCATTATGGCTGAAATCCGTCAGCATCCACGAGGCGAAATCCTCGATGTCGGCCACGGGCAACTGCGCCATGATATAGAAAGCGCCGCTGGGCTTGCGACACAACACGCCGGGAATTTTGCTCAGTTCCTCATAGGTTGCGTCGCGACGCATGCGGTACTCGGCGATCATGCCGTCGAAATACTTCGCTCCCGCCGCCACAAGCGCGGCCGAGCCGATTTGCTCGAGCGTGGCGGTGCACAGGCGCGCCTGTCCGAAGCGTAGCATTACATCCATGAAGCGCGCGTTGCGGCTGATCACACAGCCCATACGGCCACCGCAGAGACTGTAGCGCTTCGAGAGACTATCCATGACAATGGCCAATTCCTCGAGACCTTCAAGCTCGAGCACGCTCTTGGCGCGGCCTTCGTACACAAATTCGCGATACACCTCGTCGGAGAGCACGTAGATATTGTGCTTGAGCGCGATGTCGCGCACCATCAGCAACTCGCTTTCGTCGAGTACGGTGCCGGTGGGGTTGTTGGGATTGCAGATGATGATGCCGCGGGTACGCGGGGTGATATGCGCCTCGATGACATCCATCGCGGGCAGGTGGAAACCGTCCTCGGCCTGCGTGGCGATGGGCACGAGCTTCACGCCCGCCATGATGGCGAAGCCATTGTAATTGGTGTAAAACGGCTCGAACACGATGATTTCATCGCCCGGTTCGGCGATGGCCATCATCGCAAACATGATCGCCTCGCTACCGCCGGTGGTGATGAGCACCTGATTGTAGTCGAGCGGAATGCCGAGCGAGGCGTAATACTGCTGCAAACTTTCGATGAAAGGCGCTATTCCCTGCGAATTTCCATACGCGATCACCTTTTCCTTGTACTCCCGCACGGCTTCGTAGAATTCGGCGGGGGTTTCGATATCGGGCTGGCCGATGTTGAGATGGTACACGTGCGTGCCACGCTTCTTGGCCTGATCGCCGAGGGGCACGAGTTTGCGGATCGGGGACGCCGGCATGATGGATGCGCGGTGTGAAAGTTGAGGTGCGGAATTCATGTCGTACTGCTGAATGATAGTAAGGAAACGCGGGCAGTGTGCTCGCGTCGGTCGCTTCCGTTTTCAGAAACGAGGTATCCTGTCAAATGTACGGACGGCAACAGCAAATACCAAGAATACGCGGACGCACACAACGCGTGCCGCGCTTCGAGGGTCGTTACGTCCGCAAAACGCCTCGCGGCGGTGTTTTCCGGCGCTCAGGGCGCGTGCGGAACGAACATCACGCAGGCTGGACCATCGCCCTGCAGCAGCCGTTCCGCCTCCATGCGCATATCCTCCGGTGTCAGTTCGCGCATGCTGCCCAGTAATTCCCGTACAGGGACATCACGACCGAACACCAATTCGTCGCGTCCGAGCCGCGACATGCGTGAACTCATGCTTTCGAGACCCAGGAGCATGGATCCCGTGCTTTGTTCGAGAGCGCGATTCAATTCACGCACAGAAACGGGCCTGGCAGCGAGTTCCTGCAACTCGCGCAGGACGAGCTGTCGCGTGCGCTCCTCCCTGCCCCGTTCCACACCAGCGTACACGCCAAGCGTGGACACGTCCGCGTACATTGCGGAAAAGGAATAGATGTTGTAGGCGTATCCGTGGCGTTCGCGAATGCGCTGGAACAACCGCGAGCTCATGCCTTCGCCCAGCAGGGTACTGAACACCTGCAGCCGCAGCGTGCGATCCGTGCGCATTCCCTCCGCAGCCACACCCAGGACGAGATGAGACTGCTGCACATGCCGTGGCTCCACTCGAAAGCCGCCTCGCGTGGAGCGTGGTGGCCGCCGGCGCACGCGAGCACCCCGGGCCAACGCGGCGAATTCCTTTTCACACAGCGCGCACAGCGCGTCATGATCCACAGCGCCAGCGGCAGTGACGAGAATGTTCTCGGCCACGTAATGCCGACCCACAAATTCCTGCAAACTGTCGCGCCGGAACGCGCGCACCGAATGCTCATGCCCGATCACCGGATGCGCGAGGGGATGCCGCCCGTACAGCATGGCCTCGAAGCTGTCGTGTATCGCATCCTCGGGATCGTCGTCCGCGCCACGCATTTCCTCGATGATCACGCCTTTCTCTTTCTCGATCTCTCGTTCGGGCAAGGTGGCGTGCTGCACGAGATCGGCCAACAGATGTAAGGCGCGGGAGAGATGCGGTTCGAGTACGCGCGCGTAGTAGCAAGTGTTGTCCTTGGTGGTCCAGGCGTTGAGATAACCGCCGACAGCTTCGAGGTACTGCGCGATATGATGGGGCTTGCGATGCGCGGTGCCCTTGAACACCATGTGCTCCATGAAATGCGCCATGCCCGCCTCGGCTGGCCTCTCGTCGCGGCTTCCCGTGTCTATCCACACACCGATGGCAAGGGACTGAATCCCCGGCACGTGCTCGGTAACCACGCGCATCCCGTTGGAGAGTGTGCTTTTCTCATACCGCGCGTCTCCATCGAGACTGCGCCGCACATGCGGTGCGAAATCGTGCTTCATGAATATGCCTGTCCGCGACCGCGGGATGGTGTGGAGGGTTGTCGATTCCAGAAAAACAATCCGAAATGCGCGTGAATATCACCGGTATGATGGTATTCGTGCGCGATTTTAATGCGCCGAGCGAAAGCAAAGCGGTCCAGCCCTTGCAAGGGCAGCCTGCCGTGGATGTAGCCGTCGTGGACAAGAAAATACAACACGCCGTAGGCCGTGACACCCGCGCCGACACCGGTCAATGCCGTGCTACCCAGCAGCGGTCCTGCAACGAGCAATGCCATTGCTGCCACGGCGTGCAGTAACACGAAAAGATCGTTGCTCTCGAAATACCCCTTGCGCCGCGCGCGGTGGTGGCTGCGATGAATGCTCCACAGTGCGCCATGATAGACCACGCGATGCACCCAGGCCGCCCAGAACTCCATGGCCACCATGCTCGCCATGGCCAGAACCACCGCCCATACCATCGTGCCCAAGCTCAGCGCTCCGCAGCCGGTACGACGCAGGTGAGTTGATGCAGCATCCCCCGGACGTCGCACAGCGGCATGTAACGCACGACGCGGCGAAACTCCGCGCCATCGCGGCTACGAAACACGGCCTCACGTTCCAACACGTCGTCGCAAGTGATGCCCGACAATTCAGGAAACATATCGCCGAAATGCTCGCTGGCACTGAACAGCAACGCCACGTCGCGGCCCATGATGTCCTCGCGCTCATAGCCGAACAACTCCATGGCCATGCGATTCCAGCTCTTGATGTGACGTTGTGGTGTGACGGAAAAAATGGCGAACTCCGTCAGTGTATCGGAGATGACATCGGTGAGACGTTCGTAGGCCTGGGAAAAATGCCGGCAGTTCTGAAACTCCGTCATGTCGCGCAAGCTGATGCGCACGCCGATATGCTTTCCACGGCGCGTGACCACGGGATTCCAGGTCATGAGCATGCTGCGATAATGGCCATCCGCCGCGAGAAAGCGATACTCCACATCGGCGGCCGACCCGCCCTCGAGCGCACCCGCCTTGTCGCGCCGGAAACGCTCTCTGTCCTCCGCATGCACGATGCTTTCGAGACGCAACTCGCCATGCGTGAAATCCGTGCGCGCATAGCCGAGTACAGCCTCGCAGGATGGACTGACAAACTCGTACGATCCGTTCACGTTGTACCAGAACTCGAGGCTCGACGACATGTCCGCGATGATGTGCATGCGTTCATGCGCCTCGTGCAGAAGTTTTTTGTACTTGCTCTTCTGCTGGCCGAGCAGCTTCGCCACCGCAGTGCGTTGCGGATTGGTGAGCTTGAGCGTATCGAGGGTGAGTGGGCGTTTTTTCCGGATCATGTTCGGGTGCTGTGCGTCGGGTCGGAGAGCATGCGCTCTCCAGAGACGAAGCCGTGATGCGTCGGCAAGTGACGATAAAAAGTACGAAATCGCCACCATTAAAACCATAAGCGGCGTGGACCCCGGCACGGCATTAGCGGACACGTGCACAGCTCAACGAAGCGCGGCCACCACCCTGTCCCGCAGCAAGCCGTGCCGTCGTTTCTCGGTCGCGGTGGACACGGCGGTGGAGACGGCCACGCGTTCCCCGATCAGCACCAGCAAGCGCTTGGCCCGCGTCATCGCGGTGTAAAGCAAGGTGCGGCGCAGCATGATGCGATGTTGCATCGTCATCGGTACCACCACGTAACCGTACTCGCTGCCCTGGCTTTTGTGTATGGTTACCGCGTACGCCAGAACAAGATCGTCGGTTTCTTCGGACGTGTACCCCACGCGGTTCGCATCGTAGTTCACGTACAGCTTTTGCTCCTCTTCGTCGAAAGACTCCACGAAGCCGATATCGCCATTGTAGACATCCTTCTCGTAATCATTTCGGATGTGCATGACTTTATCTCCTCGCCGGAATGCACGATCACCGCGCTGCAGCAGCACGCGGCTGCCTCCATTGAGCGCTCGCTGCAGAACGTGATTCAGATTCGTGACTCCCGCCGCGGTGTTGTACATGGGTGCGAGCACCTGTATGTCGCGCAGCGGGTCGCAACCGAACTCGCGCGGAATGCGCTCTGCCACAAGTTCGCGAACCAACTCCGGGATGTGTTCGTCCGGGCCCGCTTCGCGGAGGAAGGTCTCGCCTCCTCCGTGCAAGCGCGTGTCGAACACCGGCGCAAAGCCCTCGCGCACGCGATGCGCGTTCGTAATTATAGTGCTGTTGGCCGCTTGACGAAACACCAGCCGCAGGATCACCGTCGGTACTTCCTCCGTCGCGATCAAATCGCGCAACACCGTTCCCGGTCCCACCGAGGGCAACTGATCGGCGTCGCCCACCAGCAGCACGCGGCATCCTCGCGGGCGCGCCCGCAACAGCGAGGAGAAGAGCAGCACATCCACCATCGACATTTCATCCACCACCAGCAAATCCGCCTCGATGGGTCTGGAGGCGTCGCGCTGGAATTCCATCGCGTGGGGATCGTACTCGAGCAGACGATGGATGGTCTTCGCTTCTGTGCCGGTCAGCTCGGTGATGCGCTTGGCTGCGCGTCCGGTGGGAGCGCATACTGCGAGGCGCAGTCCGAGCTGTCGCGCGCAGTCCAGCACGCCGATCAACGTCGTGGTTTTCCCCGTCCCGGGACCGCCGGTGAGTATGCACACGGGTCCGGTGAGCGCAAGATGGATGGCCTCCACCTGCTGAGCGTTGAATTCCAGCCCGCGATCGCTCTCGATGTGTCGGAGCATCGCGTCCACCGCTCCGTGATCCACGCCATTCCAATGCTCGCCATAGGACTGTGCCAATGCGTCGGCGATGCCCTGCTCGGCATCGTGCAGCACGGGGAGATACGCGTATCCGCCATCGAGCCGCACCAGCCCGCGTTCACAAGCGCTGCGCAGCGCGCCATGCACCTGTCCCTCGTCGCCGCCAAGCAGTGTGGCGGCGTGCCGCACAAACTCCTGCTCGGGCACGCAACTGTGGCCGTCGCGCATCGAGGCCTCACGCAGCACGAAGGCGACTCCGGCGGTGAGTCGCCGCACATCATCGGCGGCAATACCCAGTCCGCGGGCGATGCCATCAGCCGTGACAAAGCCGATGCCCTCGATGTCCTCCACCATGCGGTACGGATCCTCACTCAGTATCTCCACCGCGCGCGCGCCATAGGCGTGGAAAATCTTGACGGCGAAAGCGGTGGACACGCCGTGCTCTTTGAGGAACAGCATCACGTTCTGCACACCGCGCTGCTTGTTCCAGGAGTCGCGTATCATCGCCAACTTTGATGGACCTATCCCCTCGATCTCCAGCAGCCGGTCGATCTGCTCGTTCATCACATGCATGGTATCGGCGCCGAAGTGCCTCACGATTTTCGTGGCGAGACCTTCGCGGATGCCTCGAATCAATCCCGAGCCGAGGTAGCGCACCACGCCTTCGTTGGTGTTCGGATACACGATCTCGTAGCCGGTGAAACGGAACTGCCGTCCGTACTTCGGATGCACGTCCCAGCTTCCCGTCAGTGCGTAGCGCTCGCCCGAGGCGGCCGAGTGCATGGCGCCAACGGCCACGATGGGAAACAGTTCGCCCTCCACGTTGAAGCGGGCCACGACGAAGCTGCCATCGGCCGAGGACCAGGAGATGCGCTCGAGCGTGCCTTCCAGCCGTTGCTCGGCACTTTGTTCGCCCGCCTGGTCGTGATATTTTTCCTCGGACTCACTCATGTTGGAGGATGGACTCGTGAAATTTCACACCGAATATCTCTGGTTCAACACGCGGGAACAGCGGGAATATATCAACATCACCGGCAAGGTGGAAGAAATACTCCGCGCCAGCGGCATACGCGAAGGCATGATACTCGTCTCGGCCATGCACATCACCGCGGGTGTGTACGTGAACGATGCCGAGGACGGCCTGATTCACGATATCGACACCTGGCTCGAACAACTCGCACCCTTCCGCCCCGATTACCGGCATCACCGCACCGGCGAGACCAACGGCGACGCGCATTTGAAGAGTCTGCTGGTGCATCACGAAGTAATCGTCCCCGTCACCGGCGGCGCATTGGATTTCGGACCCTGGCAGCAGATTTACTACGCCGAATTCGACGGGCGGAGACGCAAGCGCGTGCTGGTCAAAGTCATGGGCGAATAACGCCCCGCCACGCGGTAGACGCATGATAGCGATGCCGCGCGGCACTATTTTTTCGTGATAATGATTTCGGTGCGGCGATTCAGGCGGCGACCGAGTTCGGTGTCGTTCGGCGCCACCGGCTGCGATTTGCCCATGCCGCGCGTGGTCATGCGTTCGGCGGCAACGCCGCGGTCGGAGAGGAATTTTTTCACCGCGCGCGCGCGCGCGTCGGAGAGGGCCACATTGTACTCGTCGCTGCCGATGAAATCGGTATGCCCGCGGATTTCCACATGCATCGTGGTGTAGCGCTTGAGCATGGCGAGAATGCGGTTCAAATCGTCGGTGTAAGCGAGATCGAAGGTCGCGCGGTTGAAATCGAAGAGAATGTTCTCGAGCACGAATTTCTTGTCCACGTCCAACACCGTGATCTCCTCCTTGATCACCGGCTCGTCCTTCGTATTGCGGATTTCCACATTCATTTTCTCCGGAGGCACTTCATCGGTCAGGCGGTATTTCACCGCGTAGAGATTGGTGAGCGACTCGGAGAATTCATCGAGAATCGAGGAAAAATTTTCGATGATGTTGAAGCGCTTTCCCCGCGTGGCCTCGGTCATCTGGAGGTACTCGTCGATGCGCGGCGGGGTGATGGCAAAGAGCTTCACGTTTTGCCGTATCATGAAATCGATCATCGACTTGGTGTTGAACTCCGTCTTCCCATCGCCGCGCTCCCCTTTCTGATGGAACATGGCATCGGTGATGAGAATGAAGATGCGCTGCGCCGATTGACGGAACTTGAACGACGTGGCCTCGAACAAACCCTCCAGCGCGTTCTCGTTGTCGTCGCCGCCGCCGCCCACCTTGATCTCGTCGATCCAGGAGATGAAGGTTTTCACATCCTCGGTGAAATCCTTGTAACGTTCGATGCGATCGCTGAACGAGATCAGCGCCAGACGGTAATCCACGCCGCGGCTGGCAAGGCGGTTGGTGAACTCGATGACGTTGTTCTTCACCTCGTTCACTTCCTGCTGCATGCTGCCGGTCTGGTCGATAATGAAGGCGATGTCCACCGGCACGCTGTTATTCGCGGAGATCTTGTCCAGCCCTTCGATCAGCACCGGCGCACCATCCTGGAAAATCACCATGTCGGTTTTTTGCAGGCTGGGGTAGTTGTTGCCTGTGGAGTCGCGGGCGTCGAGGATGAGATTCACCTCCGGGTAGCGGCTGATATCCACCGCGCGGATGGAAATGGTGACGCGCTCGGGATTTTTACTGCGAGCGGAGATGATGGTGGGTTTGCGCAGACTGTCGATGGTGGATACGGTCTCCGTCGGAAACACCTCCTTGCCCTGGTCCCGTCCATCGCCGCGCAGCGACGCCGGCAACGCGAATGCCAGCGCCAGCCCGAGCGCGAGCATGGGAAGAGCGGAAGGGATGACGGTCGATCGCTTCATGCGGAGTGGTTCCGAACTGCGTGAAGGCTCCCGTGTCTGGGACCGCTGGAAAAAGCGTGCAGGCGATGGCTTGCGCTCACCGCCTGCACGTGTGACATCAGTCGTTCAGCACCGATATTCGTCGATGGTTTCTCAGAATGCGAATCCGAATCTGAGACCGGGGACGATCATTTCGGTGTGTTCCCACTTCTCGGCATCGCGGAACACGATGCGCGAGTACTTCACTTCGGCGCGCATCCACGAGAAGATGTGCAAATAGACTTCGCCCATCAGCCCGCCGTCGAAGTACTGCACGGCGACACCATAGGTGGTCTTGCCAAAGTGGTCGTAGGAAAGACGCGCGTAAAGGTCGAGCACGCTGTTATCGGAGACGGTTTTCACGCTGTCCTGAATGCCGGCGAAATTGGTATCCTCGAACGGATTCTTGCGGCTGGCTTCAATCACCTTGTTGTATCCGATACCGGCGGCAATGCGCAAACCATCGAGCATGAAGCCGAGATCGCGCCAGTAGAATGCATTCGCGGTGGATGCAACGTAGTAAAAACGACGCGTGGCATCTTTCGGATCGGCGAGATCCATTTTCGCGCCATCGCCGTTGATGATGTTGCCTTCAACGTCGGTGATCTTCTTGTTGCCCAGCGTTTTCAAACCGAAGGACACGAAAGCCGCCGCGCCGATACCGTCGGCATCCACGCCCGGAGCACCGGAGACGTTCGAGAGCTGCTTGTAGTATTCACCCGTCGCGCCCCAGGTGCCGTTGACCTTGCGCTGTTTGAACAGGGCGAAATTATCGAGAATGCTCTTGTCACCCCAGGTGAAGGGGATGGACGGACCGAACTTGATGCGCTCGGTTGCGGAGGGCTCGTAGACGAACAGCGTGTTCCACTGCGCGCCGTACAGGAAGGGAAGGTTGATCCAATCGTTGCCGATCTTCAACTCGAATCCCGCGCGGATGCGCGAGGGCTGCAAGGCCACGCCATCGCTGGCGCGCACGTCCGAGTCGAGCGTCCACATGAAACCACCACCGAAGGGAATGCTGATCGTGGCTTCGGCAACATACGGTGCGGGCTTGAGAGCGCCCGTCTCGTCGAGATGCGCATACTGCTCTCGGCGTACGACGTAGTCGTAGAGGTCCGGCGTCAGCACTTCGCGGAGATTGCGACGGCCCACGATGCGGTAATCGTCGAAATCCGGATTGTCCTTATTCGGGATGAAACCCGCGGAGAGGTTTTCCGCATCATGCGGGCGCGCCTTCTCGATGATGATGGCGATGAGGTTTTGATCGTCCTTGGGACTCTGGATCACGCGCAGCCGCGCCTTGCTGGTGAGAATGCGCTCGGCGATGGTCACCGCCTCGGCATCGCGCAGGTCGTCACGGTTGTCGCGCACTTTGCGCATCACTTCGAGAATGGTGGGTTCGTCCTGAATGATCCACTGCGGAAAATACTTGTCCACGAGAGGATCGAGACTGGTCAACGCGCGCAGAAGCACGCGCAGGCGGTCGTTCTCGTCTTTGTAATGGTCGATGGCCACGTCGAGCAGACGAAGGTAGTTCTGGCGATCGTCTTCGCCCGGGCGGAAGGTGCTCAGGTCGTTGACCAGCTTGTCGCCCCAGGCCATGCGGCGGATCATGTCATCCTCGGAGTAATTCGCACTCCGCATGTAGCGCATGATCTGCTCGACATTCGTCAACGCGTCAGCCGATTGCTGCGCCTTGACGAGGGAGGGGACACCGAGCAGCGCGATGAAAAGCAGGATGAAGAACGGGAGAAAACGTGTGTTCGTCTGCATGCCTTGTGTTTCCGTGCTGGAAAATGAAACATGTGTCATGGTGCCGCCTCCTTAGTGGAAGATGGAAGGAAGCCCGATGCGCAGGCGCGGGGTGATGAGGAAATACGTGTTCTCGTTTTCCCACACTTCCTTCTCACGAAGCAGGAAGGAGTACTTGGCTTCCACGCGCAGCCAGTTGGTCAGCTCCAGGAAGGCGTCCGCCATCATGCGGCCACCGAGGTACTGAATGCCCAGGCCGTAGTGGTTCTGCGCGCGAAGATTGATGAAGGACATGCGCACGTACACATCCACAATGTCCTTTTCCTTCCCCAGCGTCACCATGTTGCCGACATCCTCGAGACGGAATTCACGGCCTTCCTTGTTGCTGCCTACATCGGCCAGCTCAACCACATGGTTACGCTTGATCTGCATGAAGGCACCACCAAGATTGAGGCGGAACGCCATGGTCGGATTGAATGCGCGATCCTTGAACATGATCGGGTAATACACCTGGGCCAGCGTGGAGATATGGAAGAAATCACCGTAGTAATCCTTGTCCTCCAACGCCTGCGGACGCTGACGGATCACCTCCATGTGCTTGTAGGCTTCCTTGCCGTCGAAGTCATTCACCACCATCAGATTACCGCCCAGCGAGAACGGGAAGCCGAAGGTGAAATCGAACGCGACATTGTAGCCGCCATTCGACGAGAGCAAGCCCTTGTCGAAGGCCAGCGGCGTGGGCAAATCCTTGGCGATCATATTGAACGGCAGGATCACACCAACGCTCATCTGATTCTTGAATCCCACCGACAGCGAGGACACGCCGGTGGACCAGCGCGGCATACCGATCTCGTCATTGCCGATCGTGTAGGCCAGCTTCCAATTGGGTGCGAAGCCCGAGCGGGCCGGGGAACGCAGTTCGAGTTTATCCAGCGAAGCGTCGATGGTGACGATGTCCGACGGATGAATGCCGGGATTCGCCACGACTTCGATCAACTGCGAGAGACTGGCCTCGCGTGCTTCAATGAACAGCTCGCCTTTCATTTCATAAGCGGTTTCGCTGTTGAACACGAACTCGATGTTCGTCTTGTCCGTGGCACCGCCCTTTTGATCGAGTTGAATCGGGAACTTCGTTTTCACTTCGAAAAGATCGGCGTTCTCGTTCACGAACTTGATAGCCGTGATCTTGATCGGACGATTCTCCGGATTGCGGATCTGCAACTTCTTGCTCTCGGGATAGAGCACCGGGACGGACTGCGAGAAGAAGGGACCGGCAGCCTCGTACTGCGCAACGCGGATAGAACCTTCGAGCGTGTCGCGGCTGTTCCAGAATTCCGTGAAGCGGCTGGTGGTGGTCTCCAATTCGCGCTGCGTCATAACGATGAACGGACCGACCTTGCCCGGCATCCAGTCGCCGCGCTCGGGCAGCGGAATGGTGCTGGACTGGCTGCGACGCGAAAGGATGTCGTCGTACAGCGCTTCGTCGGCCAATTGCAGCATGTTCAGCAAGTCGGTTCCGGCGAGGGAATATCCCTTGGCCACCGGCTCGCCACTGGCGCCGCCGAATTCGCCGAGTCCTTCGACTTCAGCGTTTTCATCGACGCCGGTTTCCTCAGGCGGCAATACTTCCAGTTTCTCGACATAGACCTCGATGATCTGGAAAGGTTCGACGCCGTAAAGTTCCTGCTCTTCGGGAGTGGACTCGACGTAGTACACCTCGACCTTGCGCATTTGCGCGCTACCCTTGCCTTTGCGGCCGGCGACATCGAAGGTGCCATCCTCGCGGTACTCTTCTTCGAACACGCCGAAGTCGTTGGCACGCGAGAATACCTTGTCGAGACGATCATAGTACTGGCGCAGGGCGAAGCCCTTGACCTGCGTGTAATCGTAACCCGTGGTGGCCGAGGCGCGACGGCGGCCCGTGGAGGCGCGGGGTTTGTCCTGCGCCGCCGTACGGATGATCTGATTTTTCTCCTGCGCGTCGTTGTACTCCTTCTTCAGATCCCCTTGCTTCTCCTTGACCTGCTTGTCGGCCTGGGCCAGGGTATTCGGGGAAACCGCGAGGAGGAGCGCCACGACGAATAGGGCATATGCAATGAGTTGCTTGCTCATGGATTTTCCTCTGCTATCGAATGGAACGTTCGGCTTCGTGAATTTCATGGTCGGGCCTATTCGGAGTACAGCGTGACGTTGTACTTCTCGTTGACGGTTCCGTAGCGGATGGTGATCGTCGCTTCGGTACCGTCGCGGCTGACCTTGCCCTTCAGGAAGAACTTCACGAGGCTGCCCTGTTCCTGCCCCGTGGTCGGATTGGTGCGCGGGAGCACCTGGATTTCATCCAGCAGATCCTGTCCGTCCTCGGATTCCGCTTCGATGCGGATTTCATTCTGCGGAATGTTGCGGATGTTGCCAGCCACGCAGCGACCGCACTTGGCCGCGGTGAACTGGAACACGTTGTTGATCGGATACTCGCCACCATTTGCGAAGGAGGCCGAACCGATACGATCGATGGGTGCCGACACCGGGAAGCTGAACTCGGAGGGAACCATGTTTGTCGCCGCCGAATCCGGCAGCACCTGATAGTTGCGGTTGCGATACTTCGCCTTGATGGTCATGGTCTTGCCAATGGCATCCTGCGGCACTTTGTAACGCACCACGGCGCCATCACCGTCAGCCACTTCCGCACCGTCCAGCTCGATCTTGTAGGAGTAGCTACCCACATCCTCCAGACCGGCCACGTTGATGTACATTTCGAAGGATTCGCCCACGAACGCACCCTGCGGCCTGCGGCGGCTGAGAATCGGCTCTTTCACCACCACATCGAAGGAAATCGGACGGGACACGCTCTTCGTGGCCGCGTTGCGTGTATCGCGCGCATCGGCGGTGACGCGTTTCGTGCCAGCTTCCGTGAAGGTATGCGACCACACCCACTTGCCACGCTCGGGATCGGTGTTGTAGTACGGGTTGCGCGTATCGTTGGGACGCAGCGCCGTGCCACCACCAACGATATTGATGTTCGAAATCTTGTCCACGGTAGTACCGCGCACCTTGATCTCGTTGAAGGTCGGGAAGCCCACCGCGGTCACGATCTGATCTGCCTGAATCTGCAGCTGATCGTACTCCTCGGACACCACTTCCACCACGAACTTGTCGGGATTGAGGTTCTCGGATTGACGCACGAAATCCTCAATGGGAACGCCAACGAGATCGGGATCCGAGTCGAGCGCGCTGCGAATCTCCTTGCGGGAGAATTCCAGCGAACCCACCTTCACCTTCGCGGTACCTTCGTCGATATCCGGCTGCAGCGACACGCGGTTCGTGCCGGCCTGCACCCACAGTTCGAAAATTCCGGGCCCCTTGTCGGCTTTCCAGGTGAAGCGGTACAGCCGCTCGCCCTTGGTGCCGTAGAGCAGAGAGTCCTGAATGTCCTGCGGGTATTTCAGCGTCTGTACTTCGACGCCTTCCTTATACACTTTCACCTCGGGCGGCGTGGTCACTTCGTCCTCGTCGCCGAGACCTTTCACATGAATCGTGAACTTGCGTTCTTCGTTGACCTTGAGCTGGTTGTCGCCAGCCGCCGCGACGGCGGGCATGTTCTTGAGCAGCTCAAGGATGATTTTGCGGTTTTTTTCCTCCAGGGCCCGCTGCTGCGCCATCAATTCGGCTTCCGCGTCGTCGCGTTCCACGATAATGATGAGCAGCTCGCAGACAACGGCCAGGTAGAGGAAAAAGTAGACCTGGTATTTTTTATAGTGATCGCCTGAATGGGCCATTGCGTTCTGCCTCCTTGGTTATGCTTCCATTGAGGGACTGGAGTTACGGCCGCATGCCGGCTTCGCCGCGAACGGTTGCTTCCAAATCCTGTTCGAGGGCATGGAGACGATTGCGCACTTCTTCGAGCGAGAGTTGCTTGCCGGGGAACGCCTTTTTCGTATCGCCTTCCTCGTCGTCGATGTCTTCCTGCTCATACCACGTGGTCATACCGAGGAGGAGGAGCACCGTGATTTCGATGATGATGGCGAGGATGATCAGACTGGGTTCGTGCGCCGTCATGAACTTCACACCGCGCATACCGATGTTTCCGATAAGGAAGGCGGTACCCATGAACGCGATGGCTGTGATGTTGTTTTTGTACCGCTTGATGAAGCTCTTGTGCATGTAATGCGCAAAGGCTTTGCGGGGGTGGCCCTTGAATTTGTTCTCACGCAGCGTATCAGGCGCCTTCATCAGATGATCACCGAAATCCTTGAACACCACCGTGGCCTTCAGCAGCGCACCCACGGCGCGGTGCATCACTCCACCGATCATGAAATCGAAGGGCGTGAAGAAGAAGATGACCGTCACCAAGCTGAACAACAATGGCAGCGTGAGCATGACCATGTTGATGATGAAGGTCGAGGTACCGATTTTCACCACGAACTCGGAGTTGAATAGATTGGCGAAGGTACCGCCGGGCGTGGGTTGCAAGGTCTCAAGCTCGGCATGTGTCAGCTGGCTGAGATTGCGCTGCTTGCCCTCGTCGCGGAGCTTGGCCTTCATCTCCTGCAACGTTATCAGATCGGAACCGCCGCCGTGTTGGGCCTGGACGACAGGTGTGGCCACGACTGCGAATAGGGCGACCAGCAAGGCCCCAAGCAACACTTGGCGAAGAAATCCGCTACTCTTCATAAGGATAACCTCCTGACAAGACATGGTGTGATCGGACTCCGAACGGGTACGGGTCACGTATTGAAAATGAGTATGCTCGTTCGTTGGAAGCAATGGTGCGATGATCTGGCTTGAGGGTGGAACGCAAGCGACAGGTGCGTTATCGAGGCGCCGCAGCGTCGCTTCGGAAGCCGAAGTATGTAAAAGTCGCACAAACAACCTATATGTGTCAAATCTGAAACGCATAAACCTGTCCTCAGGATTTGACAATCTGCACGTCGCGGCGCACGGTGGCGCCGAAACAATGGATGGTGACGAAGACGCGCCCGGCCTTGAGCGCCGCGCTGCTGTTGCTGAAAACAAACTCGAACTGTCCTTTCCGTATCATGTACAGATCGATATCAACCGGCGTGCCATTGGCCGCCAGTGCTTCGACCTGTACGTCGGCAAGACGTTCCACGGGCTGCTCGCCCCTGAACCGCTCGTCCTTGAATCGCGACACATCGAAGCGAAACACCTGCGACGGCTTCACGCTGCGAGGGAATTCTGTTTCAATGCGCACGGGAGGCAACACCACGGGGAAAGAGAACACCGAAGGTCCGGCCTCGTACGAACGAGGCGAAATGTACCGGTACGGCCTTCCACCGTAGCGCGCCATCACCACAAGTGTCTTACCTGAATACGAATTCGGCAACCGGTACTGTACCAGCGGACCCCGTCCTTCAAGCTTGTTGATCAGCTCATTCGGCCCACCCTGCTCCGACAGCACCCAACTGTACGCGTTCTCGTCGGTGAGTCCGGCCACGCGCAAATCCATGCTCAATTCCTCGCCGGAATACACCACGCGCGAACGCGGCGTAAGCAGCACCGGCTCGTCGCCGCGCACATTGAAGGCCACGCGGGCGACGTCCTTGCCGCCAGCCTGCCGGTCGAGTCGCGCCTCGATTTCCACGGTCTCGGGTGAGGAATGCACCACGCCTTCCCAACGGTATTCCACGAGTTTTTCGGATGACGAGATGCGCACGAGGCGTCCACCGCCGCGCACGATTTCCACCACCGGCGAGAACCAACCGAGATTCACCTGAATGATATTCGTCTCGACGAAGCCAATGGCCGAGGCGATGTCCTGACGTTCGGCGACGAGGCGCAACGACTCGAAGGTCTTCACCGCGCTCATCGAAGTGTCGATCACTCGCACCGTCAGCGACGCCCTGCCGCGCTCGAGTTCCTCGACCGTGCGGCGGGAGACAAGCGTGGTGTCGAAGCGGCGCTCCCGGTACTCGAGGTCACCCTGCTCCGCGGTATGCACGCGCATGGCCTTGCCGGTCACATGCACTGTGTAGGTGCCGACGCGGTCGAAGCGCGCCTTCACAGGAAAACGTACCGTTCTGTCTGTAATCCTGCCGTGCCCCAGACGCTCGCCGATCGCTACCGCATCGGGAGCGATGAGCGTGTCGTTGTATGTGACGCTGTGCATGCTCATACCGATCTCATCGTCGGGATCGATGTCGTGAATGAGAATGCTGGTTTCGAGCGGCGGCACCGTTGCGGCAACAAGGCCGCTTTCGTCGTCGGCGTCGACGTACCAACGAACCGAGTCGCGCTCGAAGCGCATGGGCAAAGGCGGGATGAAGGTGCTGACCAGCTTCCGCAGGCGCTCTTCGCGTTCCTCATCGCCGCGCTCGCGTTCGCGCGACACCACGGCGAAAGCGACAATCGCCGTGAGATAGAGAACGAGGAATATGTCGAAGCGTCGTCTGCGTACCACACTTCACACCCGTTGTGTATGAATATCTGTCGCCGCGCTCACTCGTGCGCTCCTTCCCGCATGTCGCGCTCAAGCATCGCCAACATGAGACGGGTCTGTTCCAGCGCCAAGTGCTGCTGCTGGATAAGGCTTTGGAGTTGCTCGCGGGACTGCTCGGTATGCTCGCGAAGGATGGCGTTGGTCTGATCGATGCGCTCCATGTACTTGCGCGCATTTTCCGCGCTCACTTTGGCGAAGCCGTCGGTCAGCCGCGTAAGCAAGGCGTCCTGGCGAATATCTGTCTGTGAGAGCAGTCGAAACAAATCGGACACCGCGGTGGTCATTTCGCGCACCGAGTTGTTCATCGATGCCATCAATGGTTCCGGCGCACCGGCTGTTGCCGTGCCCTTCCCCGCTTCGTCGTTTCTGCTGTAGGAAGTCACCACCGCGAGCAGCAGCAGAAAGAGGGCCTCGACGAGGAGAGTACCGAGCGCGAACAGCAGATCGAATCCCGCCAGATACAACCCGACGCCGACAAGCACGAGCATGGCTCCGAAATACACCAGCCCCAGTACCGAGTTGTAGTAATACGTGCCGACGATTTCCTCGAAAAACACGCGCGTGCCCAAACGCCGGCCGAGATTGTTCTCGAAGCGAATGCGGCGTCCATCGTGCATCTGAAGCGAAATGGCGTCGCGGCACAGTTTCCAGCATTCGAGCAGAGTTTTGAACTCCAACGCGTTTTTCACGCGTCGTTCGCGATAAAACTCATGAAGGAGCCTTCGTCCTTCAATGGTTTCCAAATCTCTGAGTGTTTCTGCTGTGTCTAACAAACTACCTGTCTGGGAGGTATGGCCAACACAATTGGGGCGGAACTTTTGACCTAGTTCACAAATCATGCCAAAACCCACCGCCCCACTGTGCCTGTAAGTCCTTGCAAGCAAACGATTAGCGAAAAGGGCGCTCGTGAATAGTATTCACGCGCAGTGCGGATGATTCACACCGTTCTGATTCCGTCGCGAAACGACTTCAGACGTGGAATGCGGGGTGCCGCAAGGCAACATAAGAAAAGCACCTCGCAGGGGCCGCCGGGCCCTTCGAGGTGCCATTTACGATGAAGCGCTTCCAAATCCGGCCTCGTCCGCCGGACGCCGCGCGCGATTATTCCTGTTCGAAGCGCTCGCGGAACCACTGCATGGTGCGCCGCAAACCTTCGTCCATGGACATCCGCGGCTCCCATCCATGCAGGGAGCGGATTTTTTCGAACGAGCACACGCTGCGTTGCTGCTCGCCATCCTTGGCGGGACCGTGTACTTCCTTGGCCGGTGCGCCCAGCGCATCGTTGAGCGTGCGGAAAATGTCGTTCACGCTGGTTTCACGCGCCGTGCACACATTCAACGTGTCGCTGCCTTCCATCTCCAGCCCGCGCACATTCGCGCGCACCACATCGTCGATATACACGTAATCGCGCGTCTGCCCGCCGTCGCCGTTGATCACCGGCTGCTGTCCGCGCAGCAGCTTGTCGCAGAAAATGGCAACCACGCCGGCCTCGCCGTGGGGATTCTGCCGCGGCCCGTACACATTGGTGTAGCGGAATGTGGTGTAGGTCAACCCGCGTACCTGGTGGTAATAGTGCAGATAGCGTTCGACCGTGACCTTGGTGATACCGTAGGGCGAGCACGGCGCGATGGGATGCTGCTCGTCGGCGGGAAAGTACACTTGCTCGCCGTAGCCCGCGCCACCCGAGGAAGCAAAGATCAGCCGCTTCACGCCATGCGCCAGCGCGGCCTCGATCACGTTGATCGAACCGAGCACATTCACGGCCAGATCGTAACGCGGGTCTTCCACGGATTTCCGCACATCGATCTGCGCCGCGTGATGGTTGATGATGTCGATATTGTGCTCGCGCACCACGTCGGCCAATCCTTCGTCACGAATGTCCATCTGATAAAACGCCGCGCCTTTCGGCACGTTGTCCAGTACTCCCGTGGAAAGATTGTCGACAATCACAAGCTCGTGGCCAAGCTCCCTGTAGGCATCGGCGATACTCGAGCCAATGAAGCCCGCGCCGCCGGTGATGAGGATGTTCATGCGCCCTGTCGCGTATTATGAAACATTCTTCAATGTAACCGGCCCCGCGATATCGATCAATCACCGTATCACTGCCCCGCCGCGGCGTTCCGGGCACGGTGCGGATTGCCCGTGCGCGACGGCGCATTACGCATTCCCAGCGAATCCTCGTACATTGCCGCGTATGAAATCGCTGCTGAAACAACTCACCACCGATTCCGCCGTGTACGGCGTGAGCAGCATTCTCGGACGCTTCATCACCTTTCTGCTCGTGCCGTTTTACTCGCACACCTTGCCGAAAGCCGAGTATGGCGTGGTGATCGTGGTGTACGCGTACATCGCCTTTCTCAACGGCGTGTTCACCTTCGGACTCGAACCGGCGTACATGCGCTTCGTCGCCGGCGACGACGGTCCGGCGCGACCCGATCGGCGCAACCGGGTATTCACGAGTTCCACGGTGTTCATACTCGCGGCGGGGCTCGCGCTGTCCGCCGTCGTCATGCTGTTACGCGACGATGCGCTGAGCTTCATGGGCGTGGCCTCGCAATGGTCGGCCATACTGCCGCTGGCGTTGGGGTTGGTGGTGGTGGATGCGGTGAACAGCATTCCCTTCGCCGCGCTGCGCATGGAACGCCGCGCCCGCATGTTCGCTTCGATCAAGCTCGTGTCGATCGTGCTGAATGTCGGATTGAACGTGCTGTTCATCGCGGTGCTGGGGTGGTCCATCGTCTCCATTTTCCTGTCCGGTCTGCTCGCCTCGCTGTCTTCGACACTGCTGCTGTTGCCGCAATTCCTCACGCATCTCGGCGGGGGCCGCGAGCGCGGTTTGTTGAAGGAATTGCTGCGCTACGGCTTCCCCACCATGCCGGGCGCCATCGCCATCATGCTCATCGAAATCATCGACAAGCCCATCATGCAATTGCTGACGGACGCGGCCACGGTGGGACTGTACGGAGTGAACTACAAGCTGGGCATTTTCATGATGCTGGTGGTGACGATGTTTCGATACGCCTGGCAGCCGTTCTATCTGCAATTGGGCGAATCCGACGAGGCGCGACGGCTGTTCGCTCGCGTGCTCACGTATTTTTCCCTGCTCGCCGCTCTCACCGTGCTGCTGCTATCCTTCACCATCGACGAGATTGTGCGCATCCCGCTGCCGCTGCGCGGCGGACGCACGCTGATCGCGCAGGAATACTGGAGCGGCGTGGTCATCGTACCCGTGGTGCTGCTGGGCTATCTGTTCGCCGGCACGGCGCAGATTCTCAACGCGGGTCTGTATTTGCGCAAGCGCACCATGATCGTGCTCTACGCCACGGTGGCCGCTGCCGCGCTCAACGTGATCGCCTGTTTCACCCTCATCCCTCGCATTGGCATGCTGGGCGGGGCCTTCGCCACGCTCGCATCCTATGTGCTCATGAGCATCGTGTACTGGGCGGCCGGGCGCCGCATCCTGCCCATCGACTGGGAGTACGCGCGTCTGTTGCGCATCGCCGTTGCGATGACCTTGCCCGCGGTCCTCTGGTATCTCGTTCCGTCTCCGTCGTTCCCGATGGAATTGCTTTGGGAGGCGGGGCTGCTCGCACTTTTCCTGGCCTTGCTGGCGGTAACCGGCTTCTTCACCGCACGCGAACGCGACGAATTGCGCGGACTTTTACGACGCGTCTCCCGTTGAAATCGGACGGGAACGGATGGATTTTGTCATTGTTTCGCAATGCGGGCGTGGCTAACTTCGAGGAATTGCACACACGGAGGACATCTTCGAAGACCCCGAACAACGTCCCTCAACCATCAGCGGCCGGGTGCTGGTACTGAACCAGAGCTTTGAACCCATCTGCGTCTGCGGCACGCAGAAAGCCGTTGTCCTGCTGTATCTCCACAAGGCGGAACTGATCGAGGAGCGGCACGATCGCAGCATACACACCGTGTCCTCGTCCTGGCCCTTCCCGAGCATCATCCGGCTCAACAACTACCGCCGCATTCCCTACAAGAACATCATGCTCTCGCGCAAGAACATCCTGCGCCGCGACGGGCATCGCTGTCAATATTGCGGATCGCATGCCGCGCCTCTGACCGTGGACCACATCATTCCCCGCGCGAGAGGCGGCGCCGACAGTTGGGAGAACCTGGTGGCAGCCTGCCTGTACTGCAACAATCGCAAAGGCAGCCGCACGCCCGAGAAGGCCGGCATGACCTTGCTCAGCACGCCGCGTCGACCGTCGCACGTTTCCTTCATCGTGCAGTCGGTGAACAGCGTCGACGACGGCTGGAAGCCCTACCTGTTCATCGGGAGTTGAGCCTCACCACACGCCTGCGAACACCCGATACCGCGGCCGTACGGCCACGGAGAGAGGCGTTCGACAAAGCACGAAATTTCTGTACATTGAAATTTTGCCACAAGAATGGTGATTCGTGAAAGCGCTGTTTTCCTGGATTCGAAAAATGTATCAGTGGGTGGAGGGCTTTTCCACCAAACCCGGAGCGCTGTGGGCGCTGTTCATCATCGCCTTCATGGAGTCGTCATTTTTTCCCGTTCCCCCCGATGTGCTGCTGATCGCGCTCGCCGTGGCCATGCCCACACGCTCGATGAAATTCGCCGCGATATGCACGGCGGGTTCCGTGTTGGGCGGACTCTTCGGCTACTTCATCGGCTATGAACTCATGGACATGGTGGGGCGGCCCATCATCGACTTCTACAATGCGCAGGAGTACTGGCTGAAAGTGGAGGAGGCGTATCGCGGACCGGTGGGCGTGTGGTTCCTGGTGGCGGCTGCGTTCACACCCATTCCCTACAAAGTGGCCACGATTGCCGCGGGCGCCACACTCATGCCGCTGTTGCCGTTTTTCATCGCGTCGTTGTTCGGACGCGCGGCGCGTTTCTTCCTCGTCGCCGGGCTGATTTGGAAGTTCGGTCCCAGCATTAAAACCTTCATCGACAAGTATTTCGACAAACTCTCCATCGCCTTCGTGGTCCTGCTGGTGCTGGGCTTCGTCGCGGTGAAGTGGGTGTTCTGACGCGCAGCCGCGGGAAATTCCTCACGCGAAGACGCGAGGATGCAAAGCGCGAAGGATGGTGTAAGGCGGGGGCGATGTCGATGCTGGTCGATTGGAATTTCGATCCGGAAGCAGTTCTTCACTCTTTGCCCCGTTAGCGTTCCACACGCGTGAGTGTAAGCGCCCGAACAGGTTGCGCACGGCGATGGTCAATGATCGACATTGGAAATCGACAGCGACATGACCGATCCGGGATTAACGCAAAAGCCCGTCCGAGGACGGGCTTTTGCATCTATCCGAAAAGGGACATCAGTTCTTTTTTGCAGTCTCGGACGTCGTGGTGGTCTTGCTTTCGGCCTTCGAGCCGCTGCTGCTGCTCTTGTCGCCGCAATCCGACTTGGAAGCTTTCTTGGCCTTGGCTTCGTCGCTACACTCCTTGGCGGCCTGACCGCTGCAGCAGCCCGACTTTGCCTTGGAAGCGCTCTTCGGCTGTTCCTGGGCGGTGGCAACAAACATGCTCATGGAGAGCGCAACCACCGCTGCGAGGGAAAGGAATTTCTTCATACATCGCTCCTTGATGAAGGTGAATGGTTTATGAACAAAAAGATAGATGTTGTCTTGGATGAATCCAAGGGAAATCGTTCTGCCCCTCGGACGACTGGCACGCACGCTCTCTTTTTTGCTCATTCTCACTTTCATCTTTCATTTTCACCCATCCGCGCAGTGGTGAAGAGTGAAGAGTAAAGGGTAAAGCGGGGGCGCGAGTCGTGCGTGCTTGCAGGCATCGCGATCCGGGCTGTTCGTTTTTCCCTTTTCACCTTTTACCTGCTCCGAACATGCGTCAATCAACCCACGCAGCCCAACGCTCCGACCCTCACGCACTTCCACGGTACATCTGCTCTGAAAATAGTGTCGCTGCCTGCATCATGCGCTTCTGCGCGGTGATGA
>DAOSDL010000031.1:0-34068 GCA_035362335.1 Bacteroidota bacterium
ACATATTCACTGAATAGCCAAGCCCGGGACCTCGACTCTCGCCAGCGACATCAGCTGGCATATTCACTGAATAGCCAAGCCCGGGAGCTCGACCCTCACCAGCGTCATCAGCTGGCATATTCACTGAATAGCCAAGCCCGGGACCCCGACCCTCACCAGCGGCATCGGCTGGCATATTCACTGAATAGCCAAGCCCGGGACCTCGGTCCTCGCCAGCGGCATCAGTTGGCATATTCACTGAATAGCCAAGCCCGGGAGCTCGACCCTCACCAGCGTCATCAGCTGGCATATTCATTGAATAGCCAAATCCCCGCCGCCCGCTCCGCCTTCCGCTCAGGGCGTGATATTCAGTGAATAGCCAAGCCCAAATCCGGGACAAGAAGCGAGTAGCCCGCGCCGATACTCCCGATTTCGTCATGCTTCAAATTGAGTCACTTTTTATGACTTACGCGGATTCCGCTTGTGATTTGGGTGCTGCAATGGCGAATTCGGGAGTCCGGCCTCGAAAGCTCACATGCCTTTCCGTACCAGCGCGATTTCCACCTTGCGGCCCGTGCGCGCGTCCTCGCCGGGACGCACAGGCGCAACAACATCTTCCTGTTCGGAGAGTTGCATGCGGTAGGAAGCGATTTTCTGCCGTCCGAGGTATTCGATCACGCGTTGCGCACGTTTGCGCGCGAGTGCGGCATTGCTCGATTCATCGCCCACATCGGCGGCAAAGCCGCGGATCTCGGCGAACAATTCCGGATGCTGGTTCAAATGCCGCGCCACATTGTCCAGCAGCGTCTGCGACTCGGCCACAAGGCGATCCTCATCCAGCGGGAAATACACCTCGGTCACCACCACTTTCAGCCGCTCGGGTTTGCCATGCGAGGCGGCGAGATTCTGCAGGCGCAATGCCTCCTGGAAGGAGCGCTGCACACCGTCCGAGAGGTAGCGCTCGCTTTCGCTTTGCGTACTGCCGCGCGGCGAAAGCAGCACAGCATCGCGTGCGGCGTCGCTGCCGGGCTTCGGTGCGCGCTCCGAAGCAACGTTCTGCGCAACATCGAAGAAGTTCACCAGCAGACCATCCTGCTTCTCCACCGTCACGTCCACGGCCTTGCCGGTGATCAGGCGCTTGGCCTCGTCGGATTGCGGACCGAAAATGGGACGGAGATCCATGTTGAGGAATTTCGCCTGGCTCAGACTGCTGAGTTCGTAATCCCAGGCCACGGTGGAAATGCGCACCACGTAATTCCCCTTCGACAGCGGTGCATCGCCCTGTGTGCGCTCCAGCATTTCCGGAAGATTCAGAAACTCGGATGCCGTGTAGCGCTGCTCGCGCGAGGTCAGCGTCAGATCGCTGTTGCCCTGATACAGCGAACGGCCGTCGCGGAGGATTTCCACATAATTTTTCAGCTCCATGCGCTCCTTGCCCGTCTGCCGCACGGTCAACGTGAACAGCTCCGGATTGCGCTCCAATTCCGAGAAACGCCGCAACGGCGTGAGCGTGAGCGAGGTGCTGAGACGCAACACCGCCGGTGCGACAGGCGCTGCGGCATCGCGCCGCGTATCGCCCGCAGACGGTGGGGTGTCGACGGAGCCCTGCGTCTCCTGAGTCGCGGCCATTGCCCTCCGCTGAGGATCGGGCGTCTGCTCGATCACGAGTCCACCGCGCACGGGATCGTACGGTGCTTCGGCGGGAGGGGCCTCGTCGGCATTTTCCATCCCATCCTCTACGCTGCCTTCGCCCTGCGAGCCCGCCTCGCGCGCTCCGGTGTCGGTCGATCCGCCTTGCTGTGACCTCGTGCGCGATGCGATGTCGCGCCGGCCTCCACGCGGTCGCGCCTGTTCGATGGCGGGCGCGGGCTCGTCGGGCTTGTCCCCCGGACGCAGCAGCCAGGTCAGACCCACGGTGATCACCGACAGGGCATCGTTGCGCTGTCCGGAGCGCAAACCGTCAAGTTCGTCGGAATCCGACAGCACGAGATCGTAGGAAAGGAACAGCGACAGCTCGCGTGCAACGGGATACTCGAATCCACCGCCCACACCGAACACCCATGCACTCTTGGACATGCGCTTGCTGAAGCCCTCGCTGCCATCCACGCGCGTGTGATGCATCAGGGCACCGAGACGCCCCTTGACCAGGGGAGTGATATGCCACAACGTGGGCAACGCGTAATCGATGCCTGTGGAAAGGCCGTAGTACTTCGTGTCGTAACCGGTGATGGGCTGCTTGCCATAGGCGGGGAACAGCGTACGACCGTTGAGCGTGGCGGCCAGTGTACCAGCGAACAGCGAACCCGTGAGCGCCATACGATCGAGCAGAAAATACTCCATCGTTGTCATGCCGAAGGGATGCGGTGTGTAGCTGGCATATTTCAGTGTGGCTTCCTCACCACCAATGTTCACACCACCGATGATACCGAGACGCACCGCGCCTTCGCTGTAATGCTGTGCGTGCGTGTACGTGGGAAGTGTCAGGCACAAGAGGGCGAGAACGGCAACAAACTGTCGCATGGCGCTCCTGAATGGTGGAAAATCGTCGAGGTTGCCCCGTCCGCGTTGCCCGCGCCTCCTCGCCGCCCGTTCAGCACGGGTCGGCACTGGAGATACAACGGAAGCGCACACGAGGCAACCTCGATGTTCACTGTTTCCCCGGAGGGAAACGTTTTACTTCATCAGAATGGCCTGGCGCATCGTCGTCGCGCCATTCACCGTCAGCACGTAATTGTACACACCGGTGGCGAGGAGCGTCCCCTCGTCGCTGTTGCCATTCCATTCCACTTCATGCGTACCGGCCTGCATGCGGCTGCTGAGCAGCGTGCGCACAAGCGCGCCGCGCGAGTCGTACACGTGCAACGCCACATCGCTGGCGGACTGCAATTCGAAGCCGATGCGCGTTGACGCGGCCTGCGAACGCGAGAAGGGATTTGGATAGTTCTGATGCAGCGCCATGCCGTTGGCCAATGGCGTGCTGCCCACCGACACGGGATCGGCTTCCACGAGATTGTGAACCTTGTTGATCTCGGGATTGCGCAGCGAGGTGCGCGTGCCGTTCGGCCAGTACACCACCACGGAATCCACGGCGGTCGCCTGACCGATACCGATATGCTGCGCGTACGGATTCTGCGAACCAGCGCCCTTGCCCACGGTGATCCAACGCGTGTATTTCGTGGCGCCTACAATCGCTTCGACGCGCGCGCCGACACCGAACACGTTCGAAGTCTTCGAACGCGCGTTGACGGTCAGCCAATTGCCCTTCACTGCCAGGTCGTTGCGGTACAGCTTGAGACCGACTTCCGTTGCGAGCGCGAGATCGAGATCGCCATCGTTGTCGTAGTCGAACCACACGGCACCGAGACTGTTCGTCGCATCGATGGTGGATTCATAAATCAGGTTGGTGAAGCTGCCATCGGGATTCTGCTTGTACAGCGCACCGTTGAAGCAATGCTCGCCGGGGGTGAGCATCACATCCTGCAAACCGTCATTGTCAAAATCACCCCAGGCCACATCGCCGTCCACGAGCTGGAAGCCCAGCTTGGTCGTGGTGCCGGGCACCTGCGAGAACTGGCTGTTGGGCTTGCCGCTGTTCTTCCACAGCGCGGTCAGATCGCCCGCACCCAGACGCCATTTTTCACCTGCTTCGCCCACGAACAAATCGGGATCGCCGTCATTGTCGGCATCGGCGAAATCGCAGCCGCGCGTGTTGCCGAACAGACCCACGTAGTTGGGGTCGGTTTTCACCACGCCCTGCAGCCCGTGCTGCATGGCCACTTCACGCATGAAGCCGGTGCCCTGATTTTCGAAGAGGAAATTCGGCTGCAGGCGGTTCACGCTGCAATACAGATCGAGATCACCGTCCAAATCCGCATCCACCCAGTTCGCACCGGTGATGGGACGATAGCCCTGCACCGTCTGCTGGGTGTTGTAGGGATTGCGTCCATAGGCGCCACTGCGGTAGCCACCGAGAATCTGTCCCTTGATGTCGCGGAACTTGCCATTCTGCGTGTTGCCGTAGAAGAATCCCTCCCACGCGGCGCCCTGCACCATGGCCGAGTCGTTCGCGTTCTGCGGGTTCTTCACATACATGTACTCGCCGTTGGCCACGAAAATGTCGATATAGTTGTCGTTGTCATAATCGGCGATGGCCATCGCCGTGGTGTTGCGTCCCGGATTGAAGCCCGGCTCGGTGTCCTTGGTCAGCAAGCCGTTGTTGTTGATGTAGATCAACGTAGCGGGAGCACACACGATGTCGAGATCACCGTCGTTGTCGATGTCGGCAAACATGTTGACCTCGCTGCCACCGTCATAGCCAGAATTGGAGGAAATATCGGTGAAACGACCATTGCCGTTGTTGCGCAGCAGGTATTTGCCGTAGAGAATGTCCTGGAAACCGTCATTGTCGAAATCCGCCACCGACAGGCGGCGGCCGCTGGGCATGAGATTGTTCAGGCCCGCCATCAGCGTGGCGTCGGCGAACAGATCCTGATTCTGGAACGTGTACTCCACTTTCACACCCACATACCAGTTGTTGGTGGCCATGCCACTGGCGAGACGGCCGTTGAAGGGAATGTACGGTGGCTGCAAATTCTGCCAGTACGAACTCGTGTACATCGTATCGCCTTCGCTGGTGGCGCAGGCGGGCGTCTGCGTGATGTTGTCCATGCGCACTTTCACGTTGGTGCCCAGTATCTGCACACCCACGAAGAAATTCGTCGGCCGCACAAAGGTGGGCTGCTGCTGGTCGAAATTGAAGCGCACGAGATTGTTGAACTGCGCGGGGATAAAGGCCTTGATTGTCGCCAGGGGCGAGAGCAGCAGAGGATAGGCGCCGCCGCCTTCCTTGCCGAACAGGTACACCACCACGCTGTCGCCGGCGGCTTCCTGATTGTAGAACCAGACATTGATTTCATGCAGCTTCGCGGCCTCTTCAACCTGGAAGCGCGTAATGGCCATGGCCCCGGCGGGCAAGCCAAGAAGCGTGAAATTCTGATCCGCCTGATAGTGGAACAAGTCCACCAGCTGGGCGGATGCGCTTCCGGCAAGCAACATCGTGAGCAGGGCAATCCGAAGCAGTTTCTTCATAGCAACCTCTCGTGAAATGATGGAACGTCGGTCTATTGCGATGATGAACAGATTCACATACGATCCGCGGCACGGAACGGCAAGGCGATCTCGCCGAGAATGTCGGCGGCGCGCGACTTGTCGGCGTCCACGAGTTCGATCATGCGCTCGATGGGCCGCAACGCGGCACGCCGCACGCGCTCGTCCACGTGCACTTCGGGCGCTCCCCGGAGCATGCAGCTGTGCAGCTTCTCCAGGGTGTTCACCTTCATGTAATCACACACATTGCAGGCGCAACCATTGTTGGGCGGAGCGGGAATGTACTCCTTCTCCGGCGCGGCTTTCCGCATCTGATGCAGTATACCCGATTCCGTGACAACAATGAAACTCCGCGCGGCACTTTCCTGCACGTGACGCAGCAGTGCACTGGTCGAACCGATAAAATCGGCGTGCCGCAACACTCCCGCCTCGCATTCGGGATGCGCTATCACCTCGGCATCCGCATGCAGCGCGCGCAACTCGGCGATGCGGCGCTCGCTGAATTGTTCATGCACCGTGCATACGCCTTGCCACAGCAGCATGGTGCGGCCGCTGCGGCTGCGCACGTAATGCCCGAGATTTTTATCCGGTGAAAAAAGAATCGGGACATCGGCGGGAATCTTCGCGAGTATGGCCTCGGCGCTGCTCGACGTGCAAATGATGTCGGACAGGGCTTTCACCTCGGCGCTGCAATTGATGTAGGTGACGGCGAGATATTCCGGATGCTGCTCGCGGAAACGACGGAACAGATGCGCCGGGGCGCTTTCGGCCAATGAACAGCCCGCATTGAGGTCCGGCAGCAACACGCGCTTCGAGGGATTGAGAATTTTCGCCGTCTCGGCCATGAAATGCACGCCAGCAAACACGATGGTGTCGGCGTCGGTGTGCATGGCGCGACGCGAGAGTTCAAAACTGTCACCACGGATATCGGCGATGTCCTGAATGAATTCATCCTGGTAATAATGCGCGAGTATCACCGCGTTCATCTCGCGCTTCAGCCGCAGGATGTCCGCGGCAAGCTCCGCCGGCGTCATGGTGCTGTTCATGCTGTGCATGCTGCGATAATCCGCCCTTTCCCGGTCTATTCCACTGTGACGCTCTTCGCCAGATTGCGCGGCTGATCCACGTTGCAGCCACGCAGCACGGCGATGAAGTAGGCCAGCAACTGCAAGGGAATCACGGTGAGCATCGGCGTGAGAAAATCCACCGTGTGCGGAATGCGGATCACATGGTCGGCCACGCTGCCAATCACATCGTCGTCGTGATTGACAATGGCGATCACCTGTCCCTTGCGCGCCTTCACTTCCTGAATATTGCTGATCACTTTTTCATGAATGCGATCCTGCGGCGCGAGAAACACCACGGGCATGTTCTCGTCGATCAGCGCGATGGGACCGTGCTTCATCTCCGCCGCCGGATAACCCTCGGCGTGGATGTAGGAAATTTCCTTCAACTTCAGCGCGCCTTCGAGCGCGGTGGGGAAGTTGTAGCCGCGTCCGAGATACAGCGCGTTGTTCACCGCGAAGTAGCGCTCCGCCAGCAGACGAATGCCGTCGGTGTCGCTGAGGATTTCCTGCACCTTGCCGGGAATGGCCTGCAGCTCGCGGGCGAACTGCTGCCCTTCCTCGATACTGATGAAGCCGCGATTGCGCCCGAGCATGAGCGTGAGCAGCGACAGGGCCACGAGTTGCGCGGTGAAGGCCTTGGTGGACGCCACGCCGATTTCCGGTCCCGCGTGGATGAACACGCCGGCATGCGTTTCGCGCGCGATGCTGCTGCCTACCACGTTGCAGATTCCTATCACTGTGGCGCCGCGCTTCTTGGCTTCGCGCAGGGCGGCCAGAGTGTCGGCTGTTTCACCGCTCTGACTGATGGCGATCACCACATCGTCCTCGTGAATGATGGGATCGCGATAGCGGAATTCCGATGCGTACTCCACTTCCACCGGAATGCGCGCGTAATGCTCGAGCATGTACTCGCCCACCAATGCCGCGTGCCAGGAGGTGCCGCAGGCCGTGATGATGATGCGCCGCGCGTTGTTGAGCACGGGCATGACCTCGCGCAAACCGCCGAGTTTGGCCGTGCCCTTGTCCAGCATGATGCGGCCGCGCATCGAGTCGAGTATGGTCTGTGGCTGCTCGTGAATTTCCTTGAGCATGAAATGATCGAAACCACCCTTCTCGATCTGCTCGATGTCGTAGGTGATCTCCTCGATCTGATGCTCGCTGATCTCGTCGCCGAGCGTTTTCACCTCGTAGCCGTCGCGCGTGAGTGTGGCGATGTCGTCGTCGTCGAGAAACACCACCTGCCGCGTGTGCTCAACGATGGCCGAGGCGTCGGAGGCGATGAAGTATTCGCCTTCGTTCACGCCCAGCACCAGCGGACTGCCGCGGCGCGCGGCAATGAGCTTGTCGGGTTCGCGGCTCGAGATCACCACAATGCCAAAGGTGCCATCCACTTCCTGCAGCGCCAGGCGCACGGCCTGCTCGAGGTTTTGCGTGATATCGTGGAAGGTGGAAATGAGCTGCACCAGCGCCTCGGTGTCGGTATCGCTGCGGAACACGATACCGTCACGCTCCAGACGCCTGCGAATCGCGGCATGATTCTCGATGATGCCGTTGTGCACCAGTGCGATGCTGCCCGTCTGATCCAGATGCGGATGCGCGTTGGTGTCGTTGGGCTCGCCGTGCGTGGCCCAGCGCGTGTGTCCGATGCCCACGGTGGAACGCATCGGATGCACATCGATCAGATTCTCCAGATCTACCACCTTGCCCGCGCGTTTGAGAATGCGGACCGCGGAGTCCTCCAAAATGGCCATCCCCGCCGAGTCATAGCCGCGGTACTCCATACGCCGCAGACCTTCGACGACGATGGGGGTGACTTCACGAAATCCGATGTATCCGATAATTCCACACATGCGCGGCAATGCTCCAATGGCAGATAAACTCCGACCCTTGCCCCAGGCGGGAGATGCGGATCGGCAGGGTTATGAATCACAGCAACTTATGACATGCGACACCGAGAAACAAGGTAATCCGGAGGCCCGGACTCGGGATTGCTTCCTTCCACGATAGCCCTTCCCCGCTCTCGTCTTGCCGGGGTCCACGGATTACCCTGAGCGGCGACGAAGCTTCCCTGGAACCGCGGTGGAAAGGCGCCATTTATCGCCGCAAGGACTGTGCCGTTTATTCAGCGTGAATTAATTTCACTTTTTCCATTGACAAAGTGCGACGAAGTACGTACATTTTTGATATTGAAGCCATCACACGCATACATATGAATACATACAGGAGCCATCATGAAGACCTTGATCACTTCTTCGCTGGCGCTCTTCTGCGCTCTGCTCTTGATATCCGGTCCTTCCCGTGTGAACGCACAGGGAGCTTTATCCCTTTCCACGGTTGCCGCGAACAACGGTCAGGTGGGCGTGTCCTTCGACATCACCGCGACCAAATCCACCAAAATCCATCGATTCTGGGTGGAAACGTACTCCGGAAGCAACACCATCGAAGTGTGGGCCAATCCCAACGGAAGCAAGACCGCCCCCGGTGTTGCGCGCACCACGGGGTGGGTGAAATTGGGCGACGCCACCTTCAACGCTGTGGGCTCGCCCAGCTACGATGAGATTCCGTTCAACGTGAACCTCCTGATGAATCCCGGCGAGACCTGGGGCTTCATTCTTTGGCGCTCGAACGGCACCATGCGCTATCGCACCGGCGTGGCGCCCTTCGTGTTTTCCGATACATACATTTCCATCGACACGCAGGGCTGGGGTGTGTACGGTACTGCGGGTGCCTTCACCTTCGGCTTCTACCCGCGTCAGTTCTGCGGCAAAGTCACTTACGATCCGGGCTGCTTCTTCCCCGATGGAGTCATTTCCTACGAACTGCTGGATGCCAATCTCCAGCCGACCACGTTCTCCAACATCCCCGGCTCGGTGAATGTTCGCTATGTTGTGGCGTATCCCGATGAGGAATCCACAGTGAGCATGACGTTGAATCTGCGCAATGTCCAGACAAACGCGGTCGTTTACAGCTACAATTTCAGCGCGAACAAGCTTGCGATGCAGACTCTGACCGGCATTCAGAACGTGCCACTGCCCAACACCATCACCCCTGGGTACTACAAAGCGGAGGTGGTGTTCAACACCAAGAACAGCTGCATGAACTACGCCGATTTCGTCGCTCCACCCCAGACCTTGTTACTGCTGCCACCCGGTGCACAGATGTGCGTCGTCTGGCCGGGGGACACCGACAACAATGGCATCGTCAACTACGCGGATCGTGCGGCGCTCAACCGATACATTTTCGACGCGAACATGCGCAGTACCTGGTTGCAGGGTCCGAATCGCTATAGCGTCGTAGGCGGCTTCGACTATCTCGAGTGGAAAGCCCAGCCCAGTGCGCCGTGGAATACGCCTGACGGCTGCTACAAGGACACAGACGGCAACGGCGTGATCAACAACTTTGACTACATCGCCATCAAACTCAACTGGCTGAAGAACAACACGGTTATCCCCGCCAAGGGCAACACCGGTTTCTCCCCCGCCAGTTTCGATATGGATCAGAACTACCCGAATCCCTTCAATCCCTCCACCACCATCCGATACTCCGTGCCCGAGCGCAGTCATGTGCGCCTGGTGGTGACGGACATGCTGGGCCGCACGATCGGCACCCTCGTCGACGGTGAAGTGGAAGAAGGTGTGCACAGCGCCGTGTTCGATGGCACACAACTCCCCAGCGGCAATTACGTGGCCACCGTGCACATGACGGGAAACAGCGGTTTGACCTTCAGCAAATCGCTGAAGATGACTTTGAACAAGTAAACCCCATCCAACGTCCCCGGAGGCCGGTTCGGCACACCGGCTTCCGGGAGACGACTTGGAATCGTCTGCGTCTTTATCTCTTTCTACTTTTTCGCTCGTTTTTCCACGGAGGTTACTATGCACACTGCTTCCATACGTCTTCTGTCGCTAGGCGTCATGGTGTTGCTCGGCTTGACTCTTATCAGACCTTCCAGCGTCGATGCGCAATGCGCCATGTCGCTGTCGACAGGGCTGTCCGGCAACACGTCTACCACCGCCCCCTCGGGAATTTCCTTCGAGGTCACCGCTCTCCAATCCACCAAGATTTGCCGCATCTGGGCACCTCTCGCAAGTGGGACACACTCCATTCAAATCTTCTACAATCCCGGTGGCCTCATCCTTACACCAGGTGTGTCAGGTGGATGGAATCCCACGGGCTGGATCAGTCTTGGCACCGCCACCGCGGTGGGTAACGGCGCCGGAACGAATTACGCGGAACTGCAGCTTGATCTCAACGTGCTGATGAATCCCGGCGACAAGTACGGTTTCGCGCTGCGTCCATTGACCAGCACGCCTGTGTACTACACCTCGGGCACGCCGTATGTGTTTTCGGATTCGTACATCTCGATCAACACGCAGGCATGGTCCGGTAACGTCCCCCTGTTCGGTCAGGGCGGTACATTCATTTTCCCCCGCCGTTTCGCGGGAAGGATCGCCTACGAGGAAGGCTGCTATTTCCCCCAGAACATCATCAGCTATCAACTGCTTGACGCCGCGATGCAGCCCACCAGCTTCGTGAACATTCCCGGAGCGATCAATCTCGCGTACAACGTGAGTTTTCCCAATGAGGAAACGAATGTTGGCATCACGGTCAACCTGCGCAACGTCATCACAAACGCGCTGGTGTACAACTACACGTTCTCGGCCCTCAAGCCGGCGGGTCAGGTGCTGAACGGCATCGAGAACATCCCGCTGCCCGGCAACCTTCCCTCCGGCTACTTCAAGGTGGAAGTGATATTCAACACCAAGAACACCTGCATGAAGTACGCAGACTATCCCGCCCCGCCGTCGACGCTGCTGCTCTTGCCTCCCGGCGCACAGATGTGCATCGTCTGGCCGGGAGACACCGACAACGATGGCGTCGTGAACTATGCGGACCGTGCCGCGCTGAACCGCTACATCTACGAGGCGAACATGCGCTCCACCTGGCTGCAAGGCCCCACGCGTTACAGCATTGTCGGCGGCCTCGATTACATCGACTGGAAAGCGCAGCCCAGTGCCCCGTGGAACACGCCCGACGGCTGCTACAAGGACACCGACGGCAACGGCGTGATCAACAACTTCGACTACATCGCCATCAAGATGAACTGGCTTAAACGGAACACCGCCGTGTTGCCCAAGGGTTCGGATGTATTCACCACGGCGAGTTTCTCCCTGGATCAGAACTATCCGAATCCCTTCAATCCCAGCACCACGCTGCGCTATGCGGCGCCCGAGCGTAGCCAGGTGCATCTGGTGGTGACCGACATGCTGGGCCGCACCGTTGCGACGTTGGTCGACAACGCCGTGGATGCGGGCGTGCACAGCGTCGAATTTGACGCCTCGGATCTCACCAGCGGTTCATACGTGGCCACGGTCCGGATGACAGGACTCGAATCGGGGCTGACCTACTCCCGCAATGTGAATATGCTGCTGAACAAATAATCCCCAACGCATGCGGCTCATTACAGCGGTCCCCGATTTCGGGGACCGCTGTGCGTGTTGCCCCTACCCAATCCCCTCCGCCGCAACTGTCAACCAATTGCATCACTTCGGAATTTCCAATATTTTGGTGTATCTGTTGACATTCCCCGAGGTTGCCATACCTCGAACCCGTTGCCACCGAGCCCATTTCCATATACTCATTCACGGAGGTCCTCCATGAACCCGTCACGCACGAGCGGCACTCGCATCGCGTTCGGCATGCTCGTTCTGCTCATTCTTCTCGCAGCCAACAGTCTCCCGGTATGCGCACAAGGCGCACTCTACAAATCCACCGGCCTCACAGGAAATAATGGAACGGCGGGAATCTCCTTCGAGGTCACCGCGATCAAGTCCACCAAGATTCACCGCCTCTGGGTGCAGTCCTACTCGGCAGGATCGTGCACGGTCGAGTTGTACTACAACCCGACGGGCCTGATCCTGGCGCCTGGCAGCGCCGGATACAATCCCAACGGATGGATCAGCGTGGGACAGTACACGTTCAATGGCCTCGGAACGGGCGCGGCGAACAACGTGGAAATCCCCTACACTTTCGGTTTGCTCATGAATCCGGGCGAGAAAGTCGGCTTCGCCATCCGCACCGTTTCAGGAACTGGTGTCGGCTACATGACAGGGGTCGGCGGGCCTTACGTTTTCGCGGATTCCTACATTTCCATCAACACCGAGGCCTGGGGCGGCACTGTGCCCACGGCATGGAGCTTCTATGTGCGTCAATTCTGCGGTGGTGTGTCCTACGATCCTGGTTGCTTCTTCCCCGAGAATGTGATTTCCTGGGAATTGCTCGATGCCGCGTTGCAGCCGACCACCTTCGCCAATCTCCCGGGATCGGTGAACGTTCGCTATGTCGTGGCTTATCCCGACGAGCAGACGAATGTCAACATGACCTTCAATCTCCGCAATGTGATCACCGATGCTGTGGTGTACACGTACAATTTCTCCGCGACGAAAAACGCCGGGCAGACGCTCGTCGGCATTCAGAACATTCCCATTCCCGGCACAATCACCAGTGGCTACTACAAGGCGGAAGTGCTGTTCAACACCAAGAACAGCTGCCTCGAATACGCGAACTACCTGGGTGAACCACGCACCTTGCTGCTGCTGCCACCGGGCGCGACCATGTGCATCGTGTGGCCGGGCGACACCGACAACAATGGCATCGTGACCTATGCCGACCGCGCGGCGCTGAATCGCTATATCTTCGACGCCAACATGCGCAGCACCTGGCTCAACGGCCCGACACGCTACAGCGTCACCGGCGGCTTTGATTACCTCGAGTGGAAGGGTCAGCCCAGTGCTCCGTGGAACACGCCCGACGGCTGCTACAAGGACACCGACGGCAATGGAGTGATCAACAACTTCGACTACATCGCCATCAAGCTGAACTGGCTGAAGAACAACACCATCGTGCCGGCCAAGGCCGCGGGCTTCTCGGCCGCCTCCTTCGCGATGGATCAGAACTATCCGAATCCCTTCAATCCCTCGACCACCATTCGCTACGCCGTGCCCGAGCGCAGCCAGGTGCGCCTGGTGGTGACCGACATGCTCGGCCGCACCGTTGCCACGCCGGTCGAGGGTCTTGTGGACCAAGGCATGCATAGCGCAACGTTCGACGCGGCGGATTTGCCCAGCGGCAGCTACACCGCGACGGTGCACATGAGCGGCACCGAGTCGGGTCTCTCCTATTCCCGCACCATCAAGATGACGCTCGCGCGCTGATAGCACGTGCCCAAGAAAAAAAACCGGATTCGCCAGAATCCGGTTTTTTTATGGTAGAAAATCGGTACCTTGCAACTAGTCTCGATTACACCGTAACAAACGAACTGGAACAGTGTTATTCCAGAATGCCGTCGCTTTCGCAATGCGTCACTGCGACAATAAACACCGTGCCTACCGACGCAGCGGAACGAACCCTCAACGGCTGAAACATGTAACCGAGCAATCGCATCGATTTTCCGAGTGATCCACACAATATAGAGGAGTTTTTCATGAACGCTTCGCGATCGGCTATTTTGACGATGCTGATGGTGCTCGCTTTGGGCGTCACCTGTCTGCCATCGACATCATCCGCACAGGGATCCAAGGTGCTGAACCTTGGCATCACCGCCAACAACGGCAACTACGGTGTTTCTTTCGAAATCACCGCGATCAAATCAACCAAACTCTATCGCTTCTGGACACAGGCCTCCGCTGGCGCCACGACAGTGGAAGTCCTGTACAATCCCGGCGGTCTCATTCTCGTGCCCGGAGTCAATACCGGCTACAATGCCGTGGGCTGGATCAGTCTCGGCACGGCGAACATCAACGGCGCGGGTTATGGCGTGGACATCGAGATTCCGCTGGATCTGAATTTGCTGATGAATCCCGGCGACAAATGGGGCTTCATTGTCAAGCTCGTCTCCGGTGCCGGCGTGAGTTATCGTACCGGTGTTGCGCCGTACATTTACGCGGACAGCTACATCGAAGTGAACAATCAGGGCTGGGCCGGTGGCTGGCTTCCGCTCGCAACGACTTCCATGTTCTGGCCGCGGCAGTTCTGTGGCCGCGTGGTGTACGACGAGGGCTGCTTCTTTCCCGATGGCGTGATCAGCTATGAGTTGCTCGACGGCAACAATCAGCCGACCGCTTTCGCCAACCTCCCCGGTTCGGTGAATGTGCGCTACGTCGTCACCTATCCCAACGAGGCCTCCACGGTGAACATGACGCTGAACCTGCGCAATGTCATCACCAATGCGATCGTCTACAGCTACAACTTCTCGGCGAACAAGCTGGCCGGCCAGTCATTGATCGGTGTGCAGAGCGTGCCCATCCCCGGTACGCTCAATGCCGGCTACTACAAGGCCGAAGTGGTGTTCAACAGCAAGAACAGCTGCGGCAACTACGCCGATTTCGTGGCTCCGCCACAAACCTTGCTGCTGCTGCCCCCGGGCGCAACCATGTGCATCGTGTGGCCTGGCGACACCGACAACAACGGCATCGTGACCTACGCCGATCGCGCGGCGCTGAACAAGTACATCTTCGACGCCAACACGCGCAGCACCTGGCTCAACGGTCCGACGCGCTACAGCGTGACCGGCGGCTTCGATTACCTCGAGTGGAAGGGTCAGCCCAGCGCCCCGTGGAACACTCCCGACGGCTGCTACAAGGACACCGACGGCAATGGAGTGATCAACAACTTCGACTACATCGCCATCAAGCTGAACTGGCTGAAGAACAACACCATCGTGCCGGCCAAGGCCGCGGGCTTCTCGGCCGCCTCCTTCGCGATGGATCAGAACTATCCTAATCCCTTCAATCCCTCGACCACCATTCGCTACGCTGTGCCCGAGCGCAGCCAGGTGCGCCTGGTGGTGACCGACATGCTGGGCCGCACCGTGGCCACCCCGGTGGAAGGTCTGGTGGAGCAGGGCATGCACAGCGCGACGTTCGACGCGGCGAATCTGCCCAGCGGCAGCTACAACGCGACGGTGCACATGAGCGGCCTCGAGTCGGGCCTCTCCTATTCCCGCACCATCAAGATGACGCTCGCGCGGTAGTCTCGTTCTCAGTCACTTTTTCCCAGCGAGACCGGGCAACACCCCGGTCTCGCTTTTTTTATTCGCGTGTCGACCATAGAAGGATGCACATCGATGGGATGTGCGCTGTATGGGGAAGTATGTCTCGCGACCGACACAGGGACTGCGGTGAAATAATTATTCAGATAAGTAGCGCTCTTTCTTTTTTGTGAAAAAAACGGTATTTATGTTTCGATCCTATGTACCCCCGCTTGCTGTTTCGTCGGGAAACGTCGATCGCATTTTCCCATAGACCAACTCATCCTCGGAGGATTTTATGCGCAGTTCAACCAGGATAGCCGTTATGGTCGCGGCTGTACTCCTGCTCACGTCGAGTGTCAACAGTCAGAGCGTCATCACGCTGGACTGGAGCAACACCATGATCACAACCTCGACAATGTTAACCGACGCGCCCTACGCGCACTGGTTCACACAAACCCGTCATCAGTATCTCATCACGCCACAGGATTTTGCACTCGTGGGACTGATCCCGTCGGGGCCGGTGGAATTCACCTCGCTCGCGTTCTATGTGGAGGGTTTCAACGGCTCTCCGTATGAACTCAATGAGTTCACGGTGAAAATGAAAAACACCACCGCGACCTCGCTGTCGATGTTCGACAATGTGGGATTGCAGCAAATGTATGGACCGGTGAATCAGATTCGCGCCAACATCACCGTCCCTGGCTGGCTCACACACACCTTTACGTCACCCTTCGTATGGGACGGCGCGAGCAACATTCTGATCGACGTGTGCCATCAGAACACGAACGGCAACTACGGATACACCTGGGCAGTGCGCTACGCAAACGTGCCGGCCCCGAGTGGCCGCCAGGTCTATGCGTATGATGATTACTCGTACGGCATCATGTGCGTGAATCCGAATTATACGTACACCAAGGCCGGTACCGTGCCGCATATGCAATTCGGTTGCGGCGGCACCTCCTCGATCACCGCGTTCCAGGCACCGAGTCTGTACCAGGTTCCGAACATCATTCCGGTGAACTATACCATCGGCCATGCCACGGAGAGTTTCCTCGGCAAGATCACCTTCAATCTGAAAACGCCGACCGGTCAACTCGTACGCAGTGAGACGTTGAATAATATCAACGTGGTAGGTGGCAGCACCATCAACTCCGTGTACAACTTCAACGCCATGAGTGTGACCCCGGGCTGGTACATCATGGAGCTGGATTTCGAAGTGCTGAATTCCTGCAAATTCATCGACCATGTGTTCATGAAGCAAGCCGTGCTACTGCTTGCTCCCGGAACCACGGTGTGCGAAGTCTGGCCGGGCGATACGGACAACAACGGCCTGGTCAACTACAACGACCGTGCGGCATTGAACAAGTACATCTACGACGCCAACATGCGCAGCAGCTGGCTGCAGGGTCCGCAGCGTTTCCGCACCGATATCGAAACCAATCCCCTTGCCTACCTCACCTGGGAAATGCAGCCGGGCGCCCCGTGGCAGACTCCCGATGGCTGCTTCAAGGACACGGATGGCAACGGTGTGATCAATAATTTCGATTACATCGCCATCAAGGTGAACTGGTTGAAGAGCAGCTTCATCGTGCCCAGCAAGGACAGCAAGGGTGCGACAGCCCTGTCCTTCGGTCTCGATCAGAACTATCCGAATCCGTTCAATCCCTCCACCACGCTCAACTACAGCGCTCCCGAGCGCAGCACAGTGAGGCTGGTGGTTACCGACATGCTCGGTCGTGAAGTGATGCGCCTGGTCGATGGCGTAGTGGAAGCAGGTATGCACAGCGCCACCTTCGATGGCAGCGCGCTCAACAGCGGCCACTACATTGCCACCGCCACCATGACCGGCATCGAAAGCGGTCTCACCTTCTCGCACACGGTGAAAATGACGCTGAGCAAATAGGCAACGCTGCATCAGCATTGTCGAACGGCCGGGTACAACGCCCGGCCGTTCCTTTTTCCCCATACAAGGGCCCCGTCGGAGCTCGTCTCCTCCGATTGCTTTTTGCCCCAGCTCGCCAGGGCTATCCCTTCTGATCTCCGGGAATCACTCGCACCCTCACTCCGCTCTGCCTCCGCGATTGAGCGTCGTTTCCTCACGAATGCCGCTGCTCCATTCTCTCCGGATGTTCCGTTTCGAAACAGGGCATTTTTTCTTGACCTAGCTTATTTTTATTGACATCCGCACGCGGCGTGAACTAATTTCACATCAAGCGCTGTTGTACCCGAGCACCCGTGACACTCACGCGACGATGTTGTACGCAACATCGTGGCAACAGCAATCACTTGTCACATCCCGTTATCCCACTTTGTCGCGAGGTTATCATGACATATAGAACACGCATCGCAGCCCTGGCTGCCGTTGTGCTGCTGCTCGGAACAGCGGGCAGCGCGCTGGCGCAGGTTTCGGCCTTGCCCTTCCAGCAGTACATGGGCACGTACACTCCACTCGGTGCGAGCGGAACACCCCTTCCCACCCTGGGTTCGTACGACGACGCTTTCTGGAGCTTCCCGCTCCCCTTCCCCATACCATTCAACGGTGTCAACCATGCCACCTTGTATGTCGGCACGAATGGGTACATCACCTTCGGCTTGGGGACCACCACACTCACCCCCATCATCGGTTCCACGACGAATTTCGGTGCGGGTGGCGGCGCCATTGCCGCGTTCTCCGCTGATATGCATGGCCGTGGCCCGGTGACCTGGGCGGTGTCCGGTAGCGCGCCGAATCGCGTGATCACCTTCGAGTATGCGAACTGGACGCGTTTTTCGGCTACCGGAACGGGCTTGAACGACTTCTTCAACTGGCAGATCAAGTTGTCGGAAGGTACCGGCATGATCGAGATCGTGTATGGTCCGTGGACGCAGGCCTCGGCGCAGATGACCGGCAATGTCGGTCTTCGTGGATCGACCAACGCGGATTTCAACAATCGCGTGGCAACCAGCGGAGTGAACACCTGGGCCACGTCCACCGCAGGTGCGGTTGCCAGCGCGACCTCGCAGATCAACTCGGGCTTCCTGCCGCCGAGCGGTCTCACCTACCGTTGGGGATGTTTCGTTCCGGCGGGCATTGCCGACATCTCGCTCACCGATGCGGGGGGCAATCCGCAGGCGTTTTACTATCTGCCCGGCACGGTGCGTTTGAATTACAACGTCAGCTATCCGCTGAATCAGGCGTACGCCGTGCCGATCACCGTGCGCTTCTTCCGTGTCGGTGACCTGTCCGGTATTCCCGCCTACAGCGAGAGTTTCGTTGCACAGAAGCCGGTGGGTGTGCTCAGTGGCTCGCAGATGCTGAACCTCAACCTCACGCCCGGGTACTACAACGTGGACGTGGTGTTCTCGGTGTACAACAACTGTTTGTTCTACGAAAACGTGACGGTAAAGACGTCCACGCTCTTCATCCTCCCCGGTACACAACTCTGCGAAGTGTGGCCCGGCGATACAGACGATAATGGCGTGGTGAATTACGCCGATCGCGCGGCATTGAACAAGTACATCTTCGATGCCAACATGCGCTCCACCTGGCTGAACGGCCCCGCGCGCTACCTGGCCGAAGCCGCGACCAATCCGCTCGCCTATCTGCAGTGGATGCCGCAGGCCTCCATTCCCTGGAACACTCCCGATGGCTGCCACAAAGACACCGATGGCAACGGTGTGATCAACAATTTCGATTACATCGCCATCAAACTGAATTGGCTGAAGATATCCGGCGGCTTTGAAACAGCGAAGCGCGGTGGCTTCTCGGCTTCCACCTTCGACGTGGATCAGAACTACCCGAATCCCTTCAACCCCACGACCAGCATTCGCTACAGCGTTCCCGAGCGCAGCACGGTGACGATGGTCGTGACGGACATGAGCGGACGCACGGTGGCGACGCTGGTGGATGGTACAATCGAAGCCGGTGTGCACACCGTGCAATTCGATGCCGGATCGCTTCCGTCGGGAAGCTATGTGGCGACGGTGACCATGCAGGGTCAGCTCAGTGGTCTCGGTTACTCGCGCAGCATCAAGATGGCGCTGAACAAGTAGCGGAGTTGCCGCGGTCGGCGTGCTTCACTCCCGCCGCGGTGGATCCGCTATGACAATGGAAAACGGGAAGAGTTCGCACTCTTCCCGTTTTTTTCGGGCTTGCGAAAGAAAGCACGTTTTCCGTAATATGGTTGATTGAATCACCAATTGGTACGGTGTTATGAAGAACTTGCTGTTCATCTCCGCTCTCGCCGCGCTGCTGGCGGTTGCTTCCCATGCACAAACTCCCGCCGGCCTCGAGCTTGAGCTGCATTCAGCGGATGCAACGCAAGTGACCATCAAGCCCAAAATGACCATTCTCACCACCACGATGCAGGTCGAAGCGGTGTCGGTGGCGGTGGCATACAATCCCGCGCATTTCAACATCAACGCCACAACGACGATCTCGAATCTGTTCTTCGATCAATACAACTGGGACGACGCGTCGATGGCCAACTGGGATGCCGACGGCATCAATCCCGACGTGGCGGTGTATGGCGAATATCATCCGAATTTCGGCACGCAGACCATCTTCCGCGGCGCGCCACCCACGCTCTGCCATTTCAACTTTTACCCGAAGAGCGGCAGTCCTTTCATCACGTCCTTCGTGGTGTACGCAAATAATCCCACGGCGGCGTTGACGTATTATTTCGAGAACAACACACAGAAGAATTTCGACCCGGTTGTCAATCTCATCGACATCACCGTGCCGGTGGAACTCGCTCTCTTCACCGCTGCTCAGCAGGGTGCGGCGATCACGCTTCGCTGGGTCACTGCGACGGAGACGAACAATTTCGGCTTCCATGTCGAGCGTCGCGCCGAGGGCAGCGGAGTCGCTGATACCTGGGAAACGCTCGGCTTCGTGCAGGGCGCGGGCGACACGCGTTCGGAGTCGCAGTACCTCTTTGTGGACCAGTCCATGCCGGGCGACGGACTGTATCTGTACCGTCTCCGCCAGCAGGATTACGATGGCAGCGTCACGTACTCGCCGGAAGCGCGTGTGGACTACCGCCTCCAACCCGCCGCGCTCGCGTTGGAGCAGAATTATCCGAATCCCGTGTCGCTTTCCGCCGGCAGCGGTACCACCTTCACGTACGATCTGCCGGAAGCGGCCACCGTGCGTTTGACCATCAGCGACATGCTCGGCCGCAGTATCGGACAGTTGTTCGAGGAACAACGTCCCGCCGGCCGCTACTCCGCGCGCTGGAATCCGGCAGGGTTGCCCGCGGGCACGTACATCGCCACGCTCGCGGTGGAATCCGCCACAACAGGCAGTGCGGAATTCCGCCATCTGCGCGTGAATGTGATTCGCTGAGCGCTCCGCGAACTCGCGAGTTGGTCGTGGCGGACACCGCGTTGCGACAGTGCGCTGACGGTGTCGTTGCCATGCATCCATCTTTTCCCAATCCCCACGCCTGAAAGGACTGGCCGTGCTGCTTGTCGAAATTCGTCCCGACACCTGTGATTTCTGTGGGTGCTGTGTGGGCGTGTGCCCCGAGGATGCCATCGAGCTGCGTGAAGCGCGCATCGACATCATCGAGGAACGTTGCACGAACTGCGCGAAATGCGTGTGGGCGTGTCCTTTCGAGGTATTTCTTTTCCATACGCCCGCGCGCAAGGAGCGTGTGGAGTGAGCGGCGAGGCGTACGATGTGATCGTGGTGGGTGCGGGACCCGCTGGCAGCACGGTAGCGCGTTGGGCGGCGTTGGGAGGCGCGAGCGTGCTGGTGTTGGAGAAGGACAGGGACATCGGCATGCCGGTACGTTGCGGCGAAGCTGTCAGCAACCGCAGTCTGGAAACCATAGTGGACATCGATTCGCGTTGGATAGCCGCCACTATTCGACGATTCCGCCTGGTGTCTCCTTCCGGACATGTTGTGGAGCCCGATCTGGGCGGTTACGGGTATGTGTTGGAGCGTCGTTTGTTCGACTATGATCTCGCGCGGCTTGCCGGCGAAGCCGGCGCGGAAGTGCGCACCAAATGCTATGTAAGTGGACTGTTGGAAAGCGATGGCGCCTGGACCGGCGTACGCTACGAGTACAACGGACGCGAGCAGGTCGTGCGTGGGCGCATTATTGTCGGTGCCGACGGTGTGGAGTCCCGCGTGGGCAAATGGGCGGGCATCGACACCACGACGCATCTCCGGGACATGGAAACGTGCGCACAGGTGACCATTGCAGGAGCGGATATTGCTGATGACGCCTGCGAATTTCATTTCGGCAACGATGTGGCTCCCACCGGCTATCTCTGGGTGTTTCCCAAGGGCAAGGGCAAAGCCAACGTCGGTGTGGGTATCAGCGGCATGGCGTCGAAGCGCAAGCATGCGTTACGCTATCTCGAGGATTTTCTTAAGCGACGCTATCCACGCGCAAGCGTCCTCAGTACGATTGCGGGTGGTGTACCCTGTGCGCCCACGCTCGACACCATCGTGCAGCGGAACATCGTGCTGGTGGGCGATGCCGCCCATCAGGTCAATCCCATGACCGGAGGGGGCATCACCAGTGGCATGGTCGCGGGAAAGCTCGCCGGCGAAGCCATCGCCGCAACTGTGCGCGCGGATGACCTCACCACATTGCGCAACTATGAAAAGCAATGGCGCAAGCATCAGGGCAACCGCCATCGTACGTATCATCGCATGAAGACGGCGGTGTACGGCTTCAGCGACGAGGCGCTCGACGATATCGCCGCACGCGTGCTGCAACTCCCGCCGGACAAGCGCAGCATCTGGGGAGTGTTCAAAGTCGCACTGCGACATCAGCCGGGACTGGTGTGGGAGATGGTGCGCACCTTCGGATTGTGATCATACGCCAGCAGCGGCAGCTCGCGCGCTCGCAGTATTTCATCGGACACACCATTCCTCTATCTACCTCCTCGCACGCTATCCATTTGTCGGCGTGAGAATAATTCTTTAAAAATCAAGTATTTACTTGCATTCCTTCTTCTGTGTGACTATGTTGAATCAGTCTCAATTCACTTACTGTCACTATTGGACCCGTTCGGCACAGAGGATGTGCGTGAGCGTGGGATCCACGGAAGTCGCCTCACGGACGTTGTCCGGATGTGAAGGCCCGGGCGTGTGTTATACCGCCCGGGATGTGCATTCGTGATCCGGCAGGGCACGTTCGATGGACAGACGTCCCTTTACCATTTTTATGGAGTACCCCATGGCTCTCGGCACATACACTTCCTTCCGCGCATCCACCAGCTCGCGTTTGCAGCTCGTGCAACATGGACTCGCGTGGATTCTCGCTCTCCTGCTCATCACCGTTCTCGCCGCTCCTTCCGCCGATGCCGCATCCAGCGAACGTCCCGGCAAAAAGCAGATCAAGAGCATCGAGAAAAACATCTCGTCCAATCTTGCGCATAAATCCGAGGAGGTTCGCAGCGGAACGATGGAATTGCTCATCGACATGCGACGCTCCTGGCCGGAGTTGGATCTCGAATTCGCGGTCACGCCACTGCTCGATGTGCTGAAGGATGACGCGAGTGCGGAATGCCGCATGCTCGCAGCGACGGCGCTCTTCCTCCTCGATTCGGGGCGCGGTCGCATCGCGATTGCGCATAGCGCCGAGTTCGACACCTCCGAGCAAGTGCGCAAGCACTGCGGGACGGTTGGCAGCGTCTGGAGCGACAGGGAATCGATGCCGACGGACGCGCGGCGCGCGCAGTAATCCTCTCGCGGCGATCTGACGTCGAGACCGGTGGCGGTTCTTCCCAGCCGGGTCAACGAATCCTCGACAGACGCGACAATTCTCGACGAGGCCCGGCAGCGATGCCGGGCCTCGTCGTACTTGAAGCACCATGGCGTGAGGGGAACCGGTTCACCACCATACATCACATACTTCCCGATATATCTATACCATTTACACGTCCCGCGACCGGAGCACGCAATGCGCTCCATTTTTTTCAGGAAATCTTCGATTATTCTGACCGAGTCCTTGACATTGATTCGGATACATCGTATCTTGATTACGTCCAATCAGCATTCATACGTTCTCCGCACCTGAGCATCCGACAGTTGTTCCTGTGTCACGCAGTGTACCCTCACGCAGCGGCACGGATCCACTGGAATACCGAAAGGTCGGATCACCCCTGCGTCCCCAATCCCTACATTTCCTCCACACACTCAAGGAAACGCGGATGAAGAAGATCCACATACATACCCTCGTCACGACGATGGCCGTCGTGCTCGCTCTTGCCACCAGCACAGCGCTTGCGCAAGAGGAAGGCCGCATCGAATCCCCCGCTCCAACGGGCTTTTCCAAGGCGGCGGCCACGGCTTCGGGCGCGGCGACATCGGTGCTTACCGAGCGCGCGGGCTGTCTGCTCGCGAGCGGCGGAGCTTCGCTCGTGGGCAACGCCAATCAGTCCATGGTGTATTCCAGTTCGCTTCAGGGCTTCCCGACCTACGGCAGCAACTATCTTGTGCTGAGCACCGGTTTCGCCAGTCAGACGGCCGGAACGGCGGGAACCTTCGTTTCGAACAACATGGCTGGAACCAGCCTTGCCGCCGGCGCGCCTTACAGCAGCCCGGATTTGCAAACCGCCTTCGATGTGGTGACCTTTTCGCTGACCTTCAACGTGCCCACCAACGCGGGAGCCACATTGAGCTTCGACTGGCGCTTCGGTTCGGAAGAGAATCCGACGTACACCACCGAATTTACCGACTTCTTCCGCGCTGACGTGTTCGATGGATCGAGCAATCATCTCGGCAACATCGCGCTGCTGCCCAATGCCTCGCAGGTCACTACCAGCTCGGCTGCGGCCTATTCCAATGCGCCGGGTGGCACCTCGGTGGTGCCCACCGCTCCCTTCCCCACGCCGAATGATGTGGTGTACAACGCTATGACCGGTCTGTACACCTCCTCGATCGATGTCTCCGCCTATGCCGGTCAGCAGGTGACCATTCAGTTCCGTATCGGCGACGCGCGCGATGCGGTGTACAATTCCGCAGTGTTCATCGACAACGTGGACTTGCAGGTTGTGCCCACGCTGAGCGTGGTGCTTTCGCCGTCCATGCTTTGGCCGCCGAATCACACGCTGCGCACCATCAACGCTTCCGTGACCAACAACTCGGGCGGCTGCTTCACCTGGGAGTTGACCTCGGTGACGAGCAACGAGCCGGACAATGGCGATGATGATGGCAACACCATCAACGACATTCAGGGTGTGGACGCCGGCACGGAAGACACGCAGTTCAAGGTGCGCGCCGAGCGTTCGGGCATTGGCACGGGCCGCATTTACACCGCCACCTACACCATGTTCGACGCCGAAGGCGACAGTTACACCACCACCGCTGTCGTGACCGTTCCCTTGAGCATGGGCAAGGATCCGATCCGTCTCGCCGCGCTTCCCGGCGCGCTGATGCTGGATCAGAACTATCCCAATCCCTTCAATCCCAGCACCACGCTGCGCTTCACCGTGCCGAGCGACGGCATGACGCGCCTTGCGGTGTACAATTCGCTGGGTATGGAAGTGGCTCGTCTGGTGGACGGCTTCGTACAGGCCGGCTCCTACTCCTATCAGTTCGACGCCGCGGCCCTGGCTGGTGGCACGTACTTCTACACCCTGGAGCACAACGGTCAGGTCGAGCGTCGCAGCATGCAGCTGTTGAAATAAGCGCTCTCCCTTTCCAGCAGAACAGCGCGCGGCCGGATCGTATGATCCGGCCGCGCGCGTTGATTTCATACCACTGTATAATCAATCCAAGCGGAATCTCACCGGGAGGGACACACGCACGTTGACTTTCTCGCCCTCGTGAATTCCGGGACTGAATTTCAACTCTCGCACGGCATTGCATGCCGATTCGCTTAAAAGCTTGTGGGGACTGCTCTCAACCTCGACGTCGACAACCGTGCCTGTCTCGTCGACATACGCCTGAACAATCACGTAACCCTGGATAGTATCGCGGATGGCTTCGGGCGGATAGACCAGCCACTTCGCCAGTTCGGCCATTCCGCCAATCATCTCGGGAGGGGTGTCGATGTTGATGAGATATTTCTCCTTCTGTTCCGGGGTGAGTTGTTGCGCCGTCAACGTGGTAGCGCAAAGCAACCCGAGCAGGATGAAAGCAACCGTCTTCATATGTGCGCCTCGTGCCGTGATTGTGTTCGAAAATGTACAACACAAACCCGATACAGACAATACGGTCACCTATTCTCTCTGCAGGGACTCTTTCACCGGACAACCCTCCGAGCAGCTTCGCGCAAGTGTGCATTCTCCCGTTCGATCTTTGATGCCGCCCAAGATCATGGCAACGTAAAAACAACAGCGCGCGGCCGGATCGCATGAAATGGCCGCGCGCTGTTATCTCCTCCTGAACCTCACTTGAAGCGGAACAAGACCGGAACTGTCACTTTGACCTTCACGCACTTCCCCTTGATGACACCGGTGGTGAATTCCACCTGGCGCACGGCATCGGAAGCTGCTTTGCTCAACAGTTCGTGCGGACTTTCCAGCACCTCGGTGCTCTCCACCTTGCCCTGCTCGTTCACGAAGGCGAGCACGAACACCTTGCCCTGAATACTGTCGCGCAGGGCTTCCGGCGGATAGACCACTCGCTTCGCCAGCGAAGTCAAGCCTCCGACGATCTCGGGCGGATGATCGACCAACTCGTGATACTCCGCTTTCTGCTCGGGAGTCAACTCTTGCGCGGCGAGCGGCGCGCAGGCGAGCAGAAACAATGCTATGGACGTGATGATTTTCATGGGGTCCTCCTTATTGAAGCGTCTACTTCAGTGCGAATTTAATTGGAACTCTCACGGTACTTTTTTCCGGTCGTGATTTGACCGTGGCGGGAATCCACTTCACTTTGCGCAGCGCGTCCACCGCCGCCTTGTCCAGAATCGGATGTACGGATTTGAGTACACGCATATTACTCACGCTGGCATCGGCGGCCACTTCCACCTCCACCACCACAGTGCCTTGAATCTTTTTCGAGGCCGCTTCCGGAGGATAGGCCAGGGCTTTGCTCAGTGACTGCATGCCCCCGTCGATTTCGGCGGAGCGGAGAGCTTTCATCTGATCGAGAGCGGACGTGCTGTCCTTCCCGCTTTCCGCCTCCATCCGATGCTCGACTGGATACTTGACACTTACGTCGCCCCCATCCCCGCATTTCCACGACAGCGGCGCGATCACGAGCACGAGCAGCGCCAGGATGGCGTAATGCTTCCAGCGCATGCGCTCCTCCTTTCCAATGGTGAACAGATGGCTGATGCGCTCAACGATGCCGTGACGCGTTTCGAAAAAGCTGGTTCCGATCAACAGCACGCGATTGCGCTGGGCTTCTATATGATCGAGGAGCAGGCGGCCGTAGGTTTGCGGTGGAATGCCGCTGCCGCGGAGTGCCGCGCCGTCGCAGAGTTGCTCGCGGTAGCGATGCAGTCGGAGGTTCATGACCCACACCATCGGATTAATGGCGAACACGATTTGCAGCAGGGTTTGCAGCAGCACCACGATGCCATCGCGGCGCCTGATATGCTCCTGTTCATGCAGAATAACGGAGCGAAGCCCCTCGGCTGGTCCCTGCCACACATCGCGGGTGAGATAAATCGTGGGGCGCAGTATGCCGAAGGCGAGCGGTGTACGCAGCGATTCGCCCAGTCGCAGCCGCAAACCCTCGCCATAGCCGGCGAGCGTCACCGTGTGGCTGTGGCGCAGGCTCCTGCGGAGGCGCAGCGACCGCATGCCCGCCCACAGTGCCAGCAGCAGCGAAGGCAGCAGCACGGCGAGCGCGAGCAGGGTCACCGGAGACGGAAGCAACTGCTGCGTCACCCCGGGGTTGGAAAGCACCAGCTGTTGCGCGCTAATGAATACCGGCATAGGAAGGGCTTCGCTGGCCGGGAAACCGATCACCGGCGGTATCAAGGCCTTGACCAGACCCGTCATCCACAGCGCGTAGCGGAAGCGTGCGGAGGCGCGGGGCAGCGAGGCATCGACGGCCCAGAGCAGCAGCAGGAAGAGGGCGGTTTGCAATTGCGCCGTCAGCCAGAAGGAAAGGAATTGCGGCGAGAGCGCGTTGAGTTGGGCGATGATGTCATCCATGGCGTTCCTCCTCGCGGTCGAGCAAGGCACGGAGAGCGGCGATGTCGTCCTCGCTCAGTTTGTTGGCATGCACCAGATAGGTGGCCATGGCGCCGAAGGAGCCGCTGAACATGCGGCGGGCCACGGTGGACATGGAGGCATCGAGTACCGCGTCGCGTTTGACGGCGGGGCTGTACACATTGGCGATGCCCTGCTTGCCACGTTTGAGCATGCCCTTATCCACGAGAATGTTCATCAGCGTCTGCACGGTGGTGTAGGCTTTCTCGTCCTTCGGGTAGCGGCGGTCCATCACCTCGCGCACCGTCAGGGGAGTGCCCGCGTCCCAGATCACATTCATGATCTCCCATTCGGCGGCGGACAATTCCAGTTTTTTGCGTGGCATGGCTCCTCCTTTACTAAAACTTTAGGAGCAACCTACGATAGTCTTAGGAGAATGTCAAGGAAAAAGTTTTGCACCATCCGGAGGCAGTGCCGACTCGCATGCGCATTGCTTCTCAGCTCGCCCGCGCCTACCTTTGTAATGATATGGCCGATTCGACAGAAACATACGCTGTCGTGTACATCACGGCCTCTTCCCTCGCCGAGGCACGGCAGCTCGCCGACACGCTTGTCGGTGAGCGGCTCGCCGCCTGCGTTTCCATCCTCCCCGCCGTGCGTTCCGTCTATCGCTGGCAGGGCAAACGCGAAGAAGCGGAAGAATCGCTGTTGATGTGCAAAACGACCACGGAACTGTTCCCACGCCTCGAACAGCGGGTGCGTGAGGAACATTCGTACGATGTTCCCGAAATCATCCTCGTACCGATCATGGCCGCTTCGGCGCCGTATCTGCGTTGGATGGATGAAACGCTCGGAACAACAGCACGGGAGAGCGGCAGCGCGTCTCCACGAGAATAACGAACACACGGTATGGCAAAAATCATCGCAGTAGCCAATCAGAAAGGCGGCGTCGGTAAAACGACCACCTCGGTCAACCTTGCCGCAAGTCTGGCTGTGGCCGAACATAAAACCCTGCTGGTGGACATCGATCCCCAGGCCAACGCATCCAGTGGTGTGGGATTCGACACCGCAACGACCAAGACCACGATTTACGAGTTGTTGATCGACGGCACGGCAGCGGCGGAGGGCATTCGTTCGACACTGCTCCCCTGGCTGGACCTCATTCCCTCGCACATCAATCTCGTGGGCGCGGAGATCGAGTTGGTGGATCGTCCCAGCCGCGAACATGTGTTGAAAGGCACACTCGCCGCGCTGTCGGGCTCCTACGAATACATCGTCATCGACTGTCCGCCTTCGCTGAGCTTGCTCACGCTCAACTCGCTCACCGCGGCCGATTCGGTGCTGATTCCGGTGCAATGCGAGTACTACGCGTTGGAGGGACTGGGCAAGCTGTTGAACACGATCAACATTGTGCGTCAGCATCTGAATCCGGCGCTGGACATCGAGGGCGTGCTGCTCACCATGTACGACACCCGTCTGCGTCTGTCCAAGCAGGTAGCCGAGGAAGTGCGCAATTATTTCGGCGACAAGGTGTTCGACACCATTATCAGCCGCAACGTGCGCCTCAGCGAGGCGCCGAGTTTCGGCAAGCCGGTGATTCTCTACGACGCTCTCTCGGTGGGCACGCAGAACTACATCGATCTCGCGCAGGAAATCACGCTCGGCAAGGCCGAGTTCCGCCGCCAAAAAGCGCTGGCCGGCCCCGTGGCCGTAGCCGACGATTCGATGCAACACGACGACATGTAAGTGATTGGATAATCCGTGACGAAACAGAAAATGGTTCTTGGCAAAGGTCTCGGCGCACTCATCACTCCCGCTCCGCAGCAGGAGCAGGAGGTGACCGTCGTTCCCAGCAACGAGACCCTCGATGACGGCCAGAGCACGGATATTCTCGCGCATGTGGAAGTGGCGAACATCGATCCCAATCCATATCAGCCGCGCATCGACTTCGAGCCCGAAGCCCTGCAGGAATTGGCGCAATCCATTCGTGAAAAAGGACTGGTGCAACCGGTGACCGTGCGTCGCTGGGAAGGCGGGTATCAACTCATCTCCGGCGAACGGCGCCTGCGCGCCTGCAAGCTGGCCGGCATAACGCACATTCCGGCGTACATCCGGCAAGTGGACAGCGCCGAGGAGATGATAGAACTCGCCCTGATCGAGAACATTCAGCGCGCCACACTCAATCCCGTGGAAATCGCGCAATCCTACCGCCAACTTGTCGAGGACTATCAGCACACGCCCGAGGAGATTGCCCGGCGTGTGGGCAAGGATCGCAGCACGGTGGTGAACTTCATCCGCCTGCTCAAGCTGCCGAAGCGCATTCTCGAAAGCGTGCAGCGCGGCGAGCTGAGCATGGGCCATGCCCGCGCGCTGCTGTCGCTGCCCGACGAGCAGGCGCAGCTTCGCATTTGGCAGCGCATTGTCCGCGAGAACCTCTCCGTGCGCAAGGTGGAAGAATTGGTGAAGAGCATTTACACCGTACAGCGCACAGCACCCACCCCAAAAACCGCACCCTCATCCGCCAGTACGACGCAGCTCGAAGAGTTGAGCCGCAAGCTCCGCCCCATCTACGGCACCAAGGTGAACATCAGCACCGGCAAGGATGGCAAGGGCAGCATCAGCTTCGAATTCTATTCCCACGACGACCTCGAACGCCTGCTCGAGCTTTTCCTCAAGGATTGATTCCTCCGCGCGAGCCGAGATTTTTTCACTCCCGAAATGCCGCGAATTCCCGGAATTCTCCGAAATCCAGGGGGGGCGGTTCATGGTCGTGGAGGCGTGGCGAGGGCGTTGCGGAGGGTGTGAGTGCTGTTGAATTGGACGAGGCGGCCTTTGACGCGGAGTACGCCTTCGTCTTCGAGCTTGCGGAAGGTGCGGGAGAGGGTTTCGAGCGTGGTGCTGAGCGTGGAGGCGAGCACGGATTTCGAAACGCGCAAGCGTACGTGGGGCAGGAGCTGCGCATGCGCGTGCGCCTGTTGCTCGTGCTCGCCTATCAGATAATGCAGCAAACGCGTGCGCACATCGTGGGCGGTGATTTCCTCGAGTTGCGAAGCGAGTGTGCGTAAACGCTTTGAAAGACCGGCGAGCATTTTCACGGCGAGATCGGTATCGCGCTGGATGAGGGAGAGGAAGCCGTCGCGCTCGACAAAGCACAGCGTGCTGTCCTCCAGAGTCTCGGCGTGCGCGGGGAAATCGCTGCCGGCGAACATGGGAATTTCTGCCAGCGTCTGCGGCGGGAAGAGCAGATGCAGCACCGTTTCGCGTCCCTCGGGCGTGACGCGAAACACCTTCACCGATCCTTCCAACACCACATACATGCCGCGGTAACGCTCGCCTTCGCGAAACAACAGCGTTCCCTTTCTCTCCTGCCGTACGCTGCACGAGGGCATGAGACGCATCATGTCGTCGAGATTCAGTTCGGAGAAGAGCGGTATGCCCTTGATGATGTCGAGCAAGGTGTCGTCGTGCATGTCGGAAAAATAGGAAGCACTCCGCGATCCGGCAAATGCGCGTCCTCATAGAAGGAAAATGCGAAAATCTGATCCATGTCAAATGTTCGGCGGCTCGGGCTGGCTAGTTTGATGCAGAAACAGCACGAACACCGTCACAGGAGATTTATCATGGAATACACACTCGACACTTCAATCGGCGACATTGTGGCGCACAACATTCAAACCGCCCGCTACTTCGAGGGCAAGGGCATCGATTTCTGCTGCGGCGGACGTGGCACGTTGGAAGACGCCTGCGCACAGCGCTCGCTGAACGCGGAGCAGGTGCTGGAGGAGCTGCGCGCCATCCCCCTCGAAGGCGGACGCGACGTGCGGCAGTGGAGCACCGATTTTCTCATCGATTTCATCGTGAACACGCATCATCAGTACGTGCGGTCCATGCTGCCCAAAATCGCCGAACACGCGGCGAAAGTGGCCTTCCGCCATGGCGACACCCATCCCGAAACCGTGGAGGTGGAGCAGCTCTTCCTTCGTCTGCGCGACGAACTCGCCGCCCATCTCATCAAGGAAGAGCAAATCCTGTTTCCCTACATCCGCCGCCTGGCCGCCATGGAGCGTGGCGAAATGGATGCGCAGCCGGCGGGCTTCGGCTCGGTGGCCGGACCCATTTCGGTGATGGAAGCCGAACATGAAGGCGCCGGACGCATTCTCGAACGCATGCACGCCATTACCGATGACCTCACACCGCCCGCCGATGCCTGCGCCACCTACACACTGCTGTACCGCGAGATCGCCGAGTTCGAACAGGATTTGCACATGCACATTCATCTGGAAAACAACGTGCTGCACCCGCGCGCCTTCGCTCTCGAACAGTCCGTCCAGGCGCTGGCCTGATTTTCATCAACGCGACAACACGCACATTTTTCACAGGAAGCACATCATGAAAACCAACGACGCACAATCCGGCATCTGGAAGCACGTTCTGCTCCTGACGATGCTGTTCGGCTTCACTGTTCTGTTGATCGGCGGCTACTGGGTGTACAAGGATTCGGCGCCGCGTCCCGCATCCATTGTGAATCAACAGGGCGACAAGCTCAGCAGCTACGAAGCCATCATGGCTGGACAGGCGGTGTACCAGAGTCACGGACTGATGCAGTACGGCAGCACCTTGGGGCATGGCTCGTACCTCGGACCCGACTTCACCGCGCAATCGCTGCACATCATCACCACGTCGATGCGCGAGTTCTACGCGCAGCGCGATCACGGCCAGGCGTACGAGAAACTGCCCGCGGCGCAGCGCGACGCCATCGCCGCGCAGGTGATACGCGAGCTCAAGCACAATGGCTACGACGCCAACAGCGACCGCATCGTGCTCACCGACGGTCAGGCGGCGGCGCTCGAAGCCGTGCGCGCGCATTACCGCGACATGTTCTCGAAAGCCGACGACAAAGCGGGCTTGCAGGCCAATGCCATTATCCGCACGCGCGCAGCCGGCAGCGGCTGGTTCATCGCCGGCGATCAGGCGCAGCACATGGCGGATTTCTTCTACTGGACAGCGTGGCTGTCGCACACCGTGCGCCCGGGCACAGGCACGAGTTACTCCAATAATTGGCCGTACGACCCCGACGCGGGCAATCTGCAGGGCGCGAGTTCCTACGTGTGGAGCGGCATAAGCGCCACACTGCTGATCGGTATGACGGCCTTGCTGCTCTTTCTCTGGAAGCGTTATCGGCTCGAATCGGAGCCCGCATTCAAGACCTTTCCCAAGATCAACGTCAGTCGCCTGCTGCTGACGCCCGGGCAGCGTGCACTGGGCAAATACTTCGTGGTGGTGGTGCTGCTCTTCCTTCTGCAGACCTTGCTGGGCGGCTACATGGCGCACACCTACATCGAGGGCAACAAATTTTACGGCTTCGATCTGGCCAGCATTCTGCCGTTCAACGTGGCGCGCACCTGGCATTTGCAGCTCGCCATATTCTGGATCGCCACGGCATGGATCGCCATGGGCATGTTCATCACCCCGATGATCAGCGGCAGCGAGCCGAAGAAGCAGTCGGTATTGATCAACGTGCTGTTCGTGGCTCTTGTGGCTCTGGTGCTGGGCAGTCTTGCTGGCGAATACCTTGGCGTGCGCGGCGAGTTCGGCGACAACTGGTTCCTCTTCGGCCATCAGGGCTGGGAGTACGTGGATCTCGGGCGCTTCTGGCAAATCGTGCTGGCGGTGGGCCTCGGCCTGTGGCTGGTGATCATGTTCCGCGGCTTGCGTCCTGCCTTGCGCAAGGAAAGCGATCGCGGCGGGTTGACGCATCTCCTGCTGTACGCTTCGGTGTCCATCCCCCTGTTCTACGGATTCGCCTTTTTCATGAGCCCCGGCTCGCATATCACCATGGCCGACTTCTGGCGCTGGTGGGTGATTCACCTGTGGGTGGAAGGCATGTTCGAAGTATTCGCCGTGGTGGTGATCGGCTTCCTGATGGTGAACATGGGATTGGTGACGCGCAAGTCCACGCTGCGAGCGCTGTACTTCCAGCTTGTGATTCTTCTCGGCAGCGGCATCATCGGCACGGGGCATCACTATTACTGGATTGGCGTATCCGAAATGTGGCTGGCGCTGGGTTCGGTCTTCTCGGCCATGGAAGTCATTCCCCTGACGCTGCTGGTGATCGAGGCCTACGAGCACTATCGCTACGCGAAGCTCGGCGGCGCGGAATTCCCGTACAAATGGGCGTTCATGTTCCTCGTGTCGGTTGCGTTCTGGAATCTCTTCGGCGCGGGCTTGCTGGGCTTCCTGATCAACCTGCCCTCGGTGAATTTCTTCTCGCATGGCAGCTTCCTCACCTCGGCACACGCCCACGGCGCGCTCATGGGTGTGTACGGCATGCTCGGTATCGCCCTGCTGCTTTTCAGCATGCGTACCATTTCCAACGAGCGCTCGGAGAAACTGCTCAAACTATCCTTCTGGGGTTTGAATGGCGGCCTGATGGGTATGATACTCATCACGCTCCTGCCGGTGGGCTTCATGCAGCTCATCCAGGGCATCGAGCATGGCTACTGGTTCGTCCGCACCATCGACTTTTACTATCAGCCCACGGTGCACCTGCTCCTGTGGCTGCGCATGATACCCGACACGGTATTCATCGCGCTCGGCGTGGTGCCGCTGGTCATCGCCGTAGTGCGCATGTGGCGCAATCCGCGGCAGGTGCGCGAGGATGCGGGGGGACTGACCTTCGACGACGTTCTGCGACAGGCCGAGACGGCGACGTCGGCAAAGGATGTGCACGTCAACTGACGGCGCTGGGACTCGGTAGACGCGAAAGGGGCGGACACGTGGGTCCGCCCCAACTCGTCGGGGGGATACGGAGGGGCGGACACGTAGGTCCGCCCC
>DAOSDL010000031.1:34168-55413 GCA_035362335.1 Bacteroidota bacterium
GGTCCGCCCCAACTCGTCGGGGGGATACGGAGGGGCGGACACGTAGGTCCGCCCCTTCTACGATGGTCGTTTGGGGCGGTAGAGGTGCGTGGCGTGGCCGGACCAGGCTTCGGCGGCTTCCATGAGGGTTTCGGACAACGTGGGATGGGGGTGGATGGTGAGGGCGAGGTCGTGGACGGTCGCGCCCATTTCCAACGCCAGCACGCCTTCGGCAATCAGCTCGCCCGCGCCGGGACCGGCGATGCCGATGCCGAGCAGGCGTTCGCTTTCGGGATCCACGAGGACTTTGGTGACGCCGTCGAAGCGGTCGAGCGTGGTGGCGCGACCCGACGCCGCCCAGGGGAAGCGCCCGACTTCCACCTTGCGGCCCTGTGCTTTCGCCTCGGTTTCGGTGAGACCCGCCCAGGCGATTTCGGGATCGGTGAACACCACCGCCGGTATGGCGTAGGGCTCGAACACCGATTTTTTCCCCGCGATGGCATCCACCGCAACACGGGCCTCATGCGATGCCTTGTGCGCCAGCATGGGATCGCCTGTGATGTCGCCAATGGCGAAGATATGCTCCTCGCCCGTTCGGCGCTGCGGATCCACCACAACGAAGCCGCGCTCGTTTACCACGACGCGCGTGCGCTCCAGCCCAAAGCCGGCAGTATTGGGCTTGCGCCCCACCGACACCAGTATGCGATCGAAATGCGCGACGCTTTCGCCCGTGGGCCCGCGCAGCGTCACTTCCACTTCCCCGCCGGTATCCTTCGCCGATACCACGCCCGTATTGAGCAGTATCGCTTCGAAGGAGGCATCCAACTTCTTTTTCAACTGCGTCACGAGGTCGCGGTCGGCACCGGGCAGGAGACCGTCGGTCATTTCCACCACCGTTACCTTCGAACCCAGCGCGGCGTACACCGTGCCGAGTTCGAGCCCGATGTATCCGCCACCCACCACCAGCAGACGCCCGGGAATATCGGGCAAATCGAGCGCGGCAGTGGAGTCCATCACACGCGGCGAGTCCACAGGCAAGCCCGGGATCACCGCGGGACGCGATCCCGTGGCGAGAATGGCATGGCGAAAGCCCAGCTCCACCTCGCCACCATCGTGCATGCGAATGTGCAGCGTGCGGTTGTCGCGGAACTCGGCCCAGCCTTGAATGGAGCGTATGCTCCGCGCGCCGGAGAGTTGGCCCAGTCCGCCGGTGAGCTTGTTCACCACCTTGTCCTTGAACTCCCGCAGAGTATCGATGTCTATCTCGGGTTCGGCGAAGCGCACGCCCCAGGAGGCGGCGTGCTTCGCTTCGTTGATCAATTTGGCCACATGCAACAGGGCCTTGGAGGGAATGCAGCCGCGGTACAGGCACACCCCTCCGGGATTGGTTTCGGTGTCGACCAGCGTCACGTTCATGCCCGAGTCCGCGGCGTAAAACGCCGCCGCGTAGCCGCCGGGCCCGCCGCCGATCACCACCAGATCAGTATTCTGAATTTCCGCCATTGATGTACTCCAGGTTCACGTCAAATCGTTGCTTACAGCGCCAACAGCAGTGGCTCTTCCATCGCCTCGGCCACCCAGCGCAGAAAACGCGCAGCATCCGCGCCATCGATCACCCGGTGATCGTAGGTAAGCGACAGCGGCAGCATCAGCCGCGGCTCGAAGGCGCCATTCACGTACACCGGCTCCATGCTCGAACGCGACATGCCGAGAATGGCCACTTCAGGCCAGTTGATGATCGGGGTGAAGGCCGTGCCTCCGATGCCACCGAGATTGGTGATGGTGAAGCTCGCTCCGCTCATCTCGTCGGGACGAATGTTGCGGTTGCGCGCCTTCTCGGCCAGACCCTGCAATTCGACAGAGAGTTCGAGAATGCTCTTCTTGTCCGCGTCGCGCAGCACGGGCACCAGCAGCCCGCGCTCGGTGTCCACCGCCACGCCGAGATGCACGTAGTCTTTGTAGACGAGTTCGCCATTCGCCATATCGATGGACGCGTTGAATTGCGGGAAGCGCCGCAGCGCCTCGGCCACCACTTTCAGCGCGATGGCGGTGACGGTGAGTTTGCTGCCGGCGGCTTCCGCTTTTTTCGCGAAGCGCTTGCGCAGCTCCTCCAACTTCGTCACATCGGCCTTATCGTGCTGCGTCACCACGGGAATGCTCCACGACAGCTCCATCTGCTCGGCAGTCTTGCGACGCACCTTGCTCATGGCTTCGCGGCGCACGGGACCGTACGCCGAAAAATCGGGCAACGCGGGACGCGCGGCCGGACCGGCGGCAACGGGCACGGCCCCGCTCAGCAGCGCTTTGGCATGCGCCTTCACATCCTCGACCGAAATGCGGCCGCCCTTGCCGCTGCCTTTGACCGTGGTGATGTCCACGCCGATTTCGCGGGCGAACATGCGCACAGACGGAGCCGCAGGCACGGGCACACCCGGCGTGGACGTCGTCGGCACCGGGGCCGCAGCGGCACGAGGTGCCGGTGCTGGCGTTTCGACCGGCGGCGGGGTGGGACGCGCTTCCTCGACAGGCGGAGGCGGGGGTAGGGGTTGCGTAATCGGTTCTTTTTTCGGCGGCTCGGGAGGCGCCTCACCGGCACCGCTTTCGTCCACGAGCATGATTACCGCGCCCACCGCGGCTTTGCCACCTTCCTGCACATCGACACGTCGCACCGTGCCCGCCACTGGCGAGGGCACGTCGAACGAGGCCTTGTCGGTTTCGAGTTCAAGAAGCGCCTGGTCCTTTTCAATGACATCGCCCGCTTTCACCAGCACACGGACGACATCGCCGGCAGTGATATTTTCACCCAATTCAGGTAAACGTACTTCGGTTGCCATGGTAGTCCTTTGCTATGAAATCATCGGGTTCGCTTTTTCCGGGTCGATGGCGAGATCCTTCATCGCCTTTTTCACCACCTTGGCGTCGATCATGCCCTTGTTGAGCAGCGACGACAGCGTGGCAAGCGTGATGAAGCGATGGTCCACCTCGAAGAAGTTACGCAGGTCGGCACGTCCCTCACTGCGTCCGAAGCCGTCGGTGCCCAGCGAGATCAGGCCGCCGGGCGTCCAGCGGCAAATCGTATCGGGCAGGGCTTTGACGTAATCGGTGGCGGCAATGATGGCGCCCTTCGCCTGCGAGAGCTGCTGCGTCACCCAGGCCACACGCGGGGTTTCGCCCGGATGCATGCGGTTCCAGCGCTCCACTTCCAGACCGTTGCGGTACAATTCCTTGTAACTCGTCGCGCTCCAGATGTTGGTGGCCACGCCGTATTGCTCTTCGAGCACGGCGGCGGCCTTGATGGCCTCGTTGAGAATGGAGCCATTGGCCATGATGTCGGCATGCGCCTTGGGCTTGGCCAGCGTGGACTCGGAGTAACGGTAGAGTCCGCGCAGAATACCTTCGCGCACACCATCGCCCGCAGGCATGGCCGGTTGCTCGTAATTCTCGTTGAGTATGGTCATGTAGTAGAAAATGTTTTCCTGGTCGTAGTACATGCGCCGCAGACCATCCTGCAGGATCACGGCGATTTCATACGCGAAGGCCGGATCGTAGGTGATCAGATTGGGCACGGGATACGCGAGCAGATGGCTGTTGCCGTCCTGATGCTGCAAGCCTTCGCCGGCGAGCGTGGTGCGTCCCGCCGTTCCACCCACAAGGAAGCCGCGGGCCTGCATATCGGCCGCCGCCCAGATCAGGTCGCCGATGCGCTGGAAGCCGAACATGGAGTAGAAAATGAAAAACGGAATCATGTTGATGCCGTGCGTGGCGTAGGCCGTGCCTGCCGCGATGAACGAGGACATCGAACCCGCCTCGGTGATGCCTTCCTCGAGAATCTGTCCGTTCTTCGCCTCCTTGTAGTACAGCAGACTGGCGGAATCCACCGGGTCGTACAGCTGCCCCACGTGCGAGTAGATGCCGATTTGCCGGAACATGGATTCCATGCCGAAGGTGCGGGCCTCGTCGGGCACGATGGGCACGATGTACTTGCCAATGCCCGGGTCCTTCACCATTTTCGCGAGCATGCGCACGAAGGCCATGGTGGTGGACACTTCGCGTCCTTCGGTACCTTCGTAGAATTCCTGGAACAGCGCTTCATCGGGCACCGGGAGGCGCGGCACTTGCGTGCGGCGCTCGGGCACGAAGCCACCCAGGGCCGCGCGGCGCTCGCGCAGGTAAATCATCTCCTGGCTGTTTTCGTCGGGTTTGTAAAAGGGCGCCTCGGACACAGCATCGTCGGAGATGGGGATGTTAAAGCGCGTGCGGAATTCCTTCAGCTCGTCCTCATTGAGTTTTTTCTGCTGATGAGTGATGTTCTTGCCCTCGCCAGCTTCGCCGAGGCCGTAGCCTTTGATGGTGCGGGCGAGAATGACCGTGGGTGCGTCGGTGTTTTCCACCGCCATTTTATAGGCGGCGTACACTTTCTCGGGGTCATGGCCACCCAGGCGCAGGCGGCGCAGACGGTCGTCGCTGTATTGCTCGACCAGTTTCAGCATGCGCTCGTCGGTGCCGAAGAATTCCCTGCGAATGTATTCGCCGCTTTCGATGGAATACTTCTGCCGCTCGCCGTCGGTGACCTCGCCCATGCGGCGCACGAGCACACCATCGCTGTCTTTTTCGAGCAAGGGATCCCAATCCGAACCCCAGATCACCTTGATCACATTCCAGCCGGCGCCGCGGAACACGCGTTCGAGTTCCTGAATGATGTTGCCATTGCCGCGCACCGGACCGTCGAGGCGCTGGAGATTGCAGTTGATCACGAAAATGAGATTGTCCAGCTTGGCGCGCGCGGCCAGTGATATGGCGCCGAGAGCTTCGGGTTCATCGGTTTCGCCATCGCCGAGGAAGGCCCAGACCTTGGTGCCTTTGTCGGCCTTCAGTCCGCGATCCTCGAGATAGCGATTGAAGCGCGCCTGATAAATGGCCATGATGGGACCGAGGCCCATGGACACGGTGGGAAATTCCCAGAATCCCGGCATGAGCCAGGGATGCGGATACGAGGACAGCCCGCCTCCCGGCGCGAGTTCGCGACGGAAGTTTTGAAGCTGCGCCTCGCTGAGGCGGCCTTCGAGAAAGGCGCGCGCGTAAATGCCCGGGGCTGCGTGGCCCTGGAAAAATATCTGATCGCCGCTGAAGCCGTCCTCGCCGCGTCCTTTGAAGAAGTGGTTGAAGGCCACTTCATAGAGCGAGGCCGCCGAGGCGTAGGTGGAAATGTGTCCGCCGATGCCTTCCTCCTTGCGGTTGGCGCGCACGACCATGGCCATGGCGTTCCAGCGAATGAGGCTTTTGATGCGGCGCTCCAAGGTGCGGCTGCCGGGGAATGCGGGCTGCGCAACGGCGGGGATGGAGTTGATGTACGGTGTATTTGCTGTGAAGGGCAGGCGAACACCACGACTGAAGGCGTACTGCTGCAAGTCCTGCAACAGCCGCCGGGCGCGGTCGGTCCCGCCTTCGCTGAGCACGTAGTCCAGCGAGGCGATCCATTCCTGCGTTTCGATCGCTTCGAGTTCGTTACGGTCCTTGTCGTTCATTGCTTTCTTCCAGTGTGAGGAGAAATCGTGTGGATAGACCAATATGTCATAACGGTGGATTTCGTCTAATAGTTCAGCCCTCGAAAGGAATCAATGCCACTGTCAGTAGTCGCCAGAGGAACATTTTCATAAACGACACTATAGTCTGATATGAAGCCCCATGCTAACCCCATTGTTTTCAATACTTTGGAATCATGTGTGATTACTTGACAAAGCGATCATCAAGTGCTATGTTAGAGAGGCATGGTTACGCGAAATTCATACGGAATTTTTCTCGTCCTGCTGGGTTTTTTGCTGCTCTTCGGCACTCCCGGGGCGACACTTCAGGCATGTTCCTGCACGGCGACGCAATGTTCGGACCAGTGTGGGAAGGATTGCTGCGGTGTGGATGCGGAAGTCGACCATGACCATGAATCCGATCGTGAACGTACGGACTGCGGCAATGAACAGGAGCCACAGCGGAAGGGACGCCGAGCCTGTCACTGTCAGTTCTGTGCGCAAGCGGTCGCCACGGTATTTATTGGAACCTCGCTTTTCCCGGACATACAACCCCCGATCACCGGTGTGATCACGTATCGCACCCCGGCCGTGCTTTCGCCCCAACGGGAGCCCGGTGTACCCCCTCCCATCGCGTGCTGAGAAAGGGCTCGCAACATCACGTGGTGTCCCACGCGTAAGGCGTCGGACTGTTTCATCCGCAATTTCATAGCATCTGCACCTACAACCCCAATCTCTCTGGAGGTTCCATGCGTAATGTTTCCGCCATTCTCGCCGTGGCACTCTGCTCGCTGCTTCTCTGCGCGCAGGTTGCCCAGGCGCAGACTGTCACCCCGCCGAAGCTGCGGGTCACCGTCGTCGGCGTGTCCGGCGAAATGCTCAAAGCCCAGATCCCCGGTATGGACAAGCCGTCGAACGGTCTGCCCAACGTCGCCAAGGGCGACAAGGTGTATCTGCAGGCCGGTGGCGTCATTTCCCTCAATGCCGGCGCCACCAAGTGGGCCACGTCGAACTTCACCTTCACGGAGAAGCCGGCGGGTTCCAACGCGACGTTCGAGAAAATCGACGACGTGATGTACTATTTCATTCCCGATGCCGAAGGCACCTACCGCGTCGAATTGATCGCGGTGGATGACGCCGGCAAGGACGATACCGCCAGCATCGCCATCAACGTGGCGAAGTACGTCGGTATCGGTGGCATCGTTGGTTCCGGCGCCACGCCGCCCGAGTGCCGCGTGTGCCACGCCGACAAGGCCACCTCGTGGGCCGGCACGATGCACTCGAATGCCATCATGCCGATCGACAATGTCGCGAGCTTCAAGGCCTATTGCCTTCCCTGCCACACCACGGGTTCGCCCAACACCGACGCCGAAGGCGACGGTTGGGCGCATCGCGCGCGCGTGCTTGGCTGGCAGTTCCCCGCCACCATCGCGGTGGGCAACTGGGATGCGATCAAGACGAATTATCCCGAACTCGCCAAGATGGCCAATGTGCAGTGCGAAAGCTGCCACGGCCCCGGCAGCGCCCACAATGGCGTGAAGGCCGACAACAAAGCTCCCGTGCTTCTTTCCTCGGCGCAGTGCAAGCAGTGCCATGACGCTCCGGATCATCATCCCGAGTTCCAGGAATATGCCAACGCCGGTCATGCCATCTCCCTCGTGAGCGGTTACAACACCGAGTACACCAACCGCGGCAGCAAGACCAGCCGCGACAGCGATTGTGCCCGTTGCCACACGGCAAACGGACATATCGAGGTGCACGTCAAGGGTGCGACTTCCACCAGTGCTCCGTATGCCAATCCGGCAGCGGTGACCTGCGTGGCCTGCCACGATCCGCATGCGAACAACAATCCCGCGCAGCTCCGCAAAGCCGTGAACGAAACCTGCACCGATTGCCACAGCGTGCGTCCCAGCGGCCACAGTGGCCTGCACAATTCGCATCAGGGTCCGATGATCAAGGGTGAAGGCGGTATGGAATTCGCCGGCTACACCTATCGCAGTTCCGCACACAGCGCCATTGAAACCCGCTGCGTGCAGTGCCACATGGCCACTCCGGAAGCCGCGTATCAGGACAAGCTCGGCGGACACACCTTCAAGGTGCTGTTCAACAACGACACGCCCGACGATCATACCGACGACGTGATCAATCAGACCGGTTGCATCGAGTGCCACGGTAGTGGCGTGGACCTTGAGACCATGGTCGAGACGCAGAACGAGATCAAGGCCCTCCTCGATGAGTTCAAGGGTTATCTCCGCCTGCGCAGCGACGGCCGTCCCTTGTTCCTGAACGACACCACGCTGACCACGACCGAGAAGGATTTGCACTTCAACTACTTCTTCGTGGCCAACGACAACAGCTTCGGTGTGCACAACTATCTGTATTCGAAGGATCTGCTCACCGCCTCCATCGCGGTTGCCAAGACCCTCGAAGTCGAGCAAATCGGCGCGCCGAAGGGCTTCGCTCTCGATCAGAACTATCCGAATCCGTTCAACCCGACCACCACGATTCGCTTCAGCATTCCCACCGCGCAGAACGTGACCGTCACGATTCACGACGCCACGGGCAAGCTGGTGTACACGCTCGTCAATGGCCATTACCAGGCGGGTACGTACAGCGCGAAGTGGAACGCCACGCTCGGCGAGGCCATCCCGGCCCAGAGCGGTGTGTACTTCTATCGCATCAGCGCCGGTGACTTCACCGCCACGCGCAAGATGATGCTCGTCAAGTAAGCCGCTATCAACGGCATGAAGCAACGGGAGGCCGCTTGGCCTCCCGTTGCATTTTTAGGGAAATTCGATCACGCGAAGACGCGAAGACGCGAAGGGAAATTCGCTCACGCGAAGGCGCGAAGACGCGAGGGGAATTCGCTCACGCGAAGGCGCGAAGACGCGAAGGGAGTTCGATCACGCGAAGGCGCGAAGGTGGGTGCTGTCAGGGTTCGTAGGGTATCGGATCGTGCAGGCCCGCCTCGCGGAAGCCGCGCAGACGCAGGGCGCAGGATTCGCAGCGGCCGCAGGCGCGCTCCTCGTTGCGGTAGCAGCTCCAGCTCAGATGCAGCGGCGCGCCGAGTTCCACTCCCGCACGAACAATGTCGGCCTTGCGCAGATGGATAAGCGGGACGTGAATGCGCAACGGCACTTCGTACTTCGTGCCGGTTTCTATCACGCGCTGATAGGCCTCGTAAAACGATTGGCGACAGTCGGGGTAGCCCGAGGAATCCTCCTCCACCGCGCCGATGAACAGCGCTTTGGCTCCCAGCACCTCGGCCCAGCTCACGGCGATGCCCAGCATATTCGCATTGCGGAATGGCACATAGGTGCGCGGTATGCCCTCGCGCCGCTCGTCGGCATCCTCCACCGGGATGGCGCGATCGGTCAGACTCGATCCTCCGATGCGCAGCAAATGCTCGATGGAAATGACCAGCCGCCTCTCGTCGGGCACGCCGTAAGCGTCGGCGATTTCATGGAAGGCCCGCAACTCGCGCGCCTCGGTGCGCTGCCCGTAATTCACGTGCAGCAGGGCGAGCTCGAAGTCCCGCGCGGCCATGGCCACGGTGACGCAACTGTCCATCCCGCCGCTGGCAAGCACCACGGCGATGGGCCGCGGCGTCGCGGCAGTCGTTGCGCCAATATTGTCCGTGCCGGCACTCATGCGCGCGTCACTGTTTGCGTGTCCAACCCGGTTTCACGTATTCGGTGACGACCACCGAGTGAATGCCGCCACGAGTGTTGAAGGCCCCGGTGACTTTCATGTACCGCGGCGCGCAGACGGCCACCAGATCGTCGAGTATGCGATTGACCGAGGACTCGAAATAAATCCCCTCATTGCGGAAGCCGAGATAGTAGTACTTGAGCGATTTGAGTTCGACACACAACACATCCGCGATATACTCCACGGTGATGGTGGCGAAATCCGGCAAACCCGTAACGGGACACACCGAGGTGAATTCCGGATTCACATGGGTGATGACGTAATCGCGACCGGGATACAGATTTTCGAAGGTGACCAATTCAGGCATGAGCTGTCCTCATTTTCCTACAACACAGCGTTGATACAATGACGGGAACCCGCATTACACGCCACGCGCATCGGGATCCCAGATGAATTTGTGCATTTGCAATTGCATGCGCAGCCGCAGTCCATCCTCGAGTACCCACTGTGCGAGGTCGCGCGGAGCGAGGGTGGAAAACACCGGCGAAAACAGCACGCCGCAGCGCTCGGTCAGTGCATGCTCGCGCACGATCGCGCGTGCCCATTCGTAATCCTCGCGCGACGCCAGCACGAATTTCACCTCGTCGCCGGACTTGAGATAATCGAGATTCCCGAAGCGATTGCGCTTGGCCATGCCCGAGCCGGGGGCCTTGAGATCCATGATCACGATCACGCGGCTGTCGACGCGGCTGATATCCACGTGACCGCCGGTTTCCACGGCCACGGTGTACTCAGCGTCGCAGAGACGAGTCAGCAGATTGAAGCTGCCCTCCTGCTCCAGCGGTTCGCCGCCGGTCACTTCCACGAAATCGCAGTTCCAGGCGGCCACGCGATGGAGTATGTGTTCCACATCCATTTCCTCGCCGCCGCTGCGATGGTCCAGGGCGTACGGCGTATCGCACCACACGCAGCGCAGTCCGCAGCCATGCAGGCGCACGAACACGCAAGGCAGGCCGGCGCGCGAGCCCTCGCCCTGTATGCTGTGGAAGATTTCGCTGACGCGCAGCATGCTCATGCGACACCTGCCACGTGCACGGAACGACGTTCCCTTGCGGCCGTCACCGCGGCTGCGGCGAGCAGGGCCGCCACATCCAGCAGCGACAAGGCGGAAGCGGCGTGCTCCACGCCAAGGTACCAATCGCCCGGCTGCCGCACGGCGGCATGCGCCAAGCCCATGAGTGCCATCGTTGCAAAGGCGGGCAGCATGGAGAGCAGCGCACGCACGAAAGGCACCGCGGTGGCGATCATGCGACGCTCGTGCAGAAGCACACCCGTTATGCCCGCCACGAAAGGCATGGCGACGAGAAAGCCGCCCATCACATCCTGCAACGGATGCACACCACTGTGCAGCAGCGGAAACACCGGCACGCCTGCCGCCCCGAGCGCGAGGTACAGCAACTGCACGGCGGCACCGCGATAGCCGCCCAGCAAGGCTCCGGAGAGCAATGCGGGCAGCAACAGACCAGTGACGCCTTCGGCACGCACCAGAGCGAGCATATGCGCGCTCAGCGCCGTGACGAGAAGCAATGCGCTCATCGGAAGCACGGTAGCACGAAAAAAGATGCGGCTGTCTGTCATGCTCAATTCCATTGTACAATGTCGGCCATCGCCTGCGGCATCGGCATCGTAAAACATAGCGCTTTACGCGGGAATCATCAATGCGCCGCTGTCTCCGGTCGCGGACGCGGCTTCTTCTATCAAGCGCTTCGTAGCCGCCTGACGCTTCGCGAACATGCGGGTAATCATGGCGCATACGAACAGCGCATGGGCGAGACGGCCAAGTACTCCGAAGGGCAACGCGAACTCCACTGTGTCCCGCAGCCGACACCCCTGGCCTTCGGCAATGAACTCGCGGCGCTGCCGCCAATGGCGGAACGGTCCACGCAGTTGCACATCCGACAGCAGACGAGGCGGATCGAATTCATCGAACTGCATTTCCCACTCGCTGCGCAGCAGCGGCAGGGGCCGCACGCGCAGACGCACGCGCGCACCTTTCCCCGGCGCATCATGATGCAGGATGTCCACACGCACACCTTCGGGCGTGATGCGCAGCAAGTTCGCCGGATCGCAATGGAAATCAAACACCCGCTCGGGTGCGGCGGCGATATGGATTTCGTGAACCTGAGTGTACAAATGCGGCATCAATGCATTGGCTCCTTCGTTGTGCCTTTGCATAACGCCGCGGGACTAGATGAAATTCCTGCCCTTAAAAGAAGAGAGTAGAGAGGAATGGAGAATAAGAGAGAGAGTAGAGAGGAATGGAGAGTAAGGAGGTTAAAGGGCTAAGCCGGTGAAAAGGTGAAAAGGAAAAAATGACCTTGGCGATTCCCTTCGCGAGAACATCTTGCCAAGCGCCCGGAACCACTGCGGAGCAGGATCCCGGTTGACGTGCAACAGCGCCATCCCCGCCTTACCATTTCCTTCGCGCCTTCGCGCCTTCGCGTGAGCAATTCCCTTCGCGAGAACATCATGCCGAGCACCCGGAACCGGTGCGGAGCAGGATTCCCGTTGGCGTGCAACAGCGCCATCCCCGCCTTACCATTTCCTTCGCGCCTTCGCGCCTTCGCGTGAGGAATGCCCTTCACGACTTCGCGACTTCGCGTGAGGAATGCCCTTCGCGTCTTCGCGACTTCGCGTGAGGAATGCCCTTCGCGTCTTCGCGACTTCGCGTGAGCGAATTCCCCCACACATTGTCAATTCACCCGCATGTGGCTATATTGATTTGCTATAGGTTTCCGCATCAGGTGAACATGGACAGAACGCGCAATTTCTGCATTATCGCACACATCGACCACGGCAAGTCCACACTGGCCGACCGGTTGCTCGAACGCACGGGTACAATTACCCAGCGCGACCTGGTCAACAATCAGGTGCTGGACGACATGGATCTCGAGCAGGAGCGCGGCATCACCATCAAGCTGCACGCGGTGCAGATGAAGTATCAGCGTGCCGACGGCCACGAATACACGCTGAATCTCATCGACACTCCCGGACACGTGGATTTTTCCTACGAGGTCTCGCGCTCGCTCAACGCCTGCGAAGGCGCCATACTGGTGGTGGACGCCACGCAGGGCATCGAGGCGCAGACCATTTCCAACCTCTACCTGGCCATCGAGGCCGGGTTGGAAATCATCCCGGTGATCAACAAGGTGGATCTCGCGAGCGCCGAGGTGGAGAAGGTCACTGGCAGCATTGTGGAGTTGATCGGCTGCCGGCCGGAGGAAGTCATTCCCGCCAGCGCCAAGTCGGGCGTGGGCATCGACGAGATACTCGAGGCCATTGTCGAGCGCGTTCCGCCGCCGGTGGGCGATCCCGAAGCGCCGCTGCAGGCCCTGATTTTCGATTCGGTGTTCGATTCGTACCGCGGCGCGGTGGTGTACATGCGCGTGGTGCAAGGTACCATTCGCGAAGGCGAGCGCATTCGCTTTTTCTACAATGGCAAGGAATTCGAAGTCGAAGAGGTGGGCATTCTGCGCCTCAAGCGCTTCCGCACCAAGGAACTCTCGGCCGGCAATGTGGGCTACATGATCGCGGGCATCAAGACCGTGGCCGACACCAATGTGGGCGACACGATCACGAATGTGAAAAATCCCGCCTCCGCTCCCCTGCCGGGCTACAAGGAAGTGAAGCCCATGGTGTTCTCGGGCCTGTACCCGACGGTGAGCGAGGAATTCGAGGAATTGCGCGACGCGCTGGCCAAACTGCGGCTCAACGATTCGTCCATACTCTACGAGCCCGAAACCTCCGTCGCGCTGGGCTTCGGTTTCCGCGCGGGCTTCCTCGGCTTGCTGCACATGGAAATCGTGCAGGAGCGCCTCGAACGCGAGTTCAACATGACCATCATCACCACCGTGCCCAACGTGGAGTACGTGGTGGTGCTCAAGGACGGCGAGCGCGTGGTGATCGACAATCCCTCGATGATGCCCGAGCTGGGAAAAATCGATTCGGTGGAAGAGCCCTACATCAGCGCGCAGATCATTACGCCGACCGAATACCTCGGCAACATCATGAAGCTGTGCATGGACCGCCGCGGCATTTACGTCGACACCAAGTACATCGATCCGACGCGCGCCGATGTGCATTTTGAAATTCCCCTGGCGGAAATCATTTTCGATTTTTACGACAAGCTCAAGTCCGTTTCGCGCGGCTACGCGTCCTTCGATTACGAATACAAGGACTACCGCGAGTCCGATCTCGTCAAGCTCGACATTCTGCTCAACGGCGAAACCGTGGACGCGCTCTCGAGCATCGTACACCGCTCCAAGGCCTACGACTGGGGTCGGCGGTATTGCCGCAAGCTCAAGGATCTGATACCTCGGCAAATGTTCGAGGTGGTGATACAGGCCGCCATCGGAGCAAAGGTCATCGCGCGCGACGTGGTGAAGCCCCTGCGCAAAAACGTGACGGCCAAGTGCTACGGCGGCGACATTTCGCGCAAGCGCAAGCTGCTGGAGAAGCAGAAGGAAGGCAAGCGCCGCATGAAACAGGTGGGCGCCGTGGAAGTGCCGCAGGAGGCCTTCCTCGCCGTGCTGTCCATGGATGATTAGTGCCAATTCCCGTCGCCACGCAACACCGCAAGCGGCGTGGCGTACATGCCCTTCGCGCTCGCGCGCATTCTCACGAATATCTCACTCGAAGAGGTTGACCACATGAAAGCACAACCCGGTGGAATGAAAAAATCCGCGGTGGAGACGCTCAAATCACTCGGCTTCGCCCTGGTGGCGGTGATCATCCTCAACAGTTTCGTGGTCGCCTCCTTCCAGGTGCCGACGCCGTCGATGGAGAACACGGTGATGACGGGGGATTTCCTCTTCGTCAACAAATTCATCTACGGTGGCACCACGCCGCCCACCATTCCCCTGCTGGGCATTCTGTTCGGCACCGAAATCGAAATCCCCTATTTCCGCACGCCGGGCTTCCGCGATCCCGAACAGGGCGATGTGATCGTGTTCATTTTCCCTGGCTACCGCAACGAAACCAAGGCGCGGGATTTCCAATTCTACCTCAAACGCTGCGTGGCCGTGGCGGGCGACACCTTGCAGGTGATTGACAAGCAGGTGTATGTGAATGGGAAAAAGTACGACGATCCCGAAGGTGTGATGTACGTGGACAACAACATCCATCCGGCGGGCATCGAGGAGGATGGCGGCATTTTCCCCGAAGGCAAGCCCTGGAACCGCGACAACTACGGTCCGATACGCATTCCCAAGGAAGGCGATGTGCTTCCCCTCTCCGTGGACAACATCAAGGAGTGGGCGGTGTTCATCCGTCGCGAGGGGCACGATGTCGAGCTGCGCGGTTACGACATTCTCATCGACGGCAAGAAGGCCAGCAGCTACAAAGTGGAGCGCGACTATGTGTTCGGTATGGGCGACAATCGCGACAATTCGCTGGACAGCCGCTTCTGGGGCTTCATTCCCTACGAGTATGTGATCGGCACGCCCATGATGGTGTACTGGTCCATGGATCCGAGCATCAACAACATTTTCAAGAAAATCCGCTTCGACCGCATGTTCACCATCATCGGGTGAAATGAGCACGCTGGAGCCACGCGAACACACGCCGGACCTTCCCTCCGCCCGCGACACCGACGAAAGCACGGCCGCTGTCGACGGGCGGCAGTCTCCGCCGGACCCCGCCCCCGAGGTCGAGGCCGCGCCCGCTCCCACCAGGCGCCGCGGAGTGCTGGGTGAATACTGGCGCGTGCTGCTGTTCGCGCTGCTCATCGCCATCGTCTTGAAAACCTTCTTCATCGAGGCCTTCGGCATACCCACGCCATCGATGAGCAACACGCTGCTCGCGGGCGATTTCATTTTCGTGAACAAATTCGTGTATGGCATCCGCAGTCCGCGGGCAGTGCCGCTCACCGGTATCCGGCTGCCGCACATGGCGGTGTTTCCGGGCTACTCCTCGCCCGAGCGCGGGGATGTGGTGGTGTTCGAATTTCCCGGCGACCGCGCCACGGTGGAGCAACCCAACGTGCTGAACTACGTCAAGCGCTGCATCGGCCTGCCGGGCGACACGGTGGAAATCGCCGGCAAGCGCATTTTTGTGAATGGCGAGCGCCTGCCCGATCCCGACAGTGCGGCCATTACGCCGCTCATGCGGCAGCGCGGCGATTTCGACGCCGACATTTACCCCAAGGGATCGACATACAACCGCGACTGGTGGGGTCCGATGGTGGTGCCGTTCCGCGGCATGCGCATCGATCTCACGCTGGAGAACATCGACCAATGGCGGCTGTTCATCGAGCGCGAGGGGCATACCGTGCGCTTCACCGCCGAAGGCGCAATTCAGGTGGACGGCAACACCGACAACACCTACACCGTGGAGCGCGACTATTACTTCGTGCTCGGCGACAATCGCGACAACAGCGAGGACAGCCGTTACTGGGGCTTCGTGCCCTCGCGCAACATCATCGGCAAAGCCATGCTGATTTACTGGTCGTGGGATTCCCGCATCCCGCTCTCGCAGCCCTTCGCGCTGTTCGCATCCGTGCGTTGGGATCGCGTCTTCAGTCTTGTGCGCTGATACGCCGCCCGTACTTCACCCATCCATTGTAGCCACGCGGAAAGGCCCATGCCGGGATTGTACCTCCACATACCGTTCTGCGAGCGAAAATGCGTGTACTGCGATTTCTACTCGGTGGAATCCATGGAGCATTACGACGCCTTCGTGGACCGGCTATGCGAGGAGATCGTGCTGCGCACGCGCGACGTGTCATCCGCAGTGCGCTTCGGAAGCGTGTTTTTCGGGGGCGGAACGCCTTCGCTGCTCGACGACAGGATGATCGGCGCGATACTGGACACGCTGCGCCGCGCTGTCACGCTTGCCGACGATGCGGAGATCACCATGGAGTGCAACCCCGGCACGGTGACAGCCGCGAGCTTGCGCGGATATCGTGACGCGGGCGTGAATCGCCTGAGTTTCGGCGTGCAGTCCTTTCACGACGACGACCTCCGCTTTCTCAGCCGCATACACAGTGCCGACGAGGCGCGGCGGGCGTTGCGGCTGGCGCATCGGGCGGGCTTCGAGAATGTGAATCTGGATCTCATGTTTTCCCTGCCCGGACAATCGCCGGAGCGCTGGTTGTACAACCTCGAGCAGGCGCGCGCGTTGGACAGCACGCATCTGAGCTGCTATTCACTCACGGTGGAAGCCGGCACGCCGCTGGCGCGCATGGTGCGTCACGGTCTGGTGACCATGCCGCCGGCCGAAAGCGACGCCGCCTTGTTCGAAATGACCATGGAGACCTTGCACGCCTGGGGCTTCGCGCAATACGAGGTTTCGAACTACTGCCTCCCCGGCTTCACCTGCCGCCACAACCTCACATACTGGCGCCACGAGGATTATCTTGGTTTCGGCCCGTCGGCACATGGCACCTGGGAGGGAAGGCGATGGTGGAATGTGTCGAGCATTCGCTCCTGGCTGGATGCGCTGCGCCGGGGCGCCTTGCCCGAAGCGGGCGGCGAATTGCTCACCCCCGCTGTACAGCGCAACGAGTATGTGTATTTACGACTGCGCAGCGAAGGCATCGACCTGCGGGAGTACAGCCGACTCTTCGGCCACGACCTGCGCGAGCAGCGCCGCTCCTTTCTCGATCGCTGCGTGGACGCCGGCTATATTCGCATCGCGGACGAGAGCATCCGATTGACACGCGCGGGAATGTTGCTGTGCGATGCACTCTGCGCCGAATTGATCGCGTAGGTCATCCGCCGCGACGGATGCCCACACGCGATCGACAGCGTCAGAGGCGCAGTTCGAAAATCATGAAGCGGCTGTTTTCGTCCAGCGGACTCCAGTCATACCCGCCCCAGGCCGCGGTGATGCGCAGCCCCGCCTGAGCGATGCGCTGCTCGATGTCTTCGCGCTCGAACACGTGATAGCGGGGAGTGAACAAGCGCTTGCGATGCAGCACGCCGTCGACATCGTACTCTTCGTACAGCTGATAGCTCGTGCCGATATGCGTGGCGGCGTCGTAGCTGCGCGCCATCCAGAAGAGCATGCGGTTGCTGTTGGGCAGGGTGTAGTCGTCCACCAGGCGCATGGTGCGACAGTCGAGATTCGTTTGCGTCCCCGGGTTGTGCAGGGTGATGATGGCACGACCTTCCGGCGCGAGATGCGCGCGCACGCGCCGCAGCGCGGCGGTGACGTCGCAGGGTTCGATGAGTTCCTGCAGTGATTGAAAGGGAATAATGACGAGCGGGAAAGTTTTTCCCAAATCGAAATCGCGCATGTCGGCCTTCACGGTATGCACGTGCAGACCTTCGCTCGCGGCCTTTTCCGCGAGTCGCTGAAGCTGTTTGTACGACGAATCCACCGCCGTGACCTGCGAGCCCTGGCGTACCAGCGGCAGCGACACGCGCCCCGTGCCCGCGGTCACTTCGAGCACTTCGGCGGCATTGGCGCCTTCCTTTTTCCAGAATGCGATGTCGTAATCCGCGGTGACGTACAGGTCGTAGAGATCCGCGATGCGGTCGTAGTTGTTGATGTTTTTCATAATCCCCCCTTGGCGAAGAGAGTGGAAACGTTCATCAGAGTCTTCACTCCGATGTCTACGCGAATTACGGAAATTCCGCGGACAAACGCGAATGACCGCCGCGCACCCCATCGCCGCGCGCCTCGGCGGCGGCCACGACGCACCCGAAGTCCGTCACCATGCGCCGCAATGGCGAGGTGGTGGTACGGACTCCGGGTGTGCCCTGGCATGTGCGCCGCGTTCGTCAATCGATCTGCGTCGATGCCGGTACTACGGCGCGGCTGTGTTGCGAGGCGACCTTAGCGGTCGCAACCGAAGAGTCGCTTGAAAAATCCGATGATCTTGTCGTGATGGACCATCGTGGCGACCACCAGCGAGCACGTGCCACCCACGACGATAGCGCCCTTGATGGCGGCGAGGGGACCAAAGACCGCGGCATGCTCGCCGCCCGCCATGGCGCCCGCGATGTCGGCGGCTGCGATGGCCTGGCCCGGGGTTTGTACTTCGATGCGGATTTCCTGCTCGCCGATACTTCCCTTGCGGAAGGACGGGTACTTCTGTTCCAGCGCCAACAGCAGCACGTACTTCCAGTAGGCGAAGCTGTGTTTCGCCACGGAAATGGCGATGCGTGCGGCGCTTTCCTTGCCTGCTTCGGCGGGCCAGGGCTCGGCCAGGATTTCGCGTTCCAGCGCCAGCAGCCCGCGCTCGGTTTCATCGATGCTCGCGGAGTGCAGAAGCAATTCGCCTATGGCGCGCAGATAATGCGTTTCGCGTGCACTGTAGGCGGGATGGTCGAAGCGGGCGAGCCAAAGGCGCGCGTCGTCGGGGCGCCGCAGGTCGCGGCCATGGCGCAAGGCCTGATCGGTGAAGTCCGCGTCGATGCCGTCGAACAGGCACCACTCGCGCGCGCGCTCCAGCGCACGATCGCACAAGGCCCGCGCCGACACCGTGTCGGCCGCGCGCAGTCCGGCAAGTCCGGCGTGCACCAGAGCATTGTGCCGCAGTCCCACCTGTTCGTAAGGATTGTCGTGATTGATGGGACCATAGACCACGGCGCCGGGCGTGGCGGTGACGGAGGCGCTGGGCGGCGACGCCGGATCGTTGGACGCGCTGTCGGAGCAGGCCGTGACCAGCAGCAGCAGTATGGCAACGAAGGCGGTGATGCAGGCGGCAACGATACCGCGCAGCACGAAGGGGTTGGTGTTTCGCATGATTCTCCCTCTGCGATAAGTGATGGTATGTGGTAACAGGCATGGTTGCACCATGGCTGTGTTGAAGGGGATGCTGTGTCGTTGTACTCTCGTCCTGTGCGGCAGACCAACGCGCGCTCCCTGTGCGTCGCAGCGGCCGTGTTTTCCCTCGAACCGTCGCCATCCCTTTGGTCAGGCAACGGAAGTTCAATATGGGTACATGCGTCCCTTTCGATCAATACCGATTTTCCTGACCTGCGCGTATCGTCCCCACGCCGTGCGCCCGCTCACGCGATCCGGCGGCGAGGGCGAGCGGCGGGAGGGAGAGCAACGCCCCACCGCCCGAGAGCATGCACGAAACAGACGGGTTCCTCGTGAGCGACGCAGCCCGCGGGCTTGACCGCTCGCAGAACCCCATGGGCCTTGATGCACATCTTCACGGAGGACCGCGTCACGGCGCGGTGGCAGCATTCATCGTATGACGACAAGTTTGCGAAGCAGTGTCGTGGCACCGGCACGCATGTGCAGAAAGTATAGTCCCGGTGTGCGGATAAGTTCGCCGGGGAGGACGATGGAAGACGCACCCGATGGCAGTCGTTCGCGCAACACATAGCCCAGCAACCGGCCCTGTATGTCGTGTATGGATATAGACACCGTGGAGGGTGTAGGCAGGGTGAGTTCCGCGATCGCATGTCGGCCTGCCATGACGGGATTCGGGTACAGGGCGCCGAGGTGCGCATCGGAGGGACCGGCCACCTCATCGTTCACCGATGTGGTGATACAGTCGAGTATCTCGGTGGTATAGGCATTGATGGAGCAGTCGATGGTATCGATACCATCGGACGCAGCCACACTCCAGATCACTCCCTGGTCACTCGTTGAATTCAATGCGACACGAAATACTTCGGCACCGGGCCTGGTAGCCACATACGCCGATATACCCGTCTGCAACCAGGATGAGGCGGCGGTATCGGAATCCACCCACCAATGCCGTATCGCCCTGTTTTGATACCAGGATTCCGCGGCGGGGGGCCAGGCCTGCGAGTGCACTTCACCGATGAAGCGCCCCATTTCCTCGCTATCCATGGCGTTGCCGCTGACGAGTTGACGATCCTGCAGCGACAAGAACGTGTATACCCACACGTCCGACGTGCCCTTCCTATAGTCGAGTCGCGTGCCAATACCACCCGCATCACTCATTGTGATTGCGCCGAAGAAAACGACACTGTCGCCATGCCGGGAGCGGACATCGTCGAGCACTGCGGCGAAGTGCTTCCTGGCTGTCATATTACCCTGCTGCGCATGCAATGCGCTGGCGACAATGAGCAGAATAATAAGGACGTTCGCCATTCGCATCGGGGGAACTCCTGTTACAACGCGGTTCACTGATGGTTTCGATTAAGGGGATTAGCGCAAGCATCGCCGTTTGCTGAAAAATTTCGGGCCAAAGCGAACATAAATTTTGCCACCCTCGAATCCGGACTGTATCAAGCGATTTCCACACACCCGCTCTCCTGGGTGCCCGCCTGCTGTGCGGCGGACGCAGGCGTGCAATTCTCCGAAATGCGGACACTGCATTTTCTACACCGCAGCAACTGCGCGTCGTGTGTGCTTCACGCCATATCCCACCTGCGATTGCGCGGCCCGGCTCGGGCAGACATCGCGACGGAGAGCGCAGCGATGCGCCCACTATCGGGCTTCGCTTCTATTGTCCTCAAAAAACACGCGGGCATCGCTGCGCGATCGCAGGATGCCCGCCACACGTGCTCGTGGATACTACGCGTCTTGAATTGCCACCAGCTCGATCTCGAAGGTGAGATCCATGCCCGCGAGGGGATGATTCGCATCGAGCGTCACAAACTCCTCGGTCACTTCCGTGACCCGTACGGGCACATTGCCTCCGTCATCCTGATGCATGTCAAGATCCATGCCCACTTCGGGCACGATTTCGGGCGGAAAGTCGGAAGGGTTCACATTGAAGGCCCACTCGTGGCGGTACTCACCATAGGCGTTGGCTGCGGGAATAGTCACCGTGCGCGTATCGCCGATTTCCATACCGTCCACTGCATCGTTGAAACCCGCGATCACCTGTCCGGCACCGAGGACAAACGACAAGGGCTCGCGTCCACGCGAGGAGTCGAAAATCGTGCCGTCGCTCAGCGTCCCGGTGTAATGCACGCTGACCATGTTTCCGTTCTGTGCTGCCACAAATGCTCCTGAATGATGATGGAAACCGTAAAGTAGCCATACATCCCCGGAAATCCGAACTCAGCGCGGCTAGCGGCGTTACTGTGTTATGAGCACCGTCCTTGCCAGCGATTCCCTTCCCGCGTGTATTTCCAGCAATAGCACCGCGCTGGCGGG